>NZ_JBITHK010000002.1:435869-599498 GCF_044457925.1 Nocardiopsis sp. NPDC050513 | reverse complement strand
TGGTGGTGACCACGTCCGCGTGCGGCACCGGGTTGGGGTGCTCGCCCGCGGCGACCAGGCCCGCGAAGTGCGCCATGTCGACCATGAGCAGCGCGTCGGCCTCGTCGGCGATCTGGCGGAACCGCGCGAAGTCCAGCTGGCGCGGGTAGGCCGACCAGCCCGCCACGATCATCTTGGGACGGTGCTCCTTGGCCAGGGCCGCGACCTCGTCGTAGTCGACGGTGCCGTCGGAGTCGCGCACGTGGTAGGCCACGGCGTCGAGGATCTTGCCGGAGTAGTTGATCCGCATGCCGTGGGTGAGGTGGCCGCCGTGGGCCAGGTCCAGGCCCAGGATGGTGTCGCCGGGCTTGAGCAGGGCGAAGTACACGGCGGTGTTGGCCTGGGCGCCCGAGTGCGGCTGCACGTTGGCGTGCTCGGCGCCGAACAGCTCCTTGGCGCGGTCGATGGCCAGCTGCTCGACGACGTCGACGTGCTCGCAGCCGCCGTAGTAGCGGCGGCCGGGGTAGCCCTCCGCGTACTTGTTGGTCAGCACGGTGCCCTGGGCCTCCAGGACCGCCTGCGGAGCGAAGTTCTCCGAGGCGATCATCTCCAGGGTGTCACGCTGGCGCCCCAGTTCGGCGTCGACCGCGGCCGCCACCTCCGGGTCGAGTTCACTGAGGCTCTGGTTGAGCAGGGTCTTGTCGGTCGCCATCGGTCGGCTACTCCTCTTCCTTGGTCAGAGCCTTGTACTCCTCGGCGGAGAGCAGGTCGGAGGGTTCCCCGGAGACCCGCACCCGGAACAGCCACGCGTCGTAGGGGTCGGAGCTGACCGACTCCGGCTCGTCCTCCAGCGCGCCGTTGACCTCGACGACCTCACCGCTCACCGGCGAGTAGACGTCACTGACGGCCTTGGTGGACTCCACCTCGCCGCACGTCTCCCCGGCGGTCACCTCGGTGCCGACCGCGGGAGGCTCGACGAACACGATGTCGCCCAGCGATTCGACGGCGTACGCCGTGATCCCGACGGTCGCGACGCCGTCCTCGATCCGGACCCACTCGTGTTTATCGGTGTAACCCAGCTCCGTGGGAACGCTCACTTCGACTCTCCTTGGAGATATTCGTGCATCCTGCCGTGCGCCGGTACGGCGCCCCGGCCCGACCTACGCCTGGTCACGCCCCGTCCGTGCCGGTCCCCGGATCGGGGATCCCGCCGTGGGGGCGCGTGGGCCCCGGGGTGTGGGGCCCGCTGTCACGACTGCCGCTGGTAGAACGGCAGCTCGACCACGTCGACGTCCTCGCCGCGCCCGCGCACGTCCACGGTGAACGCGCCGGTCGCGGTGTCGAGGTCGCCGTCCACGTAGGCCATGGCGATGGGGCGGCCCAGGGTGGGCGAGGGCGCGCCGCTGGTGAGGGTGCCGACGACGGCGCCGTCGCGCAGGACGTTCTGGCCCTTGCGCAGCGGGCGGCGACCGCGGCCGACGAGGCCGATCAGGCGGCGTTCGCGCGCGGTGCGCGCGGCCTCCTCCAGGGCGGCGCGGCCGACGAAGTCACCCGGTTTGTCGAGCTTGACCACGCGGCCGAGCCCGGCGTCGAAGGGGGTGAGGTCGGCGGTGAGCTCCTGCCCGTACAGCGGCATCCCCGCCTCCATGCGCAGGGTGTCGCGCGCGGACAGTCCGGCGGGTACCAGGCCGTGCTCGGCGCCCGCCTCCATGAGGGTCTTCCACACGTGCGGGGCGCGCTCGGCGGGGCGGACGAAGATCTCGAAGCCGTCCTCGCCGGTGTACCCGGTCCGGGCGAGCAGCACGGGCTCCCCGGCCACGGTGTGCTCGTAGCCCGCGTAGTAGCGGATCTCGTCGAGCTTGGCGTCGGTCAGCGGAGCCAGGATCTCCACCGCGCGCGGGCCCTGGAGGGCGATGAGCGCGTACTCGGCGGACTCGTCGGCAACCTCGGTGTCGAAGCCCCGGGACCGTTCGGCGAGGGCGTCGGCGACCACGGACACGTTCGCCGCGTTGGCCACGACGAGGTACTCCCCCTCGCCGAGCCGGTAGACGACGAGGTCGTCCAGGACGCCGCCGTCGGCGGCGGTGATCATGGTGTAGCGGGCGCGGCCGACCCTCACCCGGGACAGGTGACCGACCAGGGCGTGGTCGAGGGCCTCGGCCGACTGCGGCCCGGACAGGCGGATCTCACCCATGTGGGAGAGGTCGAAGAGCCCGGCGGCCTCGCGGACCGCCGTGTGCTCGGCGGTCTCACTGCCGTAGCGCAGGGGCATGAGCCACCCGGCGAAGTCGACCAGTGTGGCCCCGGACTGTTCGTGGATCTCGCGCAGCGCTGTCGCGCGTGGCGCGGACGCGGGCTCTGACATGGGCACTCCCGAGAGGATGGGCGTCTTCGTGCGTGGCGTTGCCATCCTCCCCCTCTGTCATCTGTGCCTGAGAGCTTCACCGCGCGCTCGGCGTGGTTTGCACCTTCGGCGAGGGACGGCGGTCCCTGCTTTCCAGAGTGGTCTCGCCCGTACGGTCCAGTGTGCCTGAGAGGTTGTCATCGGGGAGGGATTGCTCCTTCGGCGGCCCGCATTGGCTACGCGGGCGCTCTCCCGTACGGGGTCAGCAACACGATCAGACTAGCAGCGGCCGTCGGCGGCTCCCAAGGGTGGTCGGGCTCCCACCCGGCGCGCCTGTGGAAAACGCCGTACGGACGGTGACGAACCGTTAGCGTGGATGCGACGGACGGGGCGACGTGCGGAGGGGGCACGAGTGGTCACCGGTGACAGGCGGGGGAGACGATCGGCGGCGCCGGGCCGCGGGACGGCGGCGTGGGCCCTCGTGGCCGCGGTGCTGGCCGTGCTCGTCGGGGCCGCGTGCACGGGCACCGCGCCGGAGGTGGTCGGCAACGTCCGGGGCGACGCGCGCCTCGTCGACCGGGTCGGCGGTGACGTCCCCTCGGAGGAACGCGAGGACCTGGAGGCGGTCTTCGAGGAGGCGGGTGTGGAGGGAACCTTCGTCCTCTTCGACACCGGTGGGCGCACGGCGACCGTCGTCGCCCCCGAGGAGGCCCGTCGGCGCACCGTCCCGGCTTCCACGTTCAAGCTGGTCAACTCGGTGATCGCGCTCCAGACGGGTGCGGTCGCCGACGTCGACGAGGTGGTGCCCCACCGCGGTGGGCCCCAGCCCGTCCCGGGGTGGGAGCGGGACATGAGCATGCGCGAGGCGCTGCCCGCGTCCAACGTGCCGGTGTACCAGGAGATCGCGCGCCGGGTCGGCCACGACCGGATGGCGGCGTGGGTGGACCGGTTCGACTACGGCAACCGCGCGATCGGCGGCGAGGAGCGGGTGGACCGGTTCTGGCTGGAGGGGCCGCTGGAGGTCTCCCCGATGGAGCAGACCGCGTTCCTGGCGAGCCTCGCCCGCGCGGAGCTGCCGGTGGAGGACCGGCATCTGCGAGCCGTGCGCGAGATCGCACGGGTCGACCGGATCGGGGACCACGCCCTGTTCGCCAAGACCGGGTGGGGCGGAACCGTGGACCCCTCGCCGGGCTGGTGGGTCGGCTGGGTCGAGCACGGGGAGGACGTGCACACCTTCGCCCTGCGGGTGTACATCGAGGACGAGTCGCAGTTGGAGTTGCGTGAGCGGCTCGGTCGGGAGTTGCTGGTCGAGCTGGGTGTGCTGCCGCCGGAGGCCGCTCGCTGAACCTGGCGGCGGGCGGGCGGCCGCCGTCGGAGTCCGCCGGGTCGGAGCCGGGGAGGCGCTGGCCGAGCGCGGGCGTCACCGCTCGGCGAACGCGGCGTGGGGCCCGGCTCTTTGCCGGGTCCCACGTGGAGTCGTCGCGGTGACCGGGTGCGGTCGTCGTCGGACCGGGCTCAGACGGCGCTCTTGCGTCGCGTGCGCACGGACTCGGCCAGCTGGGCCAGCACGTGCTCGGTGGTCTCCCAGCCCATGCACTTGTCGGTGATCGACTGGCCGTACGTGAGCGCGGCCGGGTCGCCGAGCTTCTGGGCGCCCTCCACGATGAAGCTCTCCAGCATGACGCCGATGATGCCCGCCTGGCCCTCGGCGATCTGCTCGGCGATGGCGGACGCGACGCCGGGCTGGCGGGTGTGGTCCTTGCCGCTGTTGGCGTGGCTGGCGTCGATCATCAGACGGCGCGGCAGCCCCGCCTTGCCGATGACGTCCAGCGCGGTGTTCACCGACTCGGCGTCGAAGTTCGGGCCGACCCGGCCACCGCGCAGGATGACGTGGCAGTCGGGGTTCCCGTCGGTGACCACGACGGATCCGGCGCCGGCCGGGTCGACGCCGAAGAAGGTGTGCGAGGCGGCGGCCGCGCCGACGGCGTCCACGGCGACCTGGACGTCGCCGTCGGTGCCGTTCTTGAAGCCGACCGGGGTGCTCAGGCCGCTGCTCAGCTGGCGGTGGACCTGGCTCTCCGTGGTGCGGGCGCCGATGGCGCCCCAGGTCACGGCGTCGGCGATGTACTGGGGCGTGATCGGGTCGAGGAACTCGGTTCCCGCGGGCAGCCCGAGGGAGTTGATGTCCAGCAGCAGTTGGCGGGCGATGCGCAGGCCGTGGTGGACGTCGTAGGTGTCGTTCAGGTGGGGGTCGTTGATCAGACCCTTCCACCCCACGGTGGTGCGCGGCTTCTCGAAGTACACGCGCATGACGACGCACAGGTCGTCGCGCAGGGACGGGACGAGGCCGAGCAGGCGCCGCGCGTAGTCCATGGCCGACTCGGGGTCGTGGACCGAGCAGGGGCCGACGACGACGAGCAGGCGGTCGTCGTCCCCGTCGAGCACGCGCTTGACCTCGGCGCGCGACTGTTCCACCAGGACGTTGCGGTCATGGCCCAGGGGAAGTTCCCTGAGCAGGTCCTGAGGGGCGATGAGCGGCTGGTAACTCGCCACCCGTGTGTCGTTGGTGCTCGGCATCGTGATTCCCTCGGTCCCTCGGTCGGTGCTGGCTGTCGCCGCGACTGACAGTAGCGCGGTCCGGGCTGGTCGGACGCGGTCGCGCGGGGTTCGGGCATGGGTCACGGGATGGGAAACACCACAACGGGCGGGATGCCGAAAGAATCGTCTCAACATGTGGAACGACAATTTCAGGGCCTCTACCGCTTCGGGGCGTCGGAGATCAGTCCTTCAGCCCCGGAAGGTCCTCTTCCCAGAACTCGCGCGGGTTGCGTTCGCCCTCGGTGACCGTGCCGCGTTCGGCCTCGGCCCGGCGCAGTTGTACACGTCGGATCTTACCCGAGACGGTCTTCGGAAGCTCGGTGAACTCCAGGCGGCGCACCCTCTTGTAGGGCGAGAGGCGCTCGCGGGCGTAGGCGAGGATGGCGAGGGCGGTGTCCGCGTCCGGCGGTACGCCCTCGGCCAGGGCCACGTAGGCCTTGGCGACCGACAGCCGCAGTGGATCGGGTGAGGGGACCACCGCCGCCTCCGCGACGAATTCGTGCTCGACGAGCACGCTTTCGAGTTCAAATGGTGAGATGCGGTAATCTGACGCCTTGAACACGTCGTCGATCCGGCCGATATAGGTGATGTGGTCGCGTGCATCGCGGGTGGCGATGTCGCCGGTGTGGTAGAGCCCGCGCCGGGTCACCTCGCGGGTCAGGTCCGTGCCGTCGGCGTACCCCGTCATCACCCCCACCGGGTCCCCGGACAGGTCCACGCAGATCTCCCCGGTGTCGGCGGGCTCGTCCGTGGTCGGGTCGGCGAGCACGATGTCGTACCCGGGCAGGGGGCGGCCCATCGACCCCGGCACGACGGTCTGGCCGGGCGCGTTGCCGACGAGCATGGTGGTCTCGGTCTGGCCGAAGCCGTCGCGGACGGTGATCCCCCAGGCGTCGCGTACCCGGTCCACCACCTCCGGGTTGAGCGGCTCTCCCGCGGCCACCGCCTCGCGCAGCGACACGCGCCAGGAGCGCAGGTCGGTCTGGATGAGCATCCGCCACACCGTGGGCGGCGCGCACATGGTCGTCACCCCGCAGCGCACGACCTGGTCCAGCAGGTGTTCGGCGTCGAACCTGGCCTGGTTGACCACCAGGACGGTCGCCTCCGCGTTCCACGGGGCGAACACGCTGCTGTAGGCGTGCTTGCCCCATCCGGGGGAGGAGATGTTCAGGTGGATGTCGGCCGGTTGGACGCCCAGCCAGTACATCGTCGACAGGTGGCCGACCGGGTAGGAGCGCTGGGAGTGGGAGACGAGCTTGGGCCGGGAGGTCGTGCCGGAGGTGAAGTAGAGCAGGAGCGGGTCGTCGGCGGCGGGCACGTGCGGGGGAGCGAAGTCCAGGGCCGCGTGCTCGGAGTCGGGGTAGCTGAGCCAGCCGTCCATGTACCCGACGCAGATCCGCGTCCAGTGGCCGCGCAGGCTCGCGAACTTCTCCGTCTCGGTGGGGGCGCACACCACGTGCGCGACCTCCCCCCGGTCCAGCCGGTCGACCAGGTCGCTCTCGGTCAGCATGGGCGAGGCGGGGCTGACCACGGCGCCGAGCTTGATCGCCGCGAGGGTGGTCTCCCACAGCTCGACCTGGTTGCCGAGCATGAGCATGATCCGGTCGCCGGCGTGCACGCCCTGGCCGATCAGCCAGTTGGCCACCTGGTTGGAGCGCTCGGACAGGTGGCGGTAGGTGTACTTGGCCTCGCTCCCGTCCTCCTCCACGATCCACAGCGCCGTCCGGTCGGGGACGGACTCCGCCAACGCGTCGAAGTGGTCCAACGCCCAGTTGAACCGCTCGGGCCGGGGCCAGGTGAACTCCCGGTGCGCTCTGGGCTGGTCCTCACGGAGCCGGAGCAGCAGGTCGCGCGCGGCACGGAACTCCGCCGCGCCCTCCGCGGCCCTCTCTTTCGACATCCTCGGCGACCTCCGGGTCGGGGACGGCGGCCGGGCCGGACCGTCCGCGTGCTTGGCCCGCGCGGGGCGGTGGATACGGGTGTGCGCAGCAGGTCCTACCCGGGATGCGTGCGGGCGACGCCTCCGGTCCGCGAGCCCTACTATGGGGCGCATGGAGGAACTGCGCGGACACCACGGAACCTGGCGAATCGACGAAGAGGCGGTACGGATCAGGTTCGACTCGGGGCGCAAGGTTCCCACCCTGCTCAAGCATCTGGGCGAGTGCGCGGTTCCGCTGGCGGCGGTGCGCGAGGTCGAGTTCGACCGCGGCGACCGCAAGCGCGGGTGGCGGGTGCGGCTGTGGCTGGTCGAGGGCGCGGACCCGTACGCGGGGCTGGGTGTGCCGGGCCGGGGCGGGACGACCCCGCTGCTGCTCACCGGCCCGCACGACAAGGAGCTCGTCGCCGAGTACGTCGCGGACAGGCTCTCCTCCGCGGCCGGCCTGGCCCGGGAGACCGCCGACGGCGCCGTCGACCCGCGCGAGGTGGCCCGGTCGCTGGTCGTCCGCCCTCCCTTCCAGGCCCGCACCGCCGAGGGCACGGCCACCTTCGACGGCACCCGCGTCCGGCTCCAGTGGGACGGTCTGATGGCCAGTTCGGCCAAGGAGAAGGCGAAGGCGCGGGAGTTCCGCCTCACCGAGATCGCCGAGGCCCGGTGGTTCCCGCCGGTCGACCTGACCGAGGGCCTGCTGCGGATCGATCTGCGCGGCGTGAGCGTCTCGGAGGCCACCGACCTCGAACACGACTTCTCCACCCTCGCCTCCCACGGCGCCAAGGGCAGTGAGGAGACCCTGCTCATGGCGGCGACGATCAACGCCCATCGCGCCTCGGCCGACGAACGGGACGCGCCGGTGGCGGCGCTGCCCGGCGCGGGTTCGGCCGCGTCGGCCGAGCAGGACGCGGAGACGATCTTCGCCACCATTCGTGAGCTGGGCAGACTCCACGCGGAGGGGCTGCTCACCGATGAGGAGTTCAGTGCCAAGAAGGCCGAGCTCCTCGGACGCCTGTGACCGGGGCGATCGTCCCGCGCCGCGCGTCCGTTCCCGCCGCCGGGTGACCGCCCGGCGGTTCGTGACTGGAAAGGCCATCCGCCTTGCGCACCCTGTACCCGCACATCGAGCCGTACGACTCCGGGATGCTCGACGTCGGCGACGGACACCGTGTCTACTGGGAGCTGTGCGGCAACCCCGCGGGCAAGCCCGCGGTGTTCCTGCACGGTGGGCCCGGTGGCGGCTGCACCCCGACCCACCGCCGGCTCTTCGACCCCGAGCGGTACCGCGTCCTGCTCTTCGACCAGCGCAACTGCGGCCGGTCGACGCCGCACGCCAGCCGGATGGACTCCGACCTGTCCACGAACACGACGTGGACGCTGGTCGAGGACATCGAGCGGCTGCGCGAGATGATCGGTGTGCCGCGGTGGCAGGTGTTCGGCGGGTCCTGGGGCAGCTGCCTGGCGCTGGCCTACGCGCAGCGCCACCCGGAGCGGGTCAGCGAACTGATCCTGCGCGGCATCTTCACCCTGCGCGACGAGGAGCTGCGCTGGTTCTACCAGCAGGGCGCGTCGATGCTCTTCCCGGACCTGTGGGAGTCCTACCTCGCGCCGATCCCGGTCGAGGAGCGCGACGACCTCATCGCCGCCTACGCCCGGCGGCTGGGCGATCCGGACCGCGCCGTGCGCCTGGCGGCCGCCCGCGCGTGGAGCGTGTGGGAGGGGTCGACGGTGACGCTGCTGCCCAACGACGAGATCCGCTCCCAGCACGCCGACGAGGACTACGCGCTGGCGTTCGCGCGGATCGAGAACCACTACTTCACCAACCGCGGCTTCCTGACCCCGAACCAGCTCATCGACGGGGCCGTGAAGATCCGCGACATCCCGGGCGTGATCGTGCAGGGGCGCTACGACGTCTGCACGCCCGTCCACACCGCCTACGACCTGCACAGGGCGTGGCCGGAGGCGGAGTTCCACGTCGTCGACGACGCCGGGCACGCGTTCAACGAGCCCGGCATCCTCGACCGGCTCATCGAGGCCACCGACCGCTTCGCGCGGTAGCGGCCGTCCGGGTTCCGGGACGCACGCCTCCCGGAACCCGGACGAGCCCGCGGACCCACGGCACGGCGCACTAGAGTCGAGACACCCGTGATCCGCGCGACGAAGGGACAGCCATGCGAGTCGAGGTCGACTTCGACCAGTGCGAGAGCAACGCCCTGTGCATGGGAGCGGCCCCCGAGGTCTTCGAGGTCCGCGACGACGACTTCCTCTACGTCCTGACCGAGGAGCCGTCGGCCGACCTGCACGAGAAGGTGCGCGAGGCCGCGCGCCTGTGCCCCAAGCAGGCCATCACCCTGAAGGGGTAGCTCCCGCGGCGGTCAGCGCCTCGTCCCATGTCGTGGGCTCCTCCAGCAGACCCCGGTACCGCATGGTCCGCGGCGTTGACCGCAACCCCAGCACCCCGGTGAGCATCCCGCCGCGCCCCAGGAAGGCCACGAACTTCCGGTCCTCCGGGGACCCGTGCACGAACGCGACCTCATCGGCGGGTGCGCCCTGCCCCAGGAGCTGGATCTTCATCTTGTATTGGTCCGACCAGAAATAGGGCACCGGGGTGAAGGGGGCCCGCCCCGAGCCCGCGAGGAGGTTGCGGGCCGCCGCCTCCCCCTGCTGGCTGGCGTTCGTCCAGTGCTCCAGCCGGATCCGTCCGCCGTAGCGCGGGTGCGGCCAGTTCGCCAGGTCGCCGACGGCGTAGACGTCGGGCACGGACGTCGCCGAGAACGCGTCGCAGGCCACCGCGCCGTCGGGGAGCAGTTCCACGCCGGAGCCGCGCAGCCACTCGGTGTTCAGGCGCACGCCCAGTCCGGCCACCACCAGGGACGCCTCGATCGCGGACCCGTCGGCCAGCCGGACACGCTCCACCCGGTCGGCGCCCTCGAACCCGGTCACGCCCGCCCCGAGGCGCACGTCGACACCGTTCTCCCGGTGCAGTTCGGTGAGGATCCGCCCGATCCTGGGGTCGATCACCCGCGTCAGCGGCGTGGCCGCCGCCTCCACCAGCGTCACGTCCATGCCCACGGCACGGGCGCTGGCCGCCACCTCGGCGCCGACGAAGCCCGCCCCCACGACCACGAGGCGGCCAGCGGAGTCGAAAGCGGCGCGCACGGCCTCGGCGTCGTCCAGGGTGCGCAGCACGTGGACGCCCGCGAGCGCCGTGCCCGGCCGTCGCGCCCGGGCGCCGCTGGCGATGACGAGGCCGTCGTAGCGCACGGTCCCCGGGCCCGCGGGACCCGACACACCGACCTCGCGCGCCCGGGTGTCGAGCCCGACGGCGCGGGTGTTCGGACGGAAGTCCAGATCCAGGGCGTCCACCGCGGCGTCGTCGCGCAGCCGCAGGGCGCGGTGCCCCACGAGCCAGCCGGGGGCGCCGTTCGACGGGTCCATCCCCGCCCCGGTGAGGACCTCCTTGGACAGCGGGGGCCGCGAGTAGGGGCGGTACGGTTCCTCGCCGAGCAGCGTGATCCGCCCGTCGAAGCCCTGCTCGCGCAGGGACTCCGCCGCCTGCAGCCCCGCCATTCCGGCGCCGGCGATGACGATGTCGCTGAGGGTGTCCGGCACTGTGGTGCCCTTCCGGTGTCGGGTCAGGTCGTGTCCACCTGGGTCAGGGGCCCGAACTACAGCGCGCGGACTTCCCCGACGGGCGCGCCGCCGCCGTGGATCTCGACGCGCAGGCGGTCCTGGACGGGGGAGACGTCCACACCGATGGTGCGCAGGGCGTCGAGTGCGACCAGGGTACGCGCCCGCTCCTCGGCGTCGCCGTCGCTGATCTTGACCGCGACGGTCTCACCGGTGGGCGCGCCGATGAGGTGCACTCCGTCCGCACCGATCTTGGCCACCATTCCCGGAACCCGGGTCATGAGCTCGGTGTCGATCCGGTCGCTACCCGACACGTACTCCGGGTGGGCGCTCATCGCGTCGGTGACGGCGCGCTCGGGACTGCCCTCGGGGGCGGTGCGCATGCGCCACAGTCCCCGGGCGAGTCCGACCAGGGAGACGGCGAGCTGGGGCGCTCCGCATCCGTCGACGGCGGTGTGGGCGACGCGTTCGCCGGTCAGCTCCTCGATGGTCTCGCGGACCAGGACCTGGAGGGGGTGCTCGGGGTCGAGGTAGTCGCCGGTGCTCCAGCCCCGCTGGACGCAGGCGGAGAGCATGCCCGCGTGCTTGCCGGAGCAGTTCATGAGGAGGCGCTCGGGTGCGCGGCCCGCGCGCAGGAACGCACGGCGTGCCGCCCGCCCGCCGGGGATGTCCGCGGGGCACCGCAGGGCGTCGGGGGTGAGCCCGGCCTTGGCGAGGATGCGCTCGGCCTCGGCGGCGTGGATGTCCTCTCCGCCGTGGCTGCCCGCGGCGATGGCGAGGGAGCTGCCCTCCAGCGGGGCGCCCGCGCGCAGCATGGCCAGGGCCTGGAAGGGCTTGGCGGCCGAGCGGGGGAACATGGGCTGGTGGACGGGTCCGCGCGCGAGGGCGATCCGCCCGGTGGGGGACAGGGCGACCACCGCGCCGTAGTGGACGCTCTCCCGCATGCCGGAACGGGTGACCTCGGCGAGGGGCACGTATTCCGGGTGCGGGCTCAGCGTCGGCTGCGGGGTGTCGGGCATGCGGGCTCTCCTCGCCGTTGAGGTTCGGGTGCGCGGGGAGTGTCCATTTTTCTATGGACACGACTAAGAACGTTACATAATGCACCTTTCTTCCGGTGCCGGGGTGGGATCCGCCACCCGGGCACCGCTCACGCGCGCGGCGGTCCGGTGTCGCGCACGGGGAGTAAGGTCGGTTCGAGTACGGACCGGGCCGGACACCGGCGGGCCGGCGGTGACGAGGGAGTGGAGCAGGCGATGGGAACGCTGCGGTTGGGCTCGCTGACCCGGAGGCGGGTCGGCCCGCGGGCGGCGGACCTGGAGTACGCGGTGCTCGACACGGAGACGACCGGGCTGGATCCGGGCACGGGCGCCCGCGTCGTCGAGGTCGCCGTGGTGCGGCTGCGCGGCGACGGCACGGTGGTCGAGGAGTTCAACACCCTGGTGGACCCGCGTACCGAGGTCCGCGGACGCGAGTTCCACGGCATCGGCGACAGCGACACCGTGGGCGCACCCACCTCCGCCCAGCTGGTGCCCGCACTGACCGAACTCGTCTCCGGCGCGGTGGTGGTCAGCCACAACCTGGACTTCGAACAGCGCTTCCTGGCCTCCGAGCTGGTCCCCGCCGGCCTGCCCCCGGGGCAGTCCGGCCTGTGCACGCTGCGCGCCCTGCGCTCCCAGCTCGACCTGCGCCGCTACTCCCTCGCCCGGGCCTCCCACGCCCTGAGCGGGGACTGGCCCACCGGGCAGCACACCGCGCTCGGCGACGCCCGGGCCTGCGCCAAGCTCCTCGCCGAACTGCTGGCCAACGCCCCCGGCGAACTCCGCTACGACGGCCCCGAGCCGAGGATCCTCCCCGTCTCCGGGGCCCGGGTCGCGGCCTCCTCCGTGCGGTGGAAGCCGCGCACGGGAGGGGGGCCCGGGGGCCTCGGGCCGCTCCGCCCCTGGCCGTCGTGCTGGCGAAAGGCGGAGCTGGACCCCGACCTGTGCGGCGGCGCGTTCGACGACCGATCGCGTGCCGAGGCGGAGCTGGCCGCCCACCGCGACACCCGCCTGCGCGCGCGGATGGCCGCGGTCGCCGCGGTGACGGGCGCGGCGGCGGCCACGGCGGTCGGCGGTCTGCTGGTGCGCATGGCGGGCGAGTCCGGCGGCCTCAGAGGCCGGAGAGCGTGAGGAAGAAGGCCACGATCAGCGCGCTCCCGCCGACCGCCGTGCACAGGGCGCGCCCCTGCTCGGTGAGCCGCGCGGAGGTCAGCTCGACGCGTGCGCGCGTGCCGGCCGCGGCGGCGGCCGCTCTCGGGCGCGCGGACGCGCCGCCGCGCGAGGCGGCGGCTCCGGAGCGCGCCGCGGCGCCACGACGCCTGGTGGGGAGGCGGCCCGCCGGAACGTAGCGGGGCACCTTGTTGAACAGGGCGAGCGACACCAGCGCGGCGCCGAGCAGGATCAGGACGAGGGACACGTCGGGGAGGGCCTCACGACTCGGTCGGGTGGTCGGCTGCCCGGGAGGGGCGGGCAGCCCGATTCTCACCGACGCCGCCGACACACCGCGACTCCGTCGGCCCCGGACGGGCCCACCGCGCGGGTTACGGGCCCGCCCTTATCTCACCCCGTTCGCACACTCGCACCGTGGGTCACGGTCCGGGTGGATTTCGGCAGGATGGTGTCCACGGTTTCGGCCGCCACGCCCAGAGCGCGGAGGACGAACCGCGTCACCAGCGCGTGGGTCTCGTCGAGGTCGATCTCCCCGCTCACGAGCGGGATGCGCTGGGAGCCCACCATGGACAGGGTGAGCCGCGCGGTCGCCTCGGCGGGCAGCGGGTCGAACTCGCCCGCGGCCGTACCCTCCTCCAGGATCTCGGTGAGCAGGCGTTGCATGGGCGCGACGTGCGCGGCGAGCGCCTGGTAGGCGTCGGGGCCGAGGCTGGCCCCGAGTTCGGCGGCGGGCGGGTGCGGATGGGCGACGATGCCTTCGAGCTGGAGACGGACGAACGCGGAGACCCTGCGCGCGGCGGACACGCCCGAGGGGAGTTCTCGCCTGTACTGGTCGACGAACGCGCTGCTGACCTCCTCGGTGAAGGCCAGCAGCAGCGTCGCCTTGTCGGGGAAGTAGTTGTACAGGGCCGTGCGGGTGATGCCCGCGGCGTTGGCCACGTGGGTCATGGAGACGCGGTCGATCCCCTGTGACCGGATCAGCTCGTCGACGGCCGCCATGATGCGCTCCCGCGTGCGGGCACGGTGCGCGGCGATGGTCGGTGCCGTGATCTTGGGCATCCTCCTATGGTGGCACGCCGACCGACCGGGCGGCACCGGCCCGTGGCCCCGGGTCACCGAGCTGGGACACGGAGTGACACGGTCGGCGGTGTCGGGGCGGATCCCCGCCCCGCCGCGGGCGGGCGGAGCGGGGGCCGGCCCGGTCAGCCGCCCTGGACGCCGGGGGTGTGGTGGCGTCCGAGGTCGGCGAGGACCTCGGTGTTGAGCTGGTAGGCGAGACGGGTCTCGCGGACGAGCCGGTCGGCGGCGGCCTGGGTCAGGTCCAGGGAGTCGAGCCGTGCGCGGTAGTCGGAGCGGAACCGCGGCAGGCTGCCGAGCTCGTCGAAGACGTAGAAGGACAGGCCCTCGTGCGTGAGGCCGTAGGTCCTGGCAGCGACCTGGCGGATGAACTGGCCGCCGGACACGTCGCCCATGTAGCGCGTGTAGTGGTGGGCGACGAACCCCTCGGGGTGGTCGGCCATCTGCTCGATGCGCGCCACGTAGGTGCGCGTGGCAGGGCTGGGGGAGATGCGGTCCCGGAAGCCGGGCCCCAGGAGGTGCTCCAGGTCGCGGACGAGCGCGGGCACGCGCAGGAGCTCGGGCCGGTGGAAGCGGCCCGCCACGGGGTCGTCGATCAGGGCCCGGCCCAGGTTCTCCAGGGCGACGTAGGCGAAGTAGTGCTGGGCGACCATCGCCGTGTAGCCGTCGAGGGGGAGGGCGCCCTCCAGGAGCGCCTGGGTGAAGCCGTGGTGCTCCGCCGCCTCGTGGTCGCCCCACGTGGCCGCTCTGAGTCGTTCGGAGAACGGGACCTCGGCGTGCTGGGGTGTGGGGGCCTGGGCCGTCGCGCTCATCCGAGCTGTCCGCCTTCCACTTCGGGTATTTCATGACATGATGTCATCAACACGGGATCCGGTGTCAAGATCTATATGACACATTGTCGCAAAAATTGCCGACACACCCGGGAACCGAGCCGAACATCACATTCCGCGCGTGCCCATGCATGAGCGGCTGCGCGTGCGGAAAGCGGTCGCAGCGGCCCTGCACGTGCACCACCGGGCGGTCGGGGCGGCTCCCACGTGCGGCGGAGGAACGCCCGCCGCCGCCCCCCGCGTTGGATGTGTCTCGTCACGCGCGCTGGTCAACAGGTCGCCATGGCGTTTATCGTTTGGGTGTCGTGCGGGTCCGAACCGCCGGGAAGACCCGAGGTGTCCATCCTCGGGGCACGCGGCGCGGCAGCGCTCCACGGCCCAGCAGACCAAAGGCGATGAGTGGATACCAGGAGAACAGGGCACGATCCCGTGACGGTGATCGGCGACGAGACGGCCGGTGCCGTCACCACACACGGCGCCGCCGCGCATGACGGCGCCGTCCTCGGTGACGACGTCGCCGCGCCCCACCGCGTGGACGCCGCCGTCGAATCGGTCGACGTCCTGCTTGTCGAAGACGACCCGGGCGACGCCCTCCTCGCCGAGGAACTGCTCGCCGACACCCCTCTGACGACCCGCATCACGTGGGTGCCCACGCTCGCGGACGCCCGTGCGGCCCTGGAGGGCTTCCGCGGGTGCGTCCTCCTCGACCTCAACCTCCCCGACGCGCAGGGCCTGGACCTCCTGCGCGAGGTGCTCCAGAGCGCGCCCTCGGCGGCCGTCGTCGTCCTCACCGGCCTCGACGACGAACACGAGGGCGTGGCCGCGGTCGCCGCCGGAGCCCAGGACTACCTCGTCAAGGGCCAGGTCGACGGCTCGCTCCTCGGCCGGAGCCTGCGCTACTCGCTGGAGCGCCGCCGTGCCGACGACAACGCCCGCCAGTTGCACGAGGCCCGCATGCGCGCACGCGAGAACACGCGCCTCGAACGCGGCCTCCTGCCCCAGGTCCTCCTCCAGAGCTCACCGCTGAGCCACCGCGCCTACTACCGCCCCGGCCGCAAGCGCGCGGTGGTCGGCGGCGACTTCTACGACGCCGTGGAGAAGAACGGCACCACGCACGTCATCATCGGCGACGTCAGCGGCCACGGCCCCGACGAGGCCGCGCTCGGTGTGAGCCTGCGCATCGCCTGGCGGACCCTCGTCATGGCGGGGGTCGCCGAGGACCGCGTGCTGCCCAACCTCGAGGAGATCCTGGTCAGCGAGCGGGCCCAGGAGGAGATGTACGCCACGCTGTGCATGGCCAGCCTGGACACCGGAACCGACCGCGTGCGCGTCCGCGTCCTCGGCCACCCGCCGCCCCTGGTCATCCAGGACGGAGCGGTCGTGGAGGCCCAGGCGTCCCCGCAGCCGCCGCTGGGCGTGTTCCCCGTCGAGGACGCCGACGCGGACGAGGTCGTCCTGCCGGTGGGCGCGAGCATGCTCTTCTACACCGACGGTCTCGTCGACGCCTACGACGGCGGCCCGCCCGCGCGGCTGGAGGTCGCCGGGCTGCGCCGCATGGTCAGCGGCGTCCTGGACCAGGGCGTCTCCCTGGGGCGCCTGCCCGAACACGTGGTGGACGAGGCCGAGCGCAGCAACGGCGGCCCGCTCCAGGACGACGTGGCGATGCTGCTCATCGCGCACGGCGCGAACGGGGACGCCACGTGAGCCGTGCGGAGGAGGCGGTCACGCAGTCCGAGGAGGCCGAACCCCGCCGGACCGCGGGCAGCCCGGTCGGCGGGATCCTGTTCACGGACGGCGTACCGCGCGGACTCGCCGGTCCGCGGGCGCCCTGGAGCCTGCGCCGCCGCGTCACCAGCCTGTTGACCGTCGTCGCGGTCGTGCTCGTGACCGCGGTGTCGGTGATCACCCTGGCCGCGCTCAACGCGCGCGACTCGCTCACGTTGCAGGTGGACTCCCTCACCCCGGCGGTGAACGCCGTCGAGCAGACGCGCGCGGCCTATCTCAGCCAGGACCACGCCCTGCGCGGATACATCCTCACGCAGGACCGGGAGTTCCTGGAGCCCTACGTCGAGGGCAACGTGACCCTGCTGGACAACCGCGCCGACCTCGAACGGCTGGCCCAGAACAACCCGGAGGTCGCCTCCAACGTCGAGGACCTGCTCATCGCCGGGGAGGTCTGGACGGACGAGTTCGCCGAGCCCGTCCTGGAACAGGTGAGCAACGGCGAGAACCCCTCCCAGGAGGACCTCCAGCGCGGCCGCGTGCTGTTCCTGGAGCTCAACCGGGTCAGCGACGCCACCAACCAGCAGCTCCAGAGCGAGATCGAGCAGGCCCGCACGGGGCTGACCCTGGCGACGCAGCAGGTCGTCGCGCTGCTCGTCCTGGTCGGCCTGGTCGTGGTGTTCCTGTCGGTGTTCCTGTGGGTCATGCTCCAGCAGTGGGTCCTGCGCCCCCTGGAGGACCTGGCCGGGCACATGCGCCAGGTGTCGGAGGGCTACTACGCCCACCGCATCACCCTCCAGGGCCCGCCGGAGATCGTGCGGCTCGGCCAGGACGTGGACGCCATGCGCGAGCGGATCGTGCACGACCTGGACGAGGTGGCCAACGCGCGCCGCACGCTCCAGGAGCAGTCCACCCTGTTGGAGCACCAGACCGAGGAGCTGCGCCGCTCGAACCTGGAGCTGGAGCAGTTCGCCTACGTCGCCTCCCACGACCTCCAGGAGCCGCTGCGCAAGGTGGCGAGCTTCTGCCAGCTGCTGCAACGCCGCTACCACGGGCAGCTGGACGAGCGCGCCGACTCCTACATCGACTTCGCGGTCGAGGGGGCCAAGCGCATGCAGACCCTCATCAACGACCTCCTCGCCTTCTCCCGCGTCGGCCGGACCAAGGACTTCGCGTCCGTCGACCTGGACGTGGCGCTCGGCGACGCGCTGAGCAGCCTGTCGACCCGCCTGGAGGAGGCGGGCGCCGAGGTCGCGAACGACCCCATGCCCACCGTCCAGGGCGACCGCACCCTGCTCACCCAGGTGTTCTTCAACCTGGTGGGCAACGCCGTGAAGTTCCGCGCCGAGGAGGACCCGCGGGTCCACATCAGCGTCGAGCGCCGCGGTGACGAGTGGGTGTTCTGCTGCGCGGACAACGGGATCGGGATCGAACCGCAGTACGCCGAGCGCATCTTCGTGATCTTCCAGCGGTTGCATACTCGCGACAAGTACACGGGAACGGGCATCGGCCTGGCGATGTGCAAGAAGATCGTGGAGTTCCACGGCGGCCGGATCTGGCTGGACACCGACGACGGTTCGGAGGACGCCGTCCGGGCCGGAACGCGCATATGCTGGTCACTGCCCGCGGACCCCGAAGAGGACGTGACGGCCGACACGGAAACCGTGGCGGACGTCGGCGGCGATATCGGGGACGAGGGGGCGGAGGACTCCGCGGACGCCACCGCGCACGCGGACACGACGCCGGAGACCGCGACGCGGTCGACGGATGCCGACGCTCTCGGAGGGGACGGCGCCGAACCGGACGAACGGCCCGACACGGTGCCCTCCTCCCGGTCCGTCACCGAAGGCGGTACGGTTCCCCCCGGTGACGGGGCGGGGCCCTGATACCAGGGGTCTGGAAGCTTGAGCGAGGTCATGTTGGTGCATCCCATCGAGGTGCTGCTGGTCGAGGACGACCCCGGAGACGTCCTCATGACCAAGGAGGCGTTCGAGGAACACAAGCTGGGCAACCGCCTGCACGTGGTCTCGGACGGTGTGGAGGCCCTGCGGTTCCTGCGCCGCGAGGGCGAGTACACCGAGGCTCCCCGTCCGCACCTGATCCTGCTCGACCTCAACCTGCCGCGTAAGGACGGCCGGGAGGTCCTGGAGGAGGTCAAGGCGGACGACGAGCTCGCCCACATCCCGATCGTGGTGCTGACGACCTCCGAGGCCGAGGAGGACGTGCTGCGCAGCTACCGCCTGCACGCCAACGCCTACGTGCCCAAACCGGTGGACTTCGAGCAGTTCATCAAGGTGGTCCGGCAGATCGACGACTTCTTCGTCACCGTGGTGCGCCTGCCCAAGGGCTGACCGGCCCGCCCCCGCACGGGCCGTCCTCGGGCGGAGCCCGCGGGCGGCGTCCGCCCGTGCGGTCGGCCCGTGTACCCGTTCGGTCTCTCCCGGCAGGTGGAGCGCGTGAGCTGCGCGGTTTTTGGCTACCGTAGGGGGCATGAGCTTGCCGGAACCGCGTGACCCCGCCGGGCCGTACCGCGTCAGCCTCGTGTGCCTGGGCAACATCTGCCGCTCACCCATGGCCGAGAAGGTCCTGGCCGCCGACCTGGAACGGGCGGGGCTGGGCGACCTCGTGGCGGTGGACAGTTTCGGCACGGGCGACTGGCACGTCGGCGGCGGCATGGACCCGCGCGCCGCCTCCACCCTGCGCGTCCACGGGTACCTCACCGACCACACGGCCAGGCAGTTCGAGGCCTCCCTGCTCGCCGAGCGGGACCTGGTCCTGGCCCTGGACCTCGACAACCTCGCCGACCTGCGCGCCGTCGTGGACGGGCACGGCGCGGAGTTCGGCTTCTCCGCCGACCGCCTGCGGCTGTTCCGGTCGTTCGCACCGGGCGCGGGGCCCAACCCCGAGGTGCCGGACCCCTACTACGGCGGGGACGACGGCTTCACGGCCGTCCTCAACATGGTGGAGGCCGCCGCCAAGGGGCTGACCGGCGAACTCGTCGTGCGGCTGCGTGGGTAGCGCCGGTGGACGGAGACCCGACCGTGTGTCCGGTCGGCGGTGACGACGACGGGACCCGCCAGGGCCGCCGTCGGGACCCCGTCACCGGAACCATGGCCGAGCGCCTCACCGCGCTGCTCGGAGAGGGCGTCCGCCGCGCCGCCCGGGCCGGGACCAGCCACGACTGGGAGATCTCCTACGCCGAGTTGACCGACGGCACGCGCCTGTTCGTCAAGTCGCTGCCCCGGGGCGCCCCGGCGAGCGGGGTGCTCACCGCCGAGGCGCGCGGGCTCGACTGGCTCGGCCGCGGGTCCCCCGCGATCGACGTCGTGGCCTGGGACGAGCGCATCCTGGTCCTGCCGTGGGTCGGGGAACGCGAACCGTCGGCGCCCGCCGCCGAACGGCTGGGCCGCCAGCTCGCCGGGATGCACCTGACCGGCGCCGACCACTTCGGCGCGGACTGGCCCGGCTACATCGGTCCGCTGCCCATGGACCACACGCCCTCGCGGGACTGGGCGCGCTTCTACGCCGAACAGCGGCTCCGTCCCTACCTGCGCCAGGCCGTCGACCAGGGCGCGCTCACCCCCTCCGACGGCCGGATCGTCGAGCGGGTGGTCGACGCGGTGCCCGACCTGGCCGGGGCGTCCGAACCCCCGTCGCGCGTGCACGGCGACCTGTGGAACGGCAACGTGATCTGGCGGGCCCGGGACGCCGTGCTGGTGGACCCGGCCGCGCACGGCGGGCACCGGGAGGCCGACCTGGCGATGCTCGCGCTGTTCGGCCTGCCGTTCCTGGACCGCGTGCGGGACGCCTACAACGAGGTGGCGCCGCTGGCGGACGGATGGCGCTCGCGGGTGGCGCTGCACCAGCTGCATCCACTGCTGGTGCACGTGTGCCTGTTCGGGGCCGCGTACCGGACGACGACGCTGGAGGCCGCGCGCACCGCGCTGCGGGGCGGGTGAGCGGCAGGGGCCGCCCGGGCTCGGGGCGGGCGGGTCGCCCGGTGGCCCGGGGGCCGTAGATTGGGCGCATGTCTGACGCACCCCACCATGCTGAGCCGGGCCCCCACGCCGGACCCGAGCTGCACGTCGCGCTGGTCGGCTACGGGAAGGGCGGCGAGGTCTTCCACGCCCCGATCATCGACGCCGTGCCGGGCCTGCGGCTGTCCGCCGTGGTCACGAGCGACCCCGGGCGGCGGGCGGCGGCCGAGGCGCGCTATCCCGGCGTCACCGTCTACCCGACGCCGGCCGACCTGTGGGCCGACGCCGGCCGGTACGAGATCGCGGTCGTGACCACCCCCAACCACACGCACGCGCCGCTCGCGAGGGCCGCACTGGAGGCGGGGCTGTCGGTGGTCGTGGACAAGCCGTTCGCACTCACCGCGGACGAGGCGCGGGAGCTCACCGAGACCGCGGAGCGGTTGGAGCGGGTGCTCACCGTGTACCAGAACCGGCGCTGGGACGCGGACTACCTGACGCTGTGGCGGCTGGTGGAGGAGGGCGCGTTGGGGCGGGTGCACCGCTTCGAGTCGCGGTTCGAGCGCTGGCGTCCGGAGGCCAAGGGGACGTGGCGCGACAGCGGATCGGCGGCCGACGGGGCGGGGGTCCTGTACGACCTGGGGCCGCACCTGATCGACCAGGCGGTCAACCTGTTCGGCCCGGTGGTCTCCGTCTACGCCGAGGTGGACGCGCTGCGCCCCGGGGTGCGGGCGGACGACGACGTGTTCCTCGCGCTGACGCACGAGCGGGGGACGCGGTCGCACCTGTGGATGAGCGCGCTCTCGGCCCAGAACGGACCGCGGTTCCGGGTGCTGGGGGACGCGGCGGCCTACACCAGCCACGGTCTGGACGGTCAGGAGGACCGGTTGGGAGCGGGCGAGCGGCCGGACGCGCGGGACTGGGGCGTGGTGCCGGAGGAGGCGTGGGGGACGCTCGGGGCGGACGGCGACGTCCGCCGGGTCCCCAGCGCGCGCGGAGCCTATCCGGAGTTCTACGCGGCGGTGCGGGACGCGGTCGGCGAGGGTGAACCGCTGCCGGTCGATCCGCACGAGGTGATCCACGGGCTGGAGATCATCGAGGCCGCCCGGCGCAGCGCCGGAACGGGCGCGGTGGTTCCGCTGCGCAGGGGCTGAGCCGGCGTCAGGAGTCGGTGGCCGAGGGGCACCCGGCGACGGCCGGCGGGTGGCCCAGGGCCGTGCGGGTGAAGTCGACGAGGAACGCGCGCAGGCGTTCCTGCTCGGTGTCCGTGGCGGCGTCGGGGCCCAGGACCAGGCGGGCGATCTGCGGGGTGATCTGGGGCCAGACCGCCAGGCCGATCAGGGTGAGGAGCAGCTGCCGGGAGTCGGGCACCGGGGCGGTGTCGCCGAGGGCGTCGGAGAGGGAGGCGACCTTGGCGTCGTAGAGTTCGGCGCGCTCCTCCTCGGCGGGCAGGCGGGCGTTGCCGTAGTGCAGGGACTCCCACAGCAGCAGCCGAAGCAGGTCGGGGTGCTCGCGGTGGTAGTCGAAGCAGCGGGCGACGTAGGCGGCGGGGTCGTGGTCGTCGGTGACCGTGACGGCCTGGGAGAGTTCGTTGAGGGCCTGGACGACGACGTAGCGGAAGAGCTGTTCCTTGTCGCCGAAGTGCGCGTAGATGCGCTGCTTGTTGACCCCGGCGCGCTCGGCGATCCGGTCCACGCGCGCCCCGGCGATGCCGTGCTCGGCGAACTCGTGCCTGGCGGCCTGCAGCAGGAGGGCACGGGTGGTCTCGGTGCGGGTGGCGTTGCGCATGGTGACAGATTAGGCCAACCGGTTGGTTGCAGGAATCCGGGACGGCACGGACGCGACGCCCGAGGCGGGCCCCGTGCACCGGCCTTTGGCTCTATGTTGGAGGGAGGTTACTCCAGCGTTTCGTCCGAAGGAGCAGTGCCGTGGCCCAGGTCCTCGTCGTGGCGGACGACCTCACCGGAGCCAACGCCACCGGTGCCCGGTTCGCGCGCACCGGCATGCGCGTGGCCACGGTGACCCCTGAGCACGTGAGCCGGGTGGAGGCCGACTACGACGTCGTCGTGGCCAACCTGGACAGCCGCCACGTGCCCCCCGAGCAGGCGGCCGACCTGGTGACCGACGTGGTCGAGGCGGTGTGGCCGGTGGGTCTGGTGGTCAAACGGACCGACAGCACGCTGCGGGGGAACGTCGGGGCCGAGCTGGAGGCCACCTACGACGCCGTGCGCGAGCGGGTGCCGTCGGGGACACGGGTCAGGGTCTTGTTCACCCCGGCCTTCCCCGGCTCCGGGCGGATCACGGAGGACGGCGTGCAGCTGCTCAACGGGCAGCCGCTGGAGCGCACCGACCTGGCGCTCGATCCCCTGAACCCGATGACCACCAGTGTGGTGGCGGACATCCTCGCCGCGCAGACCGACCTGCCGGTGCGGCACGTGCCCGTCCGGCAGATCACGCAGAAGATGCTCACCGCGGAGCTGCTCGCGGGCGACGAACCCGTGGTGGTGTGCGACGCGAGCTCGGAGCAGCACCTGAACGACATCGCGGAGGCGGCGGCCGAGGCGCACCACGAGGCGGGGGTCGTGTGGGTGTCGGTCGACCCGGGGCCCACGGGGGCTCTGCTCGCCTACGCCCTGCGCCTGCGCGGCCAGGCCGGTTCGCGCGGCGCGCTGCTCGGGGTCGCGGGCAGTACGACCGACCTGACGCGCCGCCAGTTGGCGACGGTGGCGCGCACGGGTGCGGTGCGGTTCGTCGATGTCGACGCGGTGGCGCTCAGCGACCCGGACGGCGACCACGCGGACAAGGTCGCCGAGGACCTGACCGAGCAGTTGACGTCGACGGGCTTCCCGGAGCTGTGCGTGGTACGCGTGGTGACCACCGCCGAGCACGTGCGGGAGCTGCCGGTCCAGGCCAGGGCGGAGCTGCCCGGGCGGATCGCGCGCCTGGTGGCGGACGTCATCAACGACATCGCGGACACGACCGGGCCCCAGGCTCTGCCGAGCGGGTTGTACCTGACCGGGGGAGACCTCACCGCGAGCCTCCTGGACGAACTGGACGTGCACGCGGTGGACGTCGGCGGCGAGGTCGTGCCGCTCGCCGTGCACGGGCATCTGAGCGGCGGGCCGCTGGACGGTACGCCGGTGGTGGCCAAGGGGGGTCTGGTCGGCGACGACATCACGCTGGTCGAGTGCCTGGCGAAGCTGCGCAGGGCCGTGCAGACGCGGCTGCACCAGGTGCACTCCGAGGTGTCGGAGCACGTCGTGCCGACGCTGACCAGGGATCCTGCCTGACGCACGCGCGGGACCGTTCAGACCTCGACCGCCGTGCCGTCCCGTGCGGCGCCCGCGTCCTGGTCGGAGCGTGCCAGCGCCGCGTCGATGAGGACCCGCGCTGCCGCGCGGGCCTGGTCGGCCGTCCCCGGGTCACCGGTGATCGCCGCGGTGGTCTGCGCTCCCTCGGCCAGGAGCGCGAGCTGTGCGGCGAGGGAGGGGTCGGCGCCGATCCCCTCCACGAGTCCGCCCAGGTAGCGCTGGAAGGCGGTCTTGTGCTCGCGCGCGATGTCCGCGACGTCGGAGTTGACCGCCCCCAGTTCGGCGAAGGCGTTGATGAATCCGCACCCCCGGAAGTCCTCGTCGCAGAACCAGTCGGCGAGGAAGTCGTAGACCGCGAGCAGCTTCTCCCCGGCCGTGGGCGCGGCGTCCACGTGTTCCCCGAGGCCCTGGGCCCAGACGCGGCGCCGTTCGCGCAGCACCGCCAGGACGATGTCGTCCTTGGAGGGGAAGAGCCGGTAGAGGCGGCGCAGGGACACCCCGGCCGCGTCCCTGAGCTGGTCCATGCCCACCGCTGAGAAGCCCCGCGTGTAGTAGAGCCGGTCGGCCGCGTCGATGATCCGTCGGCGGTACTCCTCGTCGTTCATGCCGCACAGTCTACTTGCCATGAGAACGAACGTTCTCTACACTGCCACGTAAGTGAGAACGACCGTTCTCGCTCATGGCTCAGTTGAGAACGACCGTTCTCGCACAGGAAGGGGCCCGTCATGGGGCGCATCACCGTCGGCACCGAGAACAGCGACCCGATCGAGCTGCACTACGAGGACCAGGGCGCCGGCCAGCCGGTCGTGCTCATCCACGGCTACCCCCTGAGCGGCCGTTCGTGGGAGAAGCAGACCGCCGCCCTGCTGGACGCCGGATACCGGGTCATCACCTACGACCGGCGCGGCTTCGGGCAGTCCTCCCAGCCCTCGACGGGCTACGACTACGACACCTTCGCCGCCGACCTGAAGACCGTCCTGGAGACCCTCGACATCACCGACGCCGTACTCGTCGGGTTCTCGATGGGCACCGGCGAGGTCGCCCGCTACCTGGGCACCCACGGATCCGGGCGGGTCGCCAAGGCCGTCTTCCTGGCCGCCCTGGAGCCGTTCCTGCTCAAGACCGAGGACAACCCGGGAGGCGCCGCGCCCCGCGAGTTCTTCGAGGGCATCGTCGCCACGGTCAAGGCCGACCGCTACGCCTACTTCAGCGACTTCTTCCAGAACTTCTACAACCTGGACGAGTTCCTGGGCACGCGGATCAGCCAGGAGGCCGTCCAGGCCAGCTGGGACGTCGCGGCGGGCTCGGGCGCGGTCGCCGCGGCCGCCGCTCCGCTGACGTGGTTCACCGACTTCCGCGCGGACATCCCCAAGGTCGACGTTCCCGCGCTCATCGTGCACGGCACGGCGGACGGCATCCTGCCGGTCGAGGCGACCGGGCGTCCGTTCTCCGCACTGCTGCCGTCGGCGGAGTACGTCGAGATCGAGGGGGCGCCGCACGGTCTGCTCTGGACCCACGCCGCGGAGGTCAACGAGGCCCTGCTCGCCTTCCTCGCGCGGTAGCGGGTGCGGCGGCGGTCCCGGGAGGAACCCCGCGTTCCCCCGGGACCGGGCTCACGCGCCGGCCGGGGCCGCGCCCAGGTGGTCGGCGGCCAGCTTCTCCAGCAGTTCGGCCAACACACCGGGTGCCTCCAACGGCCCCATGTGCCCGATCCCCGGTACCTCCCGCACCCCCTCGCACCGGGGGAGCAGCGACGCGATGTGGTGCGCGTGCCAGGGCGGCGTGAACCGGTCCTCGGCGCCGGCGACGACCACGGTCGGGGCGGTGATCCGACCCGCCGGGCCGGCCAGTTCCAGGGACGCCAGCACCGCTCCCCAACGGCCGCGCGCCACGGGCTCGCACGCGTGCACCATGCGCGTCGTGAGCCGCCGGGCGCGCCGGTCCGCCGTCCTGCCCAGGACCAGGTACCGCAGCGCGGCGGCGGAGACCGGGTTGGCCGGGCCCATCGGCAGCGTGGCGCGCAGGAACGCCTGCCCGCCGAGGCGCCCGAGCGCGCCGGGCAGGGGGAGGGCCGTCGACTTCTCCACCAGCCGCGTGCAGCCGGTGTTGGCCAGCAGTACGGCGGCGGCCCGGTCGGCGAACGCCGGGCGCGGCCCGGCCGCCATCACGGTCATCCCGCCGATGCTGTGCCCGGCGATGACGGCTCGCCGCCCGTCGGGGACGGTCGCCTCCAGGACGGCGCACAGATCGTCGGCGAGCTTGTCCGTGCCGTACCCGGCCCTCGTGATCGGGGTCTGGCTGCGCCCGTGCCCGCGCTGGTCGTACAGGACCACGCGCAGGCTCGGCTCCAGGGCCCGGACGACGGGTCCCCAGGAGGCCAGGGACGTGGCCCAGCAGTGGGCGAGGACCACGGTCGGACCGTCCTCGGGGCCGCGCACCTCGACGTGGAGCCGGGTGCGGTCGGCGGAACGCACGGTGAGTTCCCGGGCCGGGCCCAGGTGTCGGGTTGCCATCGGGGGTGCCTCTCGGTCGGGGGAACGCTCAGTCGTCGAGGGTGACTCGGGGGACCGCGAAGGGCGGGGCACCCGCTCCGCTGACCGGGTGTCCTCCCCAGAGGTCGGGTCCGTCCAGGTCGCCGGTGCCCTCGTGGCCACCGGGGGTCCGGATCCGCACGGTGCGCACGCCCCGGGCGAAGGCCGCGCTCAGGGAGGGGTGGGCCGCGAGCCGCCCCTTCCACCGGTAGTCGCCGGTCAGGGGCGAGAAGCGTCCCGCGAGGTGGGCGTCGGCCTCGACCTCCCCGTCGGGCAGGACGACGGTCACCGCCCCCCGGTACCCCTCCTCGCCGTCGGACCCGCTCACCGCGCCGCCCCCGCGCGGTGGGGGCGCAGGTCGTAGGCGTGCGGGTCGAACCAGCGGGTCCGCAGCGCGTAGCTCCAGGTGAACGAGGGCCACAGGGTGGTGTTGCGGCCCTCCTCGTTCAGGTACCAGCTGTCGCAGCCCCCGGACACCCACACGGTGCCCTCCATGGACGCCGCGACCATCCGGTTGTAGGCGCGCTGGGCCTCGGGTCTGACGTCGAGGCGGTCGACCCGGTTGCGGCACGCGTACCTGAGCGCCTGCATCGTGTACCGGATCTGCGCCTCGATCATGAACACCTGCGAGGAGTGCCCCAGGCCGGTGTTGGGTCCCGCGAGGAGGAAGGCGTTGGGGTACCCGGCGACCGTGGTGCCGCGGAAGGCCTGCGCCGTGGGGCCCCAGTGCCGGGCCAGGGACACCCCGTCGGCGTCGAGGATCCGCTGGGCGATCGGCGGGTCGGTCACGTGGAAGCCGGTGCCGAGGACGACCGTGTCGACGGCGTGCTCGACCTCGCGGCCCGAGGCGTCGCGGGTGACGACCGCGTGCGGGCGGATCTCGACGATGCCGTCGGTGACGACGTCGACGTTGGGCTGTGCGAGCGCCGGATAGTAGTCGTTGGACATGAGGACGCGCTTGCAGCCCGCGCGGAAGTCCGGGGTGAGCTTGGCGCGCAGCTCGGGGTCCTTGACGCCGCGGTCGATGTTGGCCCGACCGAGGCGTTCGACGACGGAGAGCAGCCGCGGGTTCTTGGCGAAGCCGAACACGTAGTTCTCCCGCCCCCAGTAGATGCCCGTGCGGGCGATCCGCTGGGTGAGGGGAAGGTTGCGGAACAGCCAGCTCTCCACCCTGGTGATGTCGCGGTCGTGGCGGAACATCACCCAGGGCGCGGTGCGCTGGAACAGGCTGAGCGATCCGACCTTCGGCTGGATCCGGGGGACGAACTGGACCGCCGACGCCCCGGTGCCGATCACGGCCACCCGGCGGCCCGTCAGGTCGTGGCCGTGGTCCCAGGCGGCCGAGTGGAACATCGTCCCCTCGAACGCGTCCCGTCCCTTGATGTCCGGGAAGGACGGGTCGGCGAGCGGCCCCGCCGCGCTGACCAGGAACTGGGCGGTCACCGTGCCGCCGGTGGTCTGGATCCGCCACCGGTTGCGCCGGGGCTCCCAGCGCGCGGCGGTCACGTCGTGGCGGAGGCGGACGCGGCGGTCGACGCCGTACTCGCCCGCGACGCGCCTGAGGTACTCCCAGATCTCGGACTGGGGGGAGAACGAGCGGCTCCACCCGGGGTTGGGCGCGAACGAGAACGAGTACAGGTGCGAGGGGACGTCGCAGGCGGCGCCGGGATAGGAGTTGTCCCGCCACGTGCCGCCCACGTCGTCGGCGCGTTCCAGGACCACGAAGTCCTCCAGACCGGCCTGGAGGAGCCGGACGGCCATGCCGATCCCGGCGAAACCGGTCCCGATGACGGCGACCCTGAAGTGCGGTGGTTCCTCGGTCAAGGCGGGATCCCTTCGTGCGGACCGGACCGGCCCCGTGGGGCCGGGGGAGTCGGGGGAGCGGCCCCCCGGGGGGAGCCGTTGTCGGCGGGCGTGGCGCGTTCCGCCCGCCGACGACGGCGTTCACGGGCCCGGCCTCAGCGGCCGAGCAGTCCGGCCTTCCTCCAGAAGTGCCTACCCGGGCCGGAGATCGCGCCGGCGGTGGTCAGGGTCCCGACGACCTTGCGGGCCGCCCAGGTCTTCGTGTCGGTCCAGTGCGGGTTGGCCCGGGCGACCCGGCGGGCCTCCCTGGGGTCCAGCCCGACCCGCTCGTAGACCTTCGGGTCGATCAGCCTGGTGGTCGAGTAGTACGTGACCAGGCCGAGGACGAGGCGGCTGTAGGCCTTGTTCAGGGCGCCGCGCCGCTCCCAGTCGCGGGCGAACTCCTCGCGGGCGTAGCGCATGTGCCGCGCCTCCTCCACCACGTGGATGCGGGAGACGGAGCGGACCAGGGGCAGGATCCGCTCGTCGGGCACCGCCTCGCGCTGGATCTGGTCGAGGACCTCCTCGACGAACAGCGCGCCCGCGAAGATCAGCGGTCCGTGCGCGATTGCCTTGAACACCCGCCCCAGGTGGTAGGCGACGGGGTCGAGGCGGTGCGTGTGCCAGCCGAGCTTGCCGACCATCCTGGCGAACATGATCGTGTGGCGGCACTCGTCGGCGATCTCGGTGTAGGCGTACTGGACGTGGTTGGTCGCGGGGTCGTTGCGGTAGGCGTGCCGCACCAGCATCTGCATGAGGATGGTCTCGAACCAGATGCCGACGGTGGCGATCGAGGCGACCTCCAGGCGGCTCAGCTCCTTGCGCTTCTCCTCGCTCAGCCGGTCCCACAGGCGGGTGCCGTAGAGGGAGATCCGCTCGGGTCGCAGGGCCCACATGCCGGGGTCCACGGGGGCGTCCCAGTCGATCTCGACGAGGGGGTCGAAGGAGGCCTTGGCCGAACCGCGCAGCAGGCGCCCGGCGATGTCCTCACGGTCGGTGAGCTTGGGTTTGGCGGTGGTCCGAACGGTCATCTCGTCCCTCCTCGGGAAACGTGCGGCCGGAGGCCGACGTCGGCGTGTCGGGCGTGGAGCCCCTGGGCGATCTCCGCTTCGCCGAAGGCGCCGTCCGCGAGGAGCAGGCCCACCTGGAGCGACACGATCCGCTCCGTCGTGCGGGGGAAGTGCCGTGTCAGGTGCAGCGCCACCGTGCCCGGGCCGGTGGAGGCCACGTCGCGCGGCGCCCTGCGGGCCGCCGCGGCACGGACCACCGCCATGACGGTGTCCCGTTCGCGTTCGGCGGGCACGAGGCCGTCGAGGGCGACCCCGGTGGCCCGGGAACTCTCGTGGATGGGGGTGTCGGCGTAGCCGGGGTAGACGGTGGTCACCCCGACGTGGGTGCCGTACTCGGCGCGCAGGCCGTCGGCGTAGGCGACCAGGGCGCGTTTGGAGACGGTGTACGCCCCGGCGAAGGGGAGTGGGAGGTTGGCCAGCAGTGACGAGGTGAGCACGACCCGGCCCCGGCTCTCCAGCAGTGCGGGCACGGCGGCCGAGGTGACCCGCCAGGCGCCCAGGAGGTTGACCTCCAGCGCCTCGTGGACGTGGACGTCGGGTTCCGCGCCGATGTCGACCGCCGGGCCGATCCCCGCGTAGTGGACGAGCAGGTCGAGCCGTCCGCCGAGCCGGTCGACGGCGTCGGCGACGTTGGAGCGGACCTGGGCGTCGTCGGTGACGTCGCAGCCGAGGACACCGGGGGCGGGCTTGCGGTCGAGGCCGACGACGTTCGCCCCGAGGTGCCGGAGGACGGCCACGGTGGAGCTGCCGAACGCGCCGGACGCACCGGTGACGATGGCGTTCCGGCCGGGGAGCCGCCGCAGACGGCGCGGCAGGGGGGTCCTCATGTGATCTCCTCCACAGTCATTGCCAGAACGTTACAACGAGCATTGTCACAATGCAATGAGGTGGAGAGGAGAATCTACTTGCGGGTAGCTTCGAGGCGTGAAGGGACGCTCAGGAGGCCCCGCGCCTCGGTAACCGGCCGACAGCGCGTGCGGCGGTCTCTAGGCTTGTGCCATGGCCGAATACCGCATTGACGAACTCGCCAGGCTCGCGGACACGACTGTGCGCAACGTCCGGGTCTACCAGGACCGGGGGCTGCTCGCCCCGCCGCGCAAGCAGGGGCGTGTGGGCATCTACTCGGAGGCGCATCTGGCGCGTCTGCGGTTGATCGGCCAGCTGCTGCGGCGCGGGTACACCTTCGCCAACATCGGCGAGATGTTCCAGGTGTGGGAGCGCGGCGGCGACCTCTCCGACATCCTCGGCTTCGAGTCGGCCATCGGGGACGCCTGGAGCGACGAGATCGCCGACTACGCCACGATCGGCGAGCTGCGCGACCTCTTCGGCAAGGAGGTGACGCCCAGAACCATAAAACGCGCCGTCGACCTGAGGTTCATCGAGCGCGACGGGCTGCGCTTCCGCGTCCCCAGCCCCCGCCTGCTGCACGCCGGGGCCGAGCTGGTCCGCATGGGCATGAGCGTGGACGCGGTCCTCGACATCGCGGAGAACCTGCGCGACAAGGTGGGCGACGTCGCCGAACACATGGTCCGCGTGGTCGCCGAGCACATCCTCGCGACGTACGCGCCGCTGACGGTGATACAGACCAACAGCGAGGAGGTCGCCGAGATCGCCGAGCTGATCCGCCGCGTCCGCCCGCTCGCGCAGCAGGCCGTGGACGCGGTCCTGGCCCAGGCCATGGCGGAGCACATCAACGACGTGATGGGCGAGCACTTCGCCGTGGCGATGGAGCACCTGCGCGGGGAGTCGGGCTCCCACCCCGAGGAGGACGGCCCCACGGGGCCCGCCTGACCCGGGCGCGGACCGGTCCCGGGCCGCGGGGACGGTCAGCCGCCCCGCCCGGCGGAGTCCGTGTCGGCTCGGGCGGTCGCGTCCTTCCCCTGCCCCTCGCCCCCGACCACCGACAGCGGCAGCGGGGCGGTGTGGCGCAGCTCGGCGAAGGCTCCGGCGGGCACGGCGGGGGAGTGCGGGAACACCGGCTTCAGCCGCTGGTAGGGCGCGCCCTGCTCGGGCCGGGTGTCCGCCTCGCCCTTGTTCGGCCACAGCGACATCGCGCGCTCGGCCTGGGCGGTGATCGTCAGCGACGGGTTCACGCCCAGGTTGGCGGTGACCGCGGCGCCGTCCACCACGTGGATCCCCGGGTGCCCGTACAGCCGGTGGTAGGGGTCGACCACCCCGGTGTCCGGCCCGTCGCCGATCGGGCACCCGCCCAGGAAGTGCGCGGTCATCGGGATGTCGAACACGTCGCCGACGGTGCCGCCCGGGTAGCCGTCGATCCGCTCGGCGAGCCGCGTCGCGGCCTCCTGGCCCTCGGGGATCCAGGTCGGGTTCGGCTCCCCGTGGCCCTGGCGCGACGTCAGCCGCTTGCGGCCGCCGAACGGTCCGCGCCGCACCGACGTGGTCAGCGAGTTGTCCAGGGACTGCATGACCAGCCCGATGATGATCCGCTCCGACCAGCGCCGGTTGGAGAGGCTGCGCGCGAAGACGCGCGGGTGGCGCACGGCCCGCCCCAGGAAGCGCAGCCAGCGCGGCGCCTTCCCGCCGCCCGGAACCTGGATCGTGGTGAGCAGCCCCATCGCGTTGGAGCCCTTGCCGTAGCGGACCGGTTCGATGTGGGTGTTCTCGTCGGGATGGATGGAGGAGGTGATCGCCACGCCCCGGGTCAGGTCCTCGGGCGGCGGCACGTGGCGGCTCATCGCGCCCACGAGCGCCTCGGAGTTGGTCCGGGTGAGCGTCCCGAGGCGGGGGGACAGCCGGGGCAGCAGCCCGGTGTCGCGCATCCGGTGCAGGAGGGTCTGGGTGTTGTACGTCCCGGCGGCCACGACGACCTGACCGGCCGTGAACGTGCGGGCGTTCTCCCTGCGCCGCGGGGCGTCGGTGCGCACGGTGTCGACCGCGAAACCGCCGCCGGGGAGCTCGCGCAGGCGCTCGACGGTGGTCAGCGGGTGGACGTCGGCGCCCGCGCGCTCGGCGAAGTACAGGTAGTTCTCGGTGAGCGTGTTCTTGGCGCCGTGGCGGCAGCCGGTCATGCATTCGCCGCACTCCAGGCAGGCCCGCCGCTCGGGGCCCGCGCCGCCGAAGTAGGGGTCGCCGACGGACTCCCCGGGCGCGCCCCGGTGCCCCTCGCCGTCCTCGCCGTCGCCGAAGCACACGCCGACGGGGGTCAGACGGAAGGTGTGGCCCACGCCCATGTCCTCCGCGACCGCTCTCAGGTGGACGTCGGAGGGGGTGAGGGTCGGGTTGGTGCGCACGCCGAGCATGCGTCGGGCCTGGTCGTAGAAGGGGGCCAGCTCCGACTTCCAGTCGGTGATGTGCCGCCACTGGGGGTCCTCGAAGAACGGGTCCATGGGGTGGTAGAGCGTGTTCGCGTAGTTGAGCGAACCGCCTCCGACCCCGGCTCCGGCGAGGATCACGACGTCGCGCAGGAGGTGGATCCGTTGGATGCCGTACATGCCCAGGTGCGGCGCCCAGAGGAAGTTGCGCAGGTCCCACGAGGACGAGGGCAGGGTTTCGGGGGTGAAGCGGCGTCCGGCCTCCAGGACGCCGACGCGGTACCCCTTCTCGCTGAGGCGGAGGGCGCTGACCGAGCCGCCGAAGCCGGATCCGACCACGACGACGTCGTAGTCGTGCCGGTCGGCGGGCTCCGCCGGGGAGGCGGCGGACGGGGGTGCGTTGCGCTCTGCGGACACGGGGGTCTCTTTTCCAGGTCAGGTGCCGCGATCCCGTAGTGCGCCGGATACGGGTCGACGACATGGAATATGCCATCTAGAAATGTGACATTTTCTATTGTAACGTTCATCCCTACCGCCGAGTAGGTGTGTTCCATGTAACACGCGAGGCGCGCGTCGGCGCAACACACGTTCCCCCTCGCCCCCGCGGGTGGCGAAACCTGGAGGTCGCAGATGCCCGAGCCTTCCGACGAGACCGCCCAGACGTCCCAGGACGCGCCCGAACCCCACGAGGGCGTCGGCGGTACGCGCTGGCGGCGGTTCGCGCTCATCGCCGTCCCCGGGCTGACGGCCGCCGCCGTCCTCGGAGCCATGACGACGCAGGGGTTGCTGGCCGCGTCGTTCGCCGTCTCCGGCGACAGCTTCACGATGTCCGCCGACCGACTCGTCGGCCAGGGCTTCACGCAGTACGGCGACGTGGCCGAGTCCGTCGACGGCACGGGCCGCCCGGTCGGACTGTCCACGGTCGACACCGCCACCCTCGACAACCTGTGCATGTCGTCGCTGTGGGACCTGGGCATCGGCGAGGCCACGCTGGTGATCACGGCTGGTGAGGCGGACCCGGTCGAGGGCACGGACCTGGTGCTCGACCTGGAGCAGCTGAGCGGCGACGCCGAGTTCGGCGAGATCGAGATCGGCCGCGACGCCAGCACCCTGGACAGGGCCGGGGGCGGTCGGGGACCGGCGGGCGGCTTCGGCCTCCAGGCCGACACGATCACCGTCTCGGACGCGGAGCTGACCACCTGGGCGGTCACCTCCGGCAGCCTGCGGCTCAGCGGTCTGCGCCTCGCGGTGCGCCCGGGCGACCACGAGTGCTTCTGAGTCGATGTCCCACGCACTCGACGCCCTCCGCTCGGCCCGGGGCGGGTTCCGCTCCTGGCGGCGGACCCGGCCGTTCTGGGGCGGTCTGCTGCTCGCCGCATCCGGAGCCGAGCTCCTGGCCGCCCCCTCGGCGCAGAGCCTGATCCTGCCGATCGACCTGATCGTCTACGCCGGGATCGCCGGAGTGTCGGGCACGCTCATCGGGATCCTGTTGATCGCGGTCGGCGTGCTCGCCTGGCTCCAGCCGGACCAGCACGCGTTCTTCGGTCTGGTCGGGCTCCTGTTGGCGCTGGCGTCGTTCGTCACGTCCAACTTCGGCGGGTTCGTCGTCGGGATGCTGCTCGGGATCGTCGGCGGCTCGCTCGTCTTCGCGTGGTGCCGCCGGGTGCGGCGGCGCGCTCCCCGCCGCCGCGCCCGGCCGATGGCCGCGGTGGCGCTGCCGCTCGCCCTCGCCCTGACCGTCCAGGCCGTCCACGCGCCCGCCGACTGGCCCTGGGACTGGCTGTTCCCGCCGGGGGACGGGGAGGGGCACCCCTTCGACCCGCCCTCGGACGGCGCCGACCCCCGCCCCTCGCCGGACCCGACCGCCGGGCCGAGCGACCCCGGCGGCGGGCCCACGGACCCCGGTGACCGCGAGGACCCCGCCGCACCGGGGGACGGGGACGACGCGGAGGGCGCGGCCGGGACGGGCGCCGACGAGGGCGCCGCCGATCCAGCGGACTGCCCCCTGCTGACGGGCGGGACGGGCACGGCCGGAACCGAGGAGGAACTCCTGGCGGCCGTCCGTGCCTGCGAGGCCGCCGACGCGGAGGGCCGGCTCCCGGAGGTCGCGGTCGTCGGAGGCCACGACTGCTTCCGGGGCTCGGTCCGCACCTCCGGCCTGACGGCGGACCGGCTCACGATGAGCGGCGCGGGCTTCGGCGGCGTCGTGGAGTGCCCCACCGAGGACGGTCCCCGCCGCTACCTCCGCCTCACCATGCGCGAAGCCGACCTGCGCGGCGCGGAACTGTGGTTCGAGGACGCCGGGGCCAGGATGAGCCTCGGGCTGCCGACCCTGATCATGGACGGCGACGTGGAGATGCACGTCACCCGCATGCACGTGCGCGTCCTCGGCATCCCGCTCACCTTCACACCCGACTTCCCGCCCCCGCTGCTGCTGCCGTACATGGTCGTCACCGACGTCGACGTGGCCGACCCCATGGCCGGCACCGACAGCATGTCCATCCCCGGCTTCGACGGCCGGTACCGCGGGGCCTGAGGGCGGCGCACGCCCGTGCGGAGGCGCCAGACGCCGACGAACCGGCCGGCGGGCGCACCCGCCGACCGGTCTCACGGCCGGGCGGCGGTCACCACGAGTCCGCGATCAGACGGCTCGGCCGTCCCACGTGCGACACGTACAGCGCGTCCCTGGCCCGGGTCGCGGCGACGAACAGGAGCGTCCGCTCCCGCTGGAGGGTGTGCTCCAGCGCCACCTGGTCGCCGTCGGCCGCCTCGATGGCGGCCTTGGGCGGGAGCAGGTGGTCGCCCAGTCCGACCAGCGCCACGCAGCGGAACTCCTGGCCCTTGAGCCGGTGCATCGTGCCCACCCGCACCGCCTCGCCCCCGCCGGGACCCTCCAGCGGTGCGGTGCGCACGCCGCGGGCCTCCAACTCCTTGGCGACCCCGCGCGCCACCCAGTGGTTGCGCCCGGCCACCGCGATCTCGCTCGGGTTGACCCCGGCCTCCAACCACACCCGGACCCAGTCGCCCAGGGCGGACAGCTCCTCGGCCCGGTTGGCGCACTCGCGCACCACCGGAGCCGGACCGCGCAGGAGGGAGCGGTAGCCCGCCAGGGTGTCGGCGTCGTCGTCCATCCCGAGGGCGGCCCGGCGGCCCAGGACGGGCATGGTCCAGTCCAGGATCTCCTGGGTGACCCGGTAGCTGACCCGCAGCCGGTGCCCGCGCCCGCGCACGTTGATGCCGAGCGAGGCCAGCGACACCCGGTTGTCGGACACCCGCTGGTGCGGGTCGGCGACGATGAACAGGTCGTCCGGACCCTCCGGAACGGCGGCGCGCAGCATGCGCCACTGGGCCGGGTGCAGATCCTGGGCCTCGTCGACCACGGCGTGGCGGAACAGCGGACCGCTGCGCCCCAGCACGCGCGCGGCCTCCGCCGCGAGCTGCGGGTACGACCACAGTCCCTCGACGCGCATCGCCCCGACGTACCTGCGGACGGTCTCCCACACCTGACGGCGGTGCTCGGGCGCCAGGTGCTGGACCCGTCCGCTGCGCTCGCAGCGGATGTACTGCGGGAGCAGCTCCAGGTCCTGGGCGAGGATGACCTGCTCCCACTCGTCGACCAGGAACCGGCCGGAGAACGGGAGCCCGTCGGCGACCGCCACCGCGCGCCAGCGCCGTGCCAGCTCGTCCTCGCCGATCAGGCGGGGCGCGACGCTCGCGTGCGCCTGGACGACGGACCGGGCGAGGCTGTCGATGGTGGCCACCCGGACCCGGGCGCGCGTGTCGGGGTCGGGGAGCAGCTGGTCGAGCCGCTCGGACAGGGTCTGGGCGAGAGCGCGGTTGTAGGTGGTGAGCAGGACCGACTCACGGGGGTCGTCGGGGCGCGCGGCGGCGTCGCGCTGGGCCAGATGGGCGGCGCGGTGCAGGGCGAGGACCGTCTTGCCGGTGCCCGGACCCCCGGTGATCTGGGTGGACCCGTTGAAGTGCGCTTCGGCCAGCGCGTGCTGGTCGGGGTGGAGCGTGATCTGCCACTGGTCGAAGGGCGCGCGCAGGGCCCCGGTCAGCTCGGGCGGACCGGTGGGTGTGGGGTCGACGCCGCCGGGACCGGCGACGGTAGGGCTCCCCGGGCGCAGATCGCGGGCGAGGCGCAGGGCCTCGTCGTGGGGGCGCACCGCGATGAGCCGGTACTGCGGGGTGACGTCCTCGGGGCCGTCGGTGCGGGCGGGCTCCTCGGCGGCGGAGTCGGGCAGGACCACGCCGGACCAGTCGGGGGCGATGCTGACGACCCGGACACCCGGGTCGGCGGCGCCCTCGACGGACTCCAGCGCGGGGTGGTCGCCTGCCTGGTAGGCACGCATCGCGGTCAGCGCGAGGAGCTGGACGTCGGGCGTGAGGCGGGAGAAGTCGCTGAGAAACGTCGGGGCGATCGCAAGGGCGGACACGTCGTGTTTTCCTCCGGTCGTCGACCAGGTGTCTTGGGGTGGTACGGGGGTGGTCGGAACGGATGGCGGCGGTAGGGGGACGTCGGCCGGATGGCCGTCGCTCTCCGTAAGTGATGCTCGCGCCGGAATTCCGGCAAACGCCGCTCGCGAGGCGATTCTCGGCATGTTCGAGGAGCAGGGAGACCGCTCTGTCCGCGCAGGTCACACCGTTGATTGCGGAAGTCAGTTCGACGCGTTCGACCACCGTTTCCCGACTCCGTTCCGTCGGGGTCCGTGACCTGCGGTTCTTCGCGCGGCGCCAGTGTCCGAAAGCCGATTACATGCATGACCGAAATTCGGTTCCTTGGCGTTCTCGGCGCTGTTCCGAGCGAGGGTGGTGGTGAGCGTGCGGGGTTACGGGACGGTGTGGGAGGAACGTCCGAAACCGGGGACGCGGAGTGACGGCGCGAGCGGCGGAACAGCCCCGACCGGCCCCCGATCACGTCACCGCCAGGACATCCGGCCCTCCGGGACACGCGGCCTCCCGGGTCGCACCGGAGCCGGAGGGGGGACCGGGGCCCGTGGGGCCCGGGAGGCGCCGACGCAAGCGGCCGCGCCGCTGACGATGTGGCCGGATCCGGACACTCTCTGTGCGGACGGGGACCTCGCGCGAGATCGTGTACGGCACGGAGCACGCGGCCGGCGCGTGGTTCAGGACTCTGCCGGGGTCCGTCCTACCCCGGCAGAGTCCTCAACCACCCTAGAGAAGCGGTACCCAGTCCCGGGCGCCGTCAAAGCGCGCCGAGCCCGGGAACCTCGTGCCGGCGGCGAGTCCCGCGCCGACCGCTGCGCGCGGCCGGGCGAGCCCATCCTCGCTGAGGGGTACGACAGACCGACGGTCGGTGCCCTCGATCGGTTCCGCGCCCGGCGCGCCGCCGCACCGGTCGGCCCGGCCGGCCGCCCCGGCCGCCGCGCTCCGCCGGTACGCCATGATGGGGTGCGCACGCGCGTCGGAAGAGGAAGGCGGCCGGGTGGCTGTGTGGATCGTGGCGGTCGGGGCCGGCGTACCCCTCCTGGCGCTCGCGCCGTTCGCGTGGACGTACCTGGCCAGCGCGGGACGGCGCAGAACCCTCCAGACCGTGCCCCACCGGCCGGTCGCGGTCGTCCTGGGCGCCGCCGCGTGGAACGACGGGCCCTCGCCCCTGCTCGCCCGCAGACTCGACGTCGCGGCGCGCCTGTTCGAGGACGGCCGGGTCGACCGGATCATCGTCTCGGGCGACAACCGCGAGGTCTCCCGCCGCGAGACCGACACGATGACCGACTACCTCGTCGCCCGCGGGGTCCCCGCCGAGCGGATCGAGGCCGACCGCTACGGCTACCGGACCTGGGACACCTGTGTGCGTGTCCGCGACCTCTTCGGGGTCCAGGCGGCCACCATGGTCACCCAGTCCTTCCACCTGCCGCGCACCGTCGCGCTCGCACGGGCCGCCGGGATCGACGCCGTGGGCGTCGGCGACCCGAGCCTGGGCGCCCGGCAGCGCTCCACCGTCGTCGGCTACGCGCGGGAGGTCGGCGCCGCGTTCAAGGCACTGCGCGACGCCGCTCTGCGCCCCGCCCCCGCCCGCGCGCAGCCGTGACGCGTCCCGCCGTGTCCCACCCTCCAGCAGCTTCTTTGTAGTCTCCAGAAAGGAAGGAGGTGGGTGCTGCCTCCCCGCCAAGGACGGGCGGTCCACACCCACGAATGCAGATGAACGCGACCAACAGCACACACGACGGCGCGCGGGACGTGGACTGGGCCGCACTGGCCCCGGAGGGGGGCGAGCGGATTCCCGAACTCCTGGAGACGCTGGCCGGAAGCGACGCCGCTCTCTCCGAACTCCACGACATCATCCACTTCCCCGCGCCGGGACACCTCGCCGCGCCCAGGGCCGTCGACGTCCTCGTCGACATCGCCTGCTCCCCGGACACACCGGTCACCGACCGCTGGCGGCCGCTCAGCCTCCTCCTCGAACTGGTCAGCGGGAACGCCGAGGACCGCTTCCCCGAGCCGCGCGACCTCCAGCAGTGGCGGGACGAGGTGGCCTGGGCGGCCTCCAACGACGCCGAGAAGGTGCGCGAGCAGTACCGGACCTGGACCGAGGAGGCCCCGGACGAACAGCACCGCACGCGCATGCTCCACCGGCTGGCCGTCATGGACTCCCCGGACGGGGCGGCCCTCCTCCAGGCCGAACTCGACACCTACGAAGCGATCCGCGCCCGCGTGCCCGACCTGGTCGCCCTCCTGCGGGGCGGCGGCAACCGGGGCGGGCTGGACCGGGCCGGGGAGTGGGTGAGCTACGTGCTCGCCTTCCTCCACGACGACGCCGAACTGATCACCGCCGAGATCACCGGCGCCTCCCAGTTCCTGCTCGCCAAGGACCTGCGCGGCGCGCCCCAGGCTCCCGCGTCCCTGACCGAGGTGATGAGCGGCGGACACGACAGCGGGGAACCGCTGCCCGCCGAACTGTTCGCCCTCGGGCTGCTGGCCAGCCCCGAGGACGTCGACACCACCGTCGCGCTCGCCCACGAGATGGGCGGCGGGAACCTCTACAACTCGTTCGCCGCCTCCGTGGCCATGGTGCTCATCCACGGCGAGAACACCCCGCGCGAGGGGCTGCGCCGCATCGGCCGCGGCGGCGGCACCCGCCTGGGGTACGAGGGCCTGTTCAACGAGTCCTGGCCGCACTGCGGCACGCGCTCCCCCCAGGTCCTCGGCTTCCTGGCGCTCGGCCGCGCCGGTGCGCGGGCCCGCCGCCTGCGCCTGGACATGCTGCCGGGCCTGATCAAGGGCGAGGACGCCTCGCGCGCCCTGGTCACCGGGGTCGGGCTGGAGATGGTCCTCGGCCCCCGCTCGCGGGGGTTCACCGCCGAGGAGCACGCCCACGCCGAGTACGGCGAGGACACGCTCAAGGTCCTGTGGGCGATCGCCGAACTCCCCGCCGGGGCCTGGGAGGACGAGGAGTTCACCGCCACCCTGCGCGCGTGGGCGCTGCCGGAGGACCCCGCCGAGTTCTGCGAGCTGGTCGGCGCGGAGCCCGAGCCCGAGGAACCGGAGGCCCCCGCGGCCCCGTCGCCCGGGACGCGGGGCCCCGACACCGAGCGCGGCGGCCTGTTCGGACGGCTGTTCGGCGGCCGGTAGCCAACCGCGACGGATCAGCCCTGGTCGTCCGCTTCGGAGGCGGCCAGGGCGTCGTCCACCCCGGACTCGTACTCGCCGAGGAACACGGGATCGGGGCGGAACACCGACGTGAGGAAGGCGGCCGCGGTCGCCGGGACCTCCCGGATCCAGCCGTAGACGGTCGCGGTGGTGCGCTCCCGCAGACTGGAGTCGGCCACGCCGACCGCGTCGATCCCCGCCGTCCGGCACAGCCCCACGGCGCGCGGCAGGTGGAAGTCCTGGGTGACGACGGTGGCCTCCTCGACCCCGAACACCTCACGGGCGCGCGCGCAGGAGTCCCAGGTGGAGAAGCCCGCGTAGTCGGCGACGACGCGGTTCTCGGGGACCCCGGCGCCGATGAGGTACTCCCGCATGGTGTCGGGTTCGTTGTAGTGGTCGACGCTGTTGTCCCCGCTGACCAGGATCGCCCGTACGCGGCCGTCGAAGTAGAGGTCGGCGGCGGTGTCGAGGCGGCGGGCCAGCAGCAGGGTCGGGATGCCGTCCGGCCGCACGCCCGCGCCGAGCACCAGGGCCACCGGGCGGTCGGGCACGGTCGCGGCGGTGTGGCGGTCGTCGGCGGTGGACGCGAGCGACCACGCGAACGGCGCGCAGCCCGCCAGGACGGCGGCCGCGGCCAGGGCGCCGAGGATCCGGCGCCAGGGGAGCGCTCCGCGTCCGGAACCGGTGGCGCGGGCGTCGGGGGAGTCGCGGTGGTCCTCGGCGGCGGTGGAGTCCGGGGGCGTGGTGTCGGAAGTCGTCACACCCGGGGAGACGAGTCGGCGGGCCGTCAGGTTCCGGATTCACCGCGTGACCGTGTCCGCGCTGTTCACGGAGCTCGCCTCGCGAGGACGCCGGACGGTGGCTAGAGTCACCGGATGCCAGACGAACACGAACTCACGCCGCGCCTGCGCGCCCTGACCGACCTCCTCCCCGCCGGGATGCGCGAGGGCGCCGGAATGCACGAGTACGACGGCGTCGTCGCCGACCTGTCTCCGGAGGGCGTCCGCGCGGGCCTGTCCACCCTCGGCGGCGAGCCCCTGGACGACCCCCACGACGAGGCCCACCTGTCCGCGTTCGAGGACGGCCTCCGCGTGGAGCTGGGCGAGCTCCGACTGCACCGCGCCAACCCCCTGTACCACCTCGGCGAGCTGGACGTGTCCTGCTACGACCGTGCCTACGCCCCCCGGGAGGTACGGGACCGCGCCCGGGCGGACCACCTCAGACGGTGGCCCGAGGTCGTGGACCACGCGGTCGCCGCCCTGGACCGCCTCTCCGCGCCCGTCGCCCGTTCGCTCCTCGGCGCCGTCAGGGGCGCCGCCGAGGGGCTGCCCGCGACCGTCCCGGACGACGTGCGCACCGCCGCCCTGGCGGCGCACGCCCGGATGGTCGCGCACGTCGAGGAGGCCGCCGAGTCCGGGCCCGCGAGCGCCGCGCTCGGGGCGCAGGACCTCAGCAGGCTCATGGGGGTGCCCGAGTCCGCCGCGGTCGACCTCGCCGCCCTGGCCGCCCGGGCCGACGCCGAACGCGACCGCCTGCGCGACCGGCTGGCCGAGGCCACCGGCCGCCTGGCGCCCGGCCGCGACCCGATGGAGGTCAGCCGGGAGCTGACCCGGCGGCACCCGGACGCCGAGGGCGTCCTCGACGCCGCGCGCCGCTGGACCCGGCTCGCCCTGGACTTCACCGCCGAGCGCGGCCTGGCCCCGTACGGCGACGGCGAGTGCAGCGTGGACGTCTCGCCGCCGTCCCAACGGTGGGCCACGGCCATGATGGCCTGGTCGGGCCCGTGGGAGGCGGACACCCCGTCCTTCTACTTCATCACCCCGCCGGACGCCGAGTGGTCGGAGGAGGAGGCGGCCGAGTGGCTGGAGATGTTCAGCCACACCACCCTGCCCGCCGTCAGCGTCCACGAGGTGGCGCCCGGCCACTACTCCCACGGCCGGGCCCTGCGCCGGGCGCCCAGCGCGGTCCGCCGGGCCCTGCACTCGATGACCTTCGCGGAGGGCTGGGCGCACTACGCCGAGGAGATGTGCCTGGAGGAGGGTTTCGGCGCGTACGCGGCCGAACGGCTGGGCGATCCGGAGTGGACCGCGACGCACTACGAGATCGGCGTGTGGCTGGAGGCGCTGATCCGCGTCACCCGCCTGTCCGTCGCCATCGGCGTGCACACCGGGGGGATGACCGTGGAGCGGGCGGCCGCCCGTTTCTCGGCGGACACCCCGCTCCAGGGCCCGGCCGCCCTGTCCGAGGCCAACCGGGCCACCTTCGACCCCACGTACGGCCGGTACACCTGGGGCAAGCTGGAGATCCTCGCGCTGCGCGAGCGGGCCCGGGACCGGTGGGGCGACGGGTTCTCCCTCGCACGGTTCCACCGGGCCCTGCTCGACCTGGGATCGCCGCCGCTCGGCCTCATCGGCAAGGCCCTCGACGGCTAGCCGGGCGCCGCCGCGGCGCCCGGGAACGCGCCGCGTGGGCCCGGGGAAGCACGGTCACACGGACCGGCCGGGAGTCCCCAGCTCGGCCAGTGCGGCGCGGACGCGGCCCCTCCCGGCGGACAGCGCCCGCGCCGCCCGGTCCGGATCGACCTCGGCCAGCAGCGCCACCAGTGCCACGCGCGTGTCGCCGTCCGCCGCCGTCAGCGCCTCCTCGCACAGCCGCTCGGTCACCCCGGTCGCCTGGGTGAGGATGGTGACGACGCGTCCCCGCAGCTTGCTGTTGGACGCGTCGACGCCGACCATCAGGTTCGAGTAGGTCCGCCCCATCCGCACCATGACGGCCGTGGAGAACGCGTTCAACGCCAGCTTCTGCGCCGTCCCCGCCTTCATCCGAGTGGACCCGGCGATCACCTCGGCTCCGGTGTCCACCCCCACGTGCACGTCCACGTCCCCGGCCAGGGGCGCGGCCGGGTTGGCGCTGATCAGCACCGTGGACGCCCCCCGCTCCCGGGCCGCCTCCAGCGCGCCGCCCACGTACGGGGTGCGGCCGCTCGCGGCCAGCCCCACGGCGAGCGACCCCGGGGCCACCCCCGCGGCGTCGATCCGGCCGGACTCCCAGTCGTCCTCGATCCCCTCCACCGCGCGGACCAGGGCCTCGCCGCCTCCGGCGTGGTGCGCCACCACCCACTCGGCGGGCACGCCGTAGGTGGGCGGCAGCTCCGCCGCGTCCTGGGCGGCGATACGGCCCGAGGTCCCGGCGCCGAAGTAGTGGATGGCCGCGTCCGCCTCCAGGGCCGCCACACCCAGGTCGACGGCGCGCGCCAGCTCCGGCAGGACGGCGGCCACGGCCGAGGGGACGGTCATGTCCTCCGCGTTGATCTGCCGCAGGACGTCCAGCGACGGAAGCAGATCGATGTCGTGCGTCCCCGAGTTGCGGGCCTCCGTCGGGGCGCGGACGATGACGGTGTCACCGCCCGCGGGTGGTCGGGCGGCGGGGCCCGCGCCCGTGGAGCCGTCGTCCGTACCGCTGTGCACAGCGCTCTCCTGTTCGGTCCGCACCGGCAGCCGTTCCCTTCCGTCGGTAGGTCGCCCCGGCGCCGCCGCGGCGGCCGGGGAGGCTCGGATCAGTCGTCGCCCGCGCCCTTGTCGTCGAGGGCCCCGCCGCCCCGTCTGCGTCTGCGGTCGTCGTTGATGCGCAGGCCGCGCACGGCCTCGAAGGTGGTCTCCAGGGCGGTGCGGCTCTCGGTGTACCGGCTCTGGGCGAGCCCCACGAAGAGGCAGTCCACGACCGTCAACTGCGCGAGTCTGCTGGCCGTCGCGCCCGAGCGGAACGTGGTCTCGCGCGCCGCCGTGGTGAGCACGTGGTCGGCGAAGCCGATGGCGGAGCGGGGGAAGTTGGTGATCGCCACCGTCCGCGCACCGCGCCGTCCCGCCTCGGCCAGCGCCTGCACGGTGTCGATCGTGGTGCCGCTGTGCGAGATGCCGATCGCCACGTCGCGCTCGTCGAGCAGCGCGGCGCTGGTCAGCATGACGTGCGCGTCCGCCCACGCGAAGGACGTCATCCCGATCCGGTGCAGCTTCTGCTGGAGGTCGGCGCCGACGAAGGCGCTCGCCCCCACCCCGTAGACGTCGATCCGGCGGGCGGCGGCCATCGCGTCGATGACGGTGCGCAGGGCGTCGACGTCGAGTGCGGCGCCGGTCTCCTCCACCGCGCGCGCGTCGGTGTAGGCGATCTTCTGGACCACGGTGACCAGGGTGTCGTCCGGGTCGATGTCGCTGGCCAGTTCGGGGGCCGCGGACCGGGCGCCGCGCGCCTGGCCGGCCTCCGTGGCCAGGGCCAGGCGCAGCTCGCGGTAGCCGCTGAAGTCGATGGTCCGGCAGAACCGGATCACGGTGGCCTCGGAGGTGGCGCAGTCCTTGGCCAGCTGGGTGATGGACGACGCCGCGGCCCGTTCGGGATCGTCCACGACCCGCTGGGCGACCCGCCGCTCGGCCGGGGCCAGGGAGGGGATCAGCGACCGGATGCGCAGGACCGTGGTCGGAACGGCGGAGGCGACGGTGTCCCCAGCAACCTGGTCACCGTTGGGCTTCGGAATTTGCGCCATGGAGGAAAGTTTCTTTCGGTCGTGGTGCAGAGTCAACGCGAGGAAGGGAAAAAGCGGGAGAATCAAGGATGACAAGGGACCCCGCCGGCGGCAAGTACCGGGATGGCGATTGCGAAATCCCAGCTCAGCGGGCACTCTGGGGGCGGGGCGCCACGGCCACCCGCTCACGTCGGCGCCGCCAGGCAGGGGGGATGGTGCTGTGCCGCCACGCGACCCGGCGGTAGGCCGGCACGCCACGACCGCCGACATCCGATCTCCGGACCCGTCCCCGGAGGAGCACCGTCCCGGGGGGCTGCGGGTCACCGTCCTCGGCCGGTTCGGCGTCGAGGTCGACGGGACCGCCCTCCCGTTGCGCGGCGGCAAACGGCGCGCCCTCCTCGCGGCCCTCCTGCTCGGCGCGGGCCGCACCCTGTCCGTCGAGGACCTCGTCGAACGGGTGTGGGGGGTGTCTCCGGACCCGGCCAACCGCAGCGCCCTCCAAGTCCACGTCGCCCGCGCCCGCGCCCTGCTCGACGCGCACTGCGGCCGTCCGCTCATCCGGGGCGGCGACGGCGGATACCGGATCGACCTCGCCGAGTCCGAGTCGGACCTGCTCGCGTTCCGCGCCCTGGTGCGCCGCGCGGACGCCGCCGACGCCCCGGACGCCCGCGTCGACCTGCTGACCGACGCGTTGGCCCTGTGGCGCGGCCCCGTCCTGGGCGACGTCGCCAGCCCGGCCCTGCACGAACACGACGTCGTGCCCCTGCACGACGAGCTGCTGCGTGTCGCGGAGGACGGGTTCGGGGCCGCCCTGGACCGCGGCCGCCCCGAGGACGTCGCGCGCCGGATCGCCTCAGTCACCGCCGCCCACCCCGAGCGCGAACCCCTCACCCGGATCCACATGGTCGCCCTCTACCGGAGCGGCCGCCCCAGCGAGGCGCTGCGCGTGTACGCGCGCACGCGCGCCGTCCTGGCAGAACGCCTGGGGGTGGAGCCCGGCCGCGATCTCCGGGAGACCTTCCACGCCGTCCTGCGCGGCGACCTCGACCCGGTGCCGCGCGTTCCCCGACCCCGTGCCCGCTCCGGCCCGGACACGGCGGGCCCGGCCCCCGCTGGGCGGCGCGGTGCGGCGGGCCCGGACCGGGGCGCCGAGCCGCCCGCCGACCGGGCCGGCGCGGCGGTCGTTCCCGCCGAGCTGCCCGCCGCGGTCACGCCGCTCGTGGGCCGGCAGCGGGCCCTGGCCGAACTGGACCGGATGGTCGACCCGTGCGGCCTCGCCCCGGGCAGCGTGCTCGTGCGCGGACCGGCCGGGGCGGGCGGCAGCGCCCTCGCCGTGCGGTGGGCGCACACCGCCGCCTCGCACTTCCCGGACGGACAGCTCTACGTCAACCTCCGCGGCGAGGACGGCAGGCCGCGCGAACCGGCCGAGGTGCTGCGCCGCCTGCTGCGCTCCCTGCCCGGGGGCGGCGAGGTCCCTCCCGGCCTGGGGGCGGACGAGGCGGCCGCGCGGGCCCGCACCCTCACGGCCCGCCGACGCGTCCTGCTCGTCCTCGACAACGCGGCCTCCGCGCGGCAGGTGCGTCCGCTGCTGCCCGGCGGCACCGGTTGCGCGGCGGTCGTCACCAGCCGGTTCTGGTTGACCGATCTGCTCGTGCGCGACGGGCTGAGGGTGCTGTCGGTCGGGGCGCTGGAGCCGGACGAGGCGGTCGGGCTCCTGGACTCCCTCACCGACCCCGCCCGCTGTTCGCGCCCGGAGCTGGAGCGCCTCGCCGGTCTGGCGGGGTACCTGCCGCTCCCCTTGCGCATGGCCGTCGCGTGGTTGGACACCCACCCGGACAGGACGGCGGCGGACCTGCTGCGGATCGTGGAGGAGGTGGACCCGGCACGCGGGACGACGCCCACGGCCCGGATGGCCGCGGTGTTGCGCGCCGGGCCCGAGGAGGGCCGCCTCGGCCGCGGGGAAGTACCGGCCGGACCCGGCCCACCGGAGACGAGTGTCGGGCCGCGGCCTTACGCCCGGCTTTCGCGCAGGTGAGATTCGGCGACCAGGGGGGAGAAGAGCGCCTCTTTGTGGCGTGAGAAACCCAAGTGGTGGTTGTGATCTCGGCTGGATCGGTTCCCAGGGGTGCTCACGGGGCAATCGAGTCGCTAGTGTCGATCACATGACACAGAACAACGAATCCAACCTCGACCCGGCGGGGAACACCCAGCACTTCCGCCGTTTCGTCGATGAGAACCCCGTGACGGACGAGCCCGCGCGCCGCCCGATCCTCCCGCTCGTCCTGGCCGGTGTCGGCGTGGTGCTCGTCGTCGCCGTCGCCGTCACGCTCTTCCTCGCCCTGACCTAGAACTAGGGCTCCTCCGGTGGACGGCGCCCGCAGCGGCGCGCGGCGACGCCACCGACCCCGCGTCGGGCGCGGGCCTCGCCGGGGCGGCCGGAGAACCGGTTCGCGGCCGCTCCGAGGTCCTGCTAAGGTTGTCGTTGTCGCCAGGGAGCACGGCCGTTCGGCCGCCCTGGGAAACGGCGCGCGTCATTAGCTCAGTTGGCAGAGCAGCTGACTCTTAATCAGCGGGTCCGGGGTTCGAGTCCCTGATGACGCACAGCGGGACGGCCCCGGTCGGGAGGCGCACGCCTCCGGTCCGGGGCCGTTCGCGTGTCCGGGTTCTCCTCGGCTCCGGGGCCGCACGGATGCCGCGCGCGTTCGGCCTGGTGGCGTGGCGCACAGACGGCCGCACGTGGTTCGGGGCGCCGTGGAGTTCCGGTAGAGTTGGCTCCGTCGGAACGGCGGGCCGGGAGGGCCCGCGGGACGACGAGCGTCGTTAGCTCAGTTGGCAGAGCAGCTGACTCTTAATCAGCGGGTCCGGGGTTCGAGTCCCTGACGACGCACAGAACAAAGCCCTGGTCGGTCGGCCAGGGCTTTTGTGGTGTCGGGGGTTGTGATTCGCGCCACCGCCGCACTCGGCGCCGTCCCCGGGCGCGGCTGCCGCGCTTCCCGGGGCGCCCGCGCGGTGAACGCCGGAAGTCCCACGGGACAACGGCTTCCGGCTTTTCCGTGCGGTGAATTCCTTCTGGGACCGGGTGTCTGTTCCTCCCACGCCCTGGCGCCCGGTTCTGTCGTAGCCGTGGTTTAGAGTTGCCATACCCCTGAGCATGGAATCTTCTTCCGCCGTGACCAGTGATAACCACGAAGAGTAGTCATAGTTTCGCAATTCGCTGTTTTCTTTAAGTCGGATTGACATATCCATGCTCGGTGGGGAACTCTACGATTCCCGCCACCCCCTCTGTGCGGGACCATCCCTGAAAAGACCCCGGAGTACCCTCATGCCATCCGTCTCCCCCGTTGTCCGTGCCGCCCTGGTGTCCGCGACGGCCGCCGGCGCCGTGCTCAGCCTCAGCGGCTGCGGCGCGCTGATCTCCGCGCTCGGCGGCGGCAACGCCTTCGAACTCGCCGTCGGCGACTGCTTCGTCGAGGACGAGATGTTCGGCGCGGGCTCGGACTCCGAGGTCTCCGACGTCCCCCTGGTCGACTGCGCGGAGCCGCACGACTCCGAGATCTACTACCTGTACGACATGGAGGGTGACGCCTACCCCGGTCAGGAGGCCGCCTGGGCCGAGGCCGACGAGACCTGCCAGGGGCAGGCCTTCACCGACTTCGTCGGCGTCGCCTACCCGGACTCGGAGATCTACACCGGCTCGCTGACCCCGACCCAGGAGTCCTGGGACCAGCTCAGCGACCGCGAGATCGTCTGCTACGTGTTCACCGAAGAGATGGTCACCGGCTCCCTCCAGGGCGCCAACCGCTAGCCCCCGGGTCGCGCCCCCCTCCGTACCCTGTCCCCGAGGCCGAGGGCCCGCGCGTCCCCCGTGACGGTTCCCCGGACCCGATCCGTCACCCCCACCCGGCCGACCGCCCCGCAATCGTCGCCGCGTACTGCCTGTCACGGGACGAATACGGTCCGAAAAACTCAGGATCGGCCAAAACCAACCCCCAGTCGAGCGCGTCTTGTCTAGGTGCGCCCACCCTCGACCCGCACGGGGTCGGGACGTGAATCACGATCTTCTGGAGTATTGATGCTGTCCGAAAAGCGTCACACGATCCTCGGCCGAGCCGCTCTCGGTGGTATTGCCGTCGGCGCCGCCCTGGCGCTGTCCGCCTGTGCCCCCATCGCCAACATCCTGGGCGGCGGTTCCGTCGAGGTGCCCGAGGTTCCCGAGGTGGAGTTGGAGACCCCGGCCGAGGGCGAGGACACCACCGCCCAGGGCCCCACGGACACCGGGGTGTTCGACCTCAACGTCGGCGACTGCTTCATCGAGGCGGACATGAACACCGCCTTCATGAGCGGCGGCGTCTCCGAGATCCCGATCCTCTCCTGCGAGGAGCAGCACGACTCGGAGATCTTCTACGCGTACGACATCGCGAGCGACACGTTCCCCGGTGAGGACGCCGTCCAGACCGAGGCCACGTCGACCTGCCAGGGGCAGATCTTCACCGACTTCATCGGTGTCGAGTACGCGACGTCGGAGATCTACGTCAGCTACCTGGTCCCGACCTCCGGTTCCTGGGCCAGCGGTGACCGCGAGGTCATCTGCTACGCCAAGACGCTCAACGGCGAGCTGGTGACCGGCACCTTCGAGGGCGCCAACCGCTAGGAGCACGCCTACGCGCGATCCCCGGGGCGGGGCCCGGCACGGGCCCCGCCCCTCGCCGTGTCCGGTGGTGCTCCCGTGCCCGGTGTGCGGGCAGTCGCCCCGGAACCTATCGATCCGGTGACATACCGAACGTTCCGTGCCTCGCGCGCGTCTGCACCAGTGTCGCCGACCGCCGTGCGACAACGACGATCCCGTGGAGTCACCGTGGTGTCCGAGACGCGTCGTCCGATCCCCGGCCGAACCGCCCTGGGCCTCCTGACCGTCGGCGCAGCCCTGGCGCTGTCGGCGTGCGGCCCCCTCCCACTGCTGCCGCCCGCCCTCACCGACGGCGGGTCGGTCGAGCCCGAGCCCATCGACCCCGATCCCGCACCCAGCCCCGAGCCCGCTCCCACCCTGACCCCCGAACCGCAGCCCACCGAGCCCGAGGGGCCCACGGACGTGAACGTCTTCGCGCTCGGCCTGGGGGACTGCCTCAACGACTACGGGGCCGACGACGCGGTCTCCGAGGTGCCCGTCATCGACTGCGGCGAACCGCACGACTACGAGGTCTACTACGTCGGCGACCTCGAGGGTGACGAGTTCCCCGGGCGGGAGGAGGTCATCGACATGACCACCGACCGGTGCCGGGAGGAGTTCGACGCCTTCGTCGGGATCCCCTACATGGAGTCCGAACTGGACTTCACCCTGCTGTTCCCGACCGAGAGCGGCTGGAACGACGCGGACGACCGCGAGATCCTCTGCCTGATCTACGAGATGAGCGGTGAGCAGGCCACCGGCAGCCTGGAGGGCGCCCGCCGCTGACCGCGTCCGCGCGCACGGCCCGCACCGGAGGTCTCCGGTGCGGGCCGCGTCGCGCTCCGGGGGCGTCCTACCGGCGGACGGCCGACAGGGCGTAGGCGTCCGTCATGGCCTGCCGCATGCCGGCCGGGGCCATCCGGGTGAACGCGTCGCGCCAGATGCCGTCCGAGCCGTGGGGGTGCTCGGGTGGATGGCGTCGGAGCCGCCACCGTACGAAGCGGACGGCGCGGGGCGACACCGACCAACGTTGTGGGCTCGCGGGTTGGCCGGATGCGGCCAGCCTGATTCATGGGCGAACGTCCACTTCTGGGGTTGTTTGTGGGCCTGATCGGGTCGCGCGGAAGACGCCGTTTGGTCACAAGGGTGGCGCGCGACACACACGGGCCATTACGGTGATCTTCTATTAGGAAACTTTCCTAATAATTCATGGACGGTTTCCACCGCACGGTCCACCCACCGCTCGAAGGAGCCCCGTGACCACGGACATCGCGGCCTCCCCGCCGCCGTCGCCGCCCGCCGGGGTCGCGCGCGCCCGGACGGGAGGCGCCCCCCTCTGGCGCCGGATCTGGCGCCACTACGCCGTCGTCAAGGTCCGCAAGGCCGTGACCGTCGTGTTCGTGGTCGCCAACGTGACCTTCTTCCTCGGACGCGCCATGCCCGGCGACCCGGTCGACGTCATGGCCGGACGGCTCACCCAGGGCGGGATGAGCATGGAGGAGGCCCGGGCGATCGCCACGTACTCCCTGGCCTACGACGTGGACGCGCCCCTGTACGAGCAGTGGTGGGACTTCCTCGTCGGCCTGGTCACCCTGGACCTGGGCGACACCATCAACCGGCCCGGCGTCACCGTGACGGAGGCCGTCGCCGCCTACCTGCCCTGGACGCTGTTCAGCATCGGGACCGGAACCCTCGTCGCCATCGTCCTGGGTCTCGTCCTGGGCATGGTCATGGCCTACTGGCGCAACCGGTTCCTGGACCACGTGCTCAGCGTCGCCGCCTCCGTGCTCGGCGCCGTCCCCAACTACCTCATCGCGATGGTGCTCGTCGCCGGGGGCGGCATGTACCTCGGCTGGTTCGACCCGATCACCCTGCGCGGGACGCTCAGCCCCGGGGTCGAGCCGGGGTTCACCGCGGAGTTCGTCGGCGACGCCCTCCTCCACGCGCTGCTGCCGATCCTCACCTACGTCCTGGCCGTTGTCGGCGTCTGGATGCTCATCATGAAGGCCTCCACCACCGAGGTCCTGGGCGAGGACTACGTGACCGTCGCCCGGGCGCGCGGGTTGCGGGACACCCGCATCGCCTCCGCCTATGTCGGCCGCAACGCCGTCCTGCCGCTGGTGGCCCAGATCGCGATCTCGTTCGGCGTCCTCGTCGGCGGAGCGATCTTCGTCGAGGAGGTCCTGGTCTACAAGGGGGTGGGCGGCCTCCTCCTGGACGCCGTGAACTACCGCGACTACCCGCTGCTCCAGGGGCTGCTGGTCATCATCACCTCGTGCGTGGTCCTCGCCAACCTCGTCGCGGACCTCCTCTACAGCCGCCTCGACCCGCGCATCCGGAACTAGGGCGTGCGCCGCGACACACGCCCGGGAGGGCCACGACCATGACCACCGTCACCACGCCGAACCCGGCCGCCGGCGTCTGGGGCAGTATCTGGCGGGGCCTGACCCACAGCACGAGCGGGTTCGTCGGCCTCTGCCTCGTCGTCGGCGTCCTGCTGTTCTCCTTCGTCGGACCGCTGGTCGTCGACACGGACAACCCCACGGACATCACCCTCATCTGGGGGCCGATGACCGCCGAGCACTGGCTCGGCACCAACCACGAGGGCAAGGACACCTTCGTCCAACTCGTGCTGGGCGGACGCGAACCGATCTGGGTCGGCGTCCTCGCCGCCGTCATCACCGTGGCCGTCGCCGTCGTCCTCGGCGGGACCGCCGGGTACGTACGCGGCCGGGTCGACCACGCCCTGCTCCAACTCACCGACATCACGATGACCATCCCGTTCATCGTGCTCATGCTGGTCATCGCGTCCTTCTACCGCACCGCCTCGCCGGCCGTCGTCGCGCTCATCATCGGACTGGTCACCTGGCCCCACCTCATGCGCTCCATCCGCGCCCAGGTGCTCACCCTGCGCGAACGCGAGTTCGTCGAGGCGGCCCGCCTCCAGGACCTGGGGACCGCCCGCATCCTCTTCGTCGAGGTCGTGCCCAACATGGCGGGCTACATCTTCGTCAACTTCATCATCGCGATCACCAACGCGATCTACGCGGTCGTAGGCATGTACCTGCTCGGCCTGCTTCCCAGCACCGCCGACAACTGGGGCCTGATGATCCAGCAGGCCTGGAACAACAACGCCTTCCTGCTGCCCACCGCCATGCCCTTCCTCGTCGCGCCGATGGTGATGATCACGCTCTTCCAGATCGGCCTGGTCACCATGACCCGGTCCCTGGAGCAGGCGCTCAACCCACGACTCCGGGACAGGTGACCCCTGTGAACGACCACCGCGCCGACCCGGCCGGGCCCCTGCTGTCCGTCAGCGGAGTCGACATCGGCTACCGCACCGGCAGGCGGACCGCGACCACGATCGTCCGCGACGTTTCCTTCGACCTGTACCCCGGGCAGTCCCTGGCCCTGGTGGGGGAGTCGGGCTGCGGCAAGACCACCCTCGGCCTCGGGCTCCTGCGCCTGCTCCCGCGCGCCGGGCGGGTCCGCGCCGGGCGGATCCTCTTCCGCCGCAAGGACGGCGAGCGCGTGGACGTCCGCTCCCTCGGCAGGGAGGACCTGCGCCGGTTCCGCTGGGACGAGGCCGCGATGGTCTTCCAGGGCGCGATGAACGCCTTCAACCCCGTCCTGCGGATCGAGGACCACTTCACCGACACCTTCCGCGCCCACGAGCACGGGCGCGGCCGGAGGCCCCGGGCGCGGATCCTGGAGCGCTCCGCCGGACTCCTGGACATGCTCCAGCTCGACCCCGCCCGCGTCCTGCGCTCCCACCCGCACGAACTCTCGGGCGGCATGCGCCAGCGCGCGCTCATCGCGCTGGCGCTGGCCCTGGAGCCGCAGCTGCTCATCCTCGACGAACCCACCACGGCGCTGGACGTGCTCACCCAGCGCGCCATCGTCGAGCGCCTGACGGAGCTGCGGGAGCGGCTGGGCTTCGCGATGGTCTTCATCACCCACGACCTCGGACTGGCCGCGGAGCTCTCCGACCGCGTCGCGACCATGTACGCCGGGCGGCTGATCGAGTCCGGGACGACGCGCGACATCTTCCACCGGCCGCGCCACCCCTACACCGCGGGGCTGATCGACTCCGTGCCCCCCGTCTCGGGCGCCCGCACCGTCCCGCGCTCCCTGCCCGGCGGCCCGCCCAGCCTGGCCGCCCTGCCGCCCGGGTGCGCGTTCGCGCCCCGCTGCGCCCACGCGCTCGACCGGTGCTCCCGGGAGCTCCCCGAACCGGAGCTGCTCCAGGAACGCGACCGGGGACGCAGCCACACCGCGGCCTGCCTGCGCTCGACCGACACCGCACTGTACGCCGAGGGGGTCGTCCGTGACTGACCTTTCCCACCCGTCGCCCACCACCGCCCGAGAGGCCGCTTCGCGGCAGAGCGGGACACCCTCAAGGGATGCCTTCGGCGCTGTTCCTCCCTCTTCGTCGCCCACCGCCGCCCAGGGGACCGCCCCTCCCCTCCTGAGCCTGCGCGGCGTGCGGCAGGAGTTCGACACCCCCCGGGGCCGGATCAGCGCCGTGTCCGGCGTCGACCTGGACGTGCGCCCCGGGTCGGTGGTGTGCCTGGTCGGTGAGTCGGGCTGCGGCAAGACCACCACCGCCCGGGCCGCCGCCGGGCTGACCGCTCCCTCCGGGGGGTCCGTGCTCTTCCGGGGACGCGACGTCGCGGAGATGGACGGGGAGGAACGCGCCGCGTTCCGCCGCTCCGTCCAGTACATCCACCAGGACCCCTACGCCTCGCTCAACCCGGTGCGCACGGTCTGGTCGACGGTCACGGCGGGACTCCGCCGGCACCGGATGGTCCGCGGCCGGGGAGAGGCCCGCGCGGCCGCCGCCGCACTGCTGGAACGGGTCGACCTCTCCCCGGCCGAGGACTACCTGGACACGTACCCGCACCAGTTGTCCGGCGGGCAGCGGCAGCGCGTCGCCGTCGCCCGCGCCCTGGCGATGGGGCCGGAGGTGGTCATCGCCGACGAGTCCACGTCGATGCTGGACGTGTCGATCCGGGTCAGCCTGCTCACCACCCTCGGGCGGCTCCGGGACGAACTCGGGGTGGGCTTCCTGTTCATCACCCACGACCTGGCCGTGGCCAAGTACTTCGCCTGGGAGGGCGAGATCGCCGTCATGTACCTGGGCAGGGTCGTCGAGCACGGGCCCGCTCCGCGCGTCGTCGACGATCCGCGCCACCCCTACACCCGGGCGCTGATCTCGGCGGTGTGCGAGCCCGACCCCGATCTGGCCCACGGCAGGGAGCGGTTCGGACTGCGGTCGGCCGACGTCCCCGACCTGACCGATCCGCCGCCCGGCTGCGACTTCCATCCGCGTTGCCCGCTCCACGAGGCGGGCGGCTGCGACTCCGCCCGCCCGCCGCTGGTCCGCCACGAGGGCCGGCTGCTGTCCTGCCACGTCGTCACGAGGGGGTGAGCGGGTGCCGTCCATCGGCCGCCCCGGCCTGGCCGTCGGCGCCTTCCTCGCCCTGGCCAGCACCCTCACGGCCTTCCTCAACCCCCCCGGCACGGCCGAGTTCGTGATCAGCGTCGTCACCGTCGGTGTCGGTCTGCTCGTCGTCGCCCTCGGTCTGCTCGCCGTCCTACTGGAAAGGAAGCGACACGAATGAGCCCCACCCCCTCACGGGAGACCCCCATGCGAGACCTCAGCCGCCGCCGACTGCTCAAGGCGGTCGGGTTCGGCGCGGCCGGAGCGGCGGGCGCCGGCGCCCTGACCGCCTGTTCCGGAGGCGGCGAGGCGTCGGGCGCCACCCAGTTCACCGGGGTCTACGACTACGACCTGGACTCCAACACCCGCAACATGGCGGTCGAGGACGGCGCGCTCCTGCTCAACTCCGTCTACGAGGACCTGTTCCTCACCACCGGCGCCATGTACGACTGGCGTGAGCACACGTGGGAGTACCTCCTGCTGGAGGGCTCGGAGTGGGACGGGGACGACCTCATCGTGTCGCTGCGCCCCGGGCTCCGGTGGAGCGACGGCAACGACCTCGACGCCGAGGACGTGATCCAGACCTACGCGATGGCGATCCTGGAGACGCCTCCGTGGTCCGTCGGCTTCCCCCAGGTCACCGAGCTCGAACAGCTCGACTCCCGCAGTGTCCGGCTGGCCTTCGACGACCCCTTCGTCAACATCGAGCGGAGCATCCTCAAGCGCCGGTTCGTGAGCAAGGCGACCTACGCCGACTTCGGTCCGCGCGCGGTCGAGCTGGTCAACTCCGGAGTCCGCCAGGGCGACGACGCGCACGCCGAGTTCAACGCCGAGTTCATCGAGTTCGACCCGGACGAGATCGTGTGCAGCGGGCCGTACATGTTCGACCGGGCCCAGATGTCGGACGCCCGCATCACGCTGGTACGCAACGAGAACGGCTTCCGGGGCGCGGAGGTCGGTTTCGACGAGGTGGTCATCCACCGGGGGGACAACCGCCAGGCGGCGCTGCTGTTCCAGCAGGGCGAGATCGACTACTCCTCGCTGGCCCCCTCCGCCGCCGACCAGCAGGCCTTCCAGAGCGTGGACGGGTTCCGCTGGGTGGAGCACACCGGCTACGACGGCTGCGGGCTGATGTTCAACTACGCGGCCAAGCCCGAGCTCCGGGACGTCCGCGTGCGGCAGGCGCTGGCGCACATCCTCGACTCCGACACGATCGGCAGGGTGGCGCGCGGGGAGGCCTACAGCGGTGTCCAGTACTACGCGGGGCTGGTCGACGTCCAGGCGGAGGAGATCTTCACCGAGGAGGAACTGGGGCGGTTCACCCACTACGGGTACGACCCCGACCGCGCCACCGAGCTGCTGGAGGAGGCCGGATGGACCCTGGAGGGCGGGACCTGGCGGCTGCCGGGCGGTGAGGAGGCCGGATTCGAGGTGATCGGTGTCTCCGGTTGGAGTGACTTCGAGCTGACCGCCGCGCAGGTCGAGGAGGCCTGGAACAGCTTCGGGATCCCGACCACGGCGACCAACGTGCCCTCGGACAACCCGTGGGGCATCTGGGGCGCGGGCGATTTCGAGGTGGCGGTGCGCCACTGGGGGAACCCCGAGATCCCCGACTACTGGGGTGCCTTCCAGATGAACTTCCTGTTGGAGAACGCCGGGACCGAGGACGCGCCGGGGCAGTCCTTCGACCTCGACGTGGAGAGCCCGTCGCTGGGGGAGCTGGACCTGGCCGCGCTCGTCGAGGAGGCCAAGCAGGCCGACTCGTCGGAGGACCAGCGCGAGACGCTGCTGACGATGGCCACCGCCTTCAACGAGCTCCTCCCGCGGATCCCGATCTGGACCTTCCGCTACCTGGCCCCGGCATTGGAGGGCGAACGGGTCAGGGGGTTCGGCGCCGAGCTGCCCATGGACGCCAACCAGATGTACCAGGACAACCACATCATGCTCGCGCTGATCAAGGGCGACCTGACTCCCGGCTCGGGGTGACCCGGGCGCCGTCGGAGGCCGGTGGCGGGCGGGGCCGCGCGGCCCCGCCCGCCACCCGTGTGTGCCGGATGTGAGTCAGGCGACCACGGTTTGTTGTGTGACTTGGGGCACACGGATCATTGCCGGTGGCGAAGGTCTTGAGCGTGACAATTGGGACAATCAAGACTTATGGGATAAACCGACTTGGTTCGCGTTGTCGCACGTCGCGGCGGGTGCGCGGAGGTCCTTTCGGGTGCTTCTCGGATTCTCCTGCCAAGCGGCAGGGCCTTTGTTAGTCTGACGATCCGAACGACGGTTCTCGGTGGATGTACAGGAATTGTGTCGGACGTGGATACTTGTCTCCGGATAGGGCGTTACTCTCCTTGTCCGGGTATCCGATCGTGCGTGCCCCATCCGCCGCGGGACCCGTTCCGGCGTTCCCCCGGCGTACGGGACACCCGTCGCCACGGGGTCCCGGCGCGGTCCACGAGGCGGCACCTCCCTGGTCAGGGTGGTGGTGCGGGGCCACCGCCGATCCGCCCACCTGATGCGAGGAGACGAGACTGTGGCACAGGCCCCGTCGCCGCACGAGCGCGATGGCAACCCCCTGGCCGAGATGAAGTCGACGGAGGATGGGCGAGGAGGACGGTTCCGCCGGGCCATCTCCCGGATGGTCAAGTCCCAGGACCCCCCGTCATCGGAGACCGAGCGAGGACATCCCGTGCATCAGCCCGTGCATCCGCACTCGCGGCCTGCCGACCGGGAGGGCGGCCCGGACCCGTCCGGTTCCCCCTCCAGGGGCAGGGACGAACCGTCCGAACGGCCCGTCGGTCCGTTCTCCGCCTCGGCGGAGAAGGGGTACCGTCCCGCGACGCGCACGAGCGTCCCGAACCCGTACACCACCCGGCGCCTGGAGGTCGACGACGTCGATCCCGGCGCCCACCCGGTCGGTCAGTGGCGCGGTGTGGGCCTCGACGAGCCCGACCCGCGCGGCCGGCCCAGGACCCCGAACTCCCCTCTCATGAACGATTCCACCGCGGGCGCCACGCCGCGCCCCGCCCCCGGCTCCGAGCCCGGGGCGCCGGACTCCGCCGCCGAGGAGCGGCGAGAACCGACCGCCCCGGCGCGTTCCGCGACCGACGCAGAACGCGACACCCACCCATCACGGCACACCTCGGAGTCCCCCGCCCACCGGACCCCCCGCCAAGGGTCCGACGACACGCGTGCCGACCACCCCCCGCGCACCGGTGAGACCGGCCAGACCGCATCCGCGACCCCCGACCCCTCGGGCGCACCGGACCGGCAGGCGCCAGCGACCGGGCAGCACGGGGCCGACCCCCTGGAGGGAGGTTCGCGCATGGACGACCAGCCGAACCCGTACGGGACAGCGCGATCCCGAACCCCGGATCCGACCACAGGCCAACAGGCCGTCCTGCCCGAGGCCGAGGTTCCCGGCCCGTCGGCGGGGGCGGTGCCCGACCCAGCCGGAGTGCGGGAGGGCGCGCACCAGGCGCCCGCCGCGACCGAGGGAGCCCAGGCCTCGGGCGGGGGCGTTCCGGCGCCCGCGCCGCACGGGGACGTGCCCCCGGACCCGGCCTCCCCGGGCCGGGAGGCCCCGTCGCGGCCCCACACCGGAAGAGACCTGGGCCAGGGGGTCCGGGCGGAACAGGACTCCCCAGCCCACGGTGGCCACCCCGGCCACCAGACCGCGCAGGGGGCCCCGGCGTACCAGGTGAATCCTGAGCAGCTGGCGGATCAGGGTTCCGCGGCGCACCTCGGGTACGCGACCGGGCAGGCGGTACCGGCGCAGCAGGGAAACCCCGTTCACCCACCGGTTCACGGCGCCCCGGTGCACCCGGGGTACCAGGGCCGGACCGCCCACGCCGGAGCCCAGGCCGATCAGTGGCCCGCCGCCGACCACGGCCACGTCGGGTACCAGGGGAATCCCGCGCAGCTGGCGGATCAGGGTTCCGCGGCGCACCTCGGAGCGCAGGGGCACCCCGGGTACCCGTCCGGGTACGGAAGCGCGGCGTACCTCGCCCACCCCGGTCCCCAGGGACACTCCGCCCACCCCGGGCACACGGCGTCCCGTGACGCCTTCGGGCTCGCACCGCACCCGGGGCCGTGGGCGGTCCAGGGCTCCGAGGCGCAGGTGCCGGGCCAGTCCGCCGCCGACGCGCGACACGGCCACCCCGTCCCCCAGACGAACCCGGGCCACGTGGGACCCCCGGCCGCCCTCGGACACACGCCGTACCAGGGCCAACTCGTTCCCCAGGCGTACGCCGGGTACCCGGGACAGCACGCACCCCAGAGCTACGAACAGGGTTCCCAGCCGCGCCCCGGGCACCAGATCGCCGTCCACGGAGCGTACGGCTACCCGGCCGAGCCCGGGTACCAGGCGTACGCCTACGCGCCGCCGGTGGTCGCCTACCCGGCGCCCTACCAGCCGCCCGGTTACGTGTACCCGGGGCAGCCGATGGTCGTTCCCGGACACTTCCCGGCCTACGGCCAGCCCGTCCAGCACGTCATCGTGCTCACCTCGGGCCAGGCGCCGCAGGTGATCACCGCCGAGCCGGCCACGTACGCCGAACGGCCCGACACCGTGGACCGCGCCACGCGCCTCCCCGTCCCGGACGGGGACGAGGACGGGGACCAGCCCGCGGACGTCCCCGAAGCGGCGGACCCCGACCCCCTGGAGGCCGCCGCGGAGGACGCTCCGGCCGCGGAGGAGGCTCCCGAGTCCACGACGGCCGCGGACACCTCCGACGACCCGGAGGAGCCGGTCGGTTCCTCGGACCGCGAGGGCCTGCTCAACGAGGCGCTCGCCGGTCTGGCCATGCGCGACCTGTCGCTGGTCGACACCCTGCTGGAGACGGTCGAGGAACTGGAGACCGACGCCCAGGACCCCGACCTGCTCGACAAGCTCTTCCAGATCGACAACCTCGCGACCCGTATGCGACGCAACGGGGAGAACTTCCTGGTGCTGACCGGCCACGACGGCGGCGAGTCCGACGCCCACGACGAGATCGTGCCGCTGCTGGACGTCGCCCGTGCCGCGACCTCCGAGATCAAGGACTACCCGAGGGTCCGCCTCGGCAAGCTCCCGCAGACGTCCATCACCGGTATGGCCGCCGACGACATCAGCCACCTGTTGGCCGAGCTGCTGGACAACGCCACCGCCAACTCGCCCGAGCACTCCCAGGTCGTGGTCAGCGCCCGGGAGCTCGACGACGGCCGGCTCATGATCGTGGTCGAGGACGAGGGCGTGGGCATCCCCGAGTCCCAGCTCGCGGACCTCAACCGCAGGCTCGCCGGCGCGCCCGTCCTCGACGAGGAGGTCCCCCGGCACATGGGCCTGTACGTCGCCAGCCGGATCGCGCGCAGGCACGGTCTGGAGGCCCGCCTGGAGTCGCGTTCCTTCCGGGGCGTCAACGCCTACGCGATCATCCCCAACGACCTCCTGCGCGTGGCCACGCCCCCGATCCCGGGCCAGGCCCGCACCTCGACAGTGCCGCCGGTGCCGCCGGTGGCGGCTCCCAGGACCCCCATGGCCACCCCGCCCGTGACCGGTACCAACGGCGTGAACGGCGGCTCCGCCCACAAGCCCCTCGGCGGCGGCAACTCCGCCGTCACCTCCGCGGGACTGCCCCGCCGCAGCGCCACGCCGCACGGCTCACCCCTGCGGATGATGCCTCCCCCGGACCACGTCGCGAAGGCCGAGCCGCCGACCGACGCCCCGCCCAGGCTGACGGGAGAGGCGCGGGCCGAGCAGATCCGCGACGAGCTCGGAGACTTCCTCGAGGGTGAACGGGAAGCCCTCGAGGACACGTCGGACGGAGAGGCCACGTGATCCCCCTCTCTCCCCGACACGTCCCCCGGGTGCCGACACGCACCCCCCGAACCCCCGTAACGACCCTCGGCCCAGGCAGGTAGAGCGATGACCGAACACGTGAACGAAAGCGTTGAGAACTTCTCCTGGCTCATCGACCGGTTCGTCCGGGACGTCCGCGGAGTCGAGCACGCCGTGGTCGTCTCGTCCGACGGTCTCGTGCTGACCCACTCCGCCGACTTCCCCGAGGAACACGCCGAACAGCTCGCGGCGATCGCCAGCGGTCTGCACAGTCTGGCCGTCGGCGGCGCGTCGCTCTTCCAGCGCGGTGAGTGCGAGCAGCTCCTCGTCCGGTTCAACAAGGGCCACCTGTTCATCATGGCCATCAGCGACGGCTCGTGCATGGCCGTCCTCACCTCCCCGGGCAGCGAACTCAAGCTCATCGGGTTCCAGATGACCAAGCTCGTGGAGAACGTCGCGCACGTGCTCACCCCCCAGCTGCGATCGCAACTGCGCGAAGTCATCCAGAACTGAGCACGGCGACCCGTAGCGGTTCGACAGGGATCACGAGAAGGTTGCCACTGACATGAGCTTCCGCAGGCGAAGGAGTAACCGCGTCCGCCCGTTCACCTTCACGGGCGGGCGGACGCGGTCGCGGCATCCGCTGATGGTGCAGACCCTGGTCTCGACGTCCGAGCCCGGGAACGAACCTCCGAGCACCCTCATGCCGGAGTCGATCAACATCTACAGACTGTGCCGGGAGACTCGGTCTCTCGCCGAGGTGTCGGCGGAGCTGAACATCCCTCTGGGTGTCACCCAGGTCCTGGTCAGCGACCTGGCCGAGCAGGACCTGGTGTACATCCACCCGACCATCACCGGCAGTAGTCCATCGGAAAACCAGGTTCTGGAGAGGGCTCTTCGTGGTCTCGAACGACTTTTCCAGTGACAACAGGTCGAATCGCAAGAAGATGTCGAGCAAGATCGTCATCGCCGGTGGCTTCGGCGCCGGCAAGACGACCTTGGTGAGCTCGGTCTCGGAGATTCCACCGGTCACCACCGAGGCGATCATGACCGAGGCGAGCATCGGCCATGACGACACCTCGATCACACCCGACAAGACGACGACCACCGTCGCGATGGACTTCGGTCGCATCACCATCGACGACGAGCTGGTCATGTACATGTTCGGCACGCCCGGACAGGCGCGCTTCTGGTTCATGTGGGACGATCTCGTCCGCGGCGCGGTGGGCGCCGTCGTCGTGGTCGACTGCCGGAGGCTCGCGGACTCCTTCGACGCCGTGGACTACTTCGAGACGAACCGGCGCATCCCCTACATCGTCGCGCTGAACAAGTTCGAGGGACGGCTCGACTACTCGGCCGAGCAGGTCCGCGAGGCGTTGGAGGTGAGCCCGGAGGTGCCGATCATCGACTTCGACGCCCGCCAGCGCAACTCCGGCGGCGACGTCCTCAAGACGTTGCTCCGGTACGCGCTCCAGCACAACCGTGCGAGCGAGCCCGTCGGCTGACGGGCGGGGAGCCGCCCGGCGACCCCACCGCCCCCGTAGATTCCCCAGGAAAGTTAGCGACAGATGCGCAAGATCCTTATCGTCGGCGCGGGCCATGCCGGACTGCACCTGGCCCATGGGCTGCTGACCGAAGGCTACGACGTCACGGTGATCACGGGGCAGTCGTCGATGGAGATCCGCACCGGCAAGGCGTCGGTCTCCCAGTTCACCTTCCCGACGGCCCTGAACTACGAGCGCGAGCACGACCTCGATCTCTGGAGTGCCCTGTCACCCCAGATCAGGGAACAGAGAGTGCATCTGTACCCGGGACGGGACCGGCCCGTGCTGACTTTCAAGGGTAAGACGGGCATGGACAACGACTACATCGTCGCGGTCGACCGCAGGGTCAAGATGGCCGACTGGCTGGAGTACTTCGAGGACCGCGGCGGCAAGGTGGTCATCCACGGGGTCACCGTCACCGACCTCGACTACTTCTCCCGGATGTTCGAGCTCATCATCATCGCCGTGGGTCACGGGGAGCTGGGCCAGCTCTTCGACTCAGACGAGTCCCGGTTCAGCGGCGCCCGTCCCCGCTCGATCGCGCAGGCGCAGATCTACGACGTCTGGCCCGACGAGGACGGCGAGGAGAACGTCGGTTGGGCGGCCTCCGCGGCGGAGGCCGGCAACATCATGTTCATTCCCGTCCTGGCACAGGACGGCCCCTGCCACAACCTGCTCCTGGTCGACAAGCGCGGCGGCCCGATGGACGCGTGGCCGGACCGCCCCGGTCCCGAGGAGCAGCTGCGGCGGATGAAGGATCTGCTCAGGCAGTACGCTCCCGACTACTTCGAGCGCGTCAAGGACTCCGTCCTGGTCGACGGACACCGCAGCGCGCTCATCGACGAGCTGACGCCCCAGGTGCGCAACCCCGTGGGCGTCCTGCCCTCCGGCGGCCGTGTCCTTGGCATGGCCGACGTGGTCGTGACGATGGACCCCTACGTCGGCCAGAGCTGGAACAACTCCACCCGGTGCGCGAGGGCGTACCTGGAGGCCATCCTCCAACACGGTGACCGACCCTTCGACGAGGAATTCCTGGTCAGGGCCTTTGACCGGTTCTGGGAATTCGGACTGCACAACCAGATGTGGGCTGAGATGAATTCCACATTGTGGGACGCGGGCGACCTGGCGCCGTTCTTCTACGACCTGCTCGACGGCGCCAGGGCGTACCCGGAGGTGGCGGACCGGTGGATCCGGGGCTGGGACTATCCGCCGGATTACGCGAACTGGCTCCTGGACCCGGATCTGGCTGCGGAGTACCTCAAGGAGGTCCGTGACAGGCACGGGGACTGACTGCCGTCCCACCTGCGCGCGAGCCCGATGTCCCGGCGGACATCGGGCTCCTTGGTGTCCGACCAGTGAGATGAATATCCGATTACGTCGCTGACCGAATGTTCTCGATGGTGGACCGAAATCGAGGAAGCCGTTGTCATGCATCATGAGCGGCGGTTACGATCCTTCGTGTTGGTGTCTGTAAGTGACACATGGCCGAGAGTGAGACTTCTGTACCGCTTGGGTGCTAAGTGTCTGTCATTCGCGGATCGGTCTCCTGTCCCCCGGAGACGGGCCGCCCTGGAAGGGTGTTCCATGTACCCCTGCGTGTGTCCCTTTCGTCTTGCCCAGTACGTTGCGACCGCTCGGAACCGCGGCTGAATCGCACTGGCCGCGAACGTGGTGACACCCATCTCCCTCATCCATTCTGAACTGCGCAAAAGGTTGCTGGGCGCGTGCATATGCACGGGACGGGACGCCCGTCTCCGCGTGCCGTAGGAGTCCCCGTCCGCCCAGGGCGTGACCGGGGAACGCGATCGGAGGAAACGCGATGATCAGTGACCGTTCGACAGCCGACAGCTCGGGTTCCCCCGTCGCCGTCGTGGGCCTGTCCTGCCGACTGCCCGGAGCGTCGACTCCGGAAGCGTTCTGGCGGCTGCTCTGCGAGGGCCGCGAGGCCATCACCGCGCCTCCGGAGCGGCTGGGCGGCTCCTCGCCCGAGCGCGACCGCCGGTGGGGCGGGTTCCTGGACCGGGCCGAGGACTTCGACGCCGCCTTCTTCGGCGTCTCCCCCCGCGAGGCGCTGGCGATGGATCCCCAACAGCGGCTCATGCTCGAACTGAGCTGGGAGGCGGTGGAGAACGCCCGCACCGCTCCCGACTCCCTCCGCGGCTCCGACACCGGCGTGTTCACCGGCGCGATCGCCTCCGACTACGCGCTGCTCCACGGACGCGGCGGCGGCCCGGCCATCGGACACCACACGCTGACCGGGACCCAGCGCGGCATGATCGCCAATCGCGTCTCCTACGCGCTCGGTCTGTCCGGGCCGAGCCTGACCGTCGACAGCGGCCAGTCCTCGTCGCTGGTCAGCGTGCACATCGCCATGGAGAGCCTGCGTCGCGGCGAGTGCGGTATCGCTCTGGCGGGCGGCGTCAACCTCATCCTGGCGCCGGAGAGCACCGAGAGCGTCGAGCTGTTCGGCGGGCTCTCGCCGGACGCCCACTGCTACACCCTCGACGCGCGCGCCAACGGCTACGCGCGGGGCGAGGGCGGTGCCGTGGTCGTGCTGAAGACCCTGCACCGGGCCCTGGCCGACGGCGACCGCGTCCACGCGGTTCTGCGCGGGAGCGCGGTCAACAACTCGGGGGACACCTCCTACCTGGCTCGACCCGGCACCGACGGGCAGGAAGCGGTGCTGCGCGCCGCCCTCCGGCGGGCCTCCGCCGAACCCGGCCAGGTGGCCTACGTCGAGATGCACGGGACGGGCACCCCGACGGGGGACCCGGTCGAGGCGGCTGCCCTGGGCGCGGTCTACGGTCCGGACCGGGAGGAGGCGCTGCGGGTGGGTTCGGCCAAGACCAACGTCGGTCACCTCGAGGGTGCGGCGGGCATCGTCGGCCTGGTCAAGACCGTGCTGAGCGTGGCGCACGGCCAGGTGCCGCCCACCCGCAACTTCGCCAGCCCCCACCCCGCCATCGACCTCGAACGGCTGCGGCTGGCCCCCCAGTTGCGCCGCGAACCCTGGCCCGCGGACGCACCCCTGGCCGGGGTTTCCTCCTTCGGCATGGGCGGGACCAACTGCCACCTGATCGTCGGCCCCCCGCCCGCGCACCAGCCGGAGCCGGTCAGCGGCGGCACGGGTGAGAGTGCCCTCGACCCGGTTCCGTGGGTGCTGTCCGCCCGTTCCGAGGCGGCGCTGCGGGCCCAGGCCTCGTCCCTGCACGCACACGTGTCGGCCCGGCCCGGCCTGCGTGCCGAGGACGTGGGCCGGTCCCTGGCCACGACCCGGACGGTGTTCGAGCACCGGGCCGTGATCCTCGCCTCCGGAGGCAGCGGCGCGCGCGAACTGGAGTCGGTGCGCCCCGAACGGGAACCCGGGACCGCCGCCGACGGTGCGGGGCCGGTCCTGGTCTTCCCCGGTCAGGGCGGCCAGTGGGCGGGCATGGTCCGTGACCTGCTCGACGGTGACGGCCCACTCGCCCAGGTGTTCACCAAGCGCGTGCTGGAGTGCGAGCGCGCCCTGGACCCGCACGTGGACTGGTCGCTTGTCCAGGTCCTGCGCGGGGACCCGCACGCTCCCTCCTTCATCGGCCCCGGGGCACGGGTGGACGTGGTGCAGCCAGTCCTGTGGGCCGTCATGGTCGGTCTGGCGGGGGTGTGGGCCGCACTGGGAGTGCGACCGGCCGCCGTCATCGGACACTCCCAGGGTGAGATCGCCGCCGCATGCGTGTCGGGAGCACTCTCGCTGGACGACGCCGCACAGGTCGTGGCGCTGCGCAGCCGGGCGCTGACCGCCCTCGTGGGCAGCGGGAGCATGGCCTCGCTCGGCCTGACCCCGGAGCGCGCTCGAGAGGTGGTCGCGGGAGCGGACGACCTGTACCTGGCCGCGGTCAACGGTCCGGACTCCGTGGTGGTCTCCGGAGGTTCCGTCGCGGTGCGCCGCGCCGTGGACGACTGCGTCGACAACGGGGTGCACGGCGCCCTGATCGACGTCGACTACGCCTCGCACTCCGCGCACGTCGAGCGGACCCGCGACGTCCTGGCCGAACGGCTGGCCGGGATCGCGCCGCGGCCCGCCCGTGTGCCGTTCTTCTCGACCCTGACCGGAGCCGCTCTGGCCGAGGGCGAGGCCGTCCTCGACGCCGGGTACTGGTACCGCAACCTGAGCCGAACGGTCCGCTTCGCCGAGGCGACCGAAGCCGCCATCGCCGCCGGGTACACCACATTCGTCGAGGTCGGTCCGCACCCGGTCCTGTCCTACGCGATCGAGCGCACCCTGGAAGCGCAGGGCATCCGGGGCACCGCTCTGGAGACCCTCCGCAGGGACCGCGGGGACCAGGCCCAACTGCTCACGGCCGCGGCGCAGGCGTTCACCCGCGGCGTGGACGTGGACTGGGGCGCACTGTTCGCACGCACCAACGCGCGTCCCGTCGACCTGCCCACCTACCCGTTCCAACGCACCCGGTTCTGGCCCGAGGCGGATCCGGCGCACGCCTCCCGGGCCACGGCGGACGCAACCGCCGGGCGGTCGGGGGCGGTGGTCGCCGCCCCCGAGGACACCCGCGCCCTGGTCGCGTCACTGTGCGCGAGGATCCTCGAACGGGGCGAGCTCTCCGAGGCGGACGAGGGCAGGGCCTTCCGTGATCTGGGATTCGACTCGATCATGCTGGTCGAACTCGCCGAGCTGGTGGAGGAGGAGACCGGCGTTCACCTGGACGACACGGTCCTGTTCGACCTGCCGACCCCCGCGGCGCTCGCGGACCGCCTGGCCGGAGACCACGGCGACCGTGCGTCGTCCGGCACGCCATCCCCGATCCCGGCCGCCCCCGTCGGCGGGAGCGCTCCGACCGACGTCGATCCCATCGCGATCACCGCGATGGCGTGCCGACTGCCAGGCGGCGTCACATCACCCGAAGAGCTGTGGCGCCTGGTCGACGACGGAGTGGACGCGATCGGGGACTTCCCGGACAACCGGGGCTGGGACCTCGACGCCCTCTACGACCCCGAACCAGGCACCCCGGGGCGTACCTACACGCGCTCGGGCGGGTTCCTCTACGACGCCGACATGTTCGACGCCGACTTCTTCGGCATCAGCCCCCGCGAGGCCGACGCGATGGACCCCCAGCAGCGCCTGCTGCTGGAGACGTCATGGGAGGCGATCCGCCGTGCGGGCCTGTCCACCGACGACCTGCGCGACCAGCGTGTGGGTGTGTTCGTCGGCGCCATGCCCGCCGACTACGGGCCGCGCCTGGCCGATCCCGGGGTCGGCGGCGACGGCGGCTACCGGCTCACGGGGAGCACGCTGAGTGTGGCATCGGGACGGATCTCCTACGTCCTGGGCCTGCGTGGTCCAGCGCTCACCATCGACACCGCCTGCTCGGCGTCCCTGGTGGCGCTGCACCAGGCGGCCGCGGCCATCCGGCGCGGCGAGTGCACGATGGCCCTGGCCGGAGGGGCCACGGTGATGGCCACCCCCGGGATGTTCCTCGAGTTCTCCGCCCAGCGCGGTCTGTCCCCCGACGGGCGCTGCCGCGCGTTCGGCACCGGCGCGGACGGGACCGCGTGGGCCGAGGGTGCGGGCATGCTCCTGCTGGAGCGCGCCTCCCAGGCGCGCCGCCACGGGCGGCCCGTGCTGGCACTGGTCAGGGGCAGCGCCATCAACTCCGACGGGGCCAGCAACGGGTTGACCGCACCCAACCGCGAGGCTCAGGAGGCGGTGATCCGGCAGGCGCTCGAGTCGGCGGGGCTGGCGCCTGACGAGGTCGACGCGGTGGAGGCGCACGGGACCGGGACCCGGCTGGGTGACCCGATCGAGGCGCGCGCGCTGAGCACCGTGTACGGCACGGGACGTGTGGACGGTCGTGACCTGCGGTTGGGGTCGCTCAAGTCCAACATCGGCCACACCCAGGCCGCTGCCGGCGTGGCCGGAGTGATCAAGACGGTGGAGGCGCTGCGGCACGGGAGACTGCCCCGCACCCTGCACGTCGACGAGCCCACGGACGGCATCGACTGGAAGGACTGCGGCCTGCGGCTGCTCCGGGAGGCGGAGCCGTGGCCGGACACGGACCGGCCGCGCCGGGCCGCGGTGTCCTCCTTCGGCATCAGCGGGACCAACGCCCACGTCGTACTGGAGGGCGTCGCCGACGAGGGTGCTCCCGTCACCGTCCCGGACCAGCCCTTCCGACGCAGGCGCCACTGGGTGGTGCCGGAACCTGCACCGGCCGCCGAACCGGCGACCGTGACACCCCCCCTGCTCGACGACGGCCTGGCCCTCGCGGACGGGCGTACGGTGTTCACGGGCAGGATCGATCCCGCCGACCACCCGTGGGTACGCGATCACGGGCTGCTCGGGCGGGTCGTCCTCTCCGGGACGACCTTCGTCGACCTGGTCGCGCGTGCCGCCCACCGGGTCGGCGCGCAGACACTGGCCGAGCTGGTGTTGGAGACGCCGCTGGTGCTGGGCCGGGACCGTGCCGCCGACCTCCAGGTCATCGTCGGGCCCCGCGACGAGAGCGGTCGTCGGGAGGTGGGCGTCCACGCGCGCCCGGAAGGCGACGACGACGCCGCGTGGACGCGCCACGTCTCGGGCGCGCTCGATCCCCCGACGCCGGAGCCGGCGCGGACGCCGGCCGTCCCCGACGAGCGCGCCGCGGCGATGGAGGTCGACTACGACCGACTGGAACAGCGAGGCCACTCCTACGGCCCCGCCTTCCGGGGGCTGCGCTCCGCGCGGTCGCGGGAGGGGGAGATCATCGCCGAGGTGGTCGCCCCCGACGCCCTGGACAAGGCCGCTCCCCCGCACGGTCCGCACCCCGCTCTGACGGACGCCGCGCTGCACGCGCTCCTCCTGCGCGGCGGTGCCGACGACCACAGCCCGATGGTGCCGTTCACCTGGTCTGGAGTGCGCGTGGCCGCCCGCGGATCCGACCACGCGCCACGCTCGCTCCGTGTGCGGTGCACCGAACTCGGCCCTTGGCGCTACCGGATCGCGGCCGAGGACGAGCACGGCACGCTCGTCCTCAGCGTCGAGGAACTGGTCCTGCGTCCCATGGACGAGGCCGCCCTCCCGGCTCCGGAACCAGGCGACCTCCCGGAACTGTACGAGGTCGTATGGCGCCGACTGGACGTGCCCGACCCTGACGTGTCGGCTCCCGCCGGACTGCCCGACATGGCCTCGCTCGGGCCCGACGCCCCGGTACCGCCGGTCGTGTCCACCGAACTTCCCGCCGCGGTCGTCTACACCGAGGACGCCCCCGTTCCCGACGCCGTGCGCGAAGGCCTGGACTCCGTCCTGGAGACCATCCGTGAGTGGCTGGCCGACGGAAGGTTCGCCCGCGCCCGGTTGGCCGTGGTGACCTGGCGGGCGGTCCCCACCGGCCCGGGGACCCGGCTGAGCGGGTTGGCGGCGGCCCCCGTGTGGGGCCTGTTGCGCGCGGCACAGCGGGAACATCCCGGTCGCCTCGTGCTCGTCGACTCGGACGGGTCGGAGGACTCCCATCGGATGCTGGCCTCGGCCGTCGCCCTCGACGAACCCCAGCTGGCCCTCCGGTCGGGGACGGTGCTGGTACCCCGACTCGCCCGAGTGGAGAGCGCGCGGGGTCTCACCCCTCCGGGGCCGGTGTGGCGGCTGGACACCCGTCACCCCGGTTCCCTCGCCGACCTCGAACCGTTGCCGGCGCGTGAGGCCGTCCGCGAGCTCGGCCCCCAGGAGGTGCGTCTGGCCGTGCGCGCGGCCGGAGTGAACTTCCGTGACGTGGTGGTGGCGCTCGGCATGGTCGAGGGCGAGACCGGCATGGGCATCGAGGGCGCGGGGATCGTCCTGGAGGTCGGCTCCGAGGTCCGCGACCTGGCGCTCGGCGACCGCGTTCTCGGCATGTTCGACGGAGCGTTCGGTCCGGTCGCGGTCGCCGACGCGCGCCGCCTGGCCCCCGTACCCGCGGACTGGACCTTCGAGCAGGCCGCGGCGGTCCCCGTCGCCTTCCTCACCGCCTACCACGCGTTGGTGGACCTGGCCGCCGTACGTCCCGGCGAGAGCGTCCTGGTGCACGCGGCGGCGGGCGGAGTGGGTACCGCGGCCGTCCAGCTCGCCCGCCACATGGGCGCGCGGGTGTTCGGCACCGCCAGCCCGCACAAGTGGGCGGTCCTGGAGGAGTTCGGACTCACCGCGGAGCGGCTGGCCTCCTCCCGCTCCCTGGAGTTCGAGAAACGGCTGCACGCCGCCAACGAGGGGCGTGGCATGGACGTGGTCCTCAACGCACTCAGCGGCGAGTTCGTCGACGCGTCGTTGCGGCTCCTGCGCTCCCCCGGGGACGGGGAAGGGCCCGGCGGACGCTTCGTGGAGATGGGCAAGACCGACGTCCGTTCCCAGGAGGAGGTCGCCGCCACCCATCCCGGACGCGACTACCAGGCCTTCAACCTCCCCGACGTGGCGCCCGAACGGATCGGGCAGATGCTCGGCCGGGTGCTGGAACTGTTCGGCTGCGGTGTCCTCCAGGCGCCGCCGACCAGCACCTACGACCTACGGGAGGCGGGGCGGGCCCTGCGCGCCCTGCAACGCGGCGAGACCGTCGGCAAGGTGGTCCTCACCGTCCCCGCGCCCTTCCCGCAGGACCGCACGGTCCTGGTCACCGGCGGAACCGGAACCCTGGGCCACCGGTTGGCCCGCCACCTGGTCTCCGGTTACGGGGTGCGCGACCTACTGCTGATCAGCCGGAGCGGGCCCGCCGCGGACGGGCAGGACGACCGCACCGCCGAACTGACCGCCATGGGCGCCCGCGTGCGCGTCGTGGCCTGCGACGCCGCCGATCGCACCGAACTCGCTCACGTGCTCGCGGACCTGGACCGGCCCCTGGGCGCGGTGGTCCAGGCCACCGGTCTGCTCGACGACGCCCCGGTCACCGAACTCACCCCGGAACGGATCGACCGCGTCCTGCGCTCCAAGGTGGATTCCGCGTGGAACCTGCACGAACTCACCGCGGACGCGGACCTGGGATCCTTCGTCCTGTTCTCCTCGGCCGTCGGGGTGCTGGGCAACTGCGGCCAGGCCAGCTACGCGGCGGGCAACGTCTTCTGCGATGCCCTGGCCCACCACCGCCGTGAGCGCGGACTGCCCGCGACATCCCTCGCGTGGGGGCTGTGGGCGGGTCCCACCGGCATGACCGCACACATGTCCGAGGCGCAGGTGAGGGCCATGGGCAGGGGCGGCGTGCTGGCCATGCCGCCCGACGCGGCCCTGCGCCTGCTCGACGCGGCGCTGCTGCTGGACACGGTCCACGCCGTGCCCGCCTGGTTCGACGCCGACATGGGCGCCGACGTCGCCGTGCTGCGCGATCTGGCCACCCGGCGCGCAACGTCCCCGAAGACGCCGGGCACCGAGCCCTCTCCGGCTGGGCCGGCGCCCACGGACGTGGCCGCACGCGTCGCGGCACTGCCGGACACCGAACGCGAGCGTGTGCTCCTGGTCGAGGTGCGTACCCACCTCGCCGTCGCCCTGGGCCACGAACCGGGTGAGTCCCGACTGGACGCACACCGGCCCTTCACAGAATTCGGCATCGACTCCCTCACCGGTCTGGAGCTGCGCAACCGGTTGGGCACCGCACTCGGCATCCGGGTCCCCGGCACCGCCGTCTTCGACCACCCCACCCCGCACGCTCTCGCGCGGTTCCTGGCCGACCAGCTGTCTCCCGCGGAACCGGAGACACCCCAGCCCAGGAGCATCGACGAGCAGGACCTCACCCTGGACGCCGAAGGAGCGGGGATCGACGCGATGGGCGTCGACGACCTCGTGAATCTCGCCCTGCAAGGAGAGGCCCACCGATCCCCACGTGGACAGGAGACAGCAGATGACGTCCGATGACCACCGAGTGGTGGCGGCACTCAGGTCCGCGCTCAAGGAGAACGCGCGACTGCGCGAACAGCTCGACGACACCGGCTCCCGGGAAGCGGTCGCCGTCGTGGGGACGGGGTGCCGTCTCCCGGGCGGGATCGACTCCCCGGAGGACCTGTGGGACCTGCTCGTCCAAGGGCGTGAGACGGTGGGCCCGCTGCCGGACGACCGGGGGTGGGACCTCGCGTCGCTCCTCGGCGAGGGCGGCCGAGAGCCCCGGTCGGCGATGAGGCGGGGCTCCTTCCTCGACGCCGCCGGAGACTTCGACGCCGACCTGTTCGGTATCTCCCCGCGCGAAGCCGAGGCGATGGACCCGCAACAGCGGTTGCTGCTGGAGGTGGCGTGGGAGTCCCTGGAGCGCTCCGGGATCGCGCCCTCCTCGCTCGCGGGCTCGGACACCGGTGTCTACGTCGGCGCGCTCGCTCCCGAGTACGGTCCGAGACTGACCGAGGCGCCGGCGGACGGGCTGGCGATGACGGGGACGTCGCTGAGCGTGGCGTCCGGGCGGTTGTCGTACACGCTGGGGTTGACGGGGCCGGCGCTGACGGTGGACACGGCGTGTTCGTCGTCGCTGGTGGCGGTTCACCTGGCCGTGCGCGCTCTGCGGGCGGGGGAGTGCTCCCTCGCCCTGGCGGGCGGGGTCACCGTCATGTCCTCGCCGGGGCCGCTCACCGAGTTCACCCGGTTGGGTGGGCTGGCTCCCGACGGTCGGTCCAAGGCCTTCGGTGCGGGGGCGGACGGCGCCGCCTTCGCCGAGGGCGTGGGGATGGTCGTCCTGGAGCGGCTGTCCGACGCCCGCCGCAACGGCCGCCGAGTCCTGGCGGTGATCCGGGGCGGCGCGGTGAACCAGGACGGGGCGTCCAACGGCCTCACGGCGCCCAACGGTCCCTCCCAGGAACGGGTGATCCGCCGCGCGCTGGCCGACGCGGGTCTGTCCGCCGGGGACGTCGACGTCGTGGAGGCGCACGGCACGGGTACCACCCTGGGCGATCCGATCGAGGCCCAGGCGCTGTTGTCCACCTATGGTCGGGAGCGGCCCGCGGACCGGCCGCTGTGGCTGGGATCCCTCAAGTCCAACGTGGGCCACACGCAGGCGGCGGCCGGGGTCGCCGGGCTCATCAAGCTCGTTCTGTCCCTGCGGCACGGGACGTTGCCCAGAACGCTGCACGCCGACGATCCCACACCGCATGTGGACTGGTCCTCGGGGGCCGTGCGGCTGTTGACCGGGCAGCGGGACTGGTCGCGGACGGATCGGCCTCGGCGGGCGGCGGTGTCGTCGTTCGGCATGAGTGGGACCAACGCCCACCTCATCGTCGAGCAGGCCCCCAGCGACGACCGCGCGTCGGCCGCCGCTGAGGAGGCGCCGCGTTCGGACCGGCCGTCCGGCCCCCTGCCCTGGGTCCTCTCGGGGCGCGGCGAGGCCGCCCTGCGCGCCCAGGCGGAGCGTCTCGCCGAACACCTGCGCGACCGACCCGACGCCGATCCCGCCGACGTCGGTTGGTCCCTGGCCACCGCCCGGTCCGCGTTGGAGCACCGGGCGGTGGTCGTCGCTGACGACCGTGCCGGGTTCCTGGAGGCGCTCGACGCGTTGGCGCGGGGGCGGACCCACCCGGGCGCGGTCACCGGCACGGCCCGGAGCGACCACCGACCCGTGTTCGTCTTCCCGGGTCAGGGCGGCCAGTGGCCCGGAATGGCCGTGGAACTTCTGGACTCCGCCCCCGTGTTCGCGCGAAGGATGGCCGAGTGCGAGGCGGCGCTGGCGCCGTACGTCGACTGGTCGCTGACCGACGTCCTGCGCGAGGGAGCCACCGGCCTGGACCGGGTGGACGTGGTTCAACCGACGCTGTGGGCGGTCATGGTCTCGCTCGCGGAGCTGTGGCGTGCGCACGGCGTGCACCCCGCCGCCGTCGTGGGCCACTCCCAGGGGGAGATCGCCGCCGCCTGCGTCGCCGGTGCGCTCTCCCTGGACGACGCCGCCAGAGTCGTGGCCCTGCGCAGCAGGGCGATCCGGGAACTGTCGGGTACGGGGGCGATGGCCTCGGTCGGGCGACCGGCCGCTGAGGTGCGCGGTCGCCTGGCGGCGCACGGGGAGGCGCTCCACGTGGCCGTGGTCAACTCCCCGGAGTCCACGGTGGTCGCCGGCGATCCCGAGGCGGTCCGTACGCTGGTCAAGGAGTACGAGACCGAGGGCGTCCAAGCGCGGATGATCCCCGTGGACTACGCGTCGCACACCCCGCACGTCGCCCGGTTGCGGTCGCGGATCGCCGGCGCTCTCGCCGGGATCACCCCCCGGGTGCCGGAAATCCCGATGCTGTCCACCGTCACGGGTGACTACCTGACCGGTGCCGATCTCGACGCCGAGTACTGGTACCGGGGGCTGGCACGCACAGTGGAGTTCGAGACTGCCGCCCGCGCACTGCTGGCGGCCGGTCACGGTGCGTTCCTGGAGGTCGGTCCGCACCCGGTACTGGGAGCGGCCCTGCGGGAGACCACCGAGGCGGTGGGCGCGCGCGACACCGTCGTCCTGGGTACCCTCCGCCGGCGCGAGGGCGGTCCCCGCCGGTTCGCGACCGCTCTGGCCGAAGCGCACGCGCACGGAATCGGGCTCGACTGGGAACGGGTCTTCGGCGTTCGCCGTCGCCTCGTCGACCTGCCGACGTACCCGTTCCAGCACCAGCGCTACTGGCGCACGGGCGGGGGCGGAGGAACGGGCCCCAGTGTTTCGGGACGTACCGGAGCCGTGGCCCCCTCGCCGGACGACTGGTCCTACCGTGAGACGTGGGTACCCGTGGAGACGTGGCGGGCCCGTACCGCTCCCTCTGGAACCTGGCTGGTGTTCGGCCACGGCGCACCGGACGGCAGCCTCGCGGACTGCGTCGCCGCGTTGAACGCCCGGGGCCACCAGACTCGGTTCGTGGACCTGCCGAGGACCCTCGACCGGCGGATGCTGACCGCCCTGGTCGCCGACGCCCGTCGTGGAGCCGAACCGGTCGCCGGGGTGCTGTCCCTGACCGCCCTGACGAGTCCGGGAGGGAGGGTCACCCGACCGACCTGTGCGGCGGGGCACCGGAACACGGTTCTGCTCCTGCAGGCACTCGGTGACGCCGGGGTCAGCGCCCCTTTGTGGTGCCTCACCCGGGGTGCGGTCCCGGCTGACGGCCCGGTGACCGAACCGACCGCCGCGCTCGTCTGGGGCCTCGGACGTGTCGTCGCCCACGAGCACGCCAACCGTTGGGGCGGCCTCGTCGACGTGCCCGCCGAGAGCACCGACGGGACCGGGGAACTGCTCGCCCGTGTCCTCACGGGCGAGACGGCCGACGGCGAGGACCAGGTGGCGCTCCGGGCCGGGCGAGTCCTCGCCAGACGGCTCGACCGGGCCCCGATGCGCAGTCTCAGAGCCACCCGACACTGGCAGCCGTCCGGAACCGTCCTGGTCACAGGGGGAACGGGTGCGCTGGGAGCGCACACCGCCCGTTGGCTGGCCCGGCGCGGCGCCGACCACCTGCTCCTGGTCAGCCGCAGGGGAGCGGACTCTCCCGGGGCCCGGGAACTGGCGGAGGAACTCCGCGCGGTCGGAGCGAAGGTGACGCTCGCCGCGTGCGACGTCGCTGACCGCGCCGCCCTGGCCGAGGTCCTCGCCGCCGTGCCCGAGGAGTACCCGCTCCGCGCGGTCGTGCACACGGCCGCGGCACTGGACGACGGTCCCGTCCACGCGCTCACCCCTGATCAGGTGGCGTGCGCCCTGCGCGCCAAGGCGGACGGGGCGGTGCATCTGCACGAGCTCACGCGTGACCTGGATCTGTCGGCCTTCGTCCTGTACTCCTCCGTCTCCGCCGTGTTCGGGGTGTCGGGGCAGGGGAACTACGCTCCGGGCAACGCGTTCTGCGAGGCGCTGGCGCATCACCGCCGCGCCCTGGGGCTGCCCGCCACATCGGTGGCCTGGGGTGCGTGGTCGGGACGGGGCATGGCCGAGGACGGAGCGGTCGCCCACCTCCTGCGCCGCCACGGTCTGCCGACCATGGACCCCGACGCCGCCGTCGCCGCGCTCGGGCATGCGCTCGACCGCGATCTGACCGCGCTGGCGATCGCCGACGTCGACTGGCCGCGCTTCCGCGCCGCCCTGACCGCCAACCGCCCGAGCCCCTTCATCGGCGACTTCGGCCGAACGGCCGCCGAGGGGACCGGTGCGGGCGTGACCCGGGCGGACGACCTGGAGTCGCGGCTGTCCGGTCTGGGGCGCGCGGAGCGCCGGAGAGTGCTCACCGACCGTGTCTGCGACGAGGTGGCCGCCCTCCTCGGCTACCGGTCCGGCGGCGCGCTCGACGCCGACCGGGGCCTGAAGGACCTGGGGCTGGACTCGGTGACCGCGATCGAACTGCGCAACCGCCTGGCAGTGCTCACCGGGTTGCGACTGCCCTCCGGGCTGGCCTACGCCCACCCGACCTGCGCGGCGCTCGGACACCGGCTGGAGGCGTGGATGTTCGGGGACACCGAGCGGATCGTCATGGCGCGGCTCGACGGAATCGAGACCGCCCTCGCCGAGCACGAGGGGGACGGTCTGGACCGTGAGGCCGTCGCCCGGCGCCTGCGCGGGTTGCTGGACCGGCTGTCCCCGCCGAGTACGCACTCCTCGCACACCGGCGAGACGGATCGGGACCTGGAATCCGCGACCAAGGAGGAGCTGTTCGCGTTCATCGACGACGCCCTGCGCGACTGACCGGAACCCAAGACGCAGCCGCCCCGTCCCGCATCCCGCCCCGCGCCCGAGTCCCCGGTCGCGGACCACACGAACCGGTGAGGCCACACCCATGTCCGATGACGCCAAGCTCCTCGACTACCTCAAACGGGTGACCGCCGACCTGCGCCGCGCCCGAGCCGAACTCGACGAACTGCGCTCCCGCGACCGTGAACCCGTCGCCGTCGTGGGGATGGGCTGCCGACTACCCGGGGGAGCCGACTCACCGGAGGCGCTCTGGCGTCTGCTGGAGACGGGCACGGACGCGATCGGTGCCCTGCCCGCAGACCGCGGATGGGACCTGGAATCGCTGCGCGCACGACCGGGTGCGACGAGCGCGGGAGGCTTCCTCGACGACGTCGCGGGCTTCGACGCGGAGTTCTTCGGGATCTCCCCGCGTGAGGCGGCGGCCATGGACCCCCAGCAGCGACTCCTGCTGGAGGTGTCGTGGGAGGCGCTCGAACGGTCCGGAATCGATCCCACGTCCCTGGCGGACAGTCCCACAGCCGTGTTCACGGGGCTCAGTCTGAACGACTACGCGGGGGGCTCGGTCGCCGGTGACGTACCGGTACCCGAGGAGGCGGCGGGGTACCTGGTCACCGGTACGGCCTCGAGCGTGGCGTCCGGGCGGTTGTCGTACACGCTGGGGTTGACGGGGCCGGCGCTGACGGTGGACACGGCGTGTTCGTCGTCGCTGGTGGCGGTTCACCTGGCCGTGCGCGCTCTGCGGGCGGGGGAGTGCTCCCTCGCCCTGGCGGGCGGCGCCACGGTGATGACGGGGCCGATGCTCTTCGAGGAGTTCGCCCGCCAGGGCGGGCTGGCTCCCGACGGCCGGTGCAAGGCCTTCGGTGCGGGGGCGGACGGAACCGGATTCTCCGAGGGCGTGGGGATGGTCGTCCTGGAGCGGCTGTCGGACGCCCGCCGCAACGGTCACCAGGTGCTCGCCGTGATCCGGGGCACCGCCACCAACCAGGACGGCGCGTCCAACGGACTGACCGCGCCGAGCGGCCCGGCCCAGGTCCGCGTTGTGCGGGCCGCCCTGGCCGACGCCGGACTGACCGCGGACGACATCGACGCGGTGGAGGCGCACGGCACGGGCACGGAGCTGGGCGATCCGATCGAGGCGCAGGCGCTGCTGGAGGTGTTCGGACCCGCGGGTCAGGGGGGGACGGGCTCGCGGCCGGTGGACGTCGGCTCGGTCAAGTCCAACATCGGGCACACCCAGGCGGCCGCGGGCGTGGCGGGTCTGATGTCGATGGTCCTCGCGTTGGGCCACGGCGCCCTTCCGGCCACGCTGCACGCGGACCGCCCCTCGCCGCTGGTGGACTGGGAGACGGGGCGCGTGCGGGTACGTTCGTCCGCGCGGCCCTGGCCGCGCGGGGAGCGCCCGCGTCGAGCGGGTGTGTCCTCGTTCGGCATCAGCGGCACCAACGCTCACGTGATCGTGGAGGAGGCGCCCGGGGGGACCGGCGTCCCCGAGGCGCCCCGGACGCCCGCGCTGACGGCGGGTCCGGCGCCGTGGGTCCTGTCGGCCCGTACCGCACCGGCGCTGGCGGACCAGGCCGCGCGCCTGAGCGCGTACCTGGAGGGAAACAACCCGGACATCGTCGGCGTCGCCCGGTCACTCGCCACCACCCGCACCGCGTTCACGCGTCGCGCGGCCGTCGTCGGGGCGGACGGCGCCCAGGTCCTGTCCGGGCTACGGGCGATCGCTGAGGGGCGGCGCGCCGACGGAGTCGTGACGGGCACGGCGTTCGGCTCCGGGCGCCGCACCGCACCCGTCTTCGTCTTCCCCGGTCAGGGCGGCCAGTGGGCGGGGATGGCCCAGGGCCTGCTGGACTCCTCGCCCGTGTTCGCCGAGGCCGTGGCCGAGTGCGAACGCGCGCTGAACCCGTTCGTGGACTGGTCGCTCAGCGCGGTGCTGGCCGGTCGCCCCGGCGCCCCGGCGGTCTTCGGGGAGGACGCCCGCGTGGACCTGGTCCAGCCCGCACTGTGGGCGGTCATGGTCTCGCTCGCGCGAGTGTGGCGGTCGGCGGGGGTCGAACCCTCCGCCGTGGTCGGCCACTCCCAGGGGGAGATCGCCGCCGCGTGCGTCGCCGGTGTGCTCACTCTGGAGGACGGGGCGCGGGTGGTCGCGCTGCGCTCCCGACTCCTCCGCGAACTGGCCGGGTACGGAGGCATGGCCGTGGTCGCGGCCGACGCCGACCGCACGGCCGGGATCGTCGCGCCCTGGGCGGGTCGGATCGGCGTCGCGGCGGTCAACGGCCCGGAGTCGACCGTGGTGTCCGGCGAGGCGGACGCGATCGGGGAACTCCTCGCCGCCGCCGAGCGGGACGGCGTCCACGTCCGCCGGATCGACGTCGACTACGCCTCGCACTCCGCCCATGTCGAACGGGTGCGTGACGAACTTCTCGCCGGGCTCGCCCGACTCCGGCCACGAGCGGGCGAAATCCCCCTCCACACCACCGTCGCACCCTCCCCGACCTGGTCGGCGGCGGCACCCGGGCCCGGGCGCTCGCCCGTGGAGGGCGTCGACCTCGACGCCGACCACTGGTACCGCAACCTCCGCCACCCCGTGCTGCTCGCGCCCGTCGTCGCGGACCTGGCGGAGCACGGCGGAGTCTTCGTCGAGATCAGCCCGCACCCCCTGCTCACGGCGGCGATCGACCAGACACTGGAAGAGGCCGGACGGTCGGACCGGGCGGTCCTCGGCACACTGCGGCGCGGCGAGGACGGGACCACCCGCCTGTGGACCGCCCTGGCCGAGGCCCACTGCCAGGGTGTGGCCGTCGACTGGGCGCGAGCCCTCGGCGACGCCGACCGTGCCAGGTTCGACCTGCCCACCTACCCCTTCCAGCACCAGCGCCACTGGCTCGCACCGCGGCATGTCGACGGCGACCCCGCCGCACTGGGTGTGTCCCCGGCGGGCCATCCCCTCCTCGGCGCGCGGATTCCGATCGGGGACACGGGACGGACCCTCTTCACCGGGATGCTCCACCCCGGCCGCAGGACCTGGCTCGCCGAACACACGATCCACGGTCGGACGCTGCTTCCTGGGACGGCCGTGGTGGAGCTCCTCCTGCACGCGGGACGCGAGTGCGGGTGCCCGGAGATCGCCGACCTGACACTCGGCGTCCCCCTGGAACTGCCGCCGGACGGGGACGGCCTTCCGATCCAGGTCATGGTCGACGCCCCGGACGAGGAGGGGCGCCGAACCGTGCGGCTGCGGTCCCAGAGGCCCGACGGCGAGTGGACCGCGCACGCCGAGGGCGAGTTGTGCCCGGACACCGGACGGCCGCCGGAGCGCACGACGGACCTGGCCGAGGACGCGGAACCCTTGCCGCTGGAGGACGCCCACGGCCTCCTCGCCTCCCACGGCTACGACTACGGGCCGACCTTCCGGGGCCTGCGCGCCGCGTGGAGGGACGGGGGCGGCCTGGTCGCGGACGTCGGTGCCGACACCGCGCCGGAGGACGCGCCGCGGATGGTGGGTCCGCACCCGGCACTGGCCGACGCGGGGCTGCACGCGCTCCTGCTCGACCACCTGGGCGGGGAGGGCGTTCCACGCGCGCTCCTACCGTTCTCCTGGAGCGGTGTCCGGTCGCACACCTGCCACCCGCCGACACGACTGCGCACGCGGATCACGCCGACGGGTCGGGACACGTTCACGGTCGTCCACGCGGCTGAGGACGGGACACCGGTCCTCACCATCGACCGGCTCACCGTCCGCGACGCCCCGCACGGCACCGAGCCGCCCGCCCTCTTCCACGTGGACTGGACGGAACCGGAGACCTCCCGCCACGACGCCCCGGTGCCGGAGCCCCGAACGTGGGCGACGGTCGGAACCGAGGAACTGGAGGGGGTGGCGCACCACGCCGACGCCACCGCGCTCGAAGCCGCACTGGCGTCGGGCGCGCCCGGGCCGGAGCTGATCCTCGTGCCCGTCGCGGGCGGGGAGGGGGACGCCCCCGCCCGTGTTCGCACCGCACTCCGCCGTGTGCTGACTCTCGTCCAGGCGTGGGTGGACGACAAGCGGCTCGGTGGGGCCAGGATCGCGGTGGTCACCCGCGGTGCCGTCCGCCTTCCCGGTGACGCCGACGCGGACGTCGACCTCGCGGGTGCGGCTGTGTGGGGGATGGTCTCCGCCGCCGAGACCGAGAACCCCGGCCGCTTCCTGCTGCTCGACTCCGATCGGCTCGACGTGTCCGGGGTGCGGACGGCTCTCGCGACCCACGAACCCCGGGTGGCCCTGCGCGACGGCCGCCCGCACGTCCCGCGCCTCGCCGAGACCGCCCGCGAACGCGACCGTCCCTCACCGCCCCGCCGCAGGACCGACTGGCGTCTGCGCGTGCGCGAGTCAGGGCGGATCGACGGCATCGCCCCGGTCCCGGACCCCGACCAGTGGCGGCCGCTCGCATCCGGAGAGATCCGGGTCGCCGTCCGCGCGGCCGGGGTCAACTTCCGCGACGTGCTCATGGCCGTGGGGATGTACCCCGGCTCCGGAGACATCGGCAACGAGGGCGCCGGGGTGGTCCTGGAGGTCGGTGCGGACGTGGCCGACCTCGGTCCGGGCGACCGGGTCACGGGCCTGTTCCCCGGCGCCTTCGCGCCGGTCGCCGTCGCCCGCCGCGCGTTGGTCGCCCGGGTTCCGGCGGAGTGGGACGACGCCACCGCCGCCTCCGTACCCGCCGCCTACCTGACCGCTCACCTCGCCCTCGTCGAGGACGCCGGTCTCACCGCCGGTGAGACGGTGCTCATCCACTCCGCGGCCGGCGGTGTGGGGCAGGCCGCCGTCCACGTCGCCCGCCACCTGGGTGCCACGGTCCTGGCGACCGCGAGCCCGCAGAAATGGGACCTGCTCAGGCGCGCGGGGATCGCCGACGACCACCTGGCCCACTCACGCCGACTCGACTTCGAGGACCGCTTCCGCGCGTCGGCGCCGCACGTCGACGTGGTCCTCAACTCGCTCACCGGACCCGCGATCGACGCGTCAATGCGGCTGATGGCCCCCGGTGGCCGCTTCGTCGAACTGGGACGCAACGATCCGCGCGACCCCTCGCGCGTGGCGACCGACCACCACGGTGTCGCCTACCTGCCGTTCGACCTGTCCACACTGCCGGAGGAGCGCGTCCGACGCGCCTTCGCCGCTGTCCTGCCCCTGCTGGAGAAGGCGGAACTCCCCGGCCTCCAGGTGACCCGCTACCCCGTCGAACGGGCGGCGGACGCCTTCCGGCTCATGCAGCGGGGCCACAACGTCGGCAAGGCCGTCCTCGAACTCGCCACGCGCGCACGGCCGGGCGGCACCGTCCTGATCACCGGCGGCACCGGCACGCTCGGTGCACTCGTCGCCCGGCACCTGGTGGTCCGGCACGGCGTCACGCACCTGCTCCTGGCCGGCCGACGGGGGACAGGGGCCCCGGGTGCCGCCGCGCTCGCCGACGAACTCGGTGCCCTGGGCGCCCAAGTGACGGTCGCGGCCTGTGACGTCGCCGACCCCGACCAGGTACGGGACCTCCTGGACGGGGTGTCCCCCGACCATCCGCTCACAGGAGTGGTCCACGCGGCGGGTGTACTCGACGACGCCACCGTCACCGGGCTCGACGCCGCCGCGTTGGAGCGGGTCCTGCGGCCCAAGGTCGACGGGGCGTGGAACCTGCACCGGGCGACCGCCGACCTCGACCTGGACTCCTTCGTCCTGTTCTCCTCCGCGGCAGGGGTGTTCGGGGCCGCCGGTCAGGCCGGGTACGCGGCGGCCAACGCCTTCCTGGACGCCCTCGCCCAGCACCGCCGCTCCCTCGGACTGCCTGCCCAGTCCCTGTCCTGGGGCCGGTGGGCCGACGCCAGCGCCATGACCGGTCGTCTCGGCGGGGCCGACACCGCTCGCATGGCCCGTACGTGGGGGTTGACGGCGATCGGCTCCGACGAGGGTCGCGCGCTCATGGACGCCGCCGCGGCGACCGACCGCGCCCACCTGGTGCCCGTCCCGATGGACCTGGCCGGTCTGCGCACGCGTGCGAGCACGCCCGAGGACGTGCCGCCGCTGCTTCGCGGGCTCGTACGGGGCGGGGAACCTCGGCGGTCCGCCCCCGGCGCGGCCGACGCTGAGCGACTGAGGGACAGCGCTCCCGGAACCGAGCGCCGGACCCTGCTCCTGGACCTCATCGGGGTGCGCGCCGCCGAGATCCTCGGTCACCCGGCCGGTCACCGCGTGGCGGCCGACCATGACTTCCTGGAGGCGGGGTTCGACTCCCTCACCGCCGTCGAACTCCGCAACCACCTGCGCGAGGTCACCGGGGTGCGGCTACCGTCCGCGGTGGTGTTCGCGCACCGGACCCCCGCGCTGCTGGCCGTGCACGTGGAAACCGAGATGGGCGCCGACGGGCACCGCACCGCGGACGGACTGGCGGCGCGGTTCCGAACCGCGTGCCGGGAAGGGCGGTCGGAGGAGGCGGTCGCCGCGGTGCGCGCCGAGGCGCGGAACCGGCCGGTGCTCGACGCGGACGACGCGTGGCCGGTCGTGCCCGTGCGGCTCGCCACCGGCCCCGAGCGGCCGGTCCTGATCTGCTTTCCGTCCCTCGTCATGACCTCGGGCGCGCAGGAGTTCGCGCGGTTCGCGGCGCCGGCACGCGGAAGGCGCCCGGTCCATGTTCTCCCCGCGCCCGGCTTCGCGGACGGGGAGCGTCTTCCCGCCGGTCGCCCGGCCCTGGTCAACGGTCAGGCCGACGCCGTGCTCCGGTCGGCCGACGGCGCGCCGTTCGTCCTCGTGGGGCGGTCGTCGGGCGGATGGGTGGCGCACGCCGTCGCCGAGGAACTGCACCGGCGCGGGCACGCTCCCCAGGGCCTCGTCCTCCTGGACACACCCCTACCCGACGAACCGGGCCTGCTGCCGATCGTCACGGAGGCGGTGACGGCCCGCGCCGACGAGTTCGCCCTCCTGGACACGGTGCGGCTGACCGCCATGGGCGGCTACCTCACCATGTTCGCCGACTGGCGTCCCGCCCCCCTGCCCTGTCCGACCACCCAGGTCCGCCCCCGGGCCCCGTTCCTCGCCGCGTCCGGCGAGGAACTCGGGGCCGGATGGGACTGGCCGGGGGACCACATCCGGGTCGAGGTGCCCGGCGACCACCTCACCATGCTGGAGGAGCACGCCGGGACCACGGCCGACGCGGTCGAGGCCGCGGTCGCTCAGATCGTGGCGGTGTCGATGACGAACCGGTAGCGCACGTCGCTGGCCACGACGCGCTTCCACGCCTCGTTGACCTCCTCGGCGCGGATGACCTCGATCTCCGCGCCGAGGCCGTGCTCGGCGCAGAAGTCCAGCATCTCCTGGGTCTCGGGGATGCCGCCGATCATCGACCCGGTGAGGCTGCGGCCTCCCATGATCAGGGAGAACAGGTTCAGCGCGATCGGGTCGTCCGGGGCGCCGACGTTGGCCAACGCGCCCTCCGGCTTGAGCAGGCCGAGGTACCGGTCGAAGTCCAGCGCCACCGACACCGTCGACAGGATCACGTCGAAGCTCCCGGCCAGGGTCTCGAACGTGGCGGGGTCGCTGGTCGCGTAGTAGTGGTCGGCGCCCATGCCCAGGCCGTCGTCGCGCTTGCGCAGGGACTGGCTGAGCACGGTCACCTCCGCGCCCATGGCGTGCGCCAGCTTCACGCCCATGTGGCCCAGGCCGCCCAGACCCAGGACGGCGACCTTCGAGCCGGGGCCGACCTTGAACCGGCGCAGCGGCGAGTAGGACGTGATGCCCGCGCACAGCAGCGGCGCGGCCGTGTCCAGCGGCAGGGAGTCCGGGATCCGCAGGACGTAGCGCTCGTCCACCACGATGCCGGTGGAGTAGCCGCCGTGGGTGGGCCGGCCCTGGCGGTCGAGGCCGTTGTAGGTCGCGGTCATGCCCTCGGCGCAGTACTGCTCCAGGCCCTTCTCGCAGTACTCGCACACGCGGCAGGAGTCGACGAAACAGCCGACCCCCACCCGGTCGCCGACCCTGTAGCGGGTCACCCCGGAGCCGACCTCGGCGACCACGCCCGCGATCTCGTGGCCCGGGACCATGGGGAAGATCGACTCGCCCCACCCCTCCTCGGCCTGGTGGATGTCGGAGTGGCAGATGCCCGCGAACTTGATGTCGATCCGGACGTCGGACGCGCCGACGGGGCGTCGCTCGATCGTGGTGCGCTCCAGCGGTGCCTTGGCGGCGGGTGCGGCGTAGGCGGCAACGGTGGTCATCGGAGGGTTCTCCTCGGAGTCGTTCAGCCGTCCTGCCCTCCTTCACGGGCGGACGCACCACCGAGTGTGCCGAGCGGCGAGCGCCCCACCCAGCCCTGCGTTCGACGTACGTCGGGCGTACCTACCACTGGCAGGGTCAGCCTCACCCGCGGTGGATCGGACATACTGGGAGCATGGACGAGCACCCAGGCGAGGGGAGCACCGCCCCCCGGACGGAGACGGCCCCGCGCACCGACCGCGAGTCCCGTGCCGAGACCGCCCCTGCCGCCCAGACCGAACCGCCGCTCGACCGGCGTGCGGAGCTCAGCGAGTTCCTGCGCACCCGGCGCGCGCGGATCAAGCCCGAGGACGTCGGCCTGCCCGAGTTCGGGCGCTACCGGCGGGTGCCGGGACTGCGCAGGGAGGAGCTCGCCCAGCTGGCGGGGGTCTCGGTCGCCTACTACACCCGCCTGGAGCAGGGGCGGGGCCAGGGCGTGTCCACGGAGGTACTGGACTCGATCGCGCACGCCCTGCGGCTGACGGCCGCCGAACACGCGCATCTGACCCATCTGGCGCAGCCGAAACGGCACAGGAAGAAGTCGGCCGCGCCCACCCAGCAGGTCCGGACCTCCCTGCGCCAGCTGCTGGACACGCTGACCGGCGTGCCCGCGTACGTGGTCGGCCGCCGCTCCGACATCCTCGCCTGGAACGGGATGGCCACGGCGCTGTTCGGGGACTGGGGGGCGCTGCCGCCGCAGGAGCGCAACTGGGCGCGGCTGGTGTTCCTGCGCCCGGACTACCGCGACCTGTTCGTGGAGTGGGACACCAAGGCGGCCGACATCGTCAGCCACCTGCGTATGGACGCCGGTTGCCACGTGGACGACCCCCAGTTGGCGGCCCTGGTCGGCGAGTTGTCGATGAAGAGCGACGCCTTCCGGCGGCTGTGGGCGGCGCACGACGTCAAGGACAAGGGGTACGGGGTCAAGCGGATCCGGCATCCGGTGGTCGGGCAACTGACCCTGTCCTACGAGACGCTCACCCTTCCGCACGACGCCTACCAGTCCCTCGTCGCCTACCACGCCGAACCGGGGTCGCCGTCGGAGGAGGCCCTGCGGCTGATCGGCAGCTGGGGCGCGGTCGGACTCAGGACCGGGGAAGGCTGATCTGGTAGGCCTTGCGCAGCGTCTCGTGCACGGTCCAGGTCGTCCGGTCGCCCTCACGGAGGACACAGGCGTCGCCGGGGCCGACCTCCAGGGTGGGGCCGCCGTCCACCTCGATCGTGGCGCGCCCGCCCACCACGACGAAGAGCTCGTCGGCCTCGGTGTCGGTGACCACGCCGGGCGTGATCTGCCACAGGCCGCGGATCTGGGCGCCGTCGGCGGACTCCCACAGCACCTTCCCGGTCACCACGGGGTCGCCGGAGACGATCTGCTCGGGGTCGAGCGGCTCGGGTTCCAGCTCGGCGTCGGCGATGTGGAGGGCGAAGGGGGCGCTGGCCTGGTCGTTCGTCGTCATGGGACGCAACCCTAGCCCGGTGGTGGCCGCGCGGAGGCGGACAGGATGTCAACGATCCGGTGTGGTGCGGGACACCCCGTCAAGGTCCGGGATCATCCGGCGGCGGTGCGCAGCAGGTCGAGCAGGTCGTCGACGACGTCGTCCGGGTCCGTCCGGCCCTTGCCGCCGCGTGCCGTGTGTCCGGCCAGGTGCAGGTCGAGGGCGCCGTGCACCACGGCGAGCAGCAGCGCGGTGCGCCGCTCCGGTTCGCCCCCGGGGATCACCCCGTCGCGCTGGCACTGGCCCACCACGGCCGTCAGCGCCGACCGGGCGCGACCGGCCGACCGGTCCAGGTCGGCATGCGGGCGGGTCCAGGCGCCGAACACCAGCCGGAACCGGACCGGGTGGTCGAGGGCCCAGGCGGTGTGGGAGCGCAGCACCGTGCGCAGGGCCTCCTGGGAGGTTCGGGACTGGCGGGCGGCGTCGTCGACGACCTCGCCCAGCCGTTCGAGCTCCCGCGCGGCGACGGCGGCGAGCAGCGCCTCCTCGTCGGCGAAGTGCTTGCAGGCGTCCGTATGGGACACCCCGCCCAACCGGCCGGCCTCCCGGAGCGTGACCGCGTCGGTCCCGCCCGCGTCCAGGAGGGCGCTGGCCGAGGCCACCAGGGCGGTGCGCGTGTCCTTGGGCATGCGGACCATCCTGGCACAGCGCGCGGCGCCGGTCCGGTGGGGCCCGGTGAGCGCGCTCGCCCGCACCGGACGACCGCCCGTGCGACGCGGCCCGCGCGGCGAGGTCTGCCGCGTGAACCGGACCGGCCGCCCCGTACGGGAACCCCCGGGAGCGGTGGCCCGGACGCGCGGGGACGGCGCGGCCACGGAACAATCGCGGAAGGACCGGTGTTGGCCCCAACGGCCCGCCCGCGCCTCCGCGTCCGGCTCCGCGGCCCCGCGCACCGGTGGCGTCGCCGCCACCGCGCGGAGAAAACCGGTTGCCCGCCCTCATAACCTTGAGAGTTGATGAGCACCACCACGCCCGCGCCCGGCGCGGACACACTGCGATCCCGGCTGCGCGACCTCATGCCGACGGACCGGCACCGGATCCGCCGCCGCATCGACGGCCTGGCCAAGATCCGTGACGAGCGCCGCCGCGCCTCGGTGACCGAGCAGATCGGCCGGGACATCGACGAGGCCGTGCTGCGCGTGGACCTGCGCCGCGAGGCCGTGCCCGACCTCGCCTACCCCGAGGACCTCCCGGTCAGCGCCCGGCGCGAGGACATCGCCGCGGCCATCCGCGACCACCAGGTCGTGATCGTCGCCGGTGAGACCGGTTCCGGGAAGACCACGCAGCTGCCCAAGATCTGCCTCGAACTGGGCCGCGGCGTCATGGGCACCATCGGCCACACCCAACCGCGCCGCCTCGCCGCGCGCACGGTCGCCGAACGCATCGCGGACGAGGTCGGCACCCCGCTCGGCGAGACCGTCGGCTACAAGGTGCGCTTCACCGACTCCTCCGGCGACAGCACGCTGGTCAAGCTGATGACCGACGGCATCCTGCTCGCCGAGATCCAGCACGACCGGATGCTGCGCGCCTACGACACGCTCATCATCGACGAGGCCCACGAGCGCAGCCTCAACATCGACTTCCTCCTGGGGTACCTCAGGCAGCTGCTGCCCAAGCGCCCCGACCTCAAGGTCGTCATCACCTCGGCGACCATCGACCCCGAACGCTTCTCCCGCCACTTCGACGACGCCCCCATCGTCGAGGTCTCCGGCCGCACCTACCCCGTCGAGGTCCGCTACCGGCCGATCTCCGACGAGATCCTCGACCCCGAGGAGAGGAACCCGGGCGGCGGGACCGACCGCGACCAGACCCAGGCGATCCTCGACGCCGTCGACGAGCTGAGCCGCGAGGACCCCGGCGACGTGCTCGTCTTCCTCAGCGGCGAACGCGAGATCCGCGACACCGCCGAGGCCCTGGAGAGGAAGAGGCTCCCCGGCACCGAGGTCCTCCCGCTCTACGCGCGCCTGTCGGTGGCCGAGCAGAAACGCGTGTGGGCCTCCCACCGCGGGCGCCGGATCGTGCTGGCCACCAACGTCGCCGAGACGTCGCTGACCGTTCCCGGCATCAAGTACGTCATCGACCCCGGAACCGCCCGCATCTCCAGGTACAGCCATCGCACCAAGGTGCAGCGGCTGCCGATCGAGGCGGTCTCCCAGGCGTCGGCCAACCAGCGCAAGGGCCGCTGCGGCCGCGTGTCCGAGGGCATCTGCATCCGGCTGTACTCGGAGGAGGACTTCCTCTCCCGCCCCGAGTACACCGACCCCGAGATCCTGCGCACCAACCTCGCCTCGGTCATCCTGCAGATGGCCGCGCTCGGTCTGGGCGACGTGGCCGCGTTCCCGTTCGTCGACGGACCCGACCACCGCCAGATCAAGGACGGCGTCAACCTCCTCACCGAACTCGGCGCCCTCCATCCGGACCCCTCCGGGAGCAGACGCCGCCTCACCCCCATGGGCCGCCGCCTCGCCCAGCTGCCGATCGACCCCCGTCTGGGCCGCATGGTCCTGGAGGCCGAGGAACGCGGCTGCCTGGCCGAGGTCCTGGTGATCACGTCGGCGCTGTCCATCCAGGACCCGCGCGAGCGGCCCACCGACAAGCAGCAGCAGGCGCAGGCCGCGCACGCCAGGTTCGCCGACAAGGAGTCGGACTTCCTGGCCTTCCTCAACCTCTGGCGGTACCTGCGCGAGCGGCAGCGGGAGCTGTCGGGCAACCAGTTCCGCAAGCTGTGCCGCGAGGAGTTCCTCAACTACCTGCGCGTCCGCGAGTGGCAGGACATCCACGGACAGCTCAAGCAGGTGCTGCGGTCCATGGACGTCGAGGTGCCCCGGCTCCCGGAGGACGCCGTCGACACCCGCTCCGTGCACATGTCGCTGCTGGCGGGGCTGCTGTCGCACATCGGTCTCAAGGACCCCGACAAGCACGAGTACCTGGGCGGGCGCGGGGCGCGGTTCGCGATCTTCCCGGGGTCGTCGCTGTTCAAGAAGCAGCCGCGCTTCGTCATGGCCGCCGAGCTCGTGGAGACCTCCAAGCTCTGGGGGCGGATGGTCGGCAGGATCGAACCGGAGTGGGCGGAGGAGCTCGCCGGGGACATCGTCAAGCGCCACCACAGCGAGCCGCACTGGGAGCGCAAGCGCGGCGCGGTGATGGCGTTCGAGCGCGTCACCCTCTACGGCGTGCCGATCGTCGTGCAGCGCAAGGTGCAGTACGGGCGGATCGACCCGGCGCTCTCGCGTGAGCTGTTCATCCGGCGGGCGCTCGTCGAGGGGGACTGGGACACCCGCCACCACTTCTTCCACGACAACCGCAAGCTCCTGGAGGAGGTCGAGGACCTCGAACACCGCGCCCGCCGGCGCGACATCGTCGTCGACGACGAGGCCCTGTTCGCCTTCTACGACCGCCGCGTCCCGGAGACCGTCGTCTCCGCCGCGCACTTCGACTCCTGGTGGAAGCAGGAGCGCCGCACCGACCCCGCGCTGCTCGACTTCACCCGCGACGAGCTGATCAACGACGGGGCGGGCGACGTCAGCGAGGACGACTACCCCGACGTGTGGCGCCAGGGCCCGTTCACGTTCCCGCTGACCTACCAGTTCGAGCCGGGCAGCGCCGCCGACGGCGTCACCGCGCACATCCCGCTCAAGGTGCTCAACCAGGTCGAGGCCGACGGGTTCGACTGGCAGATCCCCGGTCTGCGCGACGACCTGGTCACCGCGCTGATCCGTTCCCTGCCCAAGCCCCTGCGCCGCAACTTCGTGCCGGTCCCGGACAACGCCGCCCGGGCGCTCGCCGGGCTGGTCCCCCACCAGGGCACGCTCCTGGACGCCCTGGCCGCCGAACTCACCCGCATGGCGGGGGAGAAGGTGCCCGCGAGCGCCTTCGATCTGGACAGGGTCCCCGACCACCTGCGCATCACCTTCCGCGCGGTGGACGGGAAAAACCGGTCGCTGGCCGAGGACAAGGACCTGGAGCGGCTGCGCGCCAAGCTCAAACCCCGTCTCCGCGAGGCGATCTCGGCCGAGGCCAAGGGCGTGGAGAAGAAGGGGATCACCTCCTGGGACTTCGGTCCGCTGGAGCGGACCCTGGAACGCAAGGCGCTCGGCCCGCAGGTCAAGGGGTATCCGGCCCTGGTGGACGAGGGCGACAGCGTGGCCGTGCGGATCTTCGACACCCGGGCCGAGCAGCGCGCCGCCATGTGGGCGGGCACCCGCAGACTCCTCCTGCTCACCGTCCCCTCCCCGGCGCCCGTGGTGAGCAAGGGCCTGAACAACCCGGACAAGCTCGCCCTCGCGGACAACCCGCACGGGTCGGTCAGGAAGCTCATGGCCGACTGCGAGTCCGCCGCCGTCGACCACCTGCTCGCCCGCGAGGGCGGCCCGGTCTGGAACGCGGACGACTTCGGCACGCTCGCCGACCGGGTCCGCGCCGACCTGGGGGACACCCTCGCCGACCTCCTCGGCCGGGTGGCCCGTGTGCTCGTGCTGTGGCGCACGGTGTCCAAGAAGGTCAAGGGCACCACGTCCCTCGCCGTGCTGCCGTCGCTCAACGACGTGCAGGGGCAGCTCGGCGACCTGGTCCTGGACGGGTTCGTCACCCGCACGGGCGTGTCCCGCGTCGACGACCTGCACCGCTACCTGCGGGGCGTGGAGTACCGGCTGACCAAGCTGCCCGACAACCCGCGCCGCGACCAGGTGAACATGTCCAAGGTCGAGCAGATGCGCCAGGCCGTGCGCACGGCGGTCGGCGCGCTCCCGGCGGGGCGGGCGGCCGACGCGGACGTGGTCGAGCTGCGCTGGATGCTGGAGGAGTACCGGGTCAGCCTGTTCGCCCAGGAGCTCCGGACCGCCTACCCGGTCTCGGACAAGCGGATCATGAAGGCCGTGGAGGCGGTCAAGGCGGGCCGTTCCTGACCTCACTGGAAACAATCTTTCCAATGGAAGGTAGCATGCTCCCGAATCGACGAAACGAGGTTGCTCGGTGGACCAGCGGCGGCGTCTCCTCTTCGTGGGCACCTACACGCCCGACTCCGACCCGCCCGGCCGGGGCGAGGGCATCCACCGGGTCTGGTTCGACCCCGCCACCGGGGAGATGACCGACGGCGGTACCGCCGCCCGCACCCCAGGGCCCTCCTTCCTGGCGCTCAACACCACGGGCGAGGGCGCCGAGGGGTACGCGGTGTACGCGGTCAACGAGCGTGTCGAGGGAACGGTCACCGCCTTCCGCGTGTCGGGGGACGCGACGCTCACCGAACTCGGCTCCGTGCCGTCCGGCGGGGGTGCGCCGTGCCACGTGCGCGCCACGCGTTCGGAACTCGCGGTGAGCAACTACCTCGACGGGGTCGTGACCTTCCACGGCCTGGCCCGGGACGGCTCCCTGGGCGAGCGCACCGCGCGGTTCGGGCACACCGGCGCCGGGCCGGTCGCCGACCGCCAGGACGGGCCGCACGCGCACAGCGCCACCGCCCTGACCCTGCTGGAGCAGCACGAGGTCGTCACCACCTGGCTGGTGGCCGACCTCGGTACCGACGAACTGCGCGTCCACCGGTCCGCGATGGCGGCGGCGCCGCTCGACCGCGGTCCACGCCGGCTCCACCCGGGGCAGGGCTCACCCTCCGTGGTCGCGCTGCCGTCGGGGGCGGGGCCCCGCCACGCCGCCGTGTACCGGGCGGACGAGTTCGTCGCCCACCTGTACGTCACCGGTGAGCTGGACTCGCGCGTGCACGTCGTGCGGTGGGACCACACCTCGGACAAGGGTGAGCACGTGGGCTCGGTCCCCGCCACCGCGCACGAGGCCGCCGGGACCAACTTCCCCGCCGAGATCGCCGTGCACCACGATCGCGTGTACGTGGCCAACCGGGGCGCGGACGTGCTGTCCACCTTCGCCGTCCGCGACGCCGGGGCCCGCCTGGAGCACCTGGCCGACACACCCGTCGGCGCGTGGCCCCGCCACTTCGCCGTCGTACGGGGTCACCACGGCGATCCCGACCACGTCGTCGTCGCCGCGCAGAACGGGGACTGCCTGCTCGCCCTGCGGATCGACCCCGACACCGGCGTGCCCGACGACACGGGTCACCGCATGGCGGTGCCCGACCCGGTCTGCGTGCTTCCAGTGCCGATCAAGCGCGTCCGCCGGAGCGAGTAGCCGCCGGGTCGGTCCGGCCTGCGGGCGGGGCCACGGAGTCGCGCGCCACCATCCGCATGGGTACCTGGTGGACCCCCGCCTTCCGGTCGGGGTCCACCAGGAGCCGGACCGCCAGTCGGCCCATCTCGTAGTAGGGCAGGTCCACCGAACTCAGGGCCGGGCGCAGCCAGACGGCGAGGTCGGAGTCGTCGAAGGACACCACGGAGGTGTCCTCGGGGATTCGTAGACCCCGGCCCTGCAATGCCTGGTAGGCGCCCATGGCCACGCGGTCGTTGGCGCAGATCAGCGCGCGCGGCCGGATGCCGGAGTCCAGGAGCGAGCTCACCGCCTCGTAGCTCTCGGCGGGCTCCCATCGGCACTGGAAGGTCCCGGCGAGACGGACGCCGTACTCATCGAGGACCTCCTCCACACCCCGCATGCGCGCCCGGCCCGCCGGAATGCCCTCGGGCAGCCGCTCACTTCGGTGGTGGGCTCCGACGGCGTAGACGCCCTCGCGGTGGCCCGCGGCCATGAGGGCGAGCGCGGCCTCGCGCCCGGCCCCCACGTCGTCGGGCATGACGTTGGGGACGTCGAAGGAGTCGGCGATGCACTGCAACAGGACGGTGGGACGGGTCCGCAGCAGGTCGGGTGGAGCGCAGGGGCGCGGGCCCATGACCGCGTAGACGAAGCCGTCCACCTGCCGGTCGAGCAGTTCCTGGATCAGCCGCGACTCCAGGTCGAGGTTCCCCTGGGTCTCGCCCACGAACAACATGCGCTGGTGCGCGGTCGCCTCGTCCACGGCCCCCTGGATGATCTCACCGGTGAACTGGCTGGTCGCGATGGTGTCCGAGACCAGGCCGAGCGTGTGCGTGACGTTGGTGCGCAGGCCCCGCGCGGTGAGGTTGGGGCGGTAGCGCAGGCGGTCGGCCGCCTCGCGGACGCGCCGTTGCGCGTCGACGGAGATCCGCATGTCCGTGCGTCCGGAGAGCACGAACGAGGCGGTGGTGGAGGAGACGCCCGCTTCCTCGGCCACCTGGGCGAGGGTGACGCGTCGCTTGGGCATGCGTGGCTTCCTTCAGGGGCTGGAAGCGTCCAGGCTGGCCCCGGATCCCGATTGCGTCAAGGTCATTACTGGCAAGTTACCTGTTGACAGTGGAGTGACGTGTCGCACATACTCATGCTAATTCGATTTAGCTAAAGCTTCGCCCGGCGTTCCCCCAGGTGGGCGCGTGGCGAAGTTCAGGTTGGGATCCAGGGGCGATCCACCCCCGTCCTCCGACGCGCCGAGACAACGTTGTCAGGCGGCGCTGGGGAGGCATGGCCGACAGGGCCGTGCCACCCGACCACGTTCCCCTCCGCCGACTCCACGAGGAGTGACGACATGAAGAGCCCCAAGAGAGCCCTGACGGGCGCGGCACTGGCCTCGACCCTGGTCGTGGTGACGACCTCCTGCGCCACCGACGGCGAGGCCTCGGGTCCGGACGGCTTCGAGGGGCGCGGCCCCATCACCTACGTCGCGGGAGCCGACTCCACCGGTCTCGTCCCGCTCATCATCGACGACTGGAACCAGGACCACCCTGACGAGCAGGTCACCTTCATCGAGCTGCCCGAGCAGCCCGACGCCCAGCGTCAGCAGATGATCCAGAACGCCCAGACCCAGGCCGACACCTTCACCGTGCTCTCGGTGGACGTGGTGTGGACGGCGGAGTTCGCCGCCAACGGGTGGATCGACGAGCTGCCCCGTGACCGCTTCGACCTCGACGCCATGATGGAGCCCGTCGTGGCCACGGGCGAGTACCAGGGGCGCCTGTTCTCGGTTCCCGAGAGTTCCGACGGAGCGATGCTCTACTACCGCACCGACCTGCTGGAGGCCGCCGGGATCGACGGTCCGCCCGAGACCTGGGCGGAGATGACGGCGGTCTGCGAGGCCGTTCTGGCCCTCCCCGAGGCCGCGGACATGTCCTGCTACGCGGGCCAGTTCGAGAAGTACGAGGGCCTCACCGTCAACTTCGCCGAGGCCGTGGGCTCGGCCGGGGGCTCGATCGTGGACGAGGGCGGCACGGTGACCGTGGACTCGCCCGAGGCCCGTGAGGGACTGGACTTCCTCGTCGGTGCCTTCGACGACGGGCTCATCCCCCGCGAGGCCGTCACCTACCAGGAGGAGCAGGGCCGTCAGGCCTTCCAGGACGGCGAACTCGTCTTCCACCGCCAGTGGCCCTACCAGTACGCCCTGGCCAATGCCGAGGACGGATCCAGCGAGGTCGCCGGGCTCTTCGACGTGGCCCCCCTGCCGGGCCTGAACGGCCCCGGCACCTCCAGCCTGGGCGGTCACAACCTCGCCGTCTCCGCCTTCGCCGAGAACAGGGCGACCGCCCTGGACTTCATCGAGTACTTCACCAGCGAGGAGAAGCAGCTGCGTGCGCTCCGTGAGGCCTCCCTCGCCCCCGCCTACGCGCACCTGTACGACGACCCCTCACTGGTCGAGGAGTACCCGTACCTGCCCGTCCTGAGGGAGTCCATCCTCAACGGGGTGCCGCGCCCGCGCGTGGTCCGCTACGGCGACACCACCGCCGCCATCCAGGACGAGGCCTACGCCGCCCTCACCGGTGACAAGACCGCCGAGCAGGCCCTGAGCGACCTCCAGGCCCGCCTCGAAGGCCTCACGTCCTGACCGGCGCGGATCCGACAAGGGACCACCCATGGCACAGACACAGACCCGCCCCGGGCCACGACCGCGTTCCCAAGACGCGCGCGCCCATCGGCGCACGTGGAGCTCAGGCTCCCTCGGCGCCCTGCTGACCGCGCCCACGTTCATCGTTCTGGCCGTCGTCGTCCTCTATCCGGCCCTGTCCGCCGTACGGCAATCGCTGTACGGCGCGCCGGGCCTGGACCCCGACACCGGCTTCGTCAGCGACACCGACCCGTTCGTCGGCCTGGAGAACTACCTGGCCGTCTTCACCGAGAACGGCGCCCGCTTCTGGAACGCGTTCGCCAACACCCTCTTCTTCACCGTGACCGCCGTGTCCCTGGAGACCGTCCTGGGTGTGCTGATGGCGCTGGTCATGGCCAGGGCGCTGCGCGGTCGAGCCGTGGTCAGGGCCAGCATCCTCATCCCCTGGGCGGTCCCCACGGCGGTGGCCGCGCTGCTGTGGCGATGGATCTTCAACGCGGACGGCGTCGCCAACGCCCTGCTACCGGGACAGGTCCTGTGGACCGCCGAGGGTGTCCAGGCCCAGATGGCCGTCATCATCGCAGAGGTGTGGAAGACCTCGCCCTTCATCGGGCTGCTGGTCCTGGCCGGACTGCAGATGATCCCGGGGGAGGTGTACGAGGCGGCCAGGGTGGACGGGGCCTCGGCCTGGGCGCGGTTCTGGCACATCACCCTGCCCATGGTCCGCCCCGCGCTCCTGGTCGCCGTCCTCTTCCGTGTCCTGGACACCATGCGCATGTTCGACATGCCCTACGTCCTCATCGGACCCCGCAAGAGCTCGGTGGAGACACTGTCGATGTTGGCCCAGGACGAGGCCGCCAACGTGCGTTTCGGACCGGCCTCGGCCTATGCGGTGCTCCTCTTCCTGCTCGTCTTCCTGATCGCCTTCACCTTCGTCAAACTGCTCGGCGCCGACGTCGTCGGCGAGGACGGCGCCAAGGAGCGGCCGCGCCGTCCGCTCGGTGCCCGACTGCTGCACCGCACCGCCAAGGGGGACGCCCGATGAACCCGGCCACCGCCTCCAGACAGGCACGAGCGTCCGAGGCACCGGCGCACCCGCGGCGGCCCCAGGGGGGTACGCGTCGCACGGATGACCCACGGTCCTCGGTCCGGCGCCGCCGGTACCGGCCCTCCGAGTGGCTGACCTCGATCGGAATCCTGGGCATCGTGGTGTTCTGCCTGGCGCCCTTCTACTGGATGGTCGTCTCCAGCCTGCGCCGCACCTCCGACATCTTCGAGAACTCGCCGCTGCCGTCGGTGGTGTCCGCCGAGAACTACGTCGCGGTGGTCGACCCGCAGATGGGGTTCGGACGCGCGCTGCTGAACAGCATCGTCGTCGCAGGTATCACGACGGCGTGCGCCCTGTTCATCGCGATCCTCACCGCCTACGCGGTGGCTCGGCTCAACTTCCCGTTCAAACGCCTGGTGCTGACCACGATCATCGCCACGTCGATGTTCCCCGTGGTCTCCCTCGTGGTCCCGCTGCTGCGGCTCTTCGCCGACATCGGGTGGATCAACACCTACCAGGCGATGATCGTCCCCAGCATGTCGTTCGCGCTGCCGCTGGCGGTGTGGATCCTCACGGCGTTCTTCCGCCAGATGCCCATGGCGCTGGAGGAGGCGGCCATGATGGACGGCTGCACCCAGGGGCAGGCGTTCCGCAAGGTCATCCTGCCGTTGGCGGCGCCGGGCATCTTCACCACGGCGATCATCACCTTCATCGCCGCGTGGAACGAGTTCCTCATCGCGCTGACCATGACCAACGACGCCGCGATGCAGACCGCGCCCGTCGCGCTGTCCCGGTTCACGGGCGCGACCCAGTTCGAGACGCCGTTCGGCACCCAGATGGCCGCCGGCGTGATCGTCACGATCCCGTTGGTTCTCCTGGTGCTGTTCTTCCAGCGCAGGATCGTCGACGGACTGACCGCCGGGGCGGTCAAATGACGTCCCAGACCCACCGAAACGGAGCCTCCATGACCGACATCCTCGCGCCCCGCCCCGCCGGAGGCGGTGAGTGGTGGCGTACCGCCGCCGTCTACCAGATCTACATCCGGAGCTTCGCGGACGGGAACGGCGACGGGGTCGGTGACGTCGCCGGACTGCGCGCACGCCTGCCCTACCTACGCGACCTGGGCGTGGACGCCGTATGGATCAACCCCTGGTACCTGTCGCCCATGGCCGACGGCGGCTACGACGTCGCCGATTTCCGCCGGATCGATCCCGTCCTGGGCACCCTGGAGGAGGGGATCGAGTTCATCGCCGAGGCGCACGACCACGGCATCCGCGTCATCCTCGACATCGTGCCCAACCACGTCTCCGACCAGCACGCCTGGTTCCAGGAGGCGCTCGCGGCGGCCCCCGGCTCGCCCGCGCGCGAGCGGTTCCTGTTCCGCGACGGCAAGGGCCCCGGCGGGGACCAGCCGCCCAACGACTGGCGCGCGGCCTTCGGCGGTCCGGCCTGGACGCGCACCACCAATGCCGACGGCACGCCGGGCCAGTGGTACCTGCACCTGTTCGCTCCCGAGCAGCCGGACCTGAACTGGGAGCACCCGGAGGTGCGCGCCGAGTTCGAGTCGATCCTGCGCTTCTGGTTCGACAAGGGCGTGGACGGGTTCCGCATCGACGTCGCGCACGGTCTGGTCAAGCACCCCGACCTGCCCGACTTCCCCCGGCACGAGCACGACCAGCATCTGACCCGGGACGGGGCCGAGCACCCCCACGCCGACCGCGACGGCGTGCACGAGATCTACCGGGCCTGGCGCGCGATCGCCGACGAGTACGACGGGGACCGGGTTTTCGCCGCCGAGGCGTGGGTGCCCAGTCCCGAGCGCCTGGCGCGCTACCTGCGCCCCGACGAGCTGCACACCGCGTTCAACTTCCACTTCCTGGAGGCGTCCTGGGAGGCCAAGGCCATGCGCGGGGCGATCGACGACTCCTTCGCGGCCCTGAGTCCGATCGGCGCCCCGGTGACGTGGGTACTGTCCAATCACGACGTGGTGCGCCACGTCTCGCGCTTCGGCCGCCCCCTCCACGCCCAGAACAAGAACCTGGGACTGGTCTCGGACGTCCCGGTCGACCTGGAGTCGGGCACCCGCCGGGCGCGGGCCGCCGCGCTGCTGTCGTTGGCCCTGCCCGGAAGCGTCTACCTCTACCAGGGCGAGGAACTGGGGCTGTGGGAGGTCGAGGACCTGCCGCCCGAGGTGCTCCAGGACCCCACGTGGGAGCGGTCGGGGCACACCGACCCCGGCCGCGACGGGTGTCGCGTGCCGCTGCCCTGGGCGGGGGAGGAGCCGCCGTTCGGATTCGGCGGCGCGGAGCCGTGGCTGCCCCAACCGGCGGCCTGGCGCGAGCTGACCGCCGAGGCTGAGGCCGCACGGTCGGACTCGATGCTGAACCTGTACCGGGAGGCGCTGCGCGTGCGCCGGAGTGAGCCGGGCCTGGTCTCGGCGGAGATGTCCTGGACCTCCTCACCGGAAGGGGTCCTCTCCTTCGACCGGGGCGAGGGCGTGCGGTGCGTGGTCAACTTCGCGGACGCGCCGTACCCGCTGCCCGGGGATGCCGACGTGGTCCTGGCCAGTGAGCCGGTCGAGGACGGCCTGCTCCCCACGGACGCGGCGGTGTGGCTGCGCCTGGTGTGACGCCTGACGCGGCCCGCCGCCGACGGTCCCCGTCGGCGGCGGGCCGCGCCGGTGACGGGGCCGAGCACGTCAGGGCTGGCGCGGCAGGGGAAGCGGAACCACGGGGGACAGGAGTTCGGGGACGTCCCGACACAGCTCGAAGAACACGCCGGAGCCGAACACCGACCGGGAGCGCCCGCAGCGCGCGGCGAGCGCGTTCACCAGTGCGAGGCCCCGGCAGCATTCGGCCACCTGACCCTTCCGGGAGCCGACTGGACCGCCCTGCTGACCTCCCTCCGCACGGACTCCGCCTCCCGCGCGGAGTGACGCGCGTCTCAGGCGGACTCCCACAACACCGGGGCGTGCCGTTCTGTGTGTCCCGGTCTACCTCGGCGTAATGGACATAACGGACAATGGTGTCTGGTCCACCCCCGACATCTCCCCGAGGAAGTCCCCAATGTCCACCCCGACGACCGCCCGCGTTCGCTACAAGGGCCTCACCGCCCGCGACCTGTCGCTCATCGCCGTCTTCGCCGCCCTCATCGCGGCGCTGAGCGTCGCCGTGGCGATCCCCATCCCCTTCTCCCCCGTGCCGATCACCCTCCAGACCCTCGGCATCATGCTCGCCCCCAGCCTCCTCGGCTGGAAGCGCGGCACCCTCGCCGTCGCCGCCTTCCTGGCGCTCGGCCTCGCCGGGCTCCCCCTCTTCGCGGGCGGCCGCGGCGGTCTGGCCGTCCTGGCCGGACCCTCCGCGGGCTTCATCGTCAGCTGGATCTTCGCCGCCCTGGTGATCGGCGTGCTCACCGACCTCATGGTCCGCGGCGGCAGGTACTCCTTCGTCAAGGGCCTGGGGATCAACCTGGTCGGCGGCATCCTCGTCATCTACGCGATCGGCGTGCCGTGGATGGCCGTGGTCCTCGGCGACGGCGTCCTCGCCGCCGGGTACTCGATGCTCGCCTTCCTGCCCGGTGACGCGGCCAAGGCCGTGGTCACCGCCCTGATCGCGGCCACCGTGTACCGCGCCTACCCGATCCCGCCCGCCGGACGCCCGCTCCCCGACGAGGCCGCCTGATGCTCTGCCTGGAGGGGGTGTCCCACTCCTACGACGGCCGCGCCGTGCTGCGCGACGTCACCCTCGATCTCGCCGAGCACCGCATCGGCGTGATCGGGGCCAACGGGTCCGGCAAGTCCACGCTGGCCCGGACCCTCAACGGCCTCGTCGTCCCGGACCGGGGCACGGTGTCGCTGGGGGAGTGGGACACCCGGCGCCACGCCAGGCGGATCCGCCGCAGGGTCGGGTTCGTCTTCTCCGACGCGGCGCACCAGATCATCATGCCGACCGTCGTCGAGGACGTGGAGATCGGGCTGCGCGCCCTGCGGCTGGGCGCCGACGAGACCGCCCGCCGGGTCGACCGGATCCTGAAGCGGTTCGGCCTGGACGGGCACCGGGACCACCCCGGGCACCTGCTCTCGGGAGGCCAGAAGCAGCTCCTGGCCCTGGCGTCGGTCCTGGTCACCGAACCCGACGTGCTGGTCTGCGACGAGCCCACCACCCTGCTCGACCTGCGCAACACCCGTATGGTGCACCGCACGCTGGACGGCCTCGACCAACAGGTCGTCCTCTTCACCCACGACCTGGACCTGCTCGCGGACTTCGACCGCGTCCTGGTGATCGACGACGGCCGCGTGGTCTTCGACGGCGCCCCCGATGCGGCGGTCACGTTCTACACCGACCGCATGGTCGAGGGGGCCGACCGGTGATCGGCCTCTACGTGCCGGGGGCGGGGCCGCTGCACCGGGTCCCGGCCGGGCCCAAACTGCTGGTCCTGCTGCTGGTCGGCGTCGCCCTGATCGTCGCCTCCCACCACTGGCTCGCGGTGGGCGTCCTGGCCGCTGCCCTCGTCCTGTATCCGGCGGTCGGCCTCCCCCCGCGCCACGCCTTGGGCGCACTGCGCGTCCTGTGGCCGTTCCTTCTGGTCATCGGGGTCTTCCAGACCCTGTTCGGGGACTGGCAGACGGCCCTGCGGCTCTGCGCGCAGCTGGCCGCGCTCGTGCTGCTGGCCAACGCCGTCACGCTGACCACACGGGTGCACGCCATGCTCGACCTCTTCGAGCGCACGGCCCGGCCCCTGGCCCGTGTGGGGGTCAACCCCGACCGCGTCGCCCTGGTCCTCGCCCTGACCGTCCGCTCCGTGCCGATGGTCCAGGTGGCCTGGCGGTCCGCCCGGGAGGGGTACCAGGCCCGGGGCCTGTCCGGGCGCCCCTACCTGCTCGTGGTGCCGGTGATCGTCCAGCTGCTGCGGATGGCCGACGCGACCGGCGAGGCCCTCGTGGCCCGCGGTATCGACGAGGAGACGCACGGTCCACGGGAAGGAACGTCCGGAAAAGGTCCGTAATCGGCCATTCCGATTGCATATCGGCTGGATCAGATTCCGGTCTGTGGGTTGATAATGGGCAAAACAGCCCAATCCACCCGCTCACGGACCGGTGATAGCGTGCCGCGGCGTTCTTTTGCCGACTCGCGCACCTGGCCGCGCGCGCTCGCGGCGGTCACGGTGGCTGTGGCCATGGCCCTCGTCCTGCCCGGGGCGGGCTCGGCCGTGCGCGGGAACCCCGGCCCGGTGGGTGTCGCGGTGGGAGACGCTCCCCCTGTGCTGACCGCGCCCGAGCCCCAGGACGGCGAACACCCCGCGGGCGGCTCCGTGCTCACGCCGGAGCGGAAGGACGAGCTCGCGGCGCGGGTCGCGGCGGTCATCGAGGACCGCGGTGTGCGCTGCGGCATCGCCGTGCAGGACCTGCGCACGGGCACCACGTTCAGCCACGCGCCGCAGGACCCCTTCTACACGGCCAGCACGGTCAAGCTGACCGTCCTCACCCTGCTGCTCCTGCGCGCCGCCGAGGAGGGGCGTGACCTGACCGCCGCTGAGCGCGCCCAGGCCGAGCGGATGATCCGCTACAGCGACAACGTGGTCACCGACGGCCTCTACCTGCGCGCCGGCTTCACCGAGGGCTTCGAGCGGGGCGCCCGGAGGCTCGGATTCACCGGAACCGAACCGCATCCGCGCGGGAGGTGGGGAGCCACGCTCACCACCGCCTCCGACCAGATCCGCCTGCTGCGCGCCCTGTACACCGACGACAGCCCTCTGTCGGAGGCGGACCGCGCCTACGTGCGCGCCCTGATGGAGTCGGTCGCCCCCGAACAGGCGTGGGGGGTCAGCGCCGCGGCCGGTCCGGTGGACACCGTGGGCCTGAAGAACGGCTGGGTCCCGCGCCGGAGCAACGGCGGCCTGTGGAACATCAACAGCGTGGGCTACGTGGTCGGCCCGGACCGGGAGTACCTGGTCGCCGTGCTCTCCGACGACCACCCCGACTACGTCTCGGGTGTGGGCATGGTCGAGGAACTGGTGTCCGTCGTGATCGGGGAGATCGAGGCCCCCGGAGGGCACGCGCCGGGTGCGTCCGGAACCTCGGTCCGATGACCCGGAGCGGATCGCGGTCCGAGAGGCCCCGGCCTTCGGCAGGGCACCGTACGATCGGCGGCCAGCCATGACCACCGACGGGATCGCGTGCATCGAGGAAGGCGGGACCGCACCGACGGTCGACCTGCTGCGCCGACTCGCGGCAGCGCTCGACGCGGATGTCCGGCTGACGGCCGGGCACGACATCGACTCGGTGTGGTTCGAGCCGCACGCCGCCTGAACGGTGCGGGAGGGCGCCTCAGGCGCCCTCCCGCCCGGCTGTCAGTCGAGCGGACCGCTGGTTGCGCGCTATGTACTGACCTGGAACCGCGGTGTTTCCTACCGCCCTCGGACTTCTCTGAGCTGACCCCGGTGGGCCCGGAGATCCCGCGAAACGCATGTCACCGTGGGTGATGGGACACTACTGTTGGCGCAGTTCTGACAAGGTGGGAGCCCAGAGTGCGTGAACTGCACGACTTCGAGATGGAGCCAGAGGTACGTGACTGGCTTGACAGTCTGAGCGACAGTGACTTCAAACGCGTGGACGAGGTCGCCGGGATGCTGGCCGAGCGAGGAAGTGGACTGGGTGGCCCCTGGTCAGACCATCTGGAGGGGCCGGTATGGGAGCTACGCGTTCGCTTGCGAGGAGTGGCCGCCCGTGTAACGTACTGGTGCAGACCCGACGGCAGGATCGTGCTGCTCACGGTCTTCCGCAAAACGAAGCAGCATGATCAACGGCAGATCGACAGGGCGGTTCGGGCGCAGAAGATCTGCGCGAACGAGCATGACGGGCCGGTCGTTGAGAGCTACGAGAGGCGGGTGTGATGGCTGGTTACCACACGCGTTGGGTGCGTCCGGATCCTCGGCCCGAAGACCCGGAGCGGATCGCGATTCGGGAGGCCCTAGCCTTCGGTAAGGCACTCTACGACCGGCGGACGGCTCTGGGGCTCTCCGTGGACGAGCTGGCTGAACGGGCGGCCATGATTACTGACGAGATCGAGTGCATCGAGGAAGGCGGGACAGCACCGACGGTCGACCTGCTGCGCCGACTCGCGGCAGCGCTCGACGCGGATGTCCGGCTGACGGCCGGGCACGACATCGACTCGGTGTGGTTCGAGCCGCACGCCGCCTGAACGGCGCGGGAGGGCGCCTCAGGCGCCCTCCCGCACGGCTGTCAGTCGAGCGGGCCGCCCGCGACGTAGATGACCTGACCGGACACGAAGCCCGCGCCCTCACCCGTGAGGAAGGCGATCGTGTTGGCGATGTCCTCCGGCACGCCCACGCGCCGCACCGGGATCTCGGCGGCCTTGAACTCCTTCATGGCCGCGTAGTCGACGCCGATCCGCTCGGCGGTCGCCCGTGTCATGTCCGTCTCGACGAACCCCGGCGCGACCGCGTTGCACGTGACGCCGAACTTGCCCAGCTCGATGGCGAGGGTCTTGGTGAACCCCTGGAGGCCCGCCTTGGCCGCGGAGTAGTTGGCCTGCCCGCGGTTGCCCTGCGCGGAGGAGCTGGACAGGTTGACGATCCGGCCCCAGCCGTGTTCGGTCATGTGCGCCTGGGCGGCCCGGCTCATGAGGAACGCGCCCCGCAGGTGCACGTTCATCACGGTGTCCCAGTCCTCCACCGACATCTTGAACAGCAGGTTGTCGCGGAGGACCCCGGCGTTGTTCACCAGGATCTGCGGCGGGCCCAGCCGCTCGGCGACCGTGTCGACTGCGGCCGCCACCTGGTCGGCGTCGGACACGTCGCAGCCGACCGCGACCGCCCGACCTCCCTCGGCCGTGATCCGGTCCACGACCTCCTGGGCGTCGGTCTCCTTCAGGTCCAGCACGGCCACGGCCCGGCCCTCTCGCGCCAACCGCTCGGCGGTGGCGGCGCCGATTCCTCGGGCCGCGCCGGTCACGATGGCCACACGGGGTGTGGGGGACATGGTGTTACCTCCAAGGTTCACGGGTGGGCGCGGGGGAATCCTACCGTCATGCCTACCGGTCGGTAGGTCGCCGGGGTGGTGAATACGGAAGTTCTCCGCGGCCCCCTGACGTGCGCCGTAATCCTCGTGCACGATGGGTGTCCCGGTTTCCCTGCACATTGTCATGCCTTGGCCTACGATTGCCTCCAAGGCCAGGGTGCACGTGCATTCGAACCGTGCAGTGGCACGCGCTGAGGGGTCGTCGCGCCGATCCTCAACGCGGAGCGCGGACTTCTCGTCGTTTTCCGAAAGCGTACGACGGCAGGGACGTGTTCGGGGCACGGGCGCCGGGGAGGAGTGGAAGGCATGGAATGTGCGGAGGCGGTGGCGGAACCGGCCGGCGGCTGGTGGTTCAGAGTCCTGAAGCACGGTTCCAGCCGGTGGAACACGCCCGTGTGCGGTGACCGCCACGACGCCGTCACGTGGGCCTTCGAGCCCCGGCCGGACGCGGTGGGCGCCGCACGGGAGATATCCGGGGCCCTTCTCCGCGAATGGGAGATGGGGTACTTGTCCGACGATGTCTCGGTCGTCGTTTCCGAATTGGTCACCAATGCGGTCCGCCACGGCGCGCCGCTGCCGGTGGCCAGGAGCGGCGAGGGCGGTATTCAGCTCTCCCTGATGCGCAGCGGCCGCGAATTCATCTGCGCGGTTCGCGACGGCGGAGAACGGTGGCCGCGCAGAAGGCAGCCGGACCTGACCCTCGAAGGTGGGCGGGGGCTTGCACTGGTGAGTGCTTTCGCGCGAGAGTGGGGAGTGATTCCGACACCTCCCAGCGGAAAGTTCGTTTGGGCGCAATTCGTGTGAGGCGCGCCCCGGGGCCCGGTGGACGACCGGCCCCGCCGCCCTCCGTGCCCGCGACCGGTCGAGGGGCTCCGTGGCGGTCCGGTGACCGGATGTGGCTCCGTGCGTACGGACGCATTGGCTATATCGTGTACGTGTGGTGTCCTGGCCGCGCGGCAAAGGTGTCCGATCGGTCAGGATACCCTTGTTCGGGGAATGACAGAGAGGCGGCGAAGGTGGATATCGCTCGATTGCGCAAGGGGAGTGGCCCCACCGTGCGTCGCATGCTCCTCGGGCACGAGCTTCGGCAGTACCGCGAACAGCGTGGTATCACCCGCGAGGACGCGGGCAACCGGATTCGCGCGTCCGCGTCCAAGATCAGCCGGATGGAACTCGGCCGGGTCGGTTTCAAGCTCCGGGATATCGAGGACCTCCTCAAGATGTACGGGGTCACCGACCGTAAGGTCGTCAGGCAATTCCTCGAAGTGGCCCGTGAATCGAACAAGCCGGGCTGGTGGAAGGAGTACGGCGACTCCCTGCACAAGTGGTTCGTCCGCTACGTCGGATTCGAGGAGGCCGCCGACCACATCCGGATCTACGAGTCCCAGTTCGTGCCCGGTCTGCTCCAGACCGAGGAGTACGCGCGCGAGATCATCTCCGGCGGCGTCGAGACCGACATGGTCACCGAGCAGCGGATCGAGGCCAGACTGCGCAGACAGCAGCGGCTCGACCGCGACAAGGACATGCGCATGTGGGTCATCCTCGACGAGGCGGCCGTCCGTCGGCCCATCGGCGGCAAGACGCGCGGCCGGGAGATCATGCGCGGGCAGATCCGGCGGCTGATCGAGTTCTGCCGGGACTACGACAACATCACCCTCCAGATCGTCCCCTTCGAGGTGGGCGCGCACGCCGCCGAGGCGGGGTCGTTCACCCTCCTGCGCTACTCCGACTTCGAGCTCGCGGACCTGCTCTACCTGGAACAGCTGACCGACGGTGAGATCGTCGACCGCCGCAGCGTGGTTGAGGCCTACACCAAGGCGATGACCAGGCTGAGCGTCGCGGCGGCCACGCCGGACGAGACGCTGGAGATGCTCGAGGAGATGCTGGCGGACCTGGAGAGGGACTGAGGTCCACGCGTTCGACCGGGGGACACGCGCGTGCCCTGATCCGGCGCGGGTCGCGCGCCGACCCGGCGGTCCTGGGGGCTCCGTCACGACGGCGGAGCCCCCAGGTGTCGCGGCCGCCCGACCAGGGTGAGAGAGTCCCGGCGCGGCCGCTCGGGTGGACGGCCGTCCGAAGGGAAGTCCGGACCGTGCCGTCGGATCGTTCGGACGTCAGCTCAGCAGGTTGTCGAAGTCACCGTCCTTGGCGCCCAGGATGAGGCAGTCGATCTCCTCCTGGGTGTAGACCAGCGCGGGCCCGGACGGGAAGCGGGAGTTGCGCACGGCGATCGAGCCGTCGCCCAGCCGTGCCATCTCCACGCAGGCGCCCTGGGAGTTGCTGCGCTTCGCCTTCTGCCAGGCCACACCGGTGAGCTCGGTCGCGGTGATGCCGTTGTGTGCGGTCATGTGCTCTGCTGCTCCTTTGTCGCTTGAGGGGAAGTGCCGTGCTGATGCACTGACATATGCACGTGCATCAGCACTGTCGCGATTCACAAGACTAGCGTGACGGCGGCCACTTGTCCCGGGCTTTCGCGCGATGTAAGCGCCATGTAATCGGCCCCCCGCCGCGGAGCGACGGGGGGCCGGACAAACGCCCCGACAAGACGACAGAGCACGCGGACGAAGGGGCGTTTCCCGAGCAGGGGAGCGCGCGGACGGGTGAGCCCCACCGGCAGGGGGGCCGGTGGGGCTCGGGAGGGGGAGGGAGATGGTCCTGTTCGGTCAGCCGCAGTCCAGGGCCGTGGTCAGCGCGGCGAGGTTGCCCCGCATGATCGACGGGTAGTCGTCACCGGGGGACTGGTCGGTCACGCCCTCGAGCGGGTCGAGGACCGCCACCTCGGCGCCGGTCTCCGCGGCGATGGTCTCCGCGGTCGCGGCGGGCATCAGCGGCTCGGTGAACACCGTCGTGACACCGCGCTCGGAGACGATGTCCGTGATCGCCGCGATCTGCGAGGGAGAGGGTTCGGTGTCGGGGTCGACGCCGCTGACGCCGATCTGCTCCAGGCCGTGGGCCTCGGTGAGGTAGGAGAACGCGGTGTGCCCGACGACCACCTCGCGGCTCGCGCACTCGGCGAGACCCGAGTCGTACTCCTGGCCGATCGCCTCCAGTTCGGCGGTGACGGCCTCGGCGTTGTCCTCGTAGGCCTGTGCGCCGTCCGGGTCGAGTTCGCCCATCCGGTCCGCGAGGGCGTGGGCGGCCTCCGCCATCAGGTCGACGTCGAGCCAGAAGTGGGGGTCGAGGTCGCCGTGGTCGTGCCCGTCGCCCTCCTCGTGCCCCTCCTCCTCGGAGTGCCCCTCCTCCTCGGAGTGCCCCTCCTCCTCGTGTGCGTCCTCCTCGGAGTGGGCCCCGTCCTCGTGTCCCTCCTCCTCGTGGGCGTGCTCCTCCTCGCCCTCGTGGTCGTGTCCTCCGCCGTCCCCGACGGCGTGGAGTTCGACCACGTCGGCGACGTCGAGCGCGGCGTCCGCCGCCTCCTGTTCGACGGCCTCGTCGACGGCGGGCTGGAGACCCGAGACGTAGAAGGCGACGTCCGCCTCGCTGACCTCGCCGACCTGGCGGCCGGTCAGTTCGAGGTCGTGGGGTTCGCTGCCGGGCTCGGTGAGCTGGGTGACGGAGACGCGGTCGCCGCCGACCTGCTCGGCGAGCCACTCCAGGGGGTAGACGCCGGTGACGAGGCTCAGCCCGGCGTCCTCCGTGCCGTCGGCCCCGCCCTCGCCGCCGCCGCACGCGGTGATCATCATGAGTGTCGCGGCGCCGAGGGCTGCGGCCCGCACGGTTGTCCCAGTTCGCATGGGACCATCATGAGGACAATGAAAACGGTTGTCAATTTGTCTCCGTGGTGAGGAAGATCCCGATCCGGCGGTCCCCGACGTGCGGCGGCGCGCCCGTCCCGTCAGTCCGCCTCGGCGAACCGCTCCACGTCCTCGGTGCGGCCCGCGACCACGATCACGTCCCCCTTGCTCAGTACGGTCTCCCGGCTGGCGTAGGTGAACGCCGCGCCCCGGTGCTTGACCGACACCACCGTGATCCCGTACTTCTGGCGGACCCTGGTCTCGGCCAGGGGCCTGCCGATGAGCTCCTTGGGCGCCTTCGTCTTGCCGAGGGAGAACCCCTCCTCCAACTCGACGTAGTCCAGCATCCGCCCCGACACCAGGTGCGCGACCCGCTCGCCCATGTCGTGCTCGGGCAGGACCACGTGGTGCGCTCCGACCTGTTCGAGGATGCGGCCGTGCCGACGGCTGACCGCCTTGGCCCAGATGTCGGGAACGCCGAGGTCGACCAGCTGCGACGTGGCGAGGATGCTCTCCTCCAGGTGCGAGCCGATCGCGACGACCGCGTGGGTGAACTGCGCGGCGCCGATCTGCCGGAGCGCCTCGTCGTCGGTGGCGTCCGCGATGACGGTGTGCGTCAGCGCGTCGGCGAACATCTGCACCAGGCGAGGGCTGGAGTCCATCCCCAGCACCTCCCAGCCGTGGTTGACCAGCTCCAGTGCCATGGAGCTGCCGAACCGGCCCAGGCCGATGACCAGGATGCGTTTGTCGGATTCCTTCTTGGTGTACGGCACGGGGCCTTCCTCCGGTGACTACGTGTACGGGTGTTCAACCGATCATCGTCCGGCCCTCGGCCAGGTCGTAGCGGCGCTTGCGCTCCCGGAAGGCGATGGCGGTGACGAACGTGACCGGACCGATGCGTCCCGCGATCATCAGCACGACCAGCAGCAGTTGGGCCCACGGCGGCAGCTCGGGAGTGATCCCCATCGACAGACCGACCACGCCCACGGCCGAGACCACCTCGAACAGGGTCTCCATGAAGGTGAACGCGGTGGTGTGCAGGAAGAACACGGTCGTCACCGCCACCACCGTCATGGACAGGAAGGTCAGGCTCAGGGCCTGCCGGATGATGTCCGAGGGGAGGCGCCGGCCGTAGACGTGGACCCGGTCGTGCGCGCGCACCTCCGACCACAGCACGAGGAAGAGCACCGCCAGTGTGGCGACCTTGATGCCGCCCGCCGTTCCGGCGCTTCCGTTGCCCACGAACATCATCATGATGGTGAGCAGGAGCGTGGAGTCGTTCATCGCCCCGGTGTCGGTGACGTTGAAACCGCCGCTGCGCGGCATGACCCCGTGGAAGAATCCGTCGGTGATCCGCGCCCACCAGTGCAGACCGCCCAGGGTGTCCGGGTTGCCCCACTCCATCGCGATCACGAGGACCGCCGAGACCCCGAACAGGAGGGAACTCGTGACGATGGTCAGCCGGGTGTGCAGGCTCCAGTGCTTCGGGACGCGCCAGTGGCGGTGCAGTTCCAGGAGCACGGGGAAGCCGATGCCGCCGAGGACGACGGCCACGGCCACGGCGCCGAGGATGACCGCGTCCCCGGAGAAGCGCGTGAGGCTGTCGTCGTACAGGGACAGACCGGCGTTGTTGAACGCCGACACCGAGTGGAAGAAGGCCGAGTAGGCGGCCTCGCCGAAGCCCATGCCGTGCCCGAGCCACATGGCGGGCATGACGACCGCGAACGTCCCCGCCTCGATCACCAGGCAGACCAGCGCCACGCGGCTGACGATCCCGCGGACGTCCCCGACCGCCAGTGCCCGGTTCTCGGCCTGCACGTTGAGCTGCATGCGCAGGCTGAACCGCTGTACGAGCGCGGAGCCGAGCAGGGAGGCCAGGGTCATGATGCCGATGCCGCCGACCTGGATCAGCACGAGGACCACCGACTGGCCGAAGACGGACAGCTGACCGCCGATCGAGATCACCGACAGGCCGCACACGGCGAGCGCGCTGGTCGAGGTGAAGACCGCCGCGACGAAGTCCAGCCCCTCACCGTCGGTCGAGGCCGCGGGCGTCATCAGCAGACCGGCGCCCAGAAGGTCGGCGGCCACGAACATCAACAGGAAGGCGCGGGCGGGCTTGCCCCATGCTGTGCGCGGCCGGTAGGGCGAGCGCTGGTCGGAGGAGGGGCGGCGCGCGCCCAGGGGGATCCGGCTCAGGACACGGCCCAGGAGCCGCCGGGTCGCGCTGGCCGTCTGCGCGGCGTTCGCGCGCGCCCCATCGGGAACCCACCCCATGATCCCGTTTCCACCCGAGTTTCCACATACGCCTTGTCCGGACCTGAACGATTCTGCCATCAGGTCCGGACCGAACGCGTCACGGAACGCGGGTCGTCGTCGGTGCTCAGGCGTGTCTGGCGCCTTCGTGGTCGGCGTGGCCGGGCGGCTCCAGCTGCAGGGTCGAGTGCTCCACGTCGAAGTGTCCGGTCAGGCAGGCGTGGAGTTCGTCGAGCATCCGCCCGCTGTCCCGGAGCCGTTCCTCGTCCACCACCACGTGCGCCGACATCACGGGCACGCCCGAGGTGATGGTCCACGCGTGCAGGTCGTGGACGTCGACGACGGAGGGGTGGCCGAGCAGGTGTTCGCGGACCTCGCCGAGGTCCATCCCGCGCGGGGTGGCCTCCAGCAGGATGTGCACGGCGTCCTTGAGCAGCGACCACGCGCGGGGGACGATGATGGCGGCGATGGCGAGGGAGATGAGCGTGTCGATGCGGCTCCACCCGGTCATCCAGAGCACGACGCCGCCCACGATGACGCCGACCGAGGCCAGGGCGTCGCTCATCACCTCGACGTAGGCGCCCCGGACGTTGAGGCTCTCCTCGGCCCCCGAGCGCAGGACGAGCAGCGCGACGACGTTGGCGACCAGGCCGACACCGGCCACGAGCACGACTCCGGGGCCGGACACCTCGGCCGGTGACCGCAGCCGGTCGACCGCCTCGATGACGATGAAGCCGCACAGGGCGAAGAGCGCGAGCGCGTTGACGGCGGCGGCGAGGATCTCGGCGCGCTGGAAGCCGAAGGTCCGCCTGGTGGTGGCGGGCCGGGCGGCGAGCCACACGGCGGCCAGGGCCAGAGCCACCCCGAAGGAGTCGGTGGCGGTGTGCCCGGCGTCGGCGAGGAGCGCGAGGCTGCCGCTGACGAGGGCGCCGCCCACCTGGATGACGGCGACGGCGAGCATCAGCCCCAGCGCGAGCGCCAACCGCCTGCTGTGGGCCGCCCCGGCGGTCGTCGTGCCGTGCCCGTGCCCGTGTCCGGCACCCATCGCGCACCCCTCTCGGACGGACGTGTCCCGGCTCCGTCCCGGCGCCGGCACATGATTCAGTCACCACTGTTTATACAGTCGGAACTGTCTATACAGCAACCTATGTACAATGATTTTCATGTTGACCTCCGAGCAGCGCCTGTCCGCCATCCACCGCCTGGGGCGCGCCCTGTCCGACCCCACCCGCTGCCGCCTGCTGCTGGCCCTCCTGGACGGCCCCAACTATCCGGCGGGCCTGGCCGACCAGCTCGGGCTCACCCGCCAGAACGTCTCCAACCACCTGGCGTGCCTGCGCGACTGCGGCCTGGTCCGCACCCAGGCCCGGGGGCGCCAGGTCAGCTACGAACTGGTCGACGCCTCCCTCGCGCACGCCCTGGACGACCTGCTCCGTGTCGTGTGGGGGACGACGCAGCCGCACGCGCCGGTCGACGAGCGGTCCTCCGTGGCCTGAGCCGCGGGGGGCACCGCGCCGTGCCCACGCGCGGGGAGGGGCGTCCTCGCGTGTCTTCCCGGCCCCGTCCGGACCCGGGCCCGCGGTGGTCCCACGGGCCCCGTTCCGGTGGTCCGTGCATCCCCGGTGAACCGCCCGCCGCACTCCGGCGGCACGGTGCGGTCCGTGGGGACCCACGTCGGCCCGCGGTACTCCGACCGCCGTACGGCGTCCCCGACTTTGGTCGTGTGCCGACCCTGACGTAAGGCTGACGTCTCCCTGAGAGATCCCTGAAGTGGGCCGGGGAAGCGTAAGTCCCGATATAACGCGACGTATGGTGAGTGGTGCGCCCGACGGACGCGGAAGCCCGAACACCGGGCCCGCCCTCGGAAGACCACCACGACCCCCGTGACACCCGGCGACCGGCCCGAACGGCCGGTGTCATCGGTGTGCGCCCGCGCGGCCAGGCGGGGCGACCAGACCACCACACGGCAGCGAACTAGGAGCGACAACCCCTCATGTCCAGATCGGCGACAACGATCCGTGCCGCGGGTCGACCCCCCACGGGGACCCCGGCCCACGGAACGGAAGGGACGCACACGTGAACCGCCTGTCGAACGTCTCCCTCGGGAACCGGGCGCTCATCCTCCTCATCACCCTCGCGGTCATGGTCTTCGGCGCGCTCGCCGCCGTGAGCGCCAAGCGCGAGCTCTTCCCCGAGTTCTCGCTGCCGATGGTCACGGTCACCGCGACCTACGAGGGGGCCACGCCCCAGGTCGTGGAGGGCCAGGTCACCGAAACCCTGGAGCAGGCCGTCCAGGGCGTCGAGGGAATCACCGCCGTCACGTCCACCAGCGGCACCGGCACCGCGACGATCCAGGCCGAGTTCGACTACGGGATCGAGCAGGCCGCACTCGTCCGCGAGACCCAGGTCGCGATCGACCAGGTGGAGGGCTTCCTGCCCGAGGGCGTGGACACCAGCGTCTCGTCCATGGGCTCGAGCATGCTGCCCGCGCAGGTCCTCGCGGTCAGCAGCGACACCCTGGAACAGCGGGACATGGCCTCCACCGTGGAGACCGTCCTCATCCCGGAGATCGAGTCGGTCTCCGGGGTGCGCTCCGCCGTCCTCATGGGAGTCGGGGAGGAGCGGGTCGAGATCACCCCGGACGAGGACGACCTGGAGTCGGCCGGCCTCACCGCGCAGGACATCGCCCAGGCGCTGGAGGGCAGCGGTCTGCTCCAGGCCGGCGGCACGATCGACGAGGACGACCGTACGCTCAGCGTCACCACAGGCGAGCAGCGCACCAGCCTCGAACAGATCGAGGACGTGTGGATCCGGCCCGCCCAGAGCGGTGCCGCGATGCCCGGCGCCCCGGTCGCCGCGGCCGAGCCGGTCCGGCTGTCCGAGGTCGCCGACGTGGCGCTGGTCCCGCGGGAGTCCAGCGAGATCTCCCGCGTGAACGGCGAACCGGCCGTCATGCTCATGGTCATGGCCACCCCCGACGGCAACACCGTCGACATCTCGGAGGGTGTGGAGTCGGTCCTGGACGACCAGGCCGACCTGCTCGGGGACGACATCAGCATCACCCCCGTCTTCGACCAGGCTCCGTTCATCAACGAGTCGATCGCCGACATGTTCGAGGCGGGCGGTTTCGGCCTGGTCGCGGCGGTCGTCGTGATCCTGGTCTTCCTCCTGTCGATCCGCTCCACGCTCGTGGTCGCGGTGTCGATCCCGGTGTCGATCCTGGCCACCTTCCTGGGCATGCAGGCGTTCGGCTTCACCCTGAACATGCTGACCCTGGCGGCCCTGACCATCGCGATCGGCCGGGTGGTCGACGACTCGATCGTGGTCCTGGAGAACATCCGCCGCCACATGGGCTACGGCAAGGAGCGCATGGCGGCGGTCCGGGACGGCGTCCGCGAGGTCGCCACCGCCGTGGCGTCCTCCTCGTTCGCCACCATCGCCGTGTTCCTGCCGATGGCCTTCGTCGGCGGCGAGGTCGGCGAGATCTTCACGCCGTTCGCCGTGACCAGCTCGATCGCGCTCGGTGCCTCGCTGCTGGTCGCGCTGACCCTCACCCCGGTCCTGTGCTACTGGTTCATGCGGCCCAAGGAGGTCGGCGACGCCACGCAGGAGGAGATCGAGCGCCGACAGAGCCGGGCCGAGCTGCGTTCGCCGCTCCAGCGGGCGTACGTCCCGATCATCCGGTGGATCACCACCAGGCGGAGGAGCGCCACCGCCGTCGTCCTGGCGGGCGCGACCTTCGTCTTCGGCGGCACGGTGGTCATGGCGACCACCATGGAGACGGACTGGCTCGGCGAGGCGGAGCAGAACACCTACATGGCGGTGCAGGACCTGGAGCCCGGCACCTCCCTGGCGACCGCCGACACCGAGGCCGCCAAGGTCGAGGACCTGCTCGAGGGCATGGCGTGGGTGGACGACTACCAGGTCAGCGTCGGCGGCAGCGGCAACCCGATGATGGCCGCCGGCGCCGACCGGATCAGCTACACCATCACCGCCGACCCGGACACCGACCAGCTGCGCAACCGCGAGGTGCTGCGGGACGAGTTCGCCGCCCTCGACACCGCGTACGAGCCCCGGCTCGACGCCTCGGGAGGCATGGGCGGATCGGCCCTGGAGGTCCGGGTCACGGCCGAGGACCAGGAGGCCCTGTCCGAGGCGGCGGGCATGGTGGAGGACGCCTTGCGCGGCATCGACGGCGCCGACGACGTCGTCAACGGCGTGTCCGCCTCCCAGACGGCGCTGGAGGTGCACGTCGACGCCGAGGAGGCGGCCGAACTGGGCCTGAGCGAGGCGGCGGTCGGCCAGGCCGTCGCCGCGGCCTTCAACGGCCAGCGCGCGGGCACCGCGACCGTCGACGACGTCCGGCGCGACGTGGTCGTGCTGGTCGACGAGGCACCGGAGTCCCGTGAGGAGCTGGAGGACCTGACCCTCACCACGCCCACCGGGCAGGAGGTGGGCCTGGACCGCGTCGCCGACGTGGAGGAGGTCGTGCAGCCTCCGGAGCTGACCCGGATCGACGGCGTGACCAGCACCACGGTGTCGGCCAGCCCGACCGCCTCGGACCTGGGCGCGGTGAGCGCCGAGATCGGCCAGGCCCTGGACGGGCTCGACCTGCCCTCCGGCGCCACCGCCACGCTGGCCGGGGTCAGCGAGGACCAGACGGAGGGCCTCCTCCAGCTGGCCATGGCGCTGCTCGCCGCGATCGTCATCTGCTACCTGATCATGGTGGCGACGTTCAAGAGCCTGATCCAGCCGCTCCTGCTGCTGGTGTCGGTGCCCTTCGCGGCGACCGGTTCGCTGGGCCTGCTCATGCTGACCGGCACCCCGCTCGGCGCGGCGGCCATGATCGGCATGCTCATGCTCATCGGCGTGGTGATCACCAACGCCATCGTGCTCATGGACCTGATCAACCAGAACAGGGCCAACGGCATGCCGCTGGGCGAGGCGATCGTCGAGGGCACCCGGCACCGCCTGCGGCCGATCCTCATGACGGCGGCGGGCACCATCGCGGCGCTCGTGCCGCTGGCCACCGGTCTCACCGGCGGCGGGGCGTTCGTCTCCGGCCCGGTCGCGATCGTGGTGATCGGCGGCCTGGTCTCGTCCACCCTGCTGACGCTCATCCTGGTCCCCGTGCTCTACCAGCTGGTCGAGGCGGGCAAGGAGCGGCGCGCGCGCAGGCGGGCGGCCCGTCGGGAGCGCCGTCACGCCAAGCGGGGCACCGACGGCGTCGACCGGTCCGTACCGGCGATGAACGGGGCTTCCGGGCCGAACGGAACCAGCGGTTCGGCCGAGCCCACGGGCGAGCCCGTCGGACGCTGACGGCGCCGGCCCTTCCGGGTGACCGGAGCCCGTCGGGTGGGGGCGTTCCGCACACGGTGCGGGGCGCCCCCTCGCCGTCGCGGCGGTCCGTCGGGCGGTGTGCCGTGCGGGTGTTTCACATGGTCACCGGGGCGTTGATTTGTGCTCTCCGGGCACTCCAGGCAGTCTGCGTCACATGGACGAATCGAACAAGAGCCTCGACGACCTGGTCCGCGACGAGCTGGGCGAGGAACCGTCCCAGGAGGCCAAGGACTACGCCCGACGACTGTACGAACGCTTCCGCCTGCCCGTGGCCTCCGACACGGGCGGCGCGGACGCGCCCACGACGGAGTGACGGCGACGCACGGACCAGGCGCGGCGGCGTACCGCCGAGACCGTCGGGGACCCTCGTCCCGGACTCAGAGCGGGTCGCCGTCGCGCTCCCACACCAACTCGAACCACACCCTGCGCCCCATTCCGTCGCCGCGGGGCTCGGTGCCCCACGCGCTGGAGAGCGCCTCGACCAGATCCAGGCCCCGACCGTGTTCTTCGGTGTCGTAGGGGTCCCGGTGCTGGGGCTGCGGCGACTCGGAGAGATTGCCCAGGTCGCGCACCTCGACCCGGGCCCAGCCGGGCGCCTGGCGGACGCAGACCTCGAACTTCCCCGTCGCGCGGCCGGACGCGCTGTGGGTGATGGCGTTGGTGGCGAGCTCGCTGGTGAGCAGGGTCGCCGTGGTCAGCTCAGGGCAGGCCGAGAGCTGGCGCGCGACGAATCGGCGTGCGTAGGCGATCTGGCTCGGCAGACCCGGGAACCGGCGTCTGACCGGTCTCGTGGCGGTGGAGGTACTGGTCGGGGTGGGCTCTTCCATGGTTTTCGCCGGACGTTGGGACGGACGGGACATGGGGGGCGAGCTGGGAAACGGGTCCGGCGGTGGGGGAACGGCCCCCGGGCCGAGGGCGTGTCGGATGACCAGGGGACCCTGGGCTGCGATGTCACACATGGTGGGTTTCACTTCCCGATGACGTGTGTGCGCGGCGGGCGGGGCAAGGTGCGCCGGGCCCTCGTGGCGTCCATGCCCGACGAGGCGGGTCACGGCGCGGAATGGACACACGGATCGGTGCCCCCTGGGTCAGGGAGGGAAGTGGTCTGGTGCCACGGGGCGCGCGGTGTGCGGGGATCGGCGAGTGCGGTGGGAGGAGCCGTGCGGCTCCCCGCTGGGAGAGGGTGGGGCCGAGGGGTGGCCCGTGATGGATGGTCATATCTGGTGAGGGATGTGCCCTACGACACTGGAGGGCGTATTCGCGCTCAGCATACGCTCTGTACCTCCCCCGAAACCCGGTCGGCCTGGCCTGGACAGGATATCCAGCTCTGAACTGGAAAAAGGGGGGTTCCGGTCAGGTCGTGACGAGGATCTCGGATGGGCGACGACAGCGTTTCGTGACTGATGGGACGCGCGGGGTTGAGTAACGATTCGATGAAGCTCGTCTGAATTCTGGCGCTTCGCGCGGTCTTGCGCCCTGTATGTCCGAAGCGACAGGGTATGTCGCATGGCCTTCCGTCGCCCCCCACCGCCCTCGAACGAGGGCCTCCGGCTCGAGCCCCACCCCTCCGCGTCACCCTCCAGCGCCCAGGTGCGGCTCCGCGCGGAGGCGGGTCGCCCCCGGCGGACGCCCGCGGCGCGGAATCCCCGGCCGTCCCCGCTGCCTCCCGGCCTGGGTGTCGAGATCGATCGCGCCGTCCGCCTCTTCGACGAGGGCACGGTCCTGGTGGGCGGATGTCCCCCGCGCGCCGTCCGCCTCACGACCGACCAGGCCAGCGCGCTGATCCGCTGGTCGAGCGGGGCCTCGCCCGCCGGCCGCGCCGAACGTCTGCTCGCGCGGCGCCTGGTCGACTCCGGACTCGCCCATCCGCGACCCGAGCGCGACGCCGTCCCCGTCGAGCCGGGCACGGTGGAGGTGGCCGTCGTCGGCCAGGCCGGATCCGCGGGCCTGGCCCGGACCCTGGACGACCTCGCCGCCGACCACCCCGCGCTGCGCCCCGTCGTGGTCGGCGCGACCGGTGCGTGCGCGTGGGTCGCGCGCGCCCGTGGCGCCCGGGTCGTCCCGGGCCCTCCCGGGGGAGCGGAGGCCCGGGCCGCCGCGCTCGACGCGTGCTCCGCGCCGCTCCTGGCGTTGCTGGTGGCGGGTGCGCGCCCCGGGCCCGGTTGGCTGGAGACGGCGCTGGGCCACTTCGCCGACCCTGGTGTGGCGGCCGTCCTGCCCCGCGTGCTGACCGCGCGCCCGAACGCCCCCTCGTACGGGGAGATGACGATCGCCGCCGTCGCCGCCGACCGGGCCGGGGCCGACCGCGGGGCCGACCCGGCCCCGGTCCTGCCGTGGGGCCGCGGAACGGGTGGACCGGGGCTGCCGGGCACGGCCAACGAGCACACCGGGGCCGACCCCCTCAACCCGGTGAACACCCTGGTCCTGCGCCGGGCGGCCGTCGGGCGCCTCGACCCCGGTCCGGGCGCGGGAGCCGAGACCGACGCGCTCTGGCGGCTGGCGGAGGACGGGTGGTCGGTGCGCTACGAACCCAGGTCGCGGGTGTGGAACCCCCCGGTCACGGACCTGGGCGGGTACCTGCGCGCGTGCTTCGCGCGCGGCGCGGCGGCCGGTCCGCTCGCGCGGAGCCGGCACACGCGCGCGGCCGGACCGGACCTTCCGTGGCCGAGCGCGGTCGGGCTCGCGCTGGTCGCGGCCGGACATCCGGCGCTGGCCGCGGGCGCGGTCGCGCTGGGGGCGGCGGACACGGCCTGGAGGCTGTCCCGGGTGTCGCCGGGAACGCTGCCCGAGGCGCTGCGGCTGGCCGCGCGCGACCTGGCGCACACGGCCAGGGTGGGCGGGCGGTGGGTGCGGGGGACGTGGTGGCCGGTGCTGGCGGCGGTGGCGGTCGGGGCGGGCGCGGTCGCGTTCCGCGGGCCGGGGCCCGGGACGGGGCCGACACCGGTGAGCCGGACGGTGTCCCCGTCCTCCTCGTCCGACGCGGGTCTCCGGACCCTCCGGGCCGCGGGCCCGTCCGGGCGCGCGCGGTGGATCGCGGCGGCCGCGGGCGCGGTGCTGACGCTGCCGCACCTGGGGGCCTGGCACCGGGGCCGCGGGGTGGCCCTGGTGGACCCGGTGGGCTGGACCGCCCTGGCGGTGGCCGGGGACGCCGCCCGTGCCCTGGGCGCCTGGTGGGGCGTGGCGCGGTCGGGTTCGTCGGCTCCCCTGACGCCGGGCGTGCGGGCGGTGGCGGTGCGGCCCTCGGCCGGCCGCTCGGGTGGGGCCCCGAACATGAAGGAGAAGTCGCTCTCGCTCGTTAGTAGTCGTTAACTATGGCTACTCTCAGTCACGGGATTCGGTTGCGGTATAAGCGCGATTAGTGACGCTCCCTGGGGTGCCCGCAGTGCCTGTGGTGCGTGCCGGGCGGTGCCTGTGACGTGCATGTTTCGGAGATTTTTCGCGCTTTTTTCGTCATTGCACTGTTTTGTGAAGTTTGGCCGATACGGGGGGTCGGCGCCGTCCGCCCCCTGGGGTAGGAGGAAGTTTTCGCAGGTCAGTGTGGTGCATGGTGGCGTTGCGCCGTGTGTCTCCTACTGTGGGTACAAGCCTTGACAATTCGGTTCGTGGTTGCCACCCAAGGGGGCACCGTTGTCTTTTCTTGATGGAGTGGTGACCTCCGAGTGTCTAGCGATCCCGCAGACTCTTGACATTCCGGTCACGGACCGTGAATCGGAAAGAAGCGTGTTTCGCCGGTCACTGGGTGTTACCTCGCCCGTGGTCCCGGGATCGCGAACGCTTGACGGTGGGACCCACCCGAGCGGCGCGCCCCCGGTGCCGCGGACACCCCGGTGGTCAACGGCGGAACTGGTGACGAGCGCCGGGCTCGGTGTGAGGTTCGGAGATAGTTTTGGGCAAGTTCCTGGCCAGGCGGCTGCTGAACTACGTCGTGTTGATCTTTCTCGCGACGAGTTTCGCCTACCTCCTGGCGGCCACCAACCTGTATCCGCGCGGCTACTTCGAGCAGATGCAGCCACCGCCCTCCCCGGAGGCGGTCAACGCCCAGCTCGACGCGCTCAACCTCAACGACCAGACGCCCATCGCCCAGCGCTACGTCACCTGGATGAGCGGTGTCGTCGTCGGAGACTTCGGCCAGACCATCCAGGGCGGTGACGTCACCGAGGAGATGTGGATGAAGGCCGGGGTCACCCTGCGCCTGATCACCGTCGCCACCATCCTCGGCAGCGCCGTCGGCATCGCCGTGGGCGCCTACGCCGCCGTCCGCCAGTACCGCAGGTTCGACAAGGCGTCGACGGCGGCCGCGTTCTTCGTGCTGTCGGTGCCCACCGTCGTGATCGCGCTCGCCGTGCAGGTCGGGGCCAACGGCGTCAACGACCTCCTCGGGTTCCAGCTGCTGCGCTACTCCGGCGAGTATTCGGCGGGCTTCCAGGGCAACGGGTGGGAGCTGCTGCTCAACCGGATCCACCACGCGATCCTGCCCACGTTCGTGCTGGCGGTCGCGCTGTTCGCCGCCTTCGCCCGGTACCAGCGGAACATGATGCTGGACGTGCTCGGCTCCGACTTCGTCCGCACGGCGATGGCCAAGGGGCTCACCCGCAGAGCGGCCCTGTTCAAGCACGCCCTGCGCACCGCGCTGATCCCCACCATCACCTACTTCACGTTCACCTTCGGCGCCCTGGTGTCCGGTGCGACCTTCACCGAGAAGATCTACGGCTGGCACGGCATGGGCGCCTGGCTGATCGACTCCATCTTCAGCCAGGACGTCCACGTCGTGGCGGCCGTCTCCTGGTTCATGGCGATCACGATCATGGCGGCGTCCTTCCTCTCGGACATCCTCTACGCCTGGCTCGACCCGAGGGTGCGGGTGTGACCGTGCCACCGACCCCGCACACGCCCATCAGCCACGTACCACCCCGCACCCACGCGGCATCCCTGCTGGAGACCACGCCATGAGCACGACCCACGTCAGCAAGGAGCCCCTGGAGGCGCCGACCGTGCCCCCGGCCCCCAACCGGCTCAAGGACCTGGGCCGCCAGCTCCTCGGGACCCGGCGCGTCATCGTCGGCCTCGTCCTGCTCGCGCTCCTCGCGCTGTTCGCCTTCGTCGGCCCGCTGCTCAGCGGATGGGAGGTCGGCGAGCGCGACTTCACCGACATGCTCAGCGCGCCGTCCCCCGAGCACTGGATGGGGACCAACGAGACGGGCCAGGACATCTTCACCCGGACCACGGCCGGTCTGCGCAAGTCCCTGCTGATCGGTCTGCTCGTCGCCGTGCTCACGACCGGGTTCGCCGCCCTGGTCGGCTCCTTCGCGGGCTACTTCGGCGGTCTCGTCGACAAGGGCCTGATGTGGGTCGCGGACCTGGCCCTGGTCCTGCCCAACTTCGTCATCCTCGCCATCCTGTCCACCCACTTCGCGGGCAACGGCGGCTGGTTCGTCCTGGTCATCCTCCTGGCGGTGTTCAGCTGGATGGTCACCTCCAAGATGGTCCGGGGCATGACCATCTCGCTGCGCGAACGCGAGTACATCCACGCGGCCCGATTCATGGGCGTCCCCCCGCACCGGATCATCCTGCGCCACATCCTGCCGAACATGTCCTCCCTGCTCATCGCGGACGCCACGATCATGGTCAGCGCCGCGATCATCGGGGAGACCGCGCTCAGCTACTTCGGCCTGGGCGTCCAGGCGCCCGACGTCAGCCTCGGCGTCGTGATCGCCGCCGGTTCGCGGTTCGCCACCACCGCCTGGTGGATGTTCGCGTTCCCCGCGCTGCTGCTGGTCGTGATGGTGCTGGCCGTGAACATGATCGGGGACGGGCTGCGCGACGCCCTCGACCCGTCGTCCAAGTCGCGCCGGTCCTAGGGGGAGACGAGAGCACATGAGCACCGACACCGTGACGACCACCGACGCCACGAGCGCCGGGCGCGGCGACGACGCCCCCGTCCTGGAGGTCACCGACCTCACCGTCACCTTCCCGGGCCTGAACAACAACCCCGACGTGTACGCCGTCCGCGGCGTCAGCTACGCGATCCGCCGCGGCGAGGTGCTGGGCATCGTCGGCGAGTCCGGCTCCGGCAAGTCCGTGTCCTCCATGGCCGCGATGGGGCTGCTGCCCGACCACGCGAGGATCACCGGGTCGGTCCGCCTGCACGGCGAGGAGATCCTGGGCCTGGACGACCGGCTCATGGCGCGCAAGCGCGGCCGGGTCATCTCCATGGTCTTCCAGGACCCGCTGTCCGGCCTCACGCCCGTGTACACGGTCGGCGACCAGCTCGCCGAGGCCGTGCTGGTCCACGACCCCAGGACGTCCAAGGACAAGGCGAGGGCACGGGCGGTCGAACTCCTCGAACTCGTCGGCATCCCCAACCCCGAGCAGCGGTACCGCTCGTTCCCGCACGAGTTCTCCGGAGGCATGCGCCAGCGCGTCATGATCGCCATGGCGATGGCCAACGACCCCGACGTGATCATCTGCGACGAGCCCACGACCGCCCTGGACGTCACCATCCAGGCGCAGATCCTGGAACTGCTGCGCACGGCCCAGCGGGAGACCGGCGCGGCCATCGTGATGATCACGCACGACCTGGGCGTCGTCGCCGGGTTCGTCGACCGCGTCCTGGTCATGTACGCGGGCCGCCCGGTGGAGATGGGCACGGTCGACGAGATCTACTACGGCAGCCGGATGCCGTACACCATGGGCCTCCTGGGCGCCGTGCCGCGGATGGACCTCGACCGTCAGGGCGCGCTCGTCCCGATCAAGGGGACCCCGCCGTCCCTGTCGGACCTGCCGCCGGGCTGCCCCTTCGCGCCCCGGTGCCCGATCGCCCAGCCCGAGTGCGAGCTCGCCGAGCCCGACCTGCTGCCGATCGGCGACCAGCCCTCCGCGGAGGTCATCCGAGCCGTCCACGCCGGAACGCCGGCCCCCGCCGCGGAGGGCGTCCACGACACCGGGGTACAGCGGTCGGCGTGCGTGCGTTCGGGCGAGATCGCCGAGAACGCGTGGACGGCCCGGGACATCTACCCGGTGCCGGAGATCCCCGACACCCCGGTCTCCTCCGTGCGCCGCGACGACCGGGCCGAGATGCTGCGCGTCGAAGGTCTGACCAAGCACCACCCGCTCACCAAGGGCACCGTGTTCCGGCGCCGTGTGGGCACGGTCTACGCCGTCGACGGGATCGACTTCGACATCCGCGAGGGCGAGACCCTCGCCCTGGTCGGCGAGTCGGGCTGCGGCAAGTCCTCCACCCTCATGGAGATCATGGGGCTGGAGCGCCCCCAGGGCGGCACGATCGAGGTCATGGGCCGGAACACGGCCGGACTGAGCCGGTCCACCCGGTTCGCCCTGCGGCGGGACATGCAGATCGTGTTCCAGGACCCGATGAGCTCGCTCGACCCGCGCATGCCGGTGTTCGACATCATCGCCGAGCCGCTGCGCACGCACGGCAGGTCGCCCTCCGAGGTCACCCGGCGGGTGTTCGAACTCATCGACCTGGTCGGACTCAACACCGAGCACGCCACGCGCTTCCCCGCCGAGTTCTCCGGCGGCCAGCGCCAGCGCATCGGCATCGCCCGCGCCCTGGCCCTGGAGCCCAAGCTCCTGGTCCTGGACGAGCCGGTCTCCGCCCTGGACGTGTCCATCCAGGCGGGCGTGGTGAATCTCCTGGAGGAGCTCCAGGCCCGGCTCGGTCTGGCCTACCTGTTCGTGGCGCACGACCTGTCCGTGGTGCGGCACATCGCCGACCGGGTCGCCGTCATGTACCTGGGCCGGATCGTGGAGATCGGCGACACGCACTCGATCTACACCCGGCCCTCGCACCCCTACACCCAGGCGCTGCTGTCCGCCATCCCCATCCCCGACCCGGAGAAGGAACGGGCACGCACGCACATCGTCTTGGACGGAGACCTGCCCAGCCCCGCCAACCCTCCTTCGGGTTGCAGGTTCCGGACCAGGTGCCAGAAGTTCATCGCTCTCTCCGCGAACGAACGGGAGCAGTGCATGACGGTCGAGCCGCAGATCCTGCCCACCAACGGTGGCGACCAGGGTGCTGCCTGCCACTTCGCCGAGGGGCGGCAGGTCGTCTGACGACGGTCCGACACGGCACGGCCAGCGCCGCCCCGCGCGCTGGCCCTATCACCCCTGAGAGGAAGATCCCCATGCGAATCGGGAAGGCGCGTTATCTCGCCCCCGTCGCCGCCCTGGTGATGGTCGCCAGCGCGTGCAGCGGAGGCGGCGACGACGAGAACGACACCGAGCAGGCCCAGGAGGAGCTGGCGGCACTGCCCGCCCAGGACCTCAACCCCGCCCCCAGAGAGGACCTGGAGGACGGCGGCGACTTCGTCTGGGCCATCAGCGGGTACTACGAGCAGCACAACATGGCGCACACCCAGGGCAACCTGGCCGACGTGCGCCGGATCTCCGCCGCCGTTCTGCCGAACGCGTTCCGATGGGACGCCGAGGGTCTGCCCGAGCCGATCGCCGAGTTCGTCCAGGACGCCCAGGTCAGCGAGGACGGCCTCGAGGTCACCTACGAGCTGAACCCGGACGCGGTGTGGTCCGACGGCGAGCCGATCACCTCGGCCGACTACGAGGCCCAGTACCTCACCTGGTCGGGCGAGCGCGAGGGTGAGTTCGAGCTCGGTTCCACCACGGGGTACGAGCTGGTTGAGGAGTTCGTGGAGGGTGACGACGAGTACTCGTTCACCCTGGTCTTCTCCGAGCCCTACGCGGAGTGGCCGTCCCTGTTCTCCCCGCTGTACCCGGCGGAGTACATGGAGGACGAGGAGCTCTTCGAGGAGGGCTACTTCAACGACTACCCGGTCACCGCGGGCCCGTTCGGCGACGTGGAGTTCGACGCCACCACCGAGCGCATCACCGTGAACCGGAACGAGGACTGGTGGGGCGAGCCCGCCAAGCTGGACCGGATCATCTTCGACTCCATGGCGATCGACGCCGCGCCGACCGCCTTCGACAACGGTGAGATCGACGGCTTCTACCTGGGCTACGACGCCGCGGGCTACGAACTGCTGCGCGACCGCGAGGGCAACGGCGCCTACTTCACCCGCGCCGTCAACCACGGCCACCGCTTCGTCTCGGTCAACGCGGGCAGCCCGGAGCTGGAGGACGTGCGCGTCCGCCAGGCACTGGCTCTGGGCATCAACACCAACACGCTCGCCGAGGCCGCGCTCGGCCCGATCGAGTGGCCGATCACCGGCCAGGTCAACCGACTGCTCCGGTCGACCCAGTACGGCTTCGAGGACAACAGCGGTGAGCTCGGCGGCTACGACCCCGACCGCGCCCGCGAGCTGCTGGACGAGGCCGGGTGGACCCTGGAGGAGGGCGCGGAGTACCGCACCAACGAGGACGGCGACACGCTGACGCTGACCTGGGTCGCCTCCGACGACTTCACCCTGGCGCAGAACGAGGCCGACATCGGCCGCGAGATGCTCGCCGAGATCGGCGTCGAGGTCGACGTCCAGCAGGTGCCGGGCAACGCCCTGTTCCCCGAGTACATCGTTCCCGGCAACTACGAGCTGGCCACCTTCGTGCTCGTCGGCTCCAACCCCTACGCCGGTGACGCCTCGGGCAACTACGGCGGCCCGGTGAGCGGTGAGGGCGAGGACGCGGACTGGGGCAACAACCTCAGCTTCCACTCCACCCCGGAGATCAACGAGATGTTCGGCGAGCTCCAGGCCGCGACCGACCCGGACCGCTACGCCGAGATCGCCAACGAGCTCGACGCCGCCATCTGGGAGGAGGTCCTGACCATCCCCATGTTCGAGCGTCCCGGGCTGTACGTCCTGGACGAGACCCTGCACAACTGGGGCGAGTTCGGTCTGGCCTCCGGCTACGTGTACGAGGACATCGGCTGGGCCGCCGAGTAGGCACGTGACCGACGAGACACGGTGAACACCCGGGCGCCGGCCCCCGCGAGGGGGTCGGCGCCCGCCGTCGTGTGAGAGCCGACCGGGCGCCCGGCGGCGGTGTGCGGCTTCTGGCGCGGGTGGGGTGTCGCGGGCGCGCGGAGTCGGACCCGGCAGACACCAGGCGGTGGTGCGGGCCCGTGTGGGGCGGGGGTGTGCTCCGAACGGCACCGGCCCGCCGGGCGGTGCCCGGTGCCGACCTCGTGCTTCCAAGCCCAAGGGGCCCTCGGGTTGGGACTCCCGGGCTGGCTGTGACAGTCTCTTCACGTCCGAGACACCCCCCGGTTCCGTTCGTTGGAAAGCCCTCGATGAGACTTCACCCCTTGGCCGCCGCGTGTGCGGCGGCGCTGATGTGCGCTGTGCTCACCTCCTGCGCGAGCGACGAGGAGCCCGCCCAGGACGCCTCCGAACCCCCCGTCGGCGCGGACGCGGACGCCGGCGAGTCCGCGTCCGGAGCGCCCGGGACCGGCGAGGCGGACGAGTCCAGCTCACCGCGGGAGACCGCGGAGGCGGAACCGGTCCGCACCGCCGTGGGCTGGGCCGCCCAGCCCCTGGCCGCGGGCGGCGACGGGCTGCCGGGCGTCACCGGGGGCGCCGACGGAGAGACGGTCACCGCCTCCGACGCGGACGAACTCGCCGATCTCCTCACGGTCGAGGAACCCCTGACGATCGAGGTGACCGGGGAGATCGACCTGGACGGACCGATGCGGGTCGGTTCGGACAAGACACTCGTCGGCGTCGACGGAGGCGCCGAGCTCACCGGCGGGCGACTGGTCGTCGACGGGTCCGCCAACGTCGTCCTGTCCAACCTGGAGATGGCCGTCGACGGGACCGCCGTCACCGTTTCGGGCGGGGCCCGGCACGTGTGGGTGGACAACTCCACCTTCACGGACGGCGGCGGAGACGCGCTGGTGTCGCTCACCGGAGGGGCCGACCACGTCACGCTGTCCTGGAACCACTTCCGCGACGCGGAGGCGGCCGTGGACATCGGGAGCGAGGACGACGAACGGGGGGCGCTCCGCGTCACGCTGCACCACAACTTCTTCGACGGAACCTCCGCCCGGAACCCGCGCGCCCGCAACGCCGAACACGTGCACGTGTTCAACAACTACTTCCGTGACGGTGGGCAGGGGGTGACCTCGCTCCTCGACGCCAACGTCCTGGTGGAGGGCAACTACTTCGAGGGCACGACCCTGTCGGCGTCGAGCGGGGGAGAGGAGCCCGGCAACCTGGTCACCAGGGACAACCTGCTCGTGGACTCCGAACAGCCCGAACTGCGCGGTGAGGTGCCGGATCCGCCCTACGCGTACGAGCCGGACGACACCGTCACCGTCCCCGATCTGGTGGTCGAAGGCGCGGGCGTCGGCTGACGGGGGCGAACGCGTGCGTCGCCGGGGTCCCGGCCCGCCGCGGTGACGCAGGCCGTGCGGGGTGTCCGTCGAACGCTCGGGGCCCGAGGGCCGTACCGGTGCGGACTGTCAGCCGAACGAGTGGAACTCGTGGGTCTCACCGATCCCGTCCCCTGACCGCAGGACGAGTCTTCGCGGGTACCCCAGCTCGTCGATCCACAGGCTGAACTCCGTACCCGCCACCGAGGTGAGCGTGTTGTCGCCCGTCGCGGTGTCATAGCCGCCCCGCAGGGAGGTGAAGGTGCCGGTGTACAGATAGGAGTCGTGGGTGACCGTCTCCTCCGCGCCGTTCAGCACCACCCGCTCGCGCCCGACGAACGCGAGGTCGGTGGAGGTGGACAGCACCGCGCGCAGGTGAGCGGTGGCGAACTCGCTGGAACACAGGTAGCGGTCGGCCTCGTCGGCCGGATCCAGGACGACCAGACCGGGCACCCCGACGTCCGCGGTCATCACCAGCTGGCCGGCGCTCATCTGGTAGCGGTCGACCCGCGCGCCGTCCGGGGTGCGGAAGACGTGCTCGAACTTCGGGTTCTTCCCGGTGTCGTAGGCCACGTGCCCCTCGCCCAGGGGGGACTCGGCCACGTCGGCGCCGGGATCCGAGCCGGACGCGGGGCTCCCCGCCTCGTCCTCCTCCGCGGCATCCCCGTCGCCCGGCCGCCCCGCGTCCTCGATCTCGTACACGGAGAAGGTGATCCGGAACGTGGACGCGCTCTCCACGAGGTCCGCGGACACACCGACGAAGGCAGCGGCCTCCTCGGGGTCCACGCCCTCGACGGACGGCGCCGACGCGACGGTCACGGGTCCCGAGCCGTCGGCGAGGTCGCGGGGACGCGCCCCGTCGCCCACGGCGAGCTTGGTGACCACCCAACCGGTCGCCACCACCGCGAGGCACACCAGGACCACGGCCAGGGACACCCACCAGTTCGGGCGCGCCCCGGCCGGGGGCGGTTCCTGCTCTGGAACGTCCTCGACGGGTGAGGTGTCCGGTATCGACATCGACACGGGCTCGGCCTCGTTTCTGCGGTTCGGTGAACGGCCGGTGCGGCCGCGGGGGGTTGCTGCGGACCGTCGTCGCCTGACGCCGGGGTCGTGTGTACGTGGTGTTCGATGTGGTGACCCGTTGTTCTGTTCGATGGTGGCACGGATGGGGAGACCTCCCGCTGCCGCGAAACGCGACGTTCCGTGACCGGGGCGAGCTCTGGGTAGGCGACCGAGAACTCCGAAGATACGGGTCCGGACACGCTCCCGTGGCGTTTCCGTGCACGTCCGAGCCCCTGGTCCGCCTCCGGGTCGGCACGGGTCCGGCCGTCACCCCCGGTGGTCGATCGCTCTCGGTGTCGGGGTTCTGGCCGATTGTGGCCGCGTTTCGGTCCGGGATTTCGGCCAGCCGTCCTGAGCCGTGGTCGGCGGAGCACGGGTGCGGGACGCACCCTCGACCACCGGACGGGAACGCTCGGTGCCCGGCCGTGCCGGGTGTCCGCGGCCGGAGGCCTGCACCGGACGCACGGGCCGGACTGTCGCCGGGCCGTGCGCGCCGCACGGAATCACCCTCCCTCGAACAGGGGCGGGGACCTGCGCCCGTACCGGCGGATGGTCCGTTGGACGTGACGTCTCTGCTCCTCCGTGCAGCGCCAACCGCGCGCGGCGAGTTCACCCGCGATCCGGCAGAGCAGGCCGTCCGGGCACCGGCGCAGGTCGTGGGCGCGGACCGAGAGCACCCGCCAGCCCTGGTCGCGCATCACCGCGTACCGCCACTCGTCCTGGAGCAGGGCGGTCCGGTCGGAGTGGTGCTCGGCGCTGTCGTACTCCAGGGCCACCCGGTACTCGGGCCAGCCCAGGTCGGCGCGGAACGTCCCCTCGACGGTCGGGACCGGGCACTGCGGCGTCGCGGCGGGCAACCGGGCCAGGCCCAGGAGCACCCGGAGGAAGGTCTCCGCGGGGGATTGGCTGCGCTCGGAACACAGTCGGAACGCCGATAGGAGGCGGTCGCGATGTACCCGGGGTCTGGGGCGGCGCACGGCCTCGCGCAGCTCGGCGCGGCCGACCAGACCACGCGTGAGGAAGGCGTCCAGCCGCGCCGTGGCCACGAACAGCGAGGGTGCGCGGGCCGCGACGTCGCAGGCGGTGCGGACCGGCGTGGTGATCCTGACGCCGTCCACCAGGCCGCGGTCCCCGACCGGGACCAGTTCCCGGTGGGGGATGACGGCCTGGCGTCCGACCTCCGCGACGCCCTGGGGCACGGCCACGTGCAGGCGGGACCCGGTGACCCTGGCCCCGCTCGGAAGGAGGTCGACCCCCCACACGTAGGCGGCCGTGACATCGCAGGTCACCGCGTCCGCGGAGATCAGCCCCAGGACACAGCGGAGGGTGCGCAGGAGGAGGGAACGGTCGGGGAGGGGCTCATCACGTCGTGTCATACCTCCAGGTTCCGGGGTGTGTCCGTGGCGGACAAGACCCCATTCGAACCTGTGGACGAACGGGCCTCAGAGCATGCGCCCCGGACCCGCGGCCAGGTGGATGTGGTCGACGTGGTCCTGGGTGTTGTTCCCCGTGTCCTGGTGGAACCGCCTGACCTGCTCCCACGGTCCCACCGGGTCCCGCGAGGCGTTCCAGATGTGGTGGTCGTAGATGAGTCCCTTGACCCCGAGGGCCCGAGCGTTCTGGATGACCCAGTCGATCACCGTGACCGCCGAGGCGTGCATCTCGGGTGTGGGCGTCGAGCCGAGCCCGGCCATCATGTAGTCGACCGCCATTCCCTGGCCGTGGTCGCTGCCGGGCTCGTTGCGCCTGCCCCCCGCCGTCAGGTAGAAGCCGCCGAACTCCTCCTGGAGCGTCTCGTGCACGGCGCACATGGTCGGATGCAGTTGGCCCAGCGAGGGGCAGTCCACGATGGCTCCTCCGGAGTAGGCGATGGTGGGGTCGAACCTGAACTGGCCCTCCTGGTCGACGAGGTGGACGTCGATCAGGGCCCGGGCCTCGTCGATGTCCCCCGGGGAGTTCCCTCCGCACGAGACCCCACCGCCGTCCCGGGAGCACTCGTAGGGCGGCTCGACGATCGCGACGGCGGCGGCGTTGCCCGCGGTCGTCTCGGCCTCCTCCTCCGAGCCGTCGCACACCACGTCGTTCCACGCCCTGGAGCCGTCCTCCTCCAACTCCCGTTGGCACAGGGCGCCGCGCACCTCCACCCGGATGATGTTGCCGCTGCGCCCCATGGAGTTGTCGCTGGCCCGGATGTCGGTGAGCACGGCCCCGTTGGCACGCGCGTACTCGTCGGCGCGAGCCTCGGCGATCTCCTCGTCGAACCACGGCATCGGGTACTCACCCGCCAGGAGGTCCTCGGCCGCGGCGTCCTGGAGCGCGCTGGCGGCCGCGAGCGCCGCCGCGTCCGCGGCGGTCTGGGTCTGGGAGCGCGAGTCGTTGGCGGCGCCGACCCGCACGAACAGCACGGTCAGGGCGAGCAGGGCCAGTGTGAGGCCGAAGATGAGCAGGATGTTGGCCTGACCGCGGTCATCACGGCCCTGGAGGTGGCGGGAGCGTCGCACGGGGGGCGCCGCGCTGGGGGAGGTCCGTCGCAGTCGCATGACTGGTTTCCGTGGGGGAGGGGTCCCGCACCGCGGGCGCGGTGAGACCGGGGCGGTTCGGTTGCGGAGGCGCCCCGGGGGTGGGCGGTCCTCCCGCGTAGCTTATCCACCCCTGTCCGTGATCGGTAGGGTCTGTGGACAGCCGTGAACCGTCCCGTACGGGCACGGGGGGTGCGCGCACGCCCGTCCGCCCCCGCGCCGAGCGGCGGCCCGGGGGGCGGACGGGCGGCCGCTCAGCGCAGACGGCGGTTGACCGCCTCCATGACGTGCACGTCGGCCACGGTGACGGTGAGGTCTCCGCCGCCTTGGGGCCCTACGGTCGCCGAGCGGACGAACGGTCCGCGGTACCAGCGGCGCGCGGTCCGCTGCGGAACCGACCGCGCCCCCACGCGTCCCAGCGCTCCTGGCGGACCCATCAGCAGCCTGAGCTGCCAGACGGCCCGGTACACCGACGCCGCGCCGTACTCGGCACGGTCCAACAGCGGCAGGCTCCCGACGAGCCTGGCCCCGGACGAGGAGGCCGTCTCGTACAGAGGGAACCGCTGGCCCGCGTCGGTGCCGCGCACGACCTCCACCGCGTACTCCATGCCCTCGGGAGGCGACGTGTCCAGGCGGACGTCGAACCGCAACCGGTCCCGGCGGCGTCCCGCCGGCCGCACCCGGACCTCGTCCACGCCCAGGGTCGGCGCCGCGGGCGACGTGCGCAGCCCCAGGCGGTCGTTGACCGTGTAGTAGGGCCGTACCCGGGAGCCGTAGCCGCGACGGGCCGCCACGTGGTGCGCGGGGTACCCGATGATCCTCCGGTAGCCCGCCACACCCGTCAGGTGGCGCCCCACCGTGTGCTCGGACCCGTCCGACAGGACCAGGCGCAGCTCCCACTTCTCCGACTCGCCGTGCCTCCCGCGTACCACCGTCTCCGGGTCGATGACACCGGTGAAGTGCCCGTCGGCCGCCACCGGGGCCGAGAACTCGCGCAGGATCCTGGGCGCCGCCCGGTTGCGCACCGCGAGCCGGGCCCGGGCGTCCGCCCCCCTGCGTCCGACGACCCTTCCCTGCACGGTGATCAGCCCGTCGGCGACCTCCACGTGCTCGACCTCGGCGTGCCGCGCCGCCCGCCGCACATGGAGGACGAGCCGTCCCCTCGACGACCGGTCGGGGAGCACCAGGCACGGGCGTTCGACGTCACCGGCGGACACCGGGTACCCGTCCTGGCGGATCTCCAGCTCGAGGATCGGCGCCTCCTTCCCGCCGTCCACGCGGAGTACGTCCCAGGTGGACGCCGCCAGGCGGTCCGCGTCGGCGTCCACCACGACGTTCCCGTCCTCGTCGGGGGCCAGCGTCACGCGTTCGCCGGGCCGCTCCAACACGAGCTGCTCCGGCGGGTGGTGGAAGGACAGCACCGCCCGCCCGTCCGCCGAGGACGCCCGCACACGGCACGCGGCGGGGGGCTCGGGGCGGGACGCGGGCACCAGGGACGCGGCGGGCAGCCGCTCCCCGGACAGGTGGGCGAACAGGCGTTCGTGCTCACGCACCACGTTGGCCGGATCGAACCGGACCGAGTCGGCCAGCGCGGCGCGCGACATCCGGTCGCGCAGCCCGTCGTCGGCCATGAGCTCCGCCAGGCCCTGCGCGATGCCCTGGACGGACTTGTTCGGCACCAGGATCCCGTCCTCGCCGTGGCGGATGATGGCCGCCGGACCGTGCGGGCAGTCGGTGCTCACGACCGGAAGCCCGGACCGCATCGCCTCGACGATCGTCATCCCGAACGGCTCCTCGCTGGAGGTCGCCGCGGCGAAAGCCCCCTGGGCCCACGCCTCCTCGACCCTCGGGTGCGGTCCCATCAGCCACACCCGGTCCTGCAGGCCCAACGAACCCACGAGCCGGACCAGGGTGTCGCGCAGACCGCCGCGCCCGTAGATGCGCAGCGTCCAGCCGGGAAAATCGTCGCACACCATGGAGAAGGCCTGCACCAGCAGGTCGTGGCGCTTGCTGGGGGCCAGCCGGCCCGCGGCGACGATCGTGCGCGAGTCGTGGCCGTCGGCGGTGAAGTGCGGGGCGGGCACGGCGTTGGGGATGGACAGGATCTCCACTCCGGGAAGCGGCATGTGGGCGAGGTAGGTGCGCGCGTCGGCCTCGGTGACGGTCACGAACGCGTCCAGGCTCGGGTACGCGAGCTCCATGACCCGGCGCAGCGGAAGCGAGTGCTGTTCGTAGGTCAGGTGCTCCTGGCCGACCTTGACGACGTGCGAGGGGGCCGCACGGGCGATCGCGACGTTGAGTCCGGGGCGGGTGCCCACCACGACGTCGGCGTCGGTGGTGGCGAGGAACTCCTCGAGCCGGTCGTCGGTGAGACGGCTGTGCGTGGCTCCGCGGGCGTCCTCCGGGGGGAACAGCAACGGCGGCAGCCCGGCCCTCTCCGATCCCTCGTACAGCGGACGCCCGCCGACTCCCGTGGCGCCGGAGTGCTGGCGCACGTCGACGAGGGGCCGCAGGCGCACCTGGGCCGGGACCGGGAGCACGGGTTCGGCGCGGTGCCGGAACACCGAGACGATCTCGACCTCGTGCCGCACGGACAGCGCCGCCGCCTGGTTGGCGACCGTGCGGACGGTGCCGCCGATGCCGTACATGTCGTTGATCAGATAGGCGATCTTCACCGCTTCCCCCGAGGTCTCCGTGTCCCCACCGTTCTCCGCCGTGGCGGTGTCGGCCGCTTCCATGGACAGCGTGAACAGGACCCGACCGCGGTCGACGGGCGGGTGAAAGTTCAGGTTATGGGGGTATTTGTGGCGAAATAAGTGTTTTCGGCAGTCGTGCCGAAAGGTTTGCCGGGCACTGTGGGCCCTTTGCGGCCCTTTCACGCCACTCTCACCATGGCGGCGGAGGCGCGTGACACGAGGGGCACGAGGTGGGACGCGCGGCCGGTGTCAGTACGAGCCGGTGCCCTGCCAGTAGCTCCACGCGTTGCAGGGGGTCCCGTGGGCCTGGTCGATGTGGTCGATGCCCCACGCGATCTGCGCGGACGCGCTCTCGGCGAACTCCGGCGGCATCGCGCCGTGCTGACCGGCGAGGAACCCGGGGACGCCGACGGCGCCGGTGTCGGGGTGGACGAACGTGTGGTCCCAACCGGAGACGTTGGACCACAGGTTGTCCAGGCAGTCCCACTCCTGGCCGGTCCACCCCCGGCCCTCGGCCTGGCTCAGGCCGATCGCCTGGTTGTCGACGGAGTTGGAGGAGTCGCCGGTCCACTCGTACTGGCTCGGTTCCTCCGGGCGTTGGTCCTCCACCCAGGTCGCGCCACCGCAGCCGGGACCCTCGACGAGACACACCATCTGCCGGACGGACTCGTTGAAGGTCCGGCTCAGCTCCAGCTGGTAGACGGCGAGGATGATCGCCGCGACCAGGAGGGTGACCGCCGCGACCTCCACGAACGCGGCTCCCCGATCGCCGCCGGGTCCGTGCGGCGGGCGCGCCGCACGGAGGAGGGCACGCAGACGGCTCCGCACACGCGGTGGGCCGTTGCGGTCACCGGAGCGCCTGGGCGGTCTGGTGGGGGTGGGCCGCCGGGTGTCCCCGAGCGCGGGGCCGTGGGGGGTGGGCAACGCCGTCTCCAGTCGTGGGGTGGGAGCCGTGGGGAAGGGGGTCAGGAGATGGGGACGTCCTCGATCGGATCGAAGTTCGGGATCTCCACCGTCACTGTCTCGAGGTCGGCGGGAACCGAGAAGAGCGACCAGTAGGCGACCTGTTCGCCAGGGTTCAGCGCCGCGATGAATTCGTTGTTTCTCTCCCCCGAGCAGAGGCAGGATCCGGTGCCGTCCATGACGGGGTGATATCTCGTCCCCTCCGCGGGGTCTAGTGTGCTGACACCGGAAAAACCCTGACCATCATACAAGTATGCTCCGTCTCGGAGCCACGCAATTCCTTCTTGCCCATTGCCGATGTTCTCGATGCTCCAGGTTACGGAGAGAAATGATCCGGTTTCATCGCGCTCCACCTGGTGGACTTCGGCTGCCAAGCTGGATGAAACTGGTGCACTGCTCTGGGAGGTTCCGAGGGACTCGAGATCTCCGGTCCGTGGCGTCGGATGCGCGGCACTGATGCCAGTTGACGTCGAGAGGGCAACGATGATTGCCAGTGAGAAGGTCCAAAGTCGGCGATGGCTCATGCTTGTTGCGACCTCCTTTACTTGGCGAAGGTGACCGTAACCCGACGGTTTCTTTCGCGTCCTTCATCGGTGTCATTGTCTGCGATGGGTTCAGCGGAACCATGACCTGCAACCTCGAAAGAAACCCCGTCTCTCGAGACAAGGTCTACGAGCTGATCTTCAACGGCCTCTGCGCGTTCCTGTGACAGCGGGACGTTAACGGATTCATTCCCGGTGTTGTCTGCGTATCCGTCGATGTTGACAGCTGCGGAGCTCGCGTCATCGATCTCGATCGCGACCTGTTCGAGGATCTCGAGGGCATCGGAGTTCAGGTCGGCGCTCCCGCTCTCGAAGAGGACATCAGAGGCCAGGATGATGCTGACCTCCTCGTTGCTCTCAGTGCGGGCTGTGCTGTCCTCAATGTTGTCGGAGATCGTGGTCAGAGGGATGATCTCCGGATCTGCGAGGTCGGAGTTCTCCACCGATTCAGTGGACTCAGTCACGGGGACATCGAGTATTGGTGGCGTGAGGGGAGTTGTAACGGTCATCAGCTCGACGTTGGGTGGTGGTTCAGGGAAGATCACCCACATGTCCGCGGTGCCGCCGGCAGGGATGTTCTCCTCGAGAGAAGAGCAGAAACATGAGCCATCGGCCTGGTTTATGCTCAGATGCCTCGTCTGGTTTGTTGGATCGAGGAGAGTGATTCTGTTCGCTGTGTAGGGGTTGTTGAAGTCGCTTAACCCATCCTGGAGAAAATAGCTGGAGGTCGAGTTGTTGGTGACCCCGATTTTGAGACGAATTAGGCTGTTGCCAACTCTTTCGAGAGCGTGGATGTCGATCTGGTAGTCGGCGCCGATTGCGGTGGAGGAAGTCGAGCTGCTGGCGAGGATCTCGACCTCGCTCTCGATTTGGGAATCCGTGGAGTTGCCGTCAGTGTTGCCGGATTGCCTCGGGAGGTCTTCATCTGGGGAGTTGGATGACTCCGGGCTGACCACGCAGCCAGCGGTGAGAAGAAGAGCGACGACTGCCATGGACGCGGCGAGTTCGCGTCTCCGCGTTTTCGTCCCTGCTGGAGGGGTGTCTCTTTCTTGCAATTCTCTGGTTTTCTGAGAGTGCGATTCCCTGAATCCTTCAGCTACCTCATTCCGCTGCGGGAACTTGAGGGCTGACCACCTCGGAGGGACCCCGGAGAACCCCGTCGATCGCCCCTCGAATCCCACCGCTGATGCTCTCCGCGAGTCCCAACTGGTACACCGCGAACGCGATCGCCGCGACGAGGATGATGATGGCGGCGTACTCGACCATTCCGCCTCCCCGGTCGTCCCTCCGGGGGGATGGGGAGGCTCGGGTACTGAGGACTACCCAGAGCTTCGTCAGACTGCTCATGGAGGTGGCTCCTAGGGGGAGAGGGTCTTCTGCACCACGTCGGCGTGGTCTCTTGCTGGTCGGGGAACGACGGCTCGCGCGGGGCCACCGGGGGTTCGAGCGTGGGGGATGCTCACTCACCCGGTCCCACTATCCGGCACATGACCGGGAGCGGGCGCGTCCCCTGGCCGGATGTGGCCACGTAGCTTCATGATTCCCCCGGCCAGCCACGGGCACACACCGTCCACAGGCCGGGTGACGCCTGGTGGCGCGCCGGTGCGCGTGTCGGGACTCGATCACGTTCCTGCCGTTCGGGGTGACGATGAGTGCTCAGCGGGTGACCATGATCGCACGCGGTCTCGCCGAACGCCATGGCCGGGGGTGAGCAACCACCCCACCCGTGGGCACGACCACGTTCATGGTGTTGGATGTCCTGGCTGGCTCCCGCCCCCCGCGGTGGGCCCGTTCCGGGTGAGGAAGGCAGTGACGTGGTTGACGGTGTCGAACTCTTCCTGATGGCGGCGGCGGCCGTCGTCGCGGGTGCGGTCGTCGGGGGATCCCCCCTCGTGGCCGTCCTGCGCAGCCGTGCCGCGATCAGATCGGCGATCAGGCGCGGTCCGGGCCCCGGAACGCCGCCCGACCCGGACGAACTCACACCCGCCGAACTCGGCTACCTCCTGGGGGGAGCCGTCCGCGCGGCGGAGGTCGCGGTCACGGACGCCTTCCTCAGCGGGCGCGTGCGGCAGCAGTCGGCGGGCGGATTCTTCACGCTCGTCGGTCCCCGACAGAGCTACCTCAGTGAGAAGGATCCGCTCCGGCGCGCCATCCTCAGGGCCTTCCGGGACCGTGTGGGGGTCGGCGCGCGCGAGATGGTCCGTCGCGTGGTCACCGGTCGCGCCGTCGACGGTCTCCGCGACGGCCTCGTGCGACGCGGCCTCATCGTGGACTCGCCCGAGATCCGCGAGCTCCTCGCGCACAGGAGACGGAGAGCGCGCTCCGCCAACGTGGTCATCGGCGGCGCCTTCACCCTCGCCGTCGTCCTCCTGGTCCTCGGCTCCGCGGCCACGCTGGGTGTGGCCTGGTTGACGGCCGTCGGCTGCATGGGCGCCGTCGGCGGCGCGCTCGCCGTCCGAGTCGTGGTCGCCGCGACCGGAGGGGCGAACCCGTCGACCACCACACCGGCCGGGACCGCGGTGGCGGCGGAGGCGCGGCGGCGCTACACGGCCTCGGGCGCGATGAGCCGCGACCGTGCGCTGCGGCACACCGCCGTCACCGGATTCCGTTCCCTGCGCGCGGCGACCTCGTCCCCGGGCCGCGCGCGGACCAGCCTGAAGCGCCCCGCGGCCGACCGGTCCTCCTCCGGCGACGCTGTCCCGACCGTGAGCGCGGACGCGTCCTCGCAGACCTACGACCTCCACGTTCTGTGCTCGTTCGCGGAACTGTGCCAGGGGTCGTCGAGCTCGGCGGGCGGCTCCTCCTCCGGCGACGGATGGGGAGGCGGATTCGAGACCGGTTCCGGTGGTGGCGGCGGGTTCGGATCCGGGGGTGACGGCGGTGGCGGCGGTTGGGGCGGCTTCGGCGGTGGTGACAGTGGCGGCGGTGGCGGCGACGGCGGGGGAGGCGGCGGGGGCGACTGATCCGTTTCCCCCTCGGACCGATCGCCCGCGCCCGCCCCTCCGGTCAGGCCAGGTCCACGGCGGGCCCCTCCAGGTCGAACATGTCCGCCAGCGCCTCGTAGGACCGCAGTCGCGCCTTCGGGTCGTGGATCATCGTCGACACCATCAGTTCGTCCACCCCGGTGTCGGACAGGAACCGCTCCAGTCCCGCGCGCACGGTCTCCGGTGATCCCACGAACGAGTAGCGCAGAGTCCCGTCGACGCGTTCCTTCTCGCCCGGTCGCCAGAGCGTGTCCAGGCTCTCCACCGGCGGGCGGAGCAGGCCGCGGTCGCCGCGCACGATGCCGAGGAACTGCTGCTGCATCGAGGTGAACAGGCGCCGGGCCTCCGCGTCGGTGTCGGCGACGACCACGTTCACCCCCGCCATCGCGTACGGCTCACGCGCCTGCTCGGAGGGACAGAAGTCCGTCCGGTAGGCCTTGAGCGCGTCGTACAGGGCGTCCGGCGCGAAGTGCGACGCGAACGCGTAGGGCAGGCCGAGCTGCGCGGCGAGCTGGGCGCCGAAGAGGCTCGAGCCCAGGATCCACAGCGGCACGCGCAACCCCTCGCCCGGGACCGCTCGGACGGGCTGGCCCGGCTCGGCCGGTTCGAAGTAGGCGCGCAGCTCCTGGACGTCGTCGGGGAAGGTCGACGAGGCGGTCCGGTCACGTCGCAGCGCGCGCATGGTGCGGGGGTCGGTTCCCGGAGCCCGGCCCAGGCCGAGGTCGATCCGCCCGGGGTACAGGGACTCCAGGGTTCCGAACTGCTCGGCGATCACCAACGGGGAGTGGTTGGGGAGCATGACCCCGCCCGCACCGACGCGGATCGTGGACGTGCCCTCGGCGATGAACCCGAGTGCGACCGAGGTGGCCGCGCTCGCGATGGCGCGCATGTTGTGGTGCTCGGACAGCCAGAAGCGGGTGTACCCCCAGGTCTCCAGGTGTTGGGCGAGTTCCCGGGCGGAGCGCAGCGAGTTCCCGGGGTCGGAGCCCTCGACGATCGTTGCGTGGTCGAGCACGGACAGCGCGACTCTGGACATGGTGGGCCCCTTCCCCCGGCGAACGAGCGGTTCCCGCGGCGGGCGCCCGGGAGGGGGACCCTGCGGTCCGAGCTCGACGGGCGTGCACGTTCGATGTTCGACGAATATCGAATATCGAAGCTACACTCATCCCTGACCGCGTTCCAAATCCCGTCCGGCCGCCGCCGGGCCAGCACGAGGAGGTGTGCCTTGGCCCCCAGGGAGCACACGCATCCCGCCGTCGAGGACGTGGAGCTGGTCACGGTCCTGTCAGCGCTCGCGGAGCCGACCCGCCTGCGGATCGTGCGCATGCTCGCGGCGATGGAGGGCGAACGGGCGTGGAAGGACATCGACCTGCCGATCGCCCAGTCGACGTTGAGCCATCACCTGAAGATCCTGCGCAACGCCGGGGTCGTCCAGAGCCGGACCGAGGGCACGCGGTGCTTCGTCTCGTTGCGGGACGAGGAGCTGGAGGGCAGGTTCCCCGGGTTGCTGGAGTGTGTCCTCGCCTGCCGGGACGCGTGGAGCGGCGACTACCGAGCGCCGTGAGGAGTGCCGGTCGAGTACCGGTCCCGCCGCGGGTCCGGGTCCGCCGGGCCGTCGGACTCCCCCTCGGACACGCGCCGCCCATCGGGCTCCCAGCGCCGCCGCCCGCTGACCGCCGACCCCGCGTGCACGTGCTCCTCGGACCGGATCAGGCCGTTGGGATGCCAGGTGTACCGCGGGCCCCGCTCCGCGCCGTCGACGTAGCACGTCAGGGCCACGACCAGTCCGGAGGCGTCGGTCGCGAACGCCTCGCCGGTGAACGGGACGCCAGCGAGGAGCACACCGTCCGGTCCCTGGTCCAGGTCGCCGCGGGGCACCCTGGCCACACCGCCGGGCGAGCGGGCGGAGAACGAGTCCCGGACCAGGGAGCCCTCCTCGTCCCACTCCCGGCTGGTGGCCAGGCGCCCCTCGGGGGTGCGGACCTCCTCCAGCGAGATCCGACCGCTCGCGTGCCACTCACGCCACAGGTTGACCACCCCGCGCTCGTGGTCGCACTCACCCTGCGCGCGCGGCGTGCCGTCCGGGTACCACTCCAGCCACGGCCCGTGCTCGCGTCCGTCGAGATAGGTGACCAGTTCCTCCAGCCGGCCGTCCGCGCCGGTACAGACCGACTCACCGGTGAAGGGCACGCCCTCGTGCGTGATGATTCCGTGTTCGTCCACACCCGTCCGGTCCGACGTGACTCTCCTCACGCGCGCTCCTCTCGTGGTGCGGGCGGGCCGGTCCGGGGCGCGGTGCACGGCCCCGCCGGGGGAGGACCGCCGCGGTTCCACGTACGTTCGCCATTATGCGGAAGGAGGGGGCGGGCGCGGGGCCGATTCGCCACGATCGCCGGCGTGGCCGCCGCCCTCCCCCGTGAGACCCGCCACAACCGACGCCCGCTCGCCGGGCCCCGCACCGGCCCGTCCGCGGTCGGAGTCCCGTGGTGGACCGCTTTCGGTACTCGGTGCCGATATTCGACGGTATGTTCACTCTGTGCTCACCATATGGTCACGGCGTATAGGCTGCCCCGGGCGTTCGCCGTGACCCTGTCACCCCGCATGCGATCGTCGTCTCCCCGCGGGCCTCGCGCCGACCCGTCTTCCGTTCCGTGCGGAGGCGTCGGACTCCCACGCCCTCGCGCGGCACGTGCAACCATGAGAGGTAGAGATGTCCCCTGGCACCGTTGGCCTCGCACTCCTCCTGCTGGGGGTGCTGCTGCTGGTCTCGAAACTCGTCCGGGTCACGTGGAAGCTGACGCAGAGGCTCTACCTTCCCGGGTCGATCATCGGCGGCGGCATCGCTCTGCTCCTCGGTCCGGACGTCTTCGGGCGTCTCATGGGGCTGCTCGCCGACCGCGGCGTCGCGGTCGGCCTCACGGAGCGGGCGGCCGAAGGCGGGCTGTTCGGCGTCGACGTGACGGCGGTGTGGTCGTCCCTGCCCGGACTGCTGATCTCCGTGGTCTTCGCCGGGCTCTTCCTGGGCAAACGCATGCCCCGGCTGCGTGAGGCGGCCAGTCTCGCCGGTCCCAACCTCGCCTTCGGGATCACCGTCGCCAGCGGCCAGTACGTCATCGGCATCGCGCTCGCCCTGCTGGTCCTCGTGCCCTTCCTCGACGTGCCCGCGGTCGCCGGAGCGCTGATCGAGATCGGCTTCATCGGCGGACACGGCACCGCGGCCGGGCTCGGGAACACCTTCGCGGAGGTCGGCTGGGCCGAGGGCCAGGACCTCGCCCTGGGCATGGCGACGGTCGGCCTCCTGTCCGGCATCATCGTCGGCATCGTCCTGATCAACTGGGGCGTCCGGCGCGGCAAGACCACCGTGATCAGCGCGGACGCCAAGAGGACCGGCAACGAGCAGGCCGGTCTGGTCGAGCGGGACAAGCGCACCTCAGGATCGGTCATGACGATCCACCCGTCCTCCATGGACCCCCTCACCCTGCACTTCGGCCTCGTCGCCCTCGCCGTGCTCATCGGCCAACTGCTCCTCATGGGCCTGCAAGCCCTGGAACAGGCCCTGTGGGCGGAGCGGATCGAGATCATGGCCTACGTTCCGCTCTTCCCGATGGCGATGATCGGCGGCATCGTGCTCCAGCTGTTCATCGACCGGTTCGACCGCGACGACATCGTCGACCACCACACGATCGAACGGATCCAGGGGCTGTCCCTCGACATCCTCGTCATCGCGGCCATGGCCACGCTCTCGCTCAGCGCCATCGCCGAGAACTTCCTCGCCTTCGCCCTGCTCACGGTCGCCGGTCTGCTGTGGTGCCTGTTCGCCTTCCTGGTGCTGGCCCCGCGGATGATGCCCACCCACTGGTTCGAGCGGGGCATCGGCGAGTTCGGCCAGTCGCTCGGCGTCACCGCGACCGGGCTCGTGCTCATGCGCGTGGTGGACCCGGAGATGCGCACCCCCGCCTACCCGGCGTTCGGCTACAAGCAGCTGATCTTCGAGCCGTTCTTCGGCGGTGGTCTGATCACCGCGGCGGCGATCCCGTTGATCGTCAGCCCGCAGGTGGGCGCGTTGGGCATGCTCGCCTTCATGGGCGTCGTCATGCTGGCCGGCCTCTACGTCGGCCTCGTGGTTCTCCGGAAGCGCCGCCGTGAGGCCGCACGGGCCCCTGAGGCAGCCACCGGGACGGCGTCCTAGCTCAGGGCCCCGGCGCCACGGGTGCGGCGCCCGCGGGAGTGCCGCACCCGTTCGATCATCGACTCGGGACGTGCGCGGTCCGCGCGTAGACGAGACGCCGGAGCAGCACCTCGGCCGGACCCCGCCAGCCCGACCGGTGCAGTGCCCCCGCCAGGACCACGGTTCCGAGCCACGTGCCGACGGCCACCACCGCGGCTCCCGTGTAGTTCAGCGTCGCGCCCAGGCCCAGACCGTAGGGCGCGAACACGAGCGTGAACGCCACGGACTGGAGCAGGTAGCAGGTGAGTGAGCGCTGGCCGACGGCGGCCACGGCGGACACGACCGGGCCGCGCCGCTCGCCGATCCGCCACGCGACCAGGGCGATCACGGACGCCCACCCCAGCCCGCCGGCCCAACCGGCGGCGTCATGGGCCACCGCGAACACCACCGTGGTGACCGGCGACGGAGCCGGGAGCAGCCGTGCGGTCACCAGGGTGTCCGGGAGCCCGACGGCCACCGCGGTCCCGAGCCCGGCCGCGGCCGTGCGCGCCAACGCGCCGAGGTGTGCGCCGGGCTCCTCCAGCACGCGGCGCCGCGCCGCCCACATGCCGACCAGGACCATCGGCAGGGTGTCCAGCAGCATCGTGACCGGTGTGTAGAGCAGCCACTCCTGGACCCGATCACCGGCGGCGATCCAGAACGATTCCTGGGTCAGGGACGGGGGAGCGACCGACGTTCCCTCTCCGCCCGACGACACCAGGAGGGCCAACATCGCCGTGGCGGCGGTCGAGAGGGCGGCGACCAGTCCCGCGGTCCAGAGGAGGACAGAGTCCCTCACCCGGAGCATCCCGACGAAGACGAGCGCCGTCAGTCCGTACGTTCCGACGATGTCCACGGGCAGGAACAGGGCGGCGTGCGCGCAACCGATCGCCAGCATCACCCAGCCGCGCCGCCGCAGCAGGACCCGCGCCTGGACCCAGCCGCCACCGCCGCCGCGCACCCGGGCCAGGATCTGCGTCATGCCGTACCCGAACACGAACGCGAAGAGGGGGATCGCCCGTGCGTTCACCGCCAGACCCTGCACGAGCGCCACCGCCTGGTCGGCGGCCGACCGCACCAGGTCGGAGCCGGTCAGGAAGAACTGGGCGTTCGCCAACGCGATGAACAACAGCATGAACCCCCGGGCCAGGTCGGGGGCGAGCGCGCGGGTCGGTGGGGGTGCCGTCCGGACGTCCGGAGGGGTGCGGTCCATGTGTCGTCCTTCCGCTCGAACCGTTCCCGGGGAACGCTACGGAGCGCAGCGACGGCATCCCATCCCGCTGGGCGGTCGGATTCCGGTGGGGCTGGCCCCACCCCTCCGCCTCCGGTAGGCTGCCCGCGGTGCCGCGTGCCCCCGACCACGAGAAGTGGGCCGGTCGGGCGGTATGGAGGCGCCTTGAGTTCTGGGGAGCCAGCCGTGAGCAGAGCACACAGCGCGTTTGACGTCTGAGGTCCGTCCCGTCGGCGTAGGCCATCGCCACGCCCATGACGTCGACCTTCGCGACCTCCCCGAACCGTCACCGGCACGCCCGGATCCCTGGCGCCGCCACCCGGACCCGCCGCGCGCTCCGGCCGTGGACGGCCCCGCCCGCCCCCCGCGAGCCCGGCGCCGCCGCGTGCGCCTTCGGGGATGGTCGCCCCACACCACCATCGTCGAAGGAGATCCGTATGTCACAGAACCCCCTTGTCCGAACCGAACCCCACGTCAGCGACTTCAACGTTCCCGTCGTGGAGGAGTTCCGCGCGGGCGGCGGCCGGGTCGGCGGCATGTTCGAGGGCGGCGATCTGCTGCTCCTCACCACCGTCGGCGCACACTCCGGTCGCGAGCACACCACCCCGCTGGGATACGTGCGTCTCGGCGACCGCCTGCTCGTCGTCGCCTCGGCGGCCGGAGCCGACCGCCATCCCGACTGGTACCACAACGTGCTCGCCCACCCGATGGTGCGCGTGGAACTGGGCACCGAGGAGTTCGGTGTCGTGGCCGTGCCCCTGGAGGGGCGGGAACGGGACCGGGCGTTCGCCGAGATCGTCGCCCGGGTGCCCGGCTACGGCGACTACCAGGCCGGAACGGACCGTGTGATCCCGGTCGTGGTCCTGGAACGCCCGTTCGTCGACGGCGAGGCGGCCACCCTCGCCGACAAACTCGTCGAGGTGCACACCTGGCTGCGCTCCCAACTCGCCCACGTGAGGACCGAGGCCGGGGCGTACCTGGCCGACCGGGCGAACGGGGGGCCGGCGACGCCGGGGCTCAGCCTCCAGCTGCGCCAGCACTGCCTGGCCTTCTGCGAATCCCTGCGTTTCCACCACGACGGTGAGGAGACGGTGTTCCCCCACCTGGAGCGGAACGACCCCGGGCTGAAGGAGACTCTGGAGCGGCTGCGCGCCGAGCACCGTACGGTCGAACGGCTCCGAGGAGAGCTGGAGTCACTGCTCGGGGACCTGTCCACGGCCGATCCCGTGCGGTTCCGCGCCGACCTGGACCGGATGGCCGGGGAGCTGGAGGCGCACCTGGACTACGAGGAGTCCGAGCTCTTCCCGACCCTGGCGGCCATCCCGTTCCCGCCGCCGGCCCCCGCCCGGGGATAAGCCGGGGCAGGGCCCGGTGACCGCGTCCTCCGCGCGACTCCCGCGCGGAAGACGCGGTCACCCGCCGAGGATCGCTCCGAGGTCGACCTCGGTGCCCAGGAACATGGACCCCACGACGAGGATCAGCAGGCCCGGCAACAGCGTCACCGCGGTCACCATCGTCACCCTGGGGTTCATCCGCTGGGCCTTGCGCCGCATGTACTGGGCGTCGGCCCGGCGCATGTCCTGGCTGATGTCCACCAAGGTGTCGCTGAGCGGTGCGCCCAGCTCCTCCGCCTGCTGGATCGCGGTCACGAACTTGCTCAGCGATTCGTTGCGGTTGCGTTTGCGCAGGGCCTCGAACGCCTCCCGGCGCGAGGTGCCCAGCTCCATCTGCTGGAGCGCCAGCGAGAACTCGTCGGACAGCACACCCGGCATCGACTCGGCCACCCGCGCCACCGCGGCGCGGAAGGACATGCCCGCGCTGACCGTGACCGCGAGCACGTCCAGGAAGTCCGGTAGCTGGGACTGCACCCGGTCCGAGCGCTCCTGGCCCTCCAGATACAGGTTGAGGTCGGTCAACCCGGCGAACGCCAACACGATCACGGCCATGAGGGCGTTGCCCGACACCAGCATCAGCAGGCCGAGTCCGCCGTACAGCGCCACTTCGCCGATCTTGCGCCGAACGTAGCGTTCCGCCGTGAGGCCCTCGGGACGGCCCGCCGCGTCGATGCGCTCGTTGATCGACGCGCGCCGCCGCTCACCCAGCGAGGCCAGGACCGAGCGCGAGAACGGCCGCCCGATCGCCTCGGTGATCCGGTGCAGCACGAACGTCCGGTCCGACCGGGTGCGCGGTGGCAGCGCGGTGGGGTCGTCCACCCGGACTCTGGTGCGGGACAGCGTGAGGTACGCGCCGTAGCAGGCCGTCAGCGCCACCAGCGTCGACGCCAGCGCCGCGGCGAAGGGCACCAGGGAGTACACGCCACTCATCGGACAGGCCCCTCTACAGGTCGAATCTGGTGATCCGGGCGACCAGGAGGAAGCCCACGGCGTACAGAGCGGCCACCACCAGCAGCACGGCCACCCCCGAGGCGGAGGTGGTCATCGTCCGCAGGATGCCGGGTTCGATGGCGTTGATCATGAACAGGGCACCCACCGACATGAACCCCAGCGCCCAGACGGTGCTCGTCGTCTCGCTGAGGATGGTCTGCACCTCGCGCCGCGTCTCCTTGCGGTTCTCCAACGTGCTGGAGATGTTGCGCAGCGCTGTGACCAGGGAGCCACCGGAGCGGGACGCCACGACCAGCGTCGACAGCAGCACCCCGAGCTCCCGCGACGGCATCCGCTCGCGCAGCTCGGCGACCGCCTCCTCGAAGCTCGCGCCCACCTTCATCGACTCGGCCATACGGCCCAGCTCCTCACCCGCGGGGCCGTCCAGCTCCTCGGCGGCCATCGACACCGCGGTCGGCAGCGCCAGCCCCGCCGAGGTGGCGTTGCCCAGCACCCGCGCCACGTCCGGCAGCTGCGCGGTGAACTCCTCGCGCCGCTTGGCCTCGGCCCGGTTCAGGTAGGAGAAGAACAGGAAGGCCACCCCGCCCGCGGCGAGCAGCCCCAGAACGGGGGCCAGCACCTGCCAGACCACGATCACGGCGAGCAGCGAACCCCCCACGAGGGCGACCACGAAGGTCGACAGCCGCACCTGCGCGCCGGAGCGGTTGATCCGCCGGTACAGCCGGGCGCCCCACTGGGTGCGGTGGATCGCCAGATCCAACCGTGCCGACAGCGTCGACGCCTCGTACTCGGCCTGGGCCAGCGCGCTGCGCGCGGCGATCAGCCGGCGTGTCTCGGCGCTGGCCACGAACTCCCACAGCGCCCACAGCGCCAGTGCGAGCACGACGACCAGGCCACCGAGAATGGCCAGGAACTGCCAGGTCACCGGGGCTCCCTTCGGAGTGGACGGGACGCGCGTGCCCGGTCGGGCAGCGCGGGGCGGCTCACCGCTCACCTCGGGGACGGTCGTCGGGTACCACGCCGAACGCTGCCGGGACGCTCTCGCCCACCTGGTAGATCCGCCCGGCGACGTGCCGGGGCAGCGGCAGGTGCCGGAAATCGCCCTCGACCGCCCGGTTGGCGGCCATCGGCAGCGCCTCGAACTTCATGACGGTGTCCAGCCGGAACTCCTCGCGCCTACGGGAGGAGACCACGGACACCTCGTTGACCCGGCGCGATCCGTCCGGCCACCGGCCCAGATGCACGATGGCGTCCACGGCGTTGTTGATCTGGTCGCGGATCGCGTCGTAGGGGACCAGACCCTCACCCAGGGTCGCCAGGGTCTGGAGGCGGTGGATCGCGTCGTCGGCGGAGTTGGCGTGCACGGTGACCAGCGACCCGTCGTGGCCGGTGTTCATCGCCTGGAGCATGTCGATGGTCTCCGCGCCGCGCACCTCGCCCACGATGATCCGGTCCGGTCGCATCCGCAGCGCGTTGCGGACCAGGTCGCGGATGCTGATCTCGCCCCTGCCCTCGATGTTGGCCGGACGCGACTCCAGACGCACGACGTGGTCCTGCATCAGCTGGAGTTCGGCCGAGTCCTCGATGGTGACGATGCGCTCGCTGGTCGGCACGAACGCCGACATGGCGTTGAGGAAGGTGGTCTTGCCGGTTCCGGTGCCCCCCGACACCACGATGTTGAACCGCGCCCGGACCATCGCGGACAGCAGGATGCCGGTGGCCGCGTCCAGGCTCCCCATCCGGACCAGTTCGTCGATGGGGTAGGGCTTGGGGAACCGGCGGATGGTCAGGATGGGGCCGGAGAGCGACAACGGAGGGATGATGACGTTCACCCGCTCGCCGGTGGGCAGACGCGCGTCCACCATCGGAGAGGACTCGTCCACCCTCCGGTTGACCAGGGAGACGATCCGGTCGATGGTCTGGTACAGCTGCTCCTCGCCGTTGAACGCGGCGTCGACCCGCTGCATCCTGCCCCCGCGCTCGATGAACACGTGGTCCGGGCCGTTGACCATGATCTCGGTCACGGTCTCGTCGGCCAGCAGCGGTTCGAGCACGCCCAGCCCGAGCGCCTCGTCGACCACCCGCCGGATGAGCAGCGACCGCTCGCGGTCGGACAGCACCGGCCCCTCGCGGGAGAGGATGTGTCCGACGACCTTCTCCAGCCGCACGCGGCGCTGCGCCAGGGTCAGGCGGGTGAGGTCCTCGAGGTTGATCTCCTCGAGCAGGCGCCGCCGCCAGTGCGTCACGCTCCCGCGGTCGCCGCGCCCCTCGTTGGCGCGGTCCTCCTCGAGCCGGTCCTTCAGACCCATGGCTCTCCACTCCTTCCCTGGGGGTCCCGTGCGACGGGGAAGCCGCGTGCCGGGTTCGAGTCAGACATGGGGCATGTCCACGCGGCGGGTGAGCATCAGGTCGAACCCCACGGACGAGAACACGATCGGGACCGGGTGCGAGACCTCCACGTAGTAACCGTCGCTGTCGTTGGTGCCGCTCGTGATCGTCGCGTCGTCCAGCCACGTCGGCAGCGCCGAGCGGGCCGCCTGTTCGGCCCCGGCCAACTGTTCGGCGCCGGCCACGCGTGCCCCGGCACGGGCCGCCGACTCCAGACGCTCGACCGCGACGAAGGCGAGGAAGGCCTCGATCGCCATGACGCAGACCAGGAGGAGGATCGGGAACATCGCGGCGAACTCCAGGAGCGGTCCTCCCCGGTCGGAGTCGCGGAGGGGGCGGCCCCCGAGCAGGAGTCGCTGTGCCCGCGCGGACGCCCGGTTCACGGTGTCACCCCCATGGGCTCGACCTCGGTGACGACCTGGGACTCGGCGGTGATGTCCCAAGGCCCGTCCGTCCCCGGCAGGAACACCGGCATCGCCATGGTGACCTGGGCGTACCGGGCGCCGTCCCGCTCGACGACGGCCACGGTGAGCACGTCCTCCCCGTTCCACGGGGACTGGACCCGCCGTCGGGCCTCCGCGTCGATGCGTTCGAGGTCGTCGGGGGTCACCGCCGCCTGGCGGGCGGCCTCGGCCGCGCCGTGTGAGGCGTACATGGAGGTGATCCCGAGCAGCAGCACCTGCCACACCAGGGCCAGGGCCAGCATGAGGAACGGCACGACGGCGGCGAACTCCACGATGACGCCGCCGCGATCGCCACGGTGCGGGCGACCGTCCGCGCCGTGGCGAGGAGGCGCACCGGCATCCGTGCGACAGCCGCCTCCGCGGCCGTCCGCGCCGCGGCATGGTGGCGCGACGGCATGCGTTCGGCACCCGCCCCCGCGGCCCTCCGAGCCTTCGGACGGCAGCGCACGGGCCTGTGCCCGTAGGCGGCCTCGGTGGCCGAACGAGTGGTTCCGCGGGGGGCGGTCGGCGGGCTCCCGACGCCGGCCCCGACGGGCCGCGGACCGGTCACGCACGGAACCCACCTGATCCTCCGGGCACCCCGGAGCTGGGTCGGTAGCCGTTCCCCGACGTTCCCGGCGGTGCTCCCGGGTGTCCGTCGGACGAGGAGTGCGCGCTCTCGGGCGTGGCGGCGTTGAGGAAGCCGGACACGTCGCGCGTGGACGGGGAGCCGTTCCGGGGGGTGGCCGCCGAACGCGCGGCGGCTCCCACACCGCCGGGCTGGACGGCGGGAACCGTGCCCTTGCCGCCGGCGCCTTGGTCGGGCGCGTTGAGCAGGTTCAGTTCCCCGGCCAGGCGCGCGAAGGCCTTGCGCAGCGCCTCGTCGGTGACCTTGGTCGGGTCGCCGTTGTTCTCGCCCGGTTCCAGCGCGCGGTAGTTGGCCGGGACGGGGGTGCGCAGGACCCGCGTGCCCATGATCTGCCGCAGGAAGTCCGGCTGCACCTCGTTCCTACGGCTGTGCCGGGTGACGAGGGAGAACACGGAGTCCTGGGTGCGGATCTGCAGGCGGTCCCACATCGCCATCAGTCGCTGGGCGCCGCGCATCGCCGGGACGTCCGGGGTGACGGCGACCACGGCGGTGTCGGCCAACTCCACCGCCATGGCCGTGGCCTCGTTCATGGTCGACCCGCAGTCCACGATCACCAGCTCGTAGCGGGAGCGCAGAGCCGACAGGATCCGTCGGGTGGCCCGGGCGTCGACGTCCTCGCCGCGCTCCCCGTGCTCGGGAGCGAGCAGCACGTGCGGGCCGCGCGGGTCGACGTACAGGGTCTCCGCCAGCATGCCCGGGCTGATGTCGTCCCCGGCGTCCACCAGGTCGCTGATCGAGCGCCGGTGCCGCAGATTGAGGAACGCGGGCAGGTCACCGGTCTGGAGGTCGAGGTCGACCAGGCAGACCACCCGCCCCGCTCCTGCGGCGGCCATCGCCAGGTGCACCGCGCACGTGGTCGTGCCCACCCCGCCCTTGGCTCCGCTGACCGTGACGATGCGGCCGCGCACGCCCGAGGCGGGCAGGTCGAGGGAGGCCGACTCCAGGTGCCGGCGGAGCGTCCGCGACCACTCGGCGGCCTTGGCCACGCGGGACTCCAGCTCGGCGATGCCGGCGTCCTCGGAGAGCACGCCGCGCGCTCCGGCCTCCATGGCGCCGGTGAACGTGTCGGGGTCCATGGTGGTGGACACGAGCAGGATCGCCAGCTGGGGGTGGCGGTGGGACAGGTCCCGTATCGCGTCGAACACCGGCGCCGGGCCCAGGTCCTGGTGGACCAGCACGACGTCGAGTTCGGGGAACTCGCCGGCCGCGTCCATCAGAGCGGACGTGGTGGGCCGGGTGGCCACCAGTTGGGCGGTGCCCAGTTCCTCGAAGCGTGCGGCCAGGACCATCTCCGCCTCGGAGTTGGGCATCCCGGCCAGGACTCGGAAGCTCAACGTCTACTCCCCCCGCGGCGCGCGCCGCTGGTCCGTCGTGGTGGTGTCGTCCTCCTGCTCCCGGGTGCCGACGATGTCGGCGAAGTCGCCGCTGCAGAACTCGGCTTCGCCCGGTGAGCCACCGCCGTCGGGGCTGACCAGGGCCAGGCGCAGCTTGGCCGAGAAGTCCTCGGCGTAGGCGAGTTGGAGCGCGTCCTGGGGTTCCAGCCGGAAGGTCACCGGGACGACCCCGGCGACGCCGCCGGCGGCGTTCTCCTGGGTGCGCAGCTCGCCGATGTCGAGGACCTCGACCTCGGTGATGACGCGCACCGCGCACGCCTCCCCGTGGTCGCGAGCCTCGAACGTGCCGTAGATGTCCACGATGGAGCCGCGCTGGACCTTGCCCGCCACGCCCGTCTCGGCGTCGACCATGATGGCGATCTCGCGCTCGCCCGTGGTCAGGGTCGGCTGGGGCATGACCATGCCGCGCTGGAGGTAGACGCCCGCCTCCATGAACGAGGCCGCGACCAGTTGCTGGTCGGAGGGGGTCTCGATCTCGCTGAGGTCGGTGATGAAGACCTCCGGATCGAAGTAGACGCGGGGCACCTGGACACGTTCGACGGAGTCCTCGCCGATCGGCTGGTAGGCGTCCACGTCCTCCGCCAGCCGCAGCACGGTCGCGGTCTCGCCCAGCCGCTCCTGTTGGGAGGTGAGGTAGGTGAACACGGAGGCGAACACGGCGACGGCGCCGATCGCCGCCACGATCATGAGGAGGACACCTCGTCGCTGCCGGGGGTTCATAGAGGTCGTTCCGTTTCCTGTGTGGTCGTGGGCGGTCCGCGCGTGTGGGGGAGGCCGCTAGCGGGAGTAGGTGCGCGGGGCGTCGGGTTGGGGCGCCCGGCCCTCGGGCGCGGGCTCACCGGTGGTCGGGTCCTCCGGCGGCGGGGCGTGGTGCGCGTGCGGGGCGGAGGGCCCGGGGGAGGTCTGGGGCGAGGGGACACGGGCCGCGGTCGCGGAGCAGAAGGGGCAGCGCTCCGCGGCCATGGGTTCGCCGCACCACGAGCAGGCGCTGGCGCGGATCGCGCTGGCCGCGTAGGCAAGGGCCTGCGGGTGGGCGCTCAACGCGACGAACTCGACGTACTTGCCGGTGCCCCAGTAGGCGGGGCCGAGCGGTTGGGCGGGCAGGGACCGGGTGGCCACCGGCTGGATGGCCTGGGGGAGGTGGTCGTCGAAGACTCCGGTGATACCGGGGTCGGGGGTGGAGTACAGCAGCTGGACCGGCGGGACGGGCCGGAAGGGGAGACTGCCCGCGATGTCGGCGGGGCGTAGGCGTCCTACCTGGGGGGTGGGAGCGCAGTAGGCGAGGAAGGACACCGACGGGGCGAAGGACCCCACGTGCTGCCGTAAGGACGTGGGGATGGCGGACAGGCCCGCGACCGTGCGCAGCCACGCCCCGGCCAGCACGTGCCGGGGCAGCTCCTCGCAGAGCGCGGCGACCATCCCCGGAGGGAGGTAGGGGGCGAGGTAGGCGAGCTGGTCGGCGACCAGGGACAGCGCGAGGGGAGAGAGGTCGACGGTGACCCCGGCGACGTGGTCGGTGCGCAGGGACGCGCGGGCGAAGTTGACCGCCCGCTCGGCGTCCGCGGACTGCCAGGCGGGCAGGAGCGCGACGACCTTGCGGCCCGCCGTGACCTCCTCGCGGGCGAAGTCGACGAACGCCGCGCTGCGCTCGCCGATGCCGTCGCCGTGCATCGGGAACCGTCGTGCCTGGACCTCGCCCACGTGGCCCGTACTCGGGATGTCCGCCAACAGGGCGACGGTCGTGGTCGACCGAGGTGGGGCATGGGACACGGGGCAAGCTCCATTGGTTCTGCGCATGTGGGTCTTTCGGGACGGGAGCGGCGTCCCGCGCCGAAGGTGCCACTCGGTCGCATCGTAACGAATGTGTGGGCGGGTGGGGGAGCCCTCGCGTTCCGGTCCGTGGGAACCGGGGCGGCGGCGGGTCCGGAGACGGGAGGGAGGATGTCGGAGGGGCGTCGGTCGGTGGACGGTGCTCCGTCGCTGGCCGATGTGGATCGCGTCGTGGCTGATGGGGTCGTGTGCCGCCGCGAGCCACACGCGGGGTGACCGCATGTGGCCACAGCGTAGACAAGAGCGTGGGCGGCCGCTAACTGTTCACGGGGTGGGCCCGCGCGGGGCGGATCCTGGCGGTGTGGAGGTCGGAGAAGGTTCACCTTCGAGGATGCCGCACGTCGGTGGCCCTCTCAACGGCCTACCGCGAACTGTGGACAACTCCGCTCCCACACCGCCCACCGTGGGTGCGGCCGTGGAGGCGGATGTTACGCCAGTGGCTGGAGTTCGCCGAGGTGTTCGGCGAGGACGGCCGCGTGCGTGGGGGAGGCCTCGGCGTGGACGCGGCGGCCCTCCTCGGTGGGTGTGACGCACACCGCGCGCCGGTCGTCGGTGCACATCGCCCGGGCGACCAGGCCGCGCTTCTCCAGGCGGGCGACGGTGCGGGAGAGCGCGCTCTGGCTCAGGTGCATGCCCGCGCGGAGTTCGTGGACGAACTGCTTGCCCAGGGGGGATTTGACGAGGAGGTCGAGTGCCTCGAACTCGCTGACCCCCAGGTCGTGCTGTTGGTTCAGTGCCCGCTCCAGCGCGCACGAGACGTCGTGGTAGCGGGCCATCAGCTGCCGCCACCGCTCACACAGATCGCCGTCCGGTGTCAGGGGCATGGTCGGGATCCTAACACGCGGTGACACTTTATGCAAGGACATTTAATGCGTAGACATTAGATGCGTGTGCATGTAATGTTTCGGCGCATGACCTCTCCACAGACCCGCAGCACCTCCCGAACCACACGGGACGACGAACGGTGGTCGCCCCGGCTGTGGGCGCTGCTCATCGTCCTCTCGCTCGCCCTCTTCCTCGACGGCCTCGACGTCTCGATGGTCGCCGTGGCGCTTCCCTCCATCGGGACCGAACTCGGCCTGTCCACCGCCACTCTCCAGTGGGTGATCAGCGGCTACGTCCTCGGCTTCGGCGGCTTCCTCCTGCTCGGCGGCCGCACGGCCGACCTCCTCGGCCGCCGCAGGGTGTTCCTCGTCGCCCTGGGCGTCTTCGCCCTCGCCTCCGTCATCGGGGGCCTGGTGGACAGCGGCGCCCTGCTCGTCGCCAGCCGGTTCGTCAAGGGCATCGCGGCCGCCTTCACCGCTCCCACCGGGTTGTCCATCCTCACCACGACCTTCGCCGAGGGCCGTCAGCGCAACCGCGCCCTGTCCGTCTACACCGTCTTCGGCGCGAGCGGCTTCTCCTCCGGTCTGCTGTTCGGCGGACTGCTCATGTCCCTCGGCTGGCGCTGGACGTTCTTCTTCGGGGCCCCCTTCGCCCTGCTGGCCCTGGTCGCCGGGTTCGCCCTCATCCCCAAGGACCGCCCCGGCGCCCGCGGCGGCTACGACCTCGTGGGCGCGGCCACCCTCACCGCGACCATGCTGCTGCTCGTGTACACCGTGGTCACCGCGCCCGAGACCGGATGGGCGCACCCGATCACCCTGGCGTCGTTCGCCGGCGTCGCGGCACTGCTGTCCCTGTTCGTGTGGGTCGAGCGCCGGGTCCGCTTCCCCCTGGTCCGCCTCGGCATCCTGCGCAGCGGCACGCTCGTCCGCGCCAACGTCGGCGCGGTGGCGCTGATGGGCTCCTTCATCAGCTTCCAGTTCCTGCTGACGCTCTTCCTCCAGCAGGCCCTGCAGCAGAGCCCGCTCCAGATGGCGCTGTCCCTGCTTCCCGCCGGGCTGCTCGTCGCCTTCAGCGCGCCGTTCGCCGACCGCCTCATCGACCGCTTCGGCACCCCCGTGCTCATCGTCGGAGGCCTGGTCGCCCTGTCCGTCGGCTACCTGCTGTTCCTGCGGGTCGAGGCCGAGTTCTCCTACCTGCCGATGCTCCTGCCGACCGCGCTGCTGCTCGGCGTCGGCTTCGCGCTGGCCTTCCCCGCGATCAACGTGCAGGCCACCGCGGGTGTAGCGGACGACGAGCAGGGGCTGGCCGCCGGACTCGTGCAGACCTCGGCCCAGGTAGGCGGAGCGCTCGTCCTCGCCGTCACGACCGCCATCATCGCGGTGGACCACGCGACCGGCGAGGGCACCGGCGGCGGAGCCGCCCAGATGCTCGATCAGTTCCAGCCCGGCCTGATCTTCGTCACCTCGGTGGCCCTGGCCGGTGTGCTGGTCGCCGTGTCCCCGATGTTCGGGCGGCGTGCCCGGCGCCAGGCGTCCCGGCCGGCGTCGGTCGTGGAGACCGAGGAACCGGAGCCGCAGACGGCGGGCGTCTGAGGGCCAGGGGTTCGTGGTCGGGGTCACGGGGAACGAATCGGTCGAGGTTCGCGTCATATCGTGAGAAGCCCCCTTGCCGGAGGAGACGAGCGATGCGCAAGGAAAACCGCGCCGCGGCCGGAGCGGCCGCCTGGCAGGTCATCCAGAACACCGACAGCCGCATCTCCGTGTGGAGGCGGGCCGGTGCGGTTCCGAGAATGGTCGGGGCCAGGCTCAGCGGCCGGTACCCCGAACTGAGCGGCGCCAAGCTGGCGGGGATGCTGGCCCTGTTCCTGTACGTCATCTCCCCGATCGACTTCCTGCCCGAGCTGATGATCCCGGTGATCGGAGTGGCCGACGACGTCGGTGTCGCGGTCTGGCTGACCACGATGCTGCTCGGCGAGAGCGAGCGCTTCGTCCGCTGGGAGCGGGACAACGAGGCCCAGCAGGCGTTCCACCGCGCCAACCCGCAGGCGGCCACGAGCCACTGAGCCGACCGACCACCGCGCGCCCGAGGGGACTCCGCTCCCCTCGGGCGCGTTCGCGTCGGGAGGGGTTCGCCGTTGCCGATCAACTATTGATGTAGTACTTTGATCGTAGTGAAAAGAGGCGACCCCTGGAGGCCCCGTGAACATCGAACTCGTCGGCACCGCCCTGTTCTGCGACGACCCGCGCGCCTGCGCCGACTGGTTCGCCGAGCACATCGGCTTCGAGGTCGGCGTCGACATCGGCTGGTACGTCAGCACCCAGCACGCACAGCACAAGAACCTGTCCCTGGACTTCGTCGACCGGGGCCACGCGTCCTCGCCCGAGGGTCTGCGCGGCCAGCACGCCGCCGGTGCGCTCCTGGCCTTCCTCGTCCCGGACGTGGACGCCGAGGCGGCGCGGCTGCGCGAGGCCGGAGCGGAGTTCGTCCTCGACCTGGTCACCGAGCCCTGGGGGCAGCGCCGTTTCCAGGTCGCAGGTCCCGAGGGGATCCACGTGGAGATCCTCCAGGCGGTCGCCCCCGACCCCCAGTGGCTCAAGGACAACGGCTTCACGGAGGACTGACGGTCACGGGCGCGTGTGCGACCCGCGGCGACATCGCCGCGGTCGCTCAGGGGCGTTTCGTGCCCCACCACTCGCCGACTCGGGCACACTGTCGTGAGGCGGTACCGCACCGATCCCTTCGGTGCGGCCCCGCTTCCCGGCGCCGCACCGCGAGAGGAGACGCACCACGTGTCCCCCGTCCTCCGTCCGCGTGTCATGGCGGTCGCCGCGGCCACCCTCGCCGTCCCCTGCGCCGTGTACCTCCTCCCACCCGTGTGGGCCGTGCTGTGGGTACCGGCGGTCCTCCTGGCCGTCGCCGTCCTGGCGGGTCCCCCGGCGGGCGCGGACGTGCCCGGCGAGGCGGGCACGGACGGCGCCGACGCCCACGGACGGATGTCCCCGGGGGCGGAGGACGCGCGGTCGACGGGCACCCGGGTGCGCACGGTCGCGCTGGCGTGCGCCGCCGAGGACCACCGTCTCGACTTCTCCGCGGTGGTGCACTGGCGTTGGGAGGGCCACGTGGACCTGCGGCTGCGCAACCCGGCGGGTCCGGCCGTGCACGCCGTCGTGACCAGGGCGGCCGAACTCGCCCGGGGCGTCGACCCCGTCGACCACGGCCTGGCCGAGGCCGAACTGGGGGCGCTGCTCGCCGTCGAGCGGGCGGTCACCGGCGCCGGAATCGTCGTGTGGGCGGAGGACGTGCGCCTGCGCCTGCCGGACGAGGACGCCGGGCGTCTGCGCGGCATGGCGGCCCTGCGCAAGGACCGCGCGTTGCGGGAGGCGATCCGCGACGCCGAGGAGGACCTCTCCGCGCTGCTGCCCCCGCCGATACCGTCGCCGGGCCGCGCCGAGCCCGGTCCGACCGGCGACGACCCCGACTTCGAGGAGCTCACGCCCTTCGACGGCCCCGACGCGTCCCTGCCGCCCGGGCCGGGCAGCGACGTCGACGGCGAGGGATACGAGAGCTACTGGTGGCCGGCCGAGGAACGCACGGGCTCCCACGCCGCCGAACAGGACGTCCAGGTGGCCATCCTCCGCGGTCTCATCGACTCCGCGCCGGACGCGGGCGGGCGCACGGCCTTCGCACGGGACCAGGTGCGCGTCCTCGAACAGAGAGGGTTCACACAGGTCGCGAGCCGTCTGCGCGGCCTGTTCCCCGAGGTCGCGGAGGTCGACGGCGACCCGCACGGTCCGCCCGGTCCGGGATAGTGCGGCCCGCCGCCCGCCTCAGCCCAGCGCCGCGTCCACCCGCTCGCCCAGGACCGTGCTGAGCATCCGGGAGTACGTTCCTGTCATGTGGTGGGAGTCCCGGTAGACGACCACGTTCCCGACCACGGCCGGGCACGTGCCCCGCGCGCAGAAGCGGTCGCTGAGGTCGATGAGGGCGGCGTCGCCGTCGATCATCCGGACGGCCGTCTCCTGGGGGTCGGGGAGCCGCAGCGCCTCGTCCTCGGACTGGTCGCACTGGGACACATCGTCCACGTTGGCCGCCAGACACTCGAGGACGTCCTCCCGCGTGCGGGGGGTGTCGCGGATCATGACCACGTCGATCCCCGTCTCGCCCACCCGGTCCCACAACCGGCTCATGCCCTCGGCCATCAGGGCCTCCGCGTCCCTGCCGGACACGTCCTCGGCCGGGTCGGCCATGGCGGACGAGCTGGTGAACACCAGGTCGGGACGCAGGTCGAGCAGCTCCTCGACGACCGCGCGGTTCCACGTCCGGCACTCCTCGTACGGACCCGAATCCCCCTGGGCGGTCATCGTGTCCGTGAACGCGCACGCGGACTTGGTGAAGACGACGAGCCGCCAGTCCCGCTCCAGCGCCAGTTCCTCCAGGGCCGGGATCCACTGGGCGCTGTGCGAGTCGCCCACGACCGCGACCGTCCGCTCGGCGTCCTCGACGCCGTACACGCACGAGGCGTCCGGTGACGTCGCGTCCTGGGAGGCCTGGCAGCCGTCGTCGTAGACCGCGGGCAGGTCCTCGGCGGCGTCCAGCGGCGCCGGGTACATCAGTGCGCCGGACGAGGGCGACGACCGGTCGATCCCGGCCGGACCCGTGTGCACGTCGGGGTCGAAGGACACCGAACCGGAGCGCTCCACGCGCACCAGACCCACCGCGGCCACGGCGCTCACCGCCAGCAGGCCGGCCAGGGCGACGGCGAGCGCCCTGCGCCCGTCCGGGACCAGGCCGCGCTCGCGTACCGGGTCCTCCACCCAGACCTTCGTCCCCCACGCCAGCAGCAGGGACAGCGCGGCGACGAGCACGACGTCGAGCACGCCCAACCGTTCGCGCCCGGTCACCGCGAGGGTGAGGATGATGAGCGGCCAGTGCCACAGGTACAGCGAGTAGGAGATGTCGCCGACGAACCTGGCAGGGGCCGTCCCCAGCACCGCCGACGCGGCGGGCAGACCGGGGGAGTCCTCGGCGGCGATCACGGCCACCGCTCCGAGGACGGGCAGGGCCGCGGCCCACCCGGGGAAGACCGTGCCCTCGTCGTAGAACGCGGCGGCCGCCGCGATCGCGACCAGGCCCAGCCAGCCCAGCGGAAGCCGCAGCCGGACCGGAAGGCTCCCTCTGGCCAGGGCGACCGCGAGCAGTCCTCCGGCCGCCAGCTCCCAGGCCCGGGTCGTGGGAAGGAAGTAGGCCGCCGCGGTCCCCTCCAGGGCCAGCAGGACCGACGTCGCCAGGGACAGGACGAACAGTGCGCCGAGGATCGCGGCCAGCAGTCCCGTGGAGGCGCGCAGCCGCCGCCTGGCCAGCGCCCACACCATGAACAGCAACGGCCAGACGACGTAGAACTGCTCCTCCACCGACAGCGACCAGAAGTGCTGCACCGGGCTGGGCGGCGTCTCGGCGGCCAGGTAGTCCACGGCCTGGTCGGCCAGGTAGAGGTTCTCGACGTAGGCGGCGGAGGCCACCAGCTGCCACGCGGTGTCGGTCAGACGGGTGACGGGGAGGAGGACGAGCGCGGCGGCGCCCGTGGCCACCAGTACCACGGTCGAGGCGGGCAGGAGCCGCCGCACGCGCCGCACGTAGAAGCGGCGCAGTCCCACGCGGCCGTGCTCCGTGGCCTCGCGGAGAAGGAGCGAGGTGATGAGGAAGCCGGAGATCACGAAGAACACGTCGACGCCGACGTAGCCGCCCGGGAGCAGTCGCGGGTCCAGGTGGTAGACGAGGACCAGCAGCACGGCCACGGCGCGCAGTCCCTGCACCTCGGGGCGGAACCGGCGGTCGCCCCGGGACGCGGAATGCGGGTGTTCGGCTCCGTCTCCCGGTCGGGGGGTCGTTGGTGGCGTCGCACGCCACACGAGATTCGGGCGCATTCCGTTATGTTGCCGTTGCCTGGAGGGTGGACAAGGCCGACAAGTGGGCCGTTGGCGCAACCTCAGCCCGGAGTTCATCCCGTGGTCTCCCAGGCGCCGTGTTCCCTTCCCCCGGCGTGTCCGAGCGGACCCCGCGTCCCAGCGGCGACCCGATCCCGCCGGGCCGCGCCCTGCGCGGAAGGCCCGCGGGAGCCTGCCGCGGTGGACCGGCGTCTCGGGTGAGAACGGCGCTGATCGCCCGGGAGGCGCTCGGGGAAAGGGGTGCGTCCCCGAGGAGGATGGCGCGCGACACTGGCGATGCTCGCGCACACGGCCCTTCCTCCCCCTCCTCGGGGACGCGGCTCAGGCCCCTCTCAGCGGCCGAACACCGCCTCGTGGAGGAGTTCGACCGGGTGCCGGGCGGTGCGCCCGGTCCCCTGCGCGATCTGCTGGCGGCAGGAGACGCCGGTGGCGCAGACCGCCGCCTCGGGCGCGGCCTCGATGGCGGGGAACAACCGCTGCCCGCCGATCTTCAGGGACAGGTCGTAGTGCTCCGTCTCGAAGCCGAACGACCCGGCCATGCCGCAGCAGCCGGCGTCCAGCTCGGTGAGGTCGACGCCGGGCAGGTGCCGCAGCAGGCGCACGGTCGAGGCGGTGCCGGTCACCGCCTTCTGGTGGCAGTGCCCGTGGAACAGCAGGTCACCGACCGGTTCGGCGTCCTCGCGCACGCGCAGCCGCCCGTCGTCGAGGGCGTCGGCGAGGAGGTCCTCGACCAGGGCGGCCCGGCCGCCGACGACCGAGGCGCGTTCGTCCCGCAGGAGTTGCGGGTGCTCGTCCATGAGGGTGGTCACGCACGAGGGCTCGCATCCGACGATGGCGGTTCCCCGCGCGGCGTCGTCGGCCAGACGGGCGACCAGGCGGGAGGCGTCCTTCTTGGCGCTGTCGAGCAGTCCCTTGGAGATCTTGGACCGCCCGCAGCACAGGTCCGGCTCCATGCGCACCCGGTACCCGGCGTGCTCGAGCAGTTCGATCGCCGCGGCGCCGATGTGCGGCTCGGTGAAGCTGGTGAAGGAGTCGGCCAGGAAGATCACCTCCCCGGCGGAGCCCGCGGACGTCGCGGGTGTGTGCCGACGGAACCATCGGACGAGGTTGCGGCGCCTGAACTGCGGCAGCGGTCTCCTGCGGTCGATCCCCACCACGCTCTGCGCGAGGGCGCGCAGCGGAGCGATGCGACCGGGGAGGTTGGACAGCGGGGCGGCCCACGATCCCAGGGTGTTGAGTGTGCGGATCCCGCCGAAGATCCGCGCGCGGAGGGGCGTCCCGTGCTGCTCGTAGTGGGCGGACAGGGACTCGCTCTTGAACGTGGCCATGTCCACGGACATGGGGCACTCGCTCTTGCACGCCTTGCACTCCAGGCACAGGTCCAGGACCTCCTGGACCCGCTCGTCCGCCAGGGCGGCCCGCGGGTCGTTCGAGGACAGGGCCTTGGCCAGGGTGTTGGCGCGCCCGCGTGTGGAGTGCTCCTCGTCGCGGGTGGCCATGAACGACGGGCACATCACCCCGCCGGACTCCGCGGGCTTGCGGCAGGCGCCGATCCGGCCGCACCGGTCCGCGGAGGCGTGCATCCCGCCGGTCGCGGAGAAGTCGAAGTGGGTGACCAGGGGCAGCGGTGTCCGTTGCTGGGGCGCGCGCAGGTTCTCCGTCATCGGCGGCGCGTCCACGACCTTGCCCGGGTTCATCAGGTTCTCGGGATCGAAGAGGCGCTTGACCGCGCGCATCGCCTCGTAGACCTCGTCACCGAAGATCCTGCGGTTGAACTCGCTGCGGGCCAGACCGTCGCCGTGCTCGCTGGAGTTGACGCCGCCGTAGGACAGGGCGAGTTCGCAGATCTCCTCGGCGACGGCTCGCATGGTCTCGACCTGGTCGGGCCGGCTCAGGTCCATGAAGGGCCGGACGTGCAGGCAACCCGCGGAGGCGTGGCCGTAGAACCCCGCGCGCAGCCCGTGCCGGTCCAGGACGGCGGCGAAGCGCTGGGTGTACTCCGCGAGGTGCTCCGGCGGTACCGCGGTGTCCTCGACGAAGGCGACGGAGCGCTCGGAGGGCTTGCCTGCCGCCATCAGCAGGCCCAGTCCCGCCTTGCGCAGGGCGCGGAACGGTTTCTGCTCGGCCGCGGTGGTCGCCTGGACGGCGGCGTAGCCGTGCCCCTCGGACCGCCAGAGCTTGCGCAGGGCGGCCGCCCCGGCGTCGGCCTCCGCCAGGTCGGAGGCGTAGAACTCGGCGAACAGCAGCGCCGACGGCTCGCCCTCCAGGCGGCGCATCAGGTGGGAGTGCTCGGGTGAGCGCCGCGCCAGGTCCAGGATGAAGTTGTCCACGAGTTCGATCGCGGCGGCGCCGGCGGCCATGGCCGCGTCGGTGGCGCCGATCGCCGCCTCGGTGGAGGCGAAGTGCCCGACCACCATCACGGTGGCCGCGGGCTTGGTCGTGAGCGTGACCTCGGCCTCGGTCAGCACGGACAGGGTGCCCTCGGAGCCGACCACGAACCTGGCGAGGTCGAAGGGGCCCTCGGCCAGCCGGTCGAGGCGGTAGCCCCCGGCCCGCCGCCAGAAGGTCTGGGGCTGACGGGCGAGCGCGTCGCGGCAGCCGTCGACGATCCCCGGGAGCTCCCGGTAGATGGCGCCCTCGATCCCGGGCCGGGTGGCCGCGGCGGCGATCTCCCGGTCGTCGGCCACGCCGAAGGCGGTCAGGGTCCCGTCGGCCAGAACGGTGCGCAGCGAGCGCACGTGGTCGATGGTCATCCCGTAGGCGGCCGAGCGGGATCCGCAGGAGTTGTTGCCGATCATCCCGCCGAGGGTGGCCCGGTTGCTCGTCGAGGTGTCCGGGGCGAAGAACAGCCCGTGCGGAGCCGCCGCCTGGTTGAGCTCGTCCTGGACCAGGCCGGGTTGGACGCGTGCGTACCCCTCCTCGGGGCGCAGCTCGACCACCTTGTTCATGTGGCGGGAGAAGTCCAGGACGACGGCCTTGCCGACGGTCTGGCCACAGTGGCTGGTGCCGGCCCCCCGGGGCAGCACCGGGACGCCGTGCTCGCGGGCGGTCTCCACGACCGCCACGACGTCGTCGGCGTCCCGGGGGAAGACCACTCCCACGGGGGTGATCTGGTACATGCTCGCGTCGGTGGCGAACATGTGGCGTGTGTACGCGTCGAAGCGGATCTCCCCGCCGACCACCTTGCCGAGCGCGTGTTCGAGCTCCTTGCGGGCTCCACGCTCTCCGGTGTTCACCTGCGATGTCGCGGCCACGGTCGGCCTCCCAGAGTCAAGGTGTGTGCCAGATAACACGGACCCTAGATGATTCCACAGTGCAGTAGCAAGTATCCGCTATGCGAAATGTGGATTCGTACGTTGACATGCTTGACACGGGCGAGCGGGGAGCGAACAATTCCGTATATCGACAAGATTCTTTCGACATGCGAAAGCTGAGTGGATCACCATGACCAGCGGACGTCACTTCCTCCAGATCCCCGGTCCGACGAACGTTCCCGACCGGGTGCTCAACGCGATCAGCTTCCCCACCATCGACCACCGCGGACCGGAGTTCGCCCGACTGGGACGCGAGGTCATCGACGGCCTGAAGTCGGTGGTGCGGACCGAGGCCGACGCGGTCATCTACCCCGCCTCGGGGACCGGCGCCTGGGAGGCGGCCCTGGTCAACACCCTCTCGCCCGGTGACCGCGTGCTGATGTTCGAGACCGGCCACTTCGGCACCCTGTGGGCACGCCTGGCCCGGGACGTCGGCCTGGACGTCACCTTCGTGCCCGGCGACTGGCGCAGCGGCGTCGACCCGGCGGTCGTGGAGGAGCACCTCAGGGCCGACGTCGGCCACACGATCAAGGCCGTCGCCGTGGTGCACAACGAGACCTCCACCGGCGTGACGAGCCGGATCCCGCAGATCCGCGCCGCCATGGACCGGGCCCAGCACCCGGCGCTGCTGCTCGTGGACACCATCTCCTCGCTCGGGTCCGCCGAGTACGCGCACGACGCCTGGGGCGTGGACGTCACCGTCGGTTGCTCCCAGAAGGGGCTGATGCTCCCGCCCGGCCTGTCCTTCAACGCGATCAGCGCCAAGGCGCGTGAGGCGGCCGAGTCCGCCCAGCTGCGCCGCGCGTACTGGGACTGGGAGCCGATCATCGCCGCGAACGCCGGCGGCTTCTTCCCCTACACACCTCCGACCAACCTGCTCTACGGGTTGCGCGAGGCCGTGGCCATGCTGCACGAGGAGGGGCTCGACAACGTCTTCGCGCGGCACCAGCGGCACGCCGAGGCGACCCGGCGGGCGGTGGAGGCCTGGGACCTGGAGGTGCTCTGCCGAGTCCCCGAGGAGCACAGCCCGGTCCTCACCGCCGTGCTGATGCCCGACGGACACAGCGCCGACGCCTTCCGGAACGTGGTCCTGGACGCGTTCGACATGTCCCTGGGCGCCGGACTGACCAAGCTCAGCGACCGTGTGTTCCGCATCGGGCACCTGGGGGACCTCAACGACCTCACCCTTCTGGGAACCCTGGGCGGTGTGGAGGCCGGCCTGCGGATGGCGGGCGTCCCCCACAAGCCCGGCGGCACGTCGGTCGCCATCGAGTACCTGGCCGACACCGCGCCCCGCACCGCCTGAGAGCGGTGAGCCGTCGGCGTCCGGGGCCGCGGGGGCGCCCCCGGTCGATGCGTGAGGGCGTCGTCGGACACGCGGGCCGGGGTCCCGGGCCTGTCGAGGGAGCGGTAAGGAGGCGTGGGGGGGGGGGGGGGGGGGGGGGGGGGGGGGGGGGGGGGGGGCGCGCGCCCCGCCCCGCCCCGCCCCCCCCCCGCGCGCGGCCCCGC
>NZ_JBITHK010000002.1:0-435859 GCF_044457925.1 Nocardiopsis sp. NPDC050513 | reverse complement strand
CGCCCGCGCGGCGCGCGGGGGGGCGCGGGGCGCCCCCGCCGCCCCCGCGGCGCGCGGCGGCCCGCCCCCGCCCCCCCCCCCCCCCCCCCCCCCCCCCCCCCCCCCCCCCCCACGCCGTGTCACGCCCTCGCCCGACTCCGCCCGGCCCGCCACGGGTCACGGGACGCGCCTACGCGCCGGGCAGCGACCGCACCCCGTCCGCGCCGATCCCGTACACGGCGCACGCGGTGCCCGCCAACACGGCCGCGCGCTCACCGGCGGACCACCGGGAGAAGAGCCCGGACAGGCCGGTGAACACCGCGCCGTAGTCGGCGACCGGCCGGATCACCGGCCAGTTGCTCGCGAACATCATGCGGGGCGCCCCGAAGACGGCGCGCACGTGCTCCACGTACGGACCGAGCGCGTCGGCGTCCCATTCCGGCCGCGCGGAGAGCAGGTGACCCCCCGCCGAGACCTTCACCACGACGTTGCTCCGTCGCGCCGCCGCGGACACGGCCGAGAACCAGGGTTCCGGGTCGGTCTCTCCCACCGGGGGCCGCCCCAGGTGGTCGAGGACGACCACCAGGTGGGGCACGCGGTCGGCCAGCGCCGCCGCCTGCCTGATCTCCTCGGGTGTGACGCACACGACGTCGAAGGCCAGGCCGTGTTCGGCGACGGCGGTCAGGGCGCCGACCGTGGCGGGGGAGGACAGGTCCGGGTCGACGCCGTCGTCGGACGGCCGCCCGACGACGTGCCGCACGGCGCGCAGGAGCGAGGTGTCCCCGAGCGACCCGAGCGCCTCGCGCGTCGCCGCGGCGTCGCGCAGGGGGAGCCACCCGCAGACCGCGGCGACGAAGTCCTCGCGGGCGGCGGTCCGCAGCAGGGTCCTGGTGTGGGAGATCCGGTTCTCGGTCTGGACGAGCACCGTCGCGCCGATCCGGCACCGGTCCAGGTGCGGGCGGAGCTCGTCCGGTGTCGCCGGACGGTCCCTGTTGTCGGGCAGCGCGCCGCGGCTCCGGTCCTCCGAACCCGGCCAGAAGTGCTGGTGTGTGTCGACGACGAGCATGGGGGTCTCCGATTCCCGCTCCCGGAGCGGCGGGGGACGGCGGCCGCGTCATGCGTGCCGTGTGCCCGGCACCGGTTCGGCCGCGGTCTGGGGGCGCGCGGATACGTCCGCGGGGCCCACACCGCGCCAAGGGAGAGTTGACTGGGACACATGCGGTGTTGACATGCGTCACACTGACATCCTAGGGTTTCGTTATGTGAATTCAAGTTTTCGCTCCGCGGAAGCTTGATGACTGGGCCCGTCGAACGGCCACCCATCTGCCGCACCTGCGCCCGCGCACGGCGTCCACCCTTCCTGGACGGCGCGCGCACCGGCCCTCATCGGACAGCGTGTCTGGCGATCGCTGCCGATCGGACCCCACGTGCCGAGTTCTGTGAGGGGAAACCCCGTGGACGCAGTGGTCACTGCTAGCCCCGCCGTCGCACTCGTCGGCTTCGCGTGCGTCATCGCACTCCTGTTGTTCCTGATCGCCAAAGCCCGCTGGCACGTCTTCATCGCCCTGCTGGTGCCCATCATCCTGCTGGGGTTCGCCCCCACGATCGACAGAGCCGCCTTCATCGAAGCGTTCGAGCACGGCTTCGGCGGCACCATCCAATCGATCGCCGTGGTCATCGTCCTGGGCACACTGATCGCCGAAGCCCTGCGGGCCACCGGAGCGGTCGAACGCATCACCCAGTCCATGTTCCGCGTCGTGGGCAAGAAGAACATGCCCCTGGCCCTCACTCTCGCGGGCTTCGTGATCGGACTGGCCGTCTTCTCCGACGTCGGCTACGTCATCCTCAACCCCCTGGTCCACGTCGCCGCGCTGGAGGCCGGGGTCAGTATGTCCCTGATGGCCACCGGCCTGGTCGGGGCGCTCCAACTGACCCACGCGATCGTGCCCCCGACTCCGGGACCGCTGGCCGCGGCGGCGATCGTCGACGCCGACCTGGGCAAGGTCATCATCTTCGGCGGAGCGGTCACGCTCTTCGGATCGATCATGGGCTGGCTGTACGCCAAGCTGATCGGCAAGCGCGTCCAGGTCGCCCCGTCGAAGGAGTACGCCGGCCGGTCCCTGACCGACGAGACGCGCAAGCTGCCTCCCCTGGGCTGGTCCTACGCCCCGATCATCGTGCCGCTCCTGCTGATCGGGAGCAGCAGCGTCGCCGACTTCGTCCTGGAGGAGGGCTCGGCCCTCCACGAGATCGTGATGTTCGTCGGTTGGCCGGTGTTCGCCCTCGGCGTCGGGGTCGTCATCGCCTACGCGCTCGCCTGGCGGTCGAAGGCCGTCGAGGACTCCAAGGACCTCCGCGAGGGGTGGGTGGAGAACGCCCTGCGCGGATCGGCGATGATCATCCTGGTCACCGGTCTGGGCGGTGCGCTCAGCCAACTGCTGCGCTCCACCCCCGCCGTCGACATCATCGCGCAGGGCACGCTCGACATCGGTGTGCCCGCCATCCTCCTGCCGTTCGTGCTGGGCGTGATGGCCAACATGATCACCGGTTCGACGACGGTCGCCGTCATCACCGCCGCCTCCCTGACCGCGCCGATGATCGGCACCCTCGGTCTCTCGGCGGAGGCGGCGATGCTGTCGGGCGCCTGCGGATCCGTGATCGTCAAGTACGTCAACGCCAGCTACTTCTGGGTGTGCACGTCGCTCTCGGGCATGCCGTTGCGGGCGGCCCTCATCAGCTACGGCGGTGTCACACTCGTCGGCGGCGTCTTCTCCATGGTCGGCGTCGTCACGCTGTGGAGCCTGGGCATCCTCTGAGCCGGGGCCCGCTCCGCCGGGTCGCCCGACGGTGTCCGGCACCCCACCAGGACGTGTGGGCCGGACACGGCGTCAGCGGACGCCCGACCGGGAATTCCCGGTCGGGCGTCCCCGGTGGTGCGGGGCCGCGCCGGACTCTCCTCGACCAGCGGGTCGGGAAGCTCTCGGAGAGGGCCGGCCGATGTGCCGCGTCGCCCCCGTTCCGCGGCAGGCGCGCACCGTCCTGGTGCGCGCTCCCGGCTCCGCGCGCGATCGTGCGACTCGGAAGGGCTCCCGCGACGCGTGCGACGACCGACCCGACCGCGTGGACGTCACCCCGTCGGCACCGCGGGGATCAGCGGGACGGACGGAGCCGGAACGGGTGCCGTCTGCCGTTGAGCCAGCGGCCGAGCGGGGTCGAGCGCACCAGCAGGTGATAGCTCACCAGCAGCACCAGGCACGTCGCGGCGAGCACCACCCCCAGCTTGACCAGTACGGGCCAGGGCTGATCGGCGACCAGGATCTCCCCGAGGATGAGCAGCGGCATGTGCATCAGATAGGCCCAGTACGAGGCGTCCGCGACATAGCGCACGGTCGGCCGTTCCCGGTTCAGGTGCCGCACGCACAGGCCGAGGAGGCCGTAGGTCCAGGTCCACCCCGCCACCGCGATGAGCGCGGCCTCGACCGGGAGTGACAGCGCCCACCCGTCCATGGCGAGGAGCGCCGCGGCCGTGCTGGCCACCGCCGCCACCAGGTACGGGACCCAGTGAGCGGACAGGCGCGGCAGCGCGGCCCCGCTGGAGTGCAGCGCCCAGCCCACCGCGAAGGCGCCCAGGTAGGGGACCAGCGAGCTCGCCTCCGGCACGATCGTCATCGGAGCGTCGATGCCCCCACCGGTGAGGTCCCCCTGGACCACGAGTCCCGCCAGATAGGGGAGGGCGGCCAGCAGCACTCCGCCCGGTGAGGACAGAACGTCGCCCGCGCGCGCGACCACGCGCCGAACCCGCTCCGGGCCGAACAACCGGTGCGTGACGGCCCGGACGATCAGGACGATGACCACGATCTGCGTCAACGTCCAGAGGAACCACAGCTGAGCTGGGGTGAAGAGCATCAGAAGACTCTGTCCGCCGGCCGCGGCCTCCGGTGCCTCCGGCGCCGGTACACCGCGCCACGCGGTGTTGGCGACGGCCAACAGGCCCAGGGAACCCACGGACACCGGCCAGAAGACGATGGTCGGCAGCAGGATGCGTGTCACACGGTCCCTGAGGTATCGCCACGGGCCGCGGCGTCCGAGCACCATGGCGCCGAAGTAGCCGGCCAGCGCCATGAACAGCACCATCCGGAACAGGTGGATCACGAAGATCGGCAGGGCCACGGCGAAGGTGGGTGTGGGGTCGGTGACCACCCACGGCATTCCGGGAAGGAACGGCAACAGAGCGTGCAACAGGATGCCGAGCAGGAGCGCCCCGCCTCGCAGGGCGTCGAGTCCGTGGAGGCGGGCGCTCGTGTCGGCGGTCGAGCTGTCGGGGGCGATGGTGTCCTGACTCATGTCCCCGACGCTAGGGTCCGGCTCGACACGGGGGTATCCACCGGCTGGAAGGCGCGCATCCACCGATCGGTGGATCCCGGTGAGGTGGCTCCCGTTCCGGAGGCGGGCCATAATCGCTCCATGCCTTGGCCACTCGCCCCGATCGGATTGCTGCTGCTGTCCCAGGCGGTGGCCTGGCTGCCGCCCGGGCTGCTCCCGCACGAATGGCTGCTGTGGTCGGCGCTTCTGACGCTGCCGCTGGTCATGGTGAGGCTGGCGCTCCTCCGGTACGGGCAGAGCCCGATCAGCGAGCCGGTGCTGAAGACCGGATTCGTGCTCCACACCGTGCTGCTGCTGCTCGCCACCGCGCTCAACCCCTACCTCGCCATCTACGCCTTCGTCGGCTACTTCGACGCCCGGCGCTGGTTCGACGGTGGATGGACCATCGCGGTGATGGTGGCGACCAGCCTGCTCTCGGCCTTCGGACAGGCGGGCGGACTCGCGGGACTGTGGAACGGGCCCTGGGTCGTGCTGGTGCTGACGCTGGTCAACCTGGCCATCTCCCAGACGATTCTGCGGCTGGAACAGGCACGGGAGAAGGAGATGCGAAGGCGGGAACGGGTGGCCGAGGAACTCGCCGCCGCCCACCGCGGCAATCTCCGACTCCACCAGCAACTCCTGGACCAGGCCAGGGAAACCGGTGTGTCGCTGGAGCGGGCCCGGCTCTCCCGGGAGATCCACGACACGGTCGCCCAGGGGCTGGTGGCGGTGATCAGGCAGCTCCAGGCGATCCCGGACACGGAACTCGGGGGAGTCGCCCGGCAGCGGCTCGAACTGGCGGAGGCCAGCGCGCACACCTGTCTCGACGAGGCCCGTCGGGCGGTGGTCGCCCTCGCACCGCGCCAGCTCCGGAGCCAGGGGCTCTGCGACGCGGTGCGGGAGGAGCTCGAGCTCTGGTCGGCGCGGACGGGTCTGAGGTCGGAGCTGGTGGTGGACGGCTCGCCGGGCCCCGCGGCCGAGCACGACCACGTGGTGCTGCGGGTGGTGCAGGAGTCGCTGTCCAACGTGGCCAGGCATGCCGGAGACTGCCAGGTCACGGTGTCCCTGAGCTGGCTGCCGGAGATGGTCATGGTCGACGTGTACGACGACGGCGTGGGATTCGACCACGACCGTCTGGTGAAGGCACCGGACGGCCAGCGGCACGGGCTGGCGGGAATGGCGGCGAGGGTGGCCGAGGTAGCCGGACAGTGGTCGGTGGAGTCACGCTCGGGAGAGGGGTGCACGGTCAGCGCGGTGGTGCCCCGGTGAACCCCGACCCGATCACGCTGATGGTGGTCGACGACCATCCGGTGGTCCGCGACGGCCTCATCGGGCTTCTGGACGCCCAGCCCGGCCTGGCGGTGGTGGGGGAGGCCGGGGACGGCGTGGAGGCGCTCGCCATGGCCGAACGCACCCGACCCGACGTGGTGGTGATGGACCTGCGCATGCCCGGTGGCTCCGGTGTGGACGCGATCCGGGAACTGCGTCGGCGCCACCCCCGGGGCTGCCGGATCCTGGTGCTCACGACCTACGACACCGACCGCGACATCCGGGAGGCGATGCGGGCCGGAGCGGACGGCTACCTGCTCAAGGACGCGGCCCGGGAGGAGCTGGTCCGGGCGGTCCACGAGGTCGCCCAGGGCCGTCCGGTGCTGACGGCCTCCGCCTTGGCGGCGCTCAGCGGCCCGGCGCCGGAGGAGGACAGGTCGGTGCTCAGCCCCCGGGAGACCGAGGTGCTCCGGCTGGTGGCCGCGGGCATGACCAACCGGGCCATCGCGAGCCGTCTGCGGATCGGAGAGGCGACGGTGAAGACCCACCTGCTGCACGTGTACGACAAGCTCGGGGCCGTCGACCGGGCCTCGGCGGTGCACGCCGCGTCGCGTGCAGGTCTGATCTGATCCGGGGCCGACCGGTCCGGGGGCGCCGCGACGGTTCCTCCGATGCGCGCCCTTCCTCCTGGAGAACCAGGTCACAGATCCGCACTGTCCCCACGGCGCGGCTCCTGACCGCACACGGCCCCCGGCAGCCGGATTCCCGACCGAGGGGAACCAGCACCAGGGGCTTCACCTTCCGTCGGGCCGTGCGGCGCTGTCGTCACGCCCCCTGAACCCGACGCGGAACGCGGACCCTGGAGCCTCTGGCCGGGGACATCGCCGACGCTGGGGGGCGCTGTGCCCGCGGCGTCGACCGCCGACCGCCGGTTGCTGGGGCAGGTCGACATACACTCATGGCCATACCGATTCTTGATACGGTATGGCCATGAGTGAACGTAGATCGACGCGGCCCCGGCGTGCCGGAGGGGCCCGGCGGGCCCAGATCCTGGACCGGGTCGTGGAGGTGCTGTCCGAACGCGGCTACGTCGCGACCCGGTTCGCTGACGTGGCACAGGCGTCCGGCGTCGCGGTTTCGACGTTGCAGGGCTACTTCGGCTCGCGTGAGGACATGCTCGTCGAGGCACTCCAGCGCGCGACCTCGAAGGAGGTCGAGGCTCTGGCCGAGCTGGCCGCCGGTTTCGAGGACCCGTGGCAGCGGTTGGCCGCTCTGGTGGATCGGGGATTGTCCACGCCGGTGAAGACCTGGCGGTTGCTGATGGAGTTCTGGACCGCCGCCGCTCACGACGACGAGCTGCGCGCCCACGCCGGTGAGCTCGCCGAGCAGTACCGGCGGCCGTTCGTCGAGGCCGTGCGGCGCGGCGTGGACTCAGGATCGTTCTCACCCCGATTCGACGTCGCCGCCCTCGTGGACGTGCTGGTCGCGACGATGGACGGTCTGCTCTACCCGCTCGTGCTCGACCACCGCGCCTCGGCCGGCCCGGACTATCGCGACGTGGTGCTCGCCCAGCTCGCCTTCGCGCTCGGGAGCGACACATGACGGTCCTGGTGACGGCGCAGTGCGGTCCCGCTGGACTGGAACGATCCGGCCACCTGGACGGCGTGCACCGCGTGCTCCCGGTCGTTCCCGGCGGCGACGACGGTGCCGCGGCCGCCGACCGGCGGGGCGGCGGTGCTCAACCTGGGCTGGCGCCCCGACCACGTGGACACCACCAGCGGCCTGTTCGCCTCGATCGCCGCCGATCACGCCGCCCCGTCGCTCTGGGCACCACTGAGGTCCTGGGCCGCATGCCCCGGTCCCTGGCCGAATTCATCGCGGAGGCCGGATGATCCTCACCGACCGGATCGCCCACGGCGTCGCCGCCGGTGAGGTCACCACGGCGTACCGCCGCTGGAGGCACCCGCGGGTCCGACCCGGATCGACCTTCCTCACCGTGGCCGGCATCGTGCGCGTCGACGCGATCGAACCCGCCGCCGGTCCCGACCAGATCGACGCCAACGCGGCACGGACAGCCGGGTACGCCACGCGGGACGACCTGGCAGCGACCCTTCACGGCGACGACACCGATCCGCTGTGGCGCATCACCCTGTCCTGGGCGGGGCCCGATCCCAGAGAGGCGCTCGCACAGAACGCCGCGCTCTCACCGTCCGACATCGCCGACATCGACGCCCTGCTCGACCGCCTCGACGTACACACGCCGTGGGCACGCACCACTCTTGACCGGCTCGCCCGGCATCCGGGGACCACCGCCGCGCAGCTCGCCGCCGAGCTGCCGATCGACAAGGATTCCCTCAAACGCCGCATCCGCCGCCTCAGAGAACATGGCCTGACCCGCAGCCTGCCCTCCGGGTACGAACTCTCCGCTCGCGGCCACGCGTACCTGGCAACCGCTCTTTCCGATGATCCACTCCCGCGGTGAGGTACGAGGAGGGCTTCGCGGCTGGGCACGCCCAGTTGCGGCCGCGCCTCGGGCGACCGGGCAGCGCCTGAGGGCGCCTGCGTGGTCTTCGCCGACGCGTCCGGGTGCAGCACCCAGGTGTCGTCACGGCCGACTCATCCGCGCTCGCGCAGGATGTCGGCCACCGCCCCGGCCCGCGCACCCGCTGGTGCACCCCCGGCAACGCGAATGCCCCTGACCTTCGCGCATTCGCGCTGGTCAGGGGCTTGTCGGCTCTGGGGTGAGTGACGGGACTTGAACTGCGGTCGGTAAGTGTCCTGACCTGCGAAAACACGAGAACCCGCAGGTAGTGGGGGGATGGTCCCCTGGTTGTGCCGCGTTGCCCCGTGTTCCGCTGGGAGACGTGCACCCTCCGGGTGCACGCCTTCGGCCTGTCTGGTGCACCCTCGCGGGTGCACCAGGGGTCTGCCTCCAGAGAACGAGCAGTCAGGAGAATCCTTGAACAGACCACCCATCTATCAAAGTTTCATCTACTATCCTTTGATAGATGGGTGGTCCGATGAAAGGAAAATGCCGATGGCCACATGGGAAGAGGTGCACTGGGAGTCCAGCGTTGGCTCCGGGGTGCCGCGCTCCGCACGGCTCTCCGGGCCCTACCAGCGCTACATCCCCGACGGTATCGACGGCCTTGCCCTGGCAGTCGGCGGCGATCTCTCACGACGTGTCAACACGGTTGAGCGCCGCATCCGTGCCCTCAACGGCCCGAACGCGGAGAACCTGGCCGGCATCGCACGCTTCCTCCTGCGCTCGGAGGCCATCGCCAGTTCACGGATCGAGGGGATCGCACCGTCGGCGCAACAGGTCGCACTCGCCGAACTCGGCCAATCCGAAGCCGTTCGCGGGGTGAGCGAACAGGCCCGACTCGTGGCTAACAACATGACGGTCGTGCGCCGTTCGACGACCGAGCTCGTCGAAGGGGACCTGCTGACGGTCGACCATATCGTCGAACTCCACCGGTCACTGCTTCCCGACCAGCCTCACCACCACGGGCTGCGCACGGCGCAGAACTGGATCGGCGGCTCGAACTGGAACCCCATCGAAGCCGACTTCGTCCCTCCGGATCCTGACCGGGTTCCCTCGCTGATGGCCGACCTCGTCAACTACATGAACGGTGCGGCACACGCCTCGTTGATCCAAGCCGCCGTCGTCCACGCCCAGTTCGAGACGATCCATCCGTTCACCGATGGCAACGGGCGCGTGGGTCGCGCCCTCATCCACACTGTTCTGGCACGACGCGGGCTGACCGAGGACGCAGTCCTTCCGATCAGTCTTGTGCTCGCCACGCTACGGGACCGTTACGTTGACGGGCTCGGCGCCTATCGACACGACGCGCCGCCAGGGAGCGCCGAGGCGAGCGCATCGATCAATGCCTGGCTTGAGACCTTCGTCCAGGCCTGCGCCATCGCCGTCGAGCAGTCGGTCGCGCTCATCGGTCAGATAGACGAGCTTCGCTCTTCATGGAACGACCGGCTGTCCGCTCACCGGGAGTCCCTCGGACGGCGTGCCGCACCACGCGCGGACTCGGCCGTCGCACGCCTGCTGGGACGGCTCCCAGAGGCCCCAGTGGTCACGGCGACGACCTTGTCGAGGATCCTCGGTGTCTCCTTCCCCGCGGCGAGTACGGCCCTGGACGAACTGCGGCGGGCAGGAATCCTCCAGACCAAGTCGATCGAACGCGGTGCCACCGCCTACCTGGCCCGTGATGTGCTCGACCTGATCACCTTGGCGGAGAGGACGCTGGCGAGCACAAGGTTCGACACCCGGGTCTCCACGCCGAACCGTTCGGTTCCAGCGCGTCCACAAGGCTGACCGGGGGAGCGGTCCCTCCGGTGCGCGACACCGGTGGCCGGGGCGTGCGCTCCCTCGCTTGTCGTGACACTGCCTCGCGGGTGCCTACCACTTGAACCGGCTGCAGGCGAGGCCTATGGTCCCCTGCCGCCGCTTGAGTGACGGGACGGGCCCCGTGTACACGCTGGTGCGCCCCCGGACGTGCGAAAGGCCCTGACCTTGCGACGTTGTCGCTGGTCAGGGCCTTTCGGCTCTGGGGTGGGTGGCGGGACTTGAACGCTGGTGGGGGAGTGTCCTGAACTGCGGGAACACGAGAATTCTCAGGCGGCTGGGATGCGGTCCCCTGGTTGTGCAGGGTTGCCCCGCGCCCCGCTGGGGAGTGTGCGCTCTCCGGGTGCACGCCTTCCGTCTATACGGTGCACCCGGGCGGGCGCAGCAACAACGAGTGCGTGTGGGCTGATTCGGCACCTCCAGTCGAATCGGGTGAGGAACAATGATCTCGTGCCGCCCCCTGGATCCCTCATCGCGTCCACGCTGCGGAGGGCACGGAGTTCGCTGGCGAGTGCGAGCGCTGCGCCCCAACGGCCTTGGGAACTCGGTCCGTCCGCGACTGGGAACAACGGAACGATCGGGGCGATCCGCGCCGAGCGCTGCGAACAGAGGTGAACGTGCCCTGGTCCGCACGCCGGTGGAGCACCGGGCGCCGATACCGACCTCAGGGAAGGACCGCTCTGCCATGAGCGCCTATCAGCACTACGAGTTCCTCGCCTTGGACCAGCCGCTGGACGAGAGCCAGCGTGCCCAGCTGCGGGACCTGTCCACCAGGGCGAGCATCACGGCGACCTCGTTCACCAACGAGTACCACTGGGGTGACTTTCGCGGCGATCCGGCACGGCTGATGCGTACCCACTTCGACGCATTCGCCTACTTCGCCGAGTGGGGAACCCGTTGGATCATGATCTCCGCCCCGAGCGCGGTCCTGCGGCCCGCAGACATCAAGCCCTATCTGCTCACCGAGGCCGCGTATTCCACGACCGCGAAGGGCCGTACCGTCCTCTCCCTGCTCTCCCAGGACGAGGAAGCCGATTTCGTCGAGCACCCAGCGGGTCTGGCGGGCATCGCCCCGGTACGCGCGGAACTGCTGGGAGGCGATCGGCGTCTGCTGTACCTCGCATGGCTGTTGTCGGTGCAGGTCGACGACGAACTCGACGACGGGGAGGTGGAACCGCCGGTCCCAGCTGGGCTGGGAGACCTGAGCGCCCCCTTGTGCGCGGTAGCGGAATTCCTGCGTATCGACTCGGACCTACTGTCGGTGGCTGCCCAGGCATCCCCGCCTCTGCCGACCGGAAACGGCCAGGGGGAGGAGATGTCTTGGTGGATCGAGAATCTGCCCGTCAAGGAGAAGAACCGCCTCCTGGGGCTTGTCGTCGAAGGAGAAGCCGTCCGGGCGCGGGCCCGGATGCTCCAGGCCTTCCAAGCCGAAGCACGTGGAGGCCCGGCTGTCGCGGAGGGCATACGGACCGTTCGCGAGCTGTGGAGCGCTGCCGGGGAACTCCGGGCCCGGAGGGCACGAGAGGAGGCCGCGCTGGAGGCCGAACGGGAACAACGGCGCAGAGAGGAAGCCGCCGCGGCCCGGGAGGAACGCCTGGAGGGCCTGGCCGGTCGGGGCGAAGCGGTGTGGCAGGAGGTCGAGGACCGCATCAACACCAAGCTCCCCGAAGAGTACGACCTGGCCGTGTCACTGTTGGCGGACCTGTACGCCCTCGCCGAACGAGAAGGGGAACAGGACGCCTTTACACGACCACTGCGGGAGATGAGGGAGCGGCACCGCCGCAAGAGCGGGCTGCAGCGCCGCATGGACGAGGTCGGACTGGAAAGGTGAACCGGCCTGGTCCGAGGGCGGCCCCGTTCGCCGCGCGCCGAGGACGGGGAGACGGTATTTTGCCCCCATGAGCGATCACGGCGACCTCCCGCTTCCGGAAGGTTTCGAGAACCTGCTGCGTGCCGCCGCATCCGGTGCTGGAAACGGCTCACCGTTCGGGCTCGGCTACTTCGAGGAGAGGCCGCGTCCGTCCCGGCGCCGTCCCCGCCGGGAGGAGACAGCAACCTATCGGGTGCGGGTGGAGATCAGTGGCACGAAGCCACCGGTGTGGCGCAGGTTGGAGCTGGACTCGGACCTGTTCCTCAACGAGGTGCACACGATCCTCCAGGCCGCGTTCGGCTGGGAGGACTACCACCTGCACGGGTTCGCCAGCGGGGGCTCCTACTACAGCAGGGAGGCCGAGCTGTACCTGTGCCCGTTCGAGGCCCAGGAAGGCAAACCCGGGCTCCCCGAGGAACAGGTGCGGCTTGACGAGGTCCTGGTCGAGAAGGGGGACCGGCTGTCCTACCTGTACGACTTCGGTGACGACTGGGATCACCTGCTCACCCTCCAGGCCGTCCTTCCCCGCCAAGAGAGTGCGCCGAGAGCGAGGTGCACCGCGGGTAAGCGGGCTGCTCCGCCCGAGGACTGCGGAGGCGCGCCCGGGTACGAGTTCGTCAGCGCCGCCACCGACCCCGAGCACCCGCACCACGCCGAAGCGCTCGCCGAGTACCAGCGGTTCTACGGGCAGAAACCCGACCCGGACCGCGCACCGGTCCCGTTCGACATCGACGAAGTCAATACGGCGTTGGCGGCGGTGTCCGGGCCGCTGCCCGACCACCTTCCCGGACCGATCACTGACCTGCTGGAGTCCGTGCCCAACCAGATGTTGCGCGCCCGCCTGATGGTCTTGGCGGCCAAGGCCTCCGCGCGAGACGGGGACGAGCTGGGGCCGGCCACCGTCAAGGAGGCGGTGAAGCCGTACTTGTGGCTGCTGGAGCACGTCGGTGACGACGGGGTCAAACTCACCGGCGCCGGATACCTGCCCCCTACCAGCGTGCGAGAAGCCGTAGAACCCCTGGGGCTGGAAGGAAGGTGGATCGGCAGTTCCAACCGCGAGAGTCAGACCCTCCCGGTCCTGAACCTGCGCGAATCCGCGCAGAAGGCGGGCCTGCTGCGCAAGTCCAAGGGACAGATCCTGCTCACCAAGGCGGGTCAGGCGGTGCGCGATAACCCCCGGGCGCTCTGGGACCACCTCGCAGAGCGCATGCCGCCCACACCCCGCGCTGAGGTTGAGCGGTGGGGGTGCCTGCTGATGTTCCTACTCGTGGCCGAGGGGAGCCGGGACGTGCTCGGGGACGTCGCAGACATCTTGACCGTGATGGGGTGGCGTGTCGGCGAGGGTAGGCCGGTGGATCCCATGGCGGCTCGTGACGCCGCCTATGAGGCGTGGGCGGTGCTGGACACCCTGGGAGGGTGGACGAGGGGCTCGTTCGGCCGGGGTTCCGCGCCGACAAAGCGGGGTGTGGCGTTCGCCCGCGAGGCCCTGCACCGCTGAACTCGTGAGCGAACCGCTGCTGTGTCTACGAGGAGGCGCTGGTGCGCCCCGAGGTTGGAGGTCTCCTCGATTGCTTTGTGTTTTCCCAGTTCAGGGGCTTGCGCTCCTGGGGTGAGGGGCGGGACTTGAACTGGGGTCGACAAGTGTCCTGACCTGGGAAAACGCGAGAATTCGCAGGTAGAGGGGGAGGTGGCTGCTCAGTTGTGCCGCGTTGCCCCGCGTTCCGCTGGGGAGTGTGCACCCGGAGGGTGCACGTCCATGGGGTATTTCGTGCACCCCCATGGGTGCGCCACAACGGCTCTGTCACTGGGCCTCGGACGCGTGTTCGGGGCGGTGGGACCATGTACGTGACAGACGCTGGTGGGTGGGAAGTCCGGCTCTACTCAGCGCACGAGGTGTCCTCCGGCGTGGCCTCGACCAGATCCTGCGGGGTCACGCCCTCGGGTAGAGCCTCGTCCATCTCACCCTCAGGAGGCGACTCCTGCGCCAGCGTCGAAGCGTGGGGCGGATCGTCATAGTTCCTCGGATTCGCGTGCGGCTCGGCCTGGGCCAACTCACGGGCCAGCGACCCGACCGTGTAGCCGGTCATCCGGCCCTCGAAGGTCCCCTCGCCTCGCAACAGCGGCTCGGGTGAGTTACGGCGATCCTGCGCCGAGGACACACGTCCCCCGCTCTCACCGTTGCCGACCACACCGTCGTCCGCCGGAACCACCGAGTTGTTGTCCAGCCCCATCCACATCGCCGGTTGGGGTTCATCGCCCGGCGTGCAGCGTGCCTCCTCCCAGTCGATCGCGATGACGTAGTCGTGCCCCACCTCCACACGCGGCTCATCCTGTGTGCCGACCGGCCTCATCTCGTCCACACCGCCGGAGAACACGAATCCTCATGTGGGGTACTCGTAGACCTCGGGGGCAGGCTGTGCCGGGTCGGGCGCTGACCACAGAACCCGCCGTACCTCCAGGGTGACGGTGCGACCGACCATCCCCTCCCCGCGTTCGACCTCGATCGGCGTCGGCTCCTGGACCTCCTGGTCCACGGCGCGTGCCAGGATCACGTGGTCGGCGTAGGTCACCCAGTCCTGGGCTGTGGCCCCCGGTCTGCGATAGGAAGCACTGGCGTTGGTGAGGGGTAGTTCGTCGGGGTCGGGCCCAGAGGCCAGGGTAGTGAAACCGACCGTGGCCGCAGCGGCGGTCACGCCCACGCCCGCAGCGGTGAACGCCCACGCGCGCTTGCCGATGTCGGTCATGAAGGGGTCCTCCTTGCTAGTACGTGGCGTTGATCATGTCGCGGTTGTGCGAGCCCAGGGGCGCTCCGTCGCTGGGCTCGGTCACCAGACACCCCAATCGGGAGTCGGAGTTGGACAGCCGCGGGGAGGACAGGTATCCGTGCTGGAGGCCCACCGCGTGACCGGTCTCGTGGCAGGCCAAGCCCCGGTCGTAGGTGCCGTTGCCCCGGATCCGCACGTACTGCTGGTCGCACTCGTCGCTGATGGGACCGGCCGCGTCGTTGCACCACGTGACGCCCAGGACGTTGGGCGGCATCGTGTCGACCCGGCCCTCCTGGTAGATGATGTCGGTCTCCCCGGTCCCGGAGAACGTGGGGGTGTCGTCGTAGACGATGTACAGGTCGGTGGGGGCGTAGTCATAGCCCATGGCCTGGTAGACGGCGTTGCGGTCGGGACTTTCCAGCTCGTACGCTCCTGCGCTGTCCATGTAGTAGTAGGTGTTGGCGTTGTCGGTGCGGCATGCCGCGTTACCGAAGTCTTCCGGATCCTGGTCGTAACAGTCGTTGGCGGTATTGGCCGTGGGGAACATGTTGTCTGTGACCAGGGCCGCCGCCACACTGGCGGTTCCGAGTGAGACCGCCACGGTCAGACCGAGAATAGCGGCCATACGCCTTCGGGGGGTCTGCATGCAGTCCTTTCGGCGAGGAAATATGAGCCATGCCCCGGTTTGCCTTCGGGGTGCGCGGTATCGTAACGAACTTTGAACCAGACAGGATCGGTGTGTCCGGATGCGGCTGCCGACTGGTTTCGTCACGCCAGTCGGCCGAGCAGCCCGGGGCGGCGAGGAGCCGCCCTGGATGGTGATCCGGGGTTGTGTGGTGTATTCGGGCCAATCTCGCGTCGGCACCCACGTTTGTCATGGTCAGCGGGGTGTCATGAGCACGCCCAACGGCCGGATCCTGATCCCTGTGCACTCGCCGGTGCATGTCCGCGCACGCGGACGGCTCTGAACGTCGCTCATTTGCGCTGGTCAGGGCCCTGTCTGCTCTGGGGGTGACTGGTGGGACTTCAGTTGCGGTCACCATGTGGACTGAACCGCGAATGCACGAGAATCCGCAGGAAATGAGGGGAGGCAGCCGCTCGGTTATGAGGCGTTGTGCCGCGTTCGGTGGGAAGGCGTGTCCCTTCGGGGCGCACGACGGGCCCCGTTACGGCCAATGACTGAGAATTCTTCGGGGAGGAGTGTGTTTCGTCGTCGTAAGCCCCGAATTGCTCCGATTCGATCAAAGGGCGTCCTGCCGTCCGAGAACTCGGAAGACCACCGGGAACCCCGGGGTTCCGGAACACCTGAGCCACAACGTGGTGTCCCAACTTCCCAGTGACGTTCCCGACGGCGGACACCCGAAACCCATTTCGGTGGCGAAGCAAATGCCATGGGGGAATTGGGGTAGTGTCTCTCTCCTACTTGGGCAGGGCGATACCGAAGGCGTCCTCACCAGATCCCGCTTCGAGTTCGAGATCGGCTTGGGAGTAAGCCGTTGCGGAGAGCATGGAGCCCCGTTCCATCTCCAGCAGTGTGACTGTGCCATGGCTGTTCCCCGGTGCCCCGATGAGGGGCTCCGCGAGCCCGTCCCCGTTCATGTCGAGCACGCCGACGGTCCACCCGAAGTGGTCGTCCTCAGCGACGACACCGGGAACTCCGGTGACATCCTGGTCGATCCACACCGAGTCAGCGGCCGCGAGACCGCCGGTGGCATTTCCGAACAGGACCAAGGCCGCTCCTGAGCCGGTCGCGCTGCCGATGGCCTCACTGCGCATCCCCACCACCAGGTCGTCGATCTCGTCTCCGTCGACATCACCCGCCGCCAGGTCCGCGGCGAAGTAGTCCTCCGGCTCCGGGCCACCCGCAACCCCGGGCGTGTCCTGGTCGATGAGTTCGACATTGGCAGGGGAGAGGCCGTCGGCGCTCGTGTGGAACACCGCCAGCCTTCCGGCCGCGCCGTCCTCACCGACCTTCTGGTCGGAGACTCCGACCGCGACGTCGAGGTAGGGGTCGTCATTGAAGTTGCCGAGGGCCAGGGCACTTCCGGAGAACTCGCCGATGCCGTCGACATCGGCGGAGTTGATGGTGTCCCAGCCGGCCGGAGCATCCGTGAAGGGTCCCAGCAGCACGTGGATGGATCCACGGTCCGAACTCCGGGAGATCTGCTCGCCGATCGTCCCGGACACCAGGTCGTCCTTGCCGTCTCCGTCGATGTCGCCGATGGCGATCTGCTCACCGAACCGGTCGTCGGACTCCGGGACGCCGGGAACGTTCGCGGTCAGCTGGTCGATCGAGATCGTCGTGCTCATGTCGAGTCCGGAGACCGACCCGAAGATGACGCGGACTGTGCCGGCGTTCGGTTTCCCGTTCGCGGAGTCGAGCGGTTGTCCGATGGCGAGGTCGTCGTATCCGTCGCTGTTGAGGTCTCCGGTGGCCAGGGAGTATCCGAAGATCTCGTCCTTGACCACAGTCCCGGGTATGCCCGCGCTGTCCTCGTGGACGGACTGGCTGCGGTCGTTGATGAGTCCCGAACCGCTGCCGTACTGGATGGTGACGTAGCCAGCCCCCTCGGTCTCTCCGACGGCCTCGAAGGGGGCGCCGACCGCGAGGTCCGCGTACCCGTCGGCGTCGAAGTCTCCGCTGGTCAACGCCTGGCCGAAACTGTCGCCCTCCTCCGGTGCGCCCGCGACTCCCGCTGAGTCCTGATTGAGGAGATAGCTGGTTCCGATGAGCCGGGTGACGCTGCCCGTCGCGACGGCGACCGATCCCGCGTTCGGGTCGCCGCCCAGGGTGTCTCCGGGAAGCCCGACGGCCAGGTCGGGAAACCCGTCACCGTTGAAATCGAAGGACTCCGCGCGGGGATCGCTGGTGCCCGCGACGAGGGCGTAGGTGCCCACGCCACCGAGCAGGAGTAGCCCTGCTGCGGCTGCGAGCCACTTCGTCGAGGTGGGCAGCTGAGAGCCCTTGCGCTTCATCGGTCCCCTTCAGCCGAATCGGGTGAACGGCGGAACCATAACCACCTTGCGTCTCGCGTTGATCACGAGGTTTGTAGATATTTATATCTTTTTGTTACTTTCCTCTCGTTATCAACGAGTTACTCAACATTCATTAATTTTGTTCTACGGTGTCCGGGTTCTATCGAGTCGGCCTCGTCACTTCATGAGGCCGACTCGTTGCTGTTGGTTTTCGAGCGAGGGAGCCTCGTGCACGCGTCGCGCCGTGGCGGAATCTTGGACAAGCGGACCTGGACGCCGTGGCTGACCAGTGCCGTGGCTCTTTCCTTGGTGCTCAGCCTGGTGCCACAGCCAGCTCTGGCTCAGAACGCGGCCGTGGCGCCCGTTCCCGCCGAAACCCCAGAGGGTCCCGAACAACTCAGCGGAAGCGCCTCAGGGCGTGAGCACGAGGTGTCCACCGAACAGACCGACGCCACCGGACCCAACAGCGTCGACGCGGGAGACCTCGCTGTCGACGAGGATGCTCTACCGCTGGCAGGGGACGCGGCGCCGTTCGCTCCGATCGAGCCGGAGATCGAGCCGCAGGAGTTCACACAGCAGTCCGACACCTCCACCGCAACCGAGGGCTCGGGCTTCGACCCGGAACTCAGCGTGGAACTGCCGGAGCAGCGGACACGCTGGAGCAAGGAGTTCGAGAACCCCGACGGCACCACCACCACGCAGGTCTACCCCGAACCGGTGCACTTCCGGGACGAGGACGGTACCTGGCAGGAGATCGACACAACACTGGTCCCCGATGCTGAGGCCAGCGGCGCGCAGAACCTGAGCAGCGGCGACGGGACGCGCCTGGCCATGGCGGCGGAGGAGACCGACCTCACTGTCTCCTCCGAGGGGGACTCCCCGGATCTGGTCGCGCTCGGCGTGAGCGAGGACGGCGAGCACAGTGTCACGTTCGGTGTGGACGGCGCCTCCGACGTCGTCGGAAGCGTCCAGGACGACACCGTCCACTACGAGGATGTCCGGCCCGACGCGGACCTGACACTCCAGGCCGGGCCCGGGATGGTCAAGGAGACCATCATCCTGCACTCGCCCGACGCTCCCCGGGAGTGGGTCTTCCCCCTCGAACTCAACGGCCTGACCCCGGAACTGGACGACCAGGGAGCCGTCGTCTTCCGGGACGCCGACGGGCAGGAGCAGGCGGTCATCCCCACCGGGTGGATGGAGGACTCCTCCCAGGACCCCGAAACCGGTGGACCCGCCGTCTCCGGTGACGTCGCCTACCGGTTGGAGGAGAACAGCGGCCAGTGGTCCCTCATCGTCGTCCTCGATGACGCCTGGCTCGACGACCCCGACCGCGTCTACCCCGTCCAGGTGGACCCGAGTGTGGCCGACATCGACACCAACGGGGACTCCTACGTCCAGGACGACTGGCCCACCACCAACTACAGCGGCGACGACGAACTCAAGGTCGGCAGCTACAACGGTGGCTCCAGCAGGGCCATCAGCTACCTGAAGTTCAGCGATGTCACCAGTCAGCTGGACAACCGGTTCATCCTCAACGCCGATCTCGTGCTGTTCAACCACTGGTCGGCCCAGTGCGACCCGCGCGAGGTCCGTGTCCACCAAGTCACCGAGTCGTGGTCGGCGACCACGGTCACCTGGAACAACCGGCCCTCCGCCGACAGCTCGGCCGTCGCTGCGGAGTCCTTCGCCCACGGCGAGACCTGCGGCGGTTCGGAATGGGAGACCATCGACCTCGGCAAGAACGGCGTCGACCTGGTCCAGGGATGGGTCGACGGATCCGAGGCCAACCACGGCCTGTCAATCCAGGCCGACTTCGACTCCAGCTACACCTGGAAGCGCTTCGGCAGCCGACAGTCCGCCAACCCGCCCTACCTGGCTATCACCCACAGCGCGTGGGGCGCCTCCTACGACGTCGGCTCCCTGACCGAACCGGTGACCGGCGGCCAGGGCGGCGAGGTCGACGTGACCGTCACCAACCTCGGTGCCTTCGACTGGGAACCCCAGGGCTGGAACGAACTACGGCTGGGCACCCGTGTCCGGGACAAGGACACCGGAGAACTCCTGGAGGCGGTCGCCTTCACCCGACTGAACGAACGGCTCACCCCCGGCGACTCGGCCACCCTCGACGCCCGCGTCCCCTCGCTGCCTCCGGGCGAGTACATCCTCAACTTCGACATGCAGAGGCTGCGCGACCAGACCTGGCTCTCAGACCAGAGCGTGCCCGTCTCCGCGGCCGGCGTCACCTCACAGGACGTCGGTCCCCGGATCAACGACGTCTACCCCCGCCCGGGCGGCCAGGTCGGCAGCCTCACCCCGACCCTCTTCGCCGACGCCGAGAGCATCGACGACTGGCCCGCTGGTGCCACCCTGGAGTACTGGTTCGAGGTCTGCGCCGACACCGACACCTCCGGCGACCCCACCGACTGCGTCGACTCCGGATGGCAGGACGCCCGTACCTGGGGCGTTCCCGCGGACACCCTGGCCTGGGGTCAGCAGTTCCACTGGCGGGTGCAGACCCGGGAGGGAACCCAGACGAGCCCGGCCAGCCCGTACTTCCCCGTCGTCACCGCCGTCGAACAGCCCGCGATCACCCGCCACCTGGGCGGTGTCGGCCTCAGTGGCGCGGGACGCGACGTCGACCCGCTGATCGGCAACTACACCACCACCGCCACCGACGCCGAGATCTCCGCCGTCGGACCGGCACTGTCCATCACCCGCACCTACAACAGCCGTGACCCGCGTACCGACAACATCTTCGGTTCCGGCTGGAGCACCCGGTTCGACATGCGCGTAGAGCCCGACGGCGACGGAACCGGAAACGTCGTCGTCACCTACCCGCACGGCCAGCAGGTCCGGTTCGGACAGAACCCCGACGGCACCTACGCGCCCCCGTTCGGCAGCTTCGCGACCCTCACCGCCACGACCGAGGGCGGATGGCGCCTGAGCGACAGGAACCAGACCTCCTACGTCTTCGACTCCGACGGTCGGATCATCGAGGTCACCGACTTCCGCGGGCGCGCGCAGTCCTTCGACTACGCCGCTGGCGGCACGTTGGCCGACGTCAGCAACCCCGGCGGCCGCAGCCTGCACTTCACCTGGGACGGCGATCGGGTCAGCACCGTCACCACGGACGCCCCCGAAAGCGGCGCCCAACCGCTGATGTGGACCTACACCTACGACGGCGACCGGCTCACTCAGGTCTGCGGGCCCGAGGACGCCGACGGCTCCTGCACCAGCTACACCTACACCGACGGCTCCCACTACCGCACCGTCGTCCACGACGCGGGGCCGGTCGCCTACTGGCGACTCGGCGAGGACGAGGGCTCCGGTGACGCCACCAGCGACCTGCTCCTGGACGACGACCAGCACACCGGTACCTACCAGGACGTCCAACTCGGCACTACGGGGGCGTTGCAGGGCAGCCCCGAGACCGCGGCGACCTTCAACGGCACCTCCTCCCACGTGCGGCTGTCGGACTGGCTCGTCACCCAGACCCCCTACCTGACGGTCGAACTGTGGTTCCGCACCACCGGCGACGGGGTGCTGTTCAGCTACCAGGACCACACCCTGGACGAGGCGACCCCCGGTTCGCACACACCCGCCCTCTACGTCGGCACTGACGGCAAGCTGCGAGGGCAGTTCGCCAACGGCACCACCGCCCCCATCACCTCCACCGGTGCCGTCAACGACGGGCAGTGGCACCACGCCGCCCTCACCGCGGCGGGCAGCACCCAGTCGCTGTACCTGGACGGTGCCCGGGTCGGCACCGCCGAGGGGCAGATCTCCCAGGACGACCAGCGCTACGTCTACGCCGGTGCCGGTTACTGGACCGACTGGCCCACCGCCAGCGGCGACATCTCCTACTTCTCCGGCGACATCGACGAGATCGCCGTCTACGGCCGCCCCCTGGGCGCCCAGACCGTAGCCGAACACCACGCGGCGGGCACGCTCTCCCAGAAGCTGACGGAGACCACCCTCCCGAGCGGACGCACCCAGGTGCAGCTGGCCCACGACGCCGTCCATGACCGCGTCAGCGAGTACACAGACTCGGGCGGCGCGACCTACCAGGTCTCCGACCACACCCTGACCGGTGTCGCGGAGGAGAGCGAGGAGCAGGAGGCGACCGCCGATGACCCGACGGTCACGGTGACCGTCACCGACCCCGACGACCGCGACTCCAGCTACACCTACGACCCGCTCAACGGCCACCGCCTGCTCTCACAGACGGACGTGTCCGGCAACACCGCCGCCTTCGCCTACGACACCGGCGGCTTCCTCGCCGCCACCACCGCCCCGGACGGCACCGTGACCCGGACCGGTCACGACGAGCGCGGCAACAAAGTCTCCCAGTCCACCTGCCGTGACGCGGCCGACGAACAGTCCTGCTCCACCAGCTACTACGACTACTTCCTCAACACCGACGATCCGCTGGACCCGCGCAACGACCAGCTGATCGCCGAACGCGAGGCCCGATCCAACGGGTCGACCGACGACACGTACCTGACCACCTACGGCTACAACTCCCACGGCGACCGGGTCGCCACCACCACCCCGGCCACCAGTGCCTTCCCCGAGGGCCGGTCGACCACCCAGACCTTCACCGACGGCACCGAGGCCGCGGTCGACGGCGGCACCGTCCCGGCCGGACTCCTGCTCACCGCCACCGACGCCAAGGGCGGCACCACCTCCTACACCTACTACGCCACCGGCGACCTGGCGCAGGTGACGACCCCGAACGGCCTGGTCACCTCCCACACCTACGACGCCCTCGGCCGGGAGACCTCCAGCACCGTCGTCACGGACGACCACCCGGGCGGCATCACCACCACTCACACCTACGACGGTGCCTCCCGCCTCCTCTCCACGACCGGACCGGCCACCACCAACGCCGTCACCGGAGCCGCCCACCAGGTCTCGACCACCTACACCTACGACGCCGACGGCCGGGTCCTGACCGAGACCGTCACCGACCTCGAAGGCGTCGACGAACCCCGTACCACCACCCACACCTACGACGACCACGGCCGACTCGCCTCGACCACCGACGCCGAGGACCAGAAGGAGACCTACACCTACGACGCCTACGGCAACCAGGCCACCCGCACGACGGCGGGCAGTGAGGTCCTCCGCTACTCCTACACCCCCGGTGGTGACCTGGCCGAGGTGGTCCTGACCGATTACACCGGCCACCCCGACAACCCGCAGACCGCCACCGACGTCGTCCTGGACTCCTACGCCTACGATCCCGTGGGCCGCCTGGCCGAACACACCGACGCGATGGGCCGGACCACCCGGTACACCTACTACGACGACGGCCTGCTCGCCCAGGAGACTCGCGTCGGCTTCCGGGAACAGGACGGTTCCACCCGCGACATCGTCCTGGGCTTCTACACCTACGACGCCGCGGGCAACCTGACCCGCGAAACCACCGGCAACGGCACGGCCACCTCGGCCTACGAGATCGACGCCGCCGGTCTGACCACCGCCACCGTCCTCGACCCGGACGGGCTGGCCCGCCGCACCGCCTACACCTACGACGCCACCGGCGCGGTCCTCACCGAAACCCTCACCGGATCCGGGGGCACCCGCACCGAGAAGGTCACCTACCAGCGCGACGCCACCGGAGCCTGGACCAGCCGCACCGTCGAGAACGGCACAGAGGACCTCACCACCACCCGCGTGGTGGAACAGCGCGGCCTGGTGCTCTCCGAAACCACCCCGGGCGGAGCCACCACCGACCACACCTACGACGTCCTGGGCAACCTCACCACCAGCCGCAGCCCGGCCGTCACCGTCGAGGAATGGAACACCGACGCGGTCACAGCACGACCCACCACGACCTTCGGGTACAACGCCTTCGGCGAGCTCACCCACGAACAGGACGAACGCGGAAACACTGTTCACACCTCTTATGACGGCGTGGGGCGTCCGGTCAGCACGATCCTGCCCGACTACACCCCCGCCGGTTCCAGCACCGCACTGACGCCCACCGTCTCTACCACCTACGACAGCGCGGGACGGATCTCCTCCGAGACCGATCCGCTGGGCGGCACCACCACGTACGCCTACGACCAGCTCGGCAACCTGGCCCGCATCACCGAACCCCCGGCCGAGGCGGGTGCGACCGCACCGGTCACCACTCTCACCCACGACCTCCTGGGTGAGCAGCTCTCGGTGACCGGCCCCACTGGTGCGCGCACGGAGGCCACCTACGACGACCTCGGCCGTCAGATCACCCTGACCGAGATCGAACGCCAGCCCACACCCGCCGCCCACACCACCGCCTACACCTACGACGACGTCGGAAACCTCACCTCGACCACCACCCCCTCCGGCGTCACGACCTCCACCGACCGCAACGCCTCCGGCCAACCCGTCACACAGACCAACGCGGCCGGACAGAGCACCACCTACGACTACGGCCCCACCGGCCTGACCACTGCCGTCACCGACCCTGCGGGCACCACCGTCCGCACCTCCTACGATTTGGCGGGACGTCCCACCGACACCACCGTCGAGGACGCTTCCGGGGCCGCCCTGGCGACCACGAGCAGCGGCTACGACGCCGACTCGCGACCCGTCGCGGTCACCGACGCCCTGGGCCACACCACCACCAGGGCGTACGATCCGATCGGCCGGGTCACCACTCTCACCGAACCGGTCGACGACACCACGTCCATCACCACGACCTTCGGCTACGACGCCGGGGGCAACCGGACCCGCCTCACCGACGGGCGGGGCAACACCACGTGGTACACCTTCACCGCGCACGGCCTGCTGGAATCGGTGGTCGAATCGTCCACCGACGCCCACCCGGACCTGGCCGACCGCACCTGGACCACCGTCTACGACGCGGACGGGCAGCCGGTGGAGGAGCACAAGCCCGGCGGTGTCGTCCAGAGCACCAGCTACGACGCGCTGGGACGGATCACCGAGGTCAGCGGCAGCGGCGCCGAAGCGACCACCCAAACCGACAGCTTCGGCTACGACCTGGCCGGACGGCCCACGGCGGTGGGCGGTAACACCTACACCTACAACGACCGGGGACAGATCCTCACCGCCGACGGCGTGTCCGGTACCGCCTCGTTCGCCTACGACGCGGACGGCCGACTCACCCGGCGGGACGACGCGGCGGGCACCACCACCTTCAGTTACGACACCGCAGGGCGTCTGTCCAGTGCCGTCGACCCGCTCACCGGCATCAATCATCAGTACTCCTATGACAGTGCCAGCCGTCTGGACAGCATCGTCTACGGAAACACGGCCGTGGAGCGTTCGTTCGGCTACGACGCCCAGGGTCGCCTGACCAGTGACTCCACCGTCGCTCCCGGGCCGGTGCCGGTCGTCTCGGTCGCCTACTCCTACGACGACGCCAGCAGGCTCACCGGCAAGACCACTACGGGTGTCGCCGGAGCAGGAGAGAACACCTACACCTACGACCAGGCGGGTCGTCTGACCAGCTGGACCGCTCCGGACGACACGGTCACCGACTACACCTGGGACGCTTCAGGCAACCGCACCTCCGCCGGTGGGGACAGCGCGACCTACGACGAGCGCAACCGCCTCATCACGGCTGCGGGGACCGACTACACCTGGACCGCCAGAGGGACCCTGGCCCAGACCACGGAGTCCGACGACACCACCACGGCGTTCACCTACGACGCCCGTGGACGCATGATCAGCGACGGTGAGGTCGGCTACGTCTACGACGCCCTGAACCGGCTCATCCAACGCGGTGGCCAGAGCGTGCGCTACGCCGACCAGAGCAACAACGCGGTCTACGTCGCCGGTGAGCTCATCGCCCGCGACCTCGGCGGCGCGCCGTTGGCCACGACTGCCGCTGACGGCACGGGCGCCATGGTCACCATCACTGACGCGCACGGTGACGTGATCGCGGCCGTGGATCCGACCACCGGGACGGTCACGGGATCGCGTACCTACACGCCCTTCGGTGAGGTCACCGATCAGGCGGGGTCCACGGGGTCGCTCGGCTACCAGGGGGAGTACACCGACCCGGACACCGGACGGGTGAACATGCACGCCCGCTGGTACGACCCGACGACCGGTGGGTTCTCCTCCAGGGACAGCTGGACCCTGAACCCGACCCCGTCCATCCAGGCCAACCGGTACACCTACGGCAACGGCACTCCGCTGACCGCCGTGGACCCGAGCGGGCACTGGCCTGATCTTCTTCCCAGTCGGGAGTACATCTCCCAGGGCATCAGAGAGATGGAGAGGTACGTCGCAAGAGAGGCGGAACGTGCAGCGCGGCGTGCGGCACGTGCTGCGGCAATTCGTGCTGCGGCTGCCGCGAGCGCGAGCGCCGCGTTCGTTGTTGGTCTTGCAGGTGCGATCGTCATCGCTACACCGGGCACAACGGCAGCAGATGACGTCTGCGTGAAGACGTGTTATCCGAAACCTGGCCGCGGAAAGCTGCCTTTCTATTCGAAGTATCCGGGTCGACTTTCCGTGAATAAAGGGCCAGGTTACAATGACCCTGTCTACAACTGGCCTGTGGGAGTTTCCGGCAAGGGCTGGTATTGGGGTGGAGGTTCCGAAAAGACGCCTCCGGTTCCCTTGCCGCCACCTCCACCACCGTGGCGCGTGATCCTGGCAGCAATCCTCGCGACTGAGCACGAACGCCCGGTCACCGAAGAGGTCACGGACTCTGAGTACGATCAGTTCGTCGACGACTCGTTCACCCGTTCGGTCAAGGAACTCACATACGAAGACTCGGTTGAAGTCAATGATTCCTACTTTGGCCTAAAGTGGGATTTCGACTTGATGTGGGCGTTCAACACGTCTCCCGCAACTGGCGGCCCAGTCGACTTTGACGATCTTGAGTATGATTGTCAGAGGAACAGAAAAATCTATGCCCCTTTGAGTGGCCCTAGGGGGGTGCGTTCAAACGGAGGGCTTGCGCTTTACTGCAACGCTGAAGGCCTCGAAGGAGGCTCTGCGGCAGATAGTTCGATCCGGCCAGAGGGGTGGCCTCGGTATGGTCAGAGTAGGGATAAGAACCTGAACAACAAGTATCCCTTCAACAGGTGCCATTACATCCCTAGGCAGGCTGGGGGCAATGGAAGGATCAGGGAAAATCTTTCTACCTGTCATCGCAACACCAATGAAGCCATGGTGAAGTATGAGAACATGCTGGTAGATTCGGTAAGGTCTGGTGAGATTGTCGTATACATGAACACGCCCGTGTATCTCACAGAGCAAGAATCGATGCCCGATTTCTACCACATCGAAGCTGCTGGCAGTCGGGGAATGTACGTAGACGTCTGTATCCCCAATGTTCGGCATCCTGTTGTGCTTCCGGGTGGCCACTGCGATAATGTCAGGTACAGATCGCCTGAAAACTGGGAGTTCTACTGGGGAGTGGAGAATGTCGACCGAGAGAAATATTGACTGGAATTCCCTGGAGAGTGAACTGGGGAGCGGATTTCCGGATGACTACAAGAATCTCATGAATTCTCATGGTGGCTTTGAGTTCTCGGGGATGATTCTAGTGAACTCGCCAGAGGGTGTTCTCTCGCGGATTCGAGAACTCCAGGATCACTTCCTGGGTCTAGGGTTTCCCGAGGTCAGTGTGGATCGAGAGAATTCTTTTCCTTGGGCAATTCCACAAGGTGTGAATTCCATTTCGATCGACAGTCTTATCGAGTGGGCCGACACGGATTCAGACATGTCGATGTGTTGGTATGTGGGTGGCCAGCCTAACAATTGGAAAGTAGTGGTGACAGATTACCGGGACTGCTACTTCTTCCCGTGGGGAGTTGAGAAGATGCTTAGCTTCCTGGTCGATTCCAGGCAAAGTCTTCCCTACCGTGAACACTTCGGGTGGCCGGATATTGAGTATCGAATCGAAGGTTTTGAGGACTGATCTTTCGCGTATCCTGAACGGCGCTCTCAGGGAGGTGCCGTGTCGTGGGTCAGCAGGATCGCCGACGCCGTCGAGTGGCGGTCGATAGACGTCGACATCGCGTGGGACGTGATTGAGTCGCGCCTGGGCACGGCGCTTCCCGCCGACTAAAAGGAGCTCTGCCGGTGTTTCGGGGTGGGGGAGTTCAGCGAGTATCTGCATGTGTACGGTGCGCCGGGGGGCGCCGACTCGCAGATAGTGGATAATCTGGCGTCGCTGTGGCGAACACTGGAAAAATATCCGTTCACGCGGGACAGCTTCAACCCGTACGGTCTCTACCGTCCGGGTGGACAGGGCCTGATTCCCTGGGCTATGTCGGTGACAGCCATCGAGTTCTACTGGGCCGCCGACGCCGAGGTGCCGCCGGAGGACTGGCCGGTGGTGGCGCGGACCGAGGCCAGCTCTTGGCAGCGCTTGCCGATGTCCGCCTCGGAGTGCCTCTTCCGCGTCCTGACCGACGTCACCTTCGAGGAGTTCACTATCGCCGACCAGGTGGAACGTCCGTACTTCACGCCGCACGCGGCGTAGTGTCTCGGGCTTGGTGTGGTGGAAGTCCTGGGGTGTGCCGGGATCGCCTCCCGTCACTCGATCCGGGGCAGTGGCTCCAGGGCGACCTATACCTTGCGTGTCGGTGAGTTCGGAGCCCATTCGTCGTCCAGGATCGAGTGGACGATGGAGTCGCGCCAGGCGTCCCGGGTCCACAAGTGCCGACGGATCCGTCCTTCCTCCACCATCCCGGCCCTGAGCATGACGCGCTCGGAGGCATGGTTCTCCGGCGAACGCGCACCCCAAATCCGTTTGAGCCCCAGATCCTCGAAGCCGAGACGGAACAGAAGTCCGACGAGCTCGTCGCCCAACCCCTGCCCCCACATGTCGGACCGGAGGGCGAACCCGATCTGCGCGCTGTGGGGGCGCTCGTCCACTCCCAGGCGGGCGCTGCCGACCAGACGGTCCTCGTGCGCGACAGCGAGCATGTACACGCTCCTGTCCTCCTGTTCGGCGTCGGCGACCGCGGCCTCGATGATGGCGGCGCACTGCTCCCTCGTGCGCGGTGTGAACGACAGGTGCCGGACGGCTTCCGGGTCGCCGTAGACACGGAGCAGGTCGTCGACGTCGGTGGGGCGCAGTTCGCGGAGGGTGAGCCTGTCACTGGAGAATTCGACTGGGCGCATGCCTGGCAGGTTAGCGGCCCGAGGTCAGTACCGAGACGGGAGTCCTGCTGTAGGCCTCGATCTCCTGTCGGATCCGGGAGACGGTCCTGCTTCCCGTGTAGTCCGGGCCGCGGAGAGCGCCGTGCACGCGCATGACGCTGTTCACCACGCCGGCGACCCGCTTCGAGGCGGGCAGGTCCAGGACCGGCCGGAGAGCTTCCGTGGTGCCCTCGATCTCGCCCAGGGATGCTCGAGCGTAGCCGAGGTCGGCACGAGCTCCGGCCTCGTCCTGGTAGGCCCAGTCATCTGATCCCGCAGCGGCTGCGGCCTCGTAGAGCTGAACGGCTTCCCGTGCGACCTGCTGGGCCTGTTCCTCACGTCCGGGGATCCAGATCTGTGTCTCAGCTCCGTAGTAGAGCTGGCGGCAGTGCGCGAAGCGCATGAGTCCGCCGAGTTCGTCCAGGTCGTCCGTGCCCAGCCTCTCGCGCAGGGCGGTGGCTTCCTGTAGGTCGTTGAGCGCCCGCTCCCCGTTGCCCAGTGACGCCCACGTGCGGGCGCTCTGGGACATGAGCCAGATAGCGGCTGTGCCGGTGTGCTCGGTCGCCAGGCCACGCGCCAGCTCGGCATACCGGGCGGCCTCTGTGGGCCATCCCGCCCAGTACGCCATCAGGCTCTGCTGGGTGCGTACCCGGATCCGCAGCCCGTCGTGGTCGGCGTTGTCGGCGCAGATGAACGCGGTTCGGGCCTGTTTCATCGCGGCGTGCGGATCGCCGAGGTCATGGCTCGCCTTGGCGAGCATCATGCTCAACAGGCCGCTGAGCAGGTACAGGTCCCTGGTTTGGTTGGGGCGCTGCCGTCCCTCCAACAACATGAACGCCACATCCTGGGCCTCGATCAGATCACCCAGGACCTCGTGGAGTGGGGAGCGGGGGTAGGCACTCGCGAGCCTGGACACCTCATCGAAGAGTTCCTGGATGGTCTCCACCCCCACGTTCGTCCCCTCCGCCATCGCTCCGAACCTCATCGCGCGTTTCGCGGCCATGTCGATCTGCCTTTCCGGAGGTAGTGATCTGATCTCACCGTTGACGGGGGAGTGCGTCTGGTGAAGGTCGTTCTGGGGGATCCTGGGTGAGTCGAGCTGACTTCCCACCCTTTTCAGGACGTTTCGCTCGTGTTCGCTGAGTTTGTCGAACCCCTCAGGGGTCAGCAGCCTTCGGGGAGAGGTGCCGTACAGCGTTGCCAACGCAACGACTTGGGCTGCTTGCGGCGCCCGCCCACCCACTTCCGGCCAGAGTTCCAGCCGACTGAGGCCCGCCTGGTCCAAGGGCAGGCCAGCGGCGGAATCGCGGTAGCGCTCGGTCGCTTCGGCCTGGCTCCATCCGTGCATGTGGCGATAGGCCGCCAGCGGTGAGCATCCGTAGCGGATGCGGATCTCGTCGGCGATCTCGTCGTTGGTGCGGCCCTGCTCGCGCATCTGATCGCGCAGTTTCCGAAGCTGGGCTTTCGTCCACTTCATGCGGCTCTCCTCGGGCTCGCTATCCAGATTGCCCGAATCAGCGAAGGCCGCAACCGGGTCATCGCCACAGGTGCGTCCCACACGGACATAAGAAGGCATGTCTCCCTGGCAAAACAGCAGTTCAGGGGTGGTGTCAGTGGCATAGAAACCATGTCCGCGCACCCGGTGACTTGTCATTGGCTTCAGGGTTCGATCGAAGGTGCAAGGACGAAGGGAACAGCCCTACGACTCAGGTGATCGAGGCGCGCATGACGGCCGTAACGCGGGTGAACGTTATAGAAAGAACGAAATGGAGCAAACGGGCGGGTGATGAGGCGTCACCAATGCTGCCGCGTCGCGTACCCGGCTACTCCTCGATGCCCCAGCTGGGGGAGGCCGGTCGGCGTCACGCCGCGAGGTTCGGGCACGCCCCGTCGCAGGTCAGTGTGGCTCGCTGTTGGGCGCGGTCGGTCACCGGTCTCCCGCGAGAGGACGCCGATGTCCTTGAGTTGCTGCTCTCCGAGTTGGTGACCAACGCCTTGGAACATTCGGCCTCAGGCCAGGGTGGCCACTTCACGGTCACACTGGCCTGCCTCGGCAACAACGTGATCCGTCTCGCTGTCACGGACGCCGGGCCCCGGTACGGAGCACCTCCCACCGTTCCCCACGTGAACGAGGTCGACGCCGGTCTGGAACACGGGCGCGGCCTCGCCCTGGTGGAGCGACTCAGCCGACGCTGTGGGTTCCTGGGCGTCCAGGGCTCGCCGCTCACCGTCTGGGCCGTCATCTCCCGCAGGGCACCGCGGTGAAAGGGCCGGACCATGTCCCGATCGAACAGTGATGGGAAGTCTATGGCCGAACGTGGCTCCTCGTCAGGAACCCGCCTCATGCCAGAGACCAGGCAGACCTTGACCCCAGCCGCAGTCGCCACGCTCTTCCGCGTGAGCCCCACAACGGTGACCCGGTGGGCGAACCAGGGCAAGATCCCGGCCTTCCGAACCCCGGGCGGACACCGCCGCTTCCTTCGTCAGGACATCGATTCCGCTATGGCCGAGACCTCCGGCACCAATCGGTCTGGCAACAACGGTGCGTGCCTCGGCACCTCCGATCCCCCAGCCCTGGACAACGGCCCCTGAACCTCGGCTGTCGTCCGGTCACGGTGGCACGTCACAACGGAGCCTGAAGGGCGGTGCCTACAGACAGCGTCTTCGCACCGCAGACCTGGCCGTCGTGCCACTTCACCACCCCTTCGTCAGAGAACTTTGAGAAAGGAACCCGCTCCATGTCCGTCACGCTGGCCCCGATGACCCTGACCATCCCCGATCACCGTTTCGACTCCCGGTGGAACCGCATCACCGGGATGTCGGTCGAGGGCGACACGATCACCATCAACCCCCAGGAGTACTTCTTCCGGCTGGAGTCCGACACCTGGCGCGTGATCGACTGGGACCAGGTCGCCACCGAGCTCCTCCCGGTCGAGGAGACCTGCGAGTCGGCCATCGAGCAGATCGCCCTGGAGTACTTCGCCCAGAACGCGCGCATCACCCACGACCCGGCCGAGGTCCTGGCCATCGCCTGGCAGGTCTACAGCCACCTCTTCCGCGAGGAGCACCTGGACTCGCTGGGCATCGACGGCGTCACCGCGGACCACCTGCGGATGCTCGTGGAGGTCTCCACTTTCACCGCGCTGAACAAGGTCGAGGACGACGGCCACATCAGTATCGTCGGCCCCACCTGGTTCTTCGCCGACACCGCACAGGTCATCTACGACCTGGACGAGCCCACGACTGAGCTGCTCGACGAGGTCTTCCACGGCGCCTGGTTCAACGAGTACCGGCGCATCGAAGGCGTCAAGGCCCACGCCGCCCTGGGCGGACGCCTGGTGCACGGCTGCCAGTCCGCCCCCGACCGGCGCGGCGGAGTCGTGGCCCCCTACGGCACCGACATGAACCGGTTCCGCGACGAGTTGGACACCTTCCGCGACGCCTGGCTCACGACCGTTCGCTCCTACGGTGAGCACGCCTGACCACCCCCCCATCGAAAAGGGGCCCTCCGTCCGCCTGCGGAGGGCCCCGCCCCCGACACAAGGAGAGTCACACGTGCACCACACCGACATCGACCGGATGCGCGATGACCTACTCAACGCAGCCGGAATGACCGGCAACCTCGTCGAGACGCAAACGCTGCACAGCTGGGAACTCTCACACGTGGAGCGCCTGGCCCTGGCGGACGGGACCACCGTCATCTTCAAGTGCGCCACCGAACCCTTCACCCACGAACACGAGGCACTGACCGCAGCCCGGCAGGCGGGCGTCAGCGTCCCCCGCCTCCTCCGATCCCAGCGCACGGGAACCACCCTGGCGATGCTGATGCAGGACCTGGGCGAACCCGACCGCCAGCCCACAGACGACGACGGCGTCACAGCGGCGGTCCAACTCCACTCCGCGGCGGTCCCACCCCACCTTCCCCCCGCCGACGGCGCGTGGCTGACCTCCCTCCCCCGACGGGCACTACGCACCCTGAACCTGCTCAACGCCCAGGGCCGCTGGTCCGACACCGACGACATCACCGAGGCACTACGCGACATCGACCGCGCCGCCGCCCCACGAGCCGAAGGCGCCACGACCGCCCCCTACGGATGGGTGCACTCGGAGTTCCACCCCGAGAGCCTGCACATCCGCGACGACCGAGTCCACCTCTACGACCTTGCCCGCGCCTTCCGCGGCCCGGGCCTGCTCGACCTCGCCTCCTGGCACGGCACCGTCCACGCACCCGACCCCGAGCGAACCCGAGCCCTCCTGGAGTCCTACGTCCAGGCGGGAGGCAGCGCCAGCGCACTCACCCGCCGAGGGGGACTCACACCGCAGGACTGGGCGCTGGGCTGGCACCGGGTGTGGGTCCTGGAGTGGTTCCTCGCCCAGGCCCTGGTCTGGATCGGTGACGTGACGGCCGACCCCGCCTACACGACCGTGGTACGCCGCCACACCCACGACGCGGCACGACTGCTCAACATCTGAGCCTTGGAGGGCGAACCCATGGCAGGCAACCCCCCGTATCTGCTGATCGACGTCGACGGAGTCCTCAACCCCTTCCCCGGACCGGGCAGTTCCGTACCACCGGAGTACCACCCCCACCGAGTCGACCTTCGGGGCCACCACGAGGTGTCGGTCTGGCTCAACCCACACCACGGAGCGACGATCAACGCCCTGCACGCGATGGGTCTGGTCCGCCCGCGCTGGGCCACGAGTTGGGGAGCCGAAGCGAACCGCCTGATCGCACCGCACGTGGGCATGGCCGATTTCCCCCACATCGACCTGGGCGCGCCCGACATCTCGACCCCGCACCCGCGCGGCTACCTGTGGAAGCGCGACCCGGTGGCCGACTGGCTCGATGACGAGCCCGTCGCGTGGATCGACGACGACTTCGCGCCGCCGGACTACGACTGGGCCGCGGAGCGGACCTTGCGCGGTGCCCCCACGTTGCTGATCCAGCCGGACCCCTATGTGGGTCTGCGACGCCATCACCTCGCGGCCGTCCGGCTCTGGGCGATCTCCGTCACACATGACCATGACACCTTCGGGAACCACCATGAGCGTCCCCTTGCAGACCCACGAGACCCGGTTGCTGCGCACGCCCAGCGGGGTCCGTGTTCCGATCGACCGTGACCTCGTGCCGTTGATCCTGCGCCTGTGGTCGCTTGGGCTGAACACCAAGGCCAGCTGCCAGAACTTCGGCGAATCCCTCCGGGACTCGGGCCCGGGGATGCCTCCGGGGGATCCGCGCTGGAGCGCCTTCTACTCCGACCGCGTCTGGCTGAAGCTGTCCCCGGCTCCTGCCGAGCACCTGATCACCCTCCTCGGGGCGGACCGGGAACTGAGCATCGCCATGAACGAGTGGGGCAGAGCGGCGTCCTGGCTCTGTATCCGCCCCGTGGTCCCGGACGTCTACGGCGGACCGGCGCGGACCCGGGACACACACCTGTTCTTCCCCCGGGAACACCTTGACCACGTTACCGACGTGCTCGGTAGATCGGAGTCAGTTCCGTTCCAGCCACAGGGTGTGAGTAGCGCGTAAGCCGATCTTCGACGTCGAGAAGACGCTGCTCTTCGCGATCGTCGCCAAGGTCAAGGCCTTCGCCGGGTTCGCTGGGCGGAGCCCTCATTCCGCGAATCGGGATGTTTCCGCCTATCGGATTGTTCACCGCTTTCCCATGGCGTCAGTCGGCCCTCACCTCCGTGCCTGGTGACTGTTCTGAGCCGAAGGGGTTGCAAGTTCTCGCCACCCAAGCGACCATCGACCAGCCCTGACCAGGATGGACACCCATTCCTCAGGAATTGTGGTGTCTTGTGTCTATTCGTGTGGGTTTGCGGATGAGAAGCACAGTTCCGAGGGCGCGCGACCTCGGGGCCATTGACACTCACCCCTCGTACGCACGGAATAGGGCCAGCCTCGTTTTGGGGCTGATGAATAAGAAAAGAAGAGGTGCCCCAGGCCGGTGCGGCAAACACCGATCTGGGGCGTGATCAACCACCTGAGTAAGCAGGAGGATGACCGTGGAACATGCTACCGGCCGCCACCGCAGGCGGCACCGAACCCTCGCGGGCCAGCTCTGGGCCCTTGCTACAGCGACGGTGGCTGCGATGCTGACGTTCGTGTTCGTCCCCGGCCCGCCCAAGCGGGCCAGGGCCGCGATCTCCCCGGTGCCTGAACGCCCGCAGCCGCCTGTTTCGGCGGTGTCGGCGACCGTGCCCGAACCGAGCCCCTTGGCGAGGCGGGTGGCGTCGGTCGAAGAGGTGGCTGCGTACTGGGAGCGCGGAGACCACGTGGAGGAGCTCGACGCAGCGCCCGAGACCGACCCTGAGGAGGAGTGGGGTGCGCTCGTCCGTCCCTACATGCCTCCACCGTCCCAGATCCGGACGCCGGTTCCCCCTCCCCGCGTTCCTGAGGGTGACCTGTTGGCCGCTCCGCCGCAGCGGGCTCCGGACGACTTGGCCGATCTCGCCGCGGTGGTCCGGACCTATCTCAACACGGTTGGCTGAGCGGTTCCGATCAGGGCGAGGGTGGTGTCGCTTCAGCGGCACCACCCGCCTACTTCATGGGTGGGCGTGACCGCAGGAACGCCCGCGCACGCCTGAATCTCCGAGGGCGGAGATTCGGGCGCTCGGTGTCGCATTCGCCTCCGGTTATGTCTCCCTATGAGGGACGTAAGGCGGAGAAGGGCGACGACCCCTGGGAGGGTGCGCGTGAACGAGTACGAGCAGACACTGTCACGGTTGGCTCCGAGGATCACCGACCGGGACCGGCAGATCCTGGTCGGGTTGTGGGAGCACCAGGTGATGACCACCCACCACCTGCACCGCATCTACTTCCCCGACGCCGGACCTCGCCGGGCCCGCTCCCGGCTGCTGGCCCTGTACCGGTACGGGCTGCTCAACCGGTTCCGCCGCCACGCCCACGACCGCAACGCCCCCGACCACTGGATCCTGTCCCCCACCGGAGCGGTGCTGGTCGCCCTGTACCAGGGCAAGGAGCCCGAGGAGCTGAACTTCCGCTCCGACCGGGCTCTGGCGTTGGCCCACTCGCCAAGGTTGGACCACATCCTCGGCCTGGCCGCGACCCGCGCGGAGTTCGTCGAGAGCGCCCGTGAGGTGGGCGCTGATCTGCTCCGATGGAGGTCGGAGCACGAGTGTAAGGAGAGGTGGGGACGCTACGTCCGCCCGGACGCCCTCGTGCGATGGGAGGAGGGCGAGGTGGTCCTGGACGCGTTCGTGGAGTACGACACCGGCACCGAACCCCTCACCCAGCTCAAGCGGAAGATGCCGGGGTATGCGCTCCTGGCCCAGGCCAGCAAGCTGCCCTCGATCGTGCTGTTCATAGTCCACTCCGACCGGCGCGAGGACAACGCGGCGCGCACGATCGCCTCCGCCTGCACCGGCACGGTGGGGGTGTACCTGACCACCCAGCACCGTCTGGCGGTGGAAGGGGCGGGCGCGCCGATCTGGCGGTTGGCCCACTGCCGTGACCGGGTGGAGCTGTGCGATATCCCCAATGCTTATCCCTGTGAGGATAACGACAATTCCTCGTCCTGGTAGAGGGGTCGGGATTCCCGATTGTGGCCGCCGGGAAAATCGGATCTGCGTTCGGTGGAGATGAGAAGAGGGAGGGGATGGTTGGCAGGGTCGGTGAAGCCTTGACGGGTGGTCGTGGCCGTGGGGGGTACTCCATTGGCGGGCCTGTGACTCCGCCTGTGACTGGGCCGGTAAGTGGGCCGTTACCGCGTCCGCCGTGGCCTCCGCCTGGGGCTCCTGCCTTGGGTGGACCACCCTCGGTGGTGTGTTCAGTGCAGGTCGGGCGGGCTGTGGGGTGGTCCGCCGGCCGCCCCGGCTGTATACCCAAGTGGGTAGTCCTCTTCACGTAGGGCGCGCGGCGCCCGGGGTGTGCGGGGGCGGGCCCGCCTCCGCACACCCTCTCTGCGACGCCCCTGCGACTCCCACCCACCCGCCCCCTCCCACCCTTTCTTGTCCACCACACCCTCCATTTATTGATGCACCTCTATGGCACAACTTGACGCGGTCAAGATCGCGCAGGCAGGTGAGAGCGATGGCGGCGCGCGTTTTTCTCGCTCCGCTTTTTCTTGGTTGCCGTGAACTGCTTCGCGGCTCGCCGGGCGAGCACCGGCGGCGCCGCGTGTTCGCCACCTCGTGCTCGCAGGTCGGGTGTCGCATCTGCGGTGGGGCCGTCTTCCTAGGAGGTCGTCAGAGGGAAAGCGCCGACGGATCCGGACGGATCACGAAAGGGCGGACATGGGGGACGCGAATCGGCAGACACCGCTGGTGGGCCACGTGGCGGCGGGGACACCGCACCCGCGCCCCACGGGCCGGGGCGGTGTGGTGGGGGCGGACGGGCGGTTTGGTGGCCCCACACGCCCCGATGCCCGTGACGGGGGCTGGCAGGCGCGTGCCGCGTGTTGGGGGATGGACCCGGACCTGTGGTTCCCGCCCCAGGGTGGGTCGGTGCGCGCGGCCAAGCGGGTGTGCCGGGTGTGTCCGGTCCAGGTCAACTGTCTGGCCGAGGCAATGAAGCGCGGTGAGCTGTACGGGGTGTGGGGTGGCGCCTCGGAGGAGGAACGGCGCCAGTTCCGCACCGCTGTCCGTGACGAGCGTGGGGGAGGTGCTCATGGCCGAGGACGAGCGGCCTAACAACGATCGCGAAGATGTGGTGCCGGAGCGGTTGTTGACGATCCCGGAGGCGGCGCGGGTGTTGGCGGTGCCGGAGTCGTGGTTGCGTGAGCGGGTCCGGCTGCGGCGGGTGCCGCATCGCAGGCTCGGCAAGCATGTCCGGTTCTCCAGCACCGATCTGGAGCAGATCGTGGAGAAGGCTGCCCAGCAGGTGGTCGTCCCCGCACGGCGCACCTTCTACGGGCGGCAGGGGCTGCGGTAGGGGAGGAGCAACGAGTGAGCCGGTGGGGCGGGTGTGCACCCGCCCCACCGGCATGTCCGGGGTCAGGAGATGAGTCGGAGGCGTCGTTCACCGTCGGGGTCGGTCCACGGCCCGGTGGGCGGGCCGTCGATGGCCTCGATCATGGTGTCGTCGATGTCGGTGACCAGGTGCCCGTACCGGTCCATCGTCGTGGTGATCGAGGTGTGCCCCAGGCGGCGTTGGATCTTGAACACGTGCACGTCCTTGTCGATCAGCCACGCCACGTGGGTGTGGCGCAGGTCGTGGATGCGCGGCTTCTTCCCCAACCCCCGTTTCTGGGCTTCCTTGACCCCGGGCACCCACCTGCGCCCGTAGAACGAGGAGTGCCGCCACCAGGACCCCTGCTTGGTGGTGAACACGAACTCTTCTGGGCCCTTGCCTTCCAGGCGGGGGCGGATGAGGTCGATGGTGCCGGGGGAGAGCGGGATGCGCCTGCGTGAGCTGCGGGTCTTGGGCGCGCCGAGTTTGAAGGTGTTGTCGGGTCGGCGCTTCCAGGCTCGGCGTACGTCCAGGTACCCGCGTACGGTCGTGGTGCCGTCGGCCCCGACGGCTCGGGTGAGGGTGATGTCGCGGACCTGGAGGGCGGTGAGTTCGCTGTAGCGCATCCCGGAGCGTGCGAACACCTCCACCATGTCGCGGACGTCCTCGGCCATGGAGTCCCGCAACAGGGTGAGTTCCTCGCGGGTGAGGAAGCACATCTCCCAGTCGCCCTCGCCGTCGTCGACGCGGGGTAGGCGGGTGCGTGAGGCCGGGTTGGAGGGCCGGATGGGTGGGTCTTCTCGGACGGCGGCCTCGCAGATGGTGAACAGCAGCGCATGGAGGTTGTGGATGGACTTGGGAGACAGGGGCTTGCGCAGCCATCCCGGTTCCTTCTTGCGGCCTCGGCTGGGTGTGTCGGTCCGGTACGGGGCTGTGGGGTCAGGGGTGCCGGTGCGCAGCTGGTTGACCCAGGCCCGCACGTCTTTCGGCTTGAGCTGGGACGTGTCGCGCAGGTTCACTTGCCCGAAGGCGGGGAGCAGGTGGTTGGTGAGGTCGCGGTGGTAGTCGGCGCGGGTGCGTTCCTCGATGCCGGTCATCGAGTCGATCAGTTCGCGGGCGAAGTCGGCGAACAGCACCGGCTCCGCCTCGGGCCCGTCGTCTTCGTCGACCGTGACCCAGCCGTGGCCGGGAACCCACCCCTGTGCCCACCCCTGGCGGGGGATCCAGTTCTCCGGCCACTGATGGTCGGCTGCTTCGACATGCAGGCGGAAGGTGTGGGCGTCGGCGTGGACGTCGAACGGTTCGGACTGGGGTGCCCCGCCACGGGTGCCGCCCAGGCGCCATTTCACCCAGTACCGGGTGCGCCCGTCGGCCAGTGTGCGCTGGTTGATGGTTGCCATGCGTGGACCATCGCTTGGGTGCGGGCCGAAGCGAAGGGAATCGGCGAAAGATCTTCGAGAACCTTCGACCCGGACGCCACTACGGGTCTTTCGTCCGCATTCGCGCAGGATGTCGGTCTGTCACCCCCGACCGGTGCACCCCCGTGCACCCCCACACCGGTGTGAGTGACGGGGTGGGTGGTGCACACTCACCAGACGAATCTTTACCCCCATGCACCCGCTGGTGCACCCCCGGCAACGCGAAAGGCCCTGACCTTCGCGCGTTTGCGCTGGTCAGGGCCTTATCAGCTCTGGGGTGAGTGACGGGACTTGAACCCGCGACTTCTTGGACCACAACCAAGTGCTCTACCGGCTGAGCTACACCCACCATGTCCGCCCGGCCTCGCGGCCCTGCGTACATCCAGAATCTTAGCGGACTCCGAGCACTGCTTCGATCAGTTATCGGCGTTGCGCCGTTCCGCCGCGGCCTCGCGAGCGGAAACACCAGTGCCGCCGGCCGCCACGTCGGCCGCGATGGCGCGTGCCGTCTCGGAGCTCGGACCCGGCTCGGGCACGAACGCGGCCGCGCGGTAGTAGCGCAGTTCACGGATGCTCTCGGTGATGTCGGCGAGGGCCCTGTGGCCGCCGTTCTTCTCCGGGCTCGCGTAGTACACGCGCGGGTACCAGCGCCGCAGCAGCTCCTTGATGGAGGACACGTCGACCATCCGGTAGTGCAGGAAGTCGTCGATGCGCTTCATGTCGCGGGCCAGGAACGTGCGGTCGGTGGCGATCGAATTGCCGCAGAGCGGGGCCTTGCGCGGCTCCGTCACGTAGCGGCGGATGTGCTCGAGGACCCGGTCCTCGGCCTCCTTCAGGGACACGCCCTTGTCCAGTTCCGCCAGGAGGCCCGAGGTGGTGTGCATGTCCCGGACGAAGTCGCCCATCTGGTCCAGTGCGGCCTGCGGGGGTTTGACGACGATGTCCACACCCTCGTCGAGGATGTTCAACTCGCCATCCGTGACCAGGCACGCCACCTCGATCAGCGCGTCGTTCTCGAGGTCGAGCCCCGTCATCTCGCAGTCGATCCACACCAGACAGTCGTTCATACCGGCCAGCTTAGGCCGTGTCGGGAGTGCCGGGGGTGGCGGAGAGCGCCCGGACCTGGGTCGTCCGACCGCCCCTGGTGTCGTTCAGAACCAGACGTACTGGCCTGGGACGCCGACGGCGAAGACCTGGTACATCCAGTCGTACACGCCCCCCAGCTGAAGGTAGGCGAGTACGCCGATGGCGGCGAGGATCAGGAGGAACGTCGTGCAGCCGCACCCGCAGCCGCCCTTCTTCTTCCGTTTCGCCTCAGGTGGAGGGTGGGGTCGCTGCGGCGGCTGCTGACCGCCTCCGCCCGACCTCTTGCGCCGTCCCCACCGCGGGCGGCGGGGAGCGTTGCCGGGCTGTCCGCCGGGCGCACCCTGGGGAGGCTGACCGGCCATGGGAGGCTGCCCGGGCGCGGGCGGCGGGTAGGGCGGCGGCGCCTGCTGGGGGTAGCCCTGGGGCGGGCGCCCCTGCGGAGGACGGTTCATCTGGTGCGGCGGCGGGGCGGGCGGCCCCTGCGGCGGGCGCCCCGGAGTGTTCGGGGGCGCGGGCGGCGGGTACCCGGGCGGGGCGTTGTAGGCGCCGGGGCGGGGAGCGTTGGGCTGCTGGTACTGGGGGTAGCCCTGCTGGTACGGGCCGGGCTGGGGGTAGCCGCCCTGCGGTGGGCCGTAGGGCGGAGGGGCACTCCGCCCCTGCTGGGGGCCGGGATACGGCTGCTGCGGCGCGCTCGGGGCCTGCTGCTGGTAGCCGTGCGGCGGGGGGTAGCCCGGATACTGCTGGGGCGCGGCCGGAGGGTAGGCCGGTTGGGGACCCGAAGGCTGTCCTGGGTAGGGCGGGTACGCCTGCTGGGGATCGGCGGGCTGGTTCTGGTACGCCTGCTGGGGCCCCGAGGGCTGGTGGTTGTAGGGCTGCTGGGGACCGGACGGCTGGTTCTGGTGGGGTTGTTGCGGTCCGGACGGCTGGTTCTGCTGAGGCTCCTGGGGGCCCGAGCGTTCCTCGGGGCGCGGCTGCTCGGCGGGCTGCTGCGGGGCGCCCTGGCCCTCCTGTTGGGGAGCTTCGGCGGCCGGGGCCGCGGCCTGGCGCTGGGCGGCCTCCTCGGCCCGCTTCCTGGCCTCCGCCTCCCTACGGGCGCGCTCCGCTTCCTCCTGCTTGCGGCGCTGCTCGCGGCGCTCCTCGCTGAGGTCGGACCAGCCCTCCTTCAGGCTGCCGAGGAAACGGTTGAACCGGCCGCCCCTCCTCTCGGCGGCCGGGTCGGTCTCGTCCACCGCGCCGGAGAACATCGGGTCGTTCGGGTCGAAGACCGCCGTGCGCGGCGCCTCCGCGTCCGTACCGGGGGGCTGGGCGATCTCGCCCGGGTTGAACACGGCGGTGCGCGGGGTGTCCTCGATCCGCTGAGGATCGAGCAGCATCGTGCCCGGAGCCTCGTCGATCGCGTCGGTGATGTCCGAGGTGGGGAGTCCGTCGCCGTCCTCGGGCGGGCGGGGGAGGTCGGCGGGGTCCACGCGCATCGTGGCGCCCACTCCGCCCAGGTCGGCGGTGGGGAGTTCGTCCTCGGAGTCGCTCCGGACCCACGAGGGGTCGATGCGCATGGTGCTGGGCTCGTCCTCCACGGGGGCGGGGGTGGCATCGTGCGCCCAGGACGGATCGATGCGCATGGTGCTGGGCTCGTCGTCGACAGGGGTGGCGGGGCGGTCCTGCTCGGGGGCGGTGGCGGACTGGACCCAGGAGGGGTCGATGCGCATCGTGCTGGGCTCGTCGTCCACCGGCACGGGCACGACGGACGGGCCCAGTCGGACGGTCCCCTCGTCCTCGGTGGCGGGCTCTCCCCTCTCCGACGTCTCGGTCTCGCCCTGGAGTTCGCTCAGCGAGCGCGTGTGCCGCGACCACGCCTCGCCGTCCCACCATCTGAGCGTCTGCGCGTCGCCGTGCGGATCCGCGTACCAACCCGGCTCGATTGTTCCACCCATGGCCGACAGACTAAGGGGTCGTAGCGTCGGAGGAGACCACTGGAGTCCTGTTCCTCACCCTCGGGAGACCGCTGTCGGCCGCTGCGCGGGCAGTCGCGGTTCGGGCGGCGTCGGCATACCCGGATCGTCGGGAGCGGAGAACAACCGCGCGCCGTCCAGCGGCCCCGGACCCTTGGACGGGGAACCGGGCACCTGGTCGTGGCTGAAGTGCCCGCCGCGCGACCACGCGCGCTCCAGTTCCTCGGCTGGCGCCCCTCCGTGCCCCGGAGGGCCCGCGGGCCACCGGCGCGGCACGTCCCAGGAGTCCAGCCACTCCAGGATCGGTGACAGGCCGAGCATCGGCCCGTCCGTGAAGGGTTCCTCGGCACGGGCGACCACCGCCACCGTCAGGCACACGCGACCCTCGTTGCCGTGGTCGACGTGGAGCGCGTACCGGTACGTGCGCCCCATCGGCATCCGGCTGCGGCGGGTGGCGGCCAACGACTGGACGACCTCGCCCGTCAGCGGGTTCCACACCAGGTGCACCGACCGGCTCTCCTCGACCAGCCGCCGCGCCTCCTCCTCGGCCGACCACGCGTCGGGGCCGGATCCGGTCACCGTCCACACCGCGCGGGGCGCGCCGATCCCCGAGGGGCCCGGGGCGCGGCCTCCGTCGATCCGTTCCGCACCGGGCATCCACGCATCGAACATGGCAGTTCCCCATCCGGTCGTCATGCGTCCGGGCACCGCGCGGCCGGTCGGCTCCCGGTCGGGCCTGGTCTTCCACTGAGTACGCCAACTCGGGCGAGAAGTCCATAGCCCTTGTTCGCGCGGACAGGGTCATGTCACCTTCCGGTCCCCGGTACCGACTGGGGGAGGGGTCCGCGGCCACGCGGGGGCGGCGGTGCGACGCCGACCGCCCCCGCAGGGCGGCGGCTACTCCTCCTCGTCCCCCGTGATGCGCAGGGAGAACGCCTGGAGGAAGATCTCGCCGATCTCGGTCGGGTCCTCCGTCATGTAGGCGGCTCCGCCCGTGGCGGCCGCGATCTGCTGGAGCGGCTCCAGGTTCTGCACGTCGGGACCGAAGGCGATGGTGATGATCGGGATCGGGCGCGACGCGCTCGACATGTCCTCGATCTGGGAGAGCAGCGCGTCCAGCTCCAGTCCGCCGGGGTTGTCGTTGTCCCCGTCCGTGAGCATGAGGATGACGTTGGTGCGGTCCGGCCGGTAGGTGCGCGACATCTCCTGGTAGGCGGCGAGGTAGGTCTCGTAGAGCGCCGTGTCCCCCTGCGGCAGCGGCGTCAGCCCCGCCAGCGCGGTCGCCAGGACGTCGCGCTGGGCGGCGCCCTGCTCGTCGGTCGCCTGGAGTTCCCGCACGGGCGCCAGCTCCGCGTAGTGGAGGTCGTTGTTGACGTTGGTGGAGAACTGCCACAGCCCCAGTTCGGAGGTGGGCGTGAACATCTGGAGTCCCTCGGTGGCCGCGGCGCTGGTCACCTGCATGCGGGTCATGCCGGTTCCGGGTACCTCGGCGAGCATGGATCCCGAGACGTCCACGATGGTGAGCACCCGGGAGTCCATCTTCAGCTGGTTCCAGGTGCGCGTCAGCTCGGTGACCGACCCCTCGGGCGGCGTCGGCAGCTCCTGGGGGGCCGCCGCGCGGAAGCCCACCTCCTCGGCGAGCACGGAGGCGTCGATCTCGCCGTCGGGGCCGCGGAAGCCCTGGGCGAGCAGAGCGGACTGGGCCTCGTCGGAACGCACGGCGTTGCGGAACACCTCGGCTGCCCGGGTGACGTCGCTCTCCTCGCTGCGCACCACGTAGGGGTAGTCCAGGTAGTAGGTCCCGCCCTCCAGGTAGCTGGCCTGGGCGCTGGCGTTCTGGTGGGCGGTGTTGTAGCGCCACACGGCCTGCTCGGACATGAGCATCACCGGCGGGGCCTCCTCGGTGCCGCCGCTGAGGGCGAGGAAGGCCGCGTCCTCGTCGGGCGAGGCGCCCTGGTGCAGCGCCTGGAGGGCCGCGGTCATGCTCGCGTTGTAGGCGTTCTCGTCCTCGCTGGCCTCCTCCAGCGCTCCGCTGAGCAGGTAGAGGGTGCCCAGCCCGGTGGAGCTGCGCGCCGGGTCGACGATGCGGAGGGTCCGCTCGGCCTGCTCGCCGGGGGCGGTAGTGGGGACGACGTCCGTCCAGCTGCGTTCGGCCTCGCCGTCCGCGTACTCAGCGAGTTCGGCGATGACGAGCGGGGAGCGGGCGACCGACGTGCCGGTCTCGGTGATGACGGCGTCGCCGGACTGGCTCTGCACCAGGCGCGGCCACACGGAGGAGTCCGGGATCCACACGTCGGAGTCGGTGTCGCCCATGGTCGCGCCCGCACCGGTGATGCCGAACGCGACGTTGGCCGAGTCGACCTGGCGGATCTCGGCGGTCACGCACCGCCCGTCCACGGTGTTCTCCTGGGCGTTGAAGTCCGTGGCCACGGTGTCCAGAGCGGGGGCGAGTTCGGGGCTGACCGCCACGTCGAGCTCGATGTCCGAACCACGGCAGCCGTCGGCCTGTTCGAACATGTACACGCCCGCCACGGCCAGGCCGACCACGATCACCAGTGCGGCGGCCAGGGCGGCGAAGGCTCCGCCGCGCCCGCGACGCCGCCGGTTCCGGCGGCGGTCGGGCTCTTCTGCGTATCTTCCGCGGTGACGTCCCACAGCTTTCCTCACGGGGGTGGTGTACGGACGGGGGTCGGGGTCGGCGACGGGTACGGGTCGCACACGCCCGGTGTCCGAAGTGTCCGGACCGGCCGGGTGTTACTGGTCGGAACAGTACTCAACCGGTCAGGTCGGGCGGCGGGCCGACTCGGGCGGCCGGTCGGGTCCCGCCGGTGCGTGTTCGGTGTGATCGGGGTCGCTGTTCCGGTCAGACTGGGGGAATTCGGGTAGATCGGACGCGCTGGCGTGCCCGGGTTCGGCTGAACCGAAAAGCCCATCCGATACCGAATCGCAACCGGCCCGCGTCCGTTCGGAACCAGGACACGGGCCAAGTGGTCAGTTGTCGCAGTTGGGAACGCACAGCCGCCGAGAGATCGAACTCAGGAAGATGTCTCCGATCTCGTCGGGGTCGTCGGTCACGAACAGGGAGCCGCTCGTTGCGGCGGCGATCTGGCGCAGTTCGGCCTCCTCAGCCTGCGTCCCGAAGGCGATGACGAACATGCTGACCGGGCGCTCCGGGTCGAACCGGTCCTGCAACGCGGCGACGAGCTCCGCGTGCGAGATCTCGCTCGAACCGCCGTCCCGTCCGGCGGTGAGCAGGATGACGCTGTTGATCTTGTCCTCGTGGTAGTTGTCCCGCACCAGGTCGTAGGCGTCCAGGATGTTGTCGTACAGCCGGGACTCGCCGCCGCGCACCGAGATCCCCTCGGCGACCTCGACGAGCTCCTGGCGCCGGGTGGTGTCGCCCTCCCCGTCCGAGTCGCCCAGCCGGCGCATCTCGGCGGCCTCGTCGCGGCCCTGGCCGCCGTACTCGTCCGACATCAGCCACAGGCCCATGTCGGTCTCGTCGGGAAACAGGGACAGCCCCAGCAGGGCCGCCTGCTGGGCGACCTCCATCCGACTGGGCCCGCCGTTGAGGTCAGCGGCCATGTTCGCGGAGGTGTCGGCCAGAACCAGGGAGCGGCTGGGCATCGACAGCCGGTTCCAGTCCGTGACGGAGGCGAGCAGTGCGTCCCCGGTCAGGTCGTCGTGCGTCGTCGGCTCGCGCGGGACGTCCCAGGGCTGCGCGGTCAGGGCGGGCGGGGCGTTGCCCCCGGGATCGCGGAAGCCCAGGTCCAACAGGCGTGCGCGGTGTCCCTCCCCGCCCAGCACCGCGTACAGGTCGGCGGCGGCGGACCGGAGCGCGGGGTCGTCGGTGGCGGTGACGTAGGGGTAGTCGAGGCTGACCGTGCCCTCGTCCGGGTAGAGGGCCGCCAACTCCGGGGCCGAGGAGGAGCGTTCGTCGTTGTAGGACGCGACCGCCTGTTCGGGCACCACGATCACCGGGTCCACGCGCTGGTCCGCGGCGGGCGAGCCGGTGAAGAACGTCCCCAGGTCGATCTCGCCGAACGCGCTGTCGAGCTGGACGTCGCGGACGAAGTCGGTCATCGCGGTGTCGGCGTCGTCGCCGGTGCCCAGGATGCGGCGGACCGCGTGCATGACGGCCATGCCGTCGGCGCCCCGGTTGGGGTCGACCATGACCAGGGGGCGGTCCGGTTCGCGCTCGCCGGGAAGGACGAGCTCCCAACTGGCCTCCCCGGGCTCCGGCAGCCCCTCGGTCCCCACGGGGGCGGCCAGCACCACCGGCGAACTGGCGAGCGAGGGCGGGTCGGTCCCGATGGTGTGCGTGCCGCCCGCCGAGACCCGCGCGAGCTCGACCCACACCGAGGACTCGGGCACCCACACGTGCGGGGCGATGGTGGAGTCACCGCGCTGGCCTCCGGCCAGGGCGGACATGATGCGGTGCGGCGCGATCTCGTCGACCTGCGCGTACACGCAGTCGCCGCCGTAGCTGGGCTCCCGGTCGTTGAACTCGGTGGCCGCCTCGCGCAGGACGGGCGCGATGCTCTGGGTCGCGGACACGCGCAGGTACCGGACGTCGCCGCAGCCGAGCGCGTTCAGACCGACCGGGACCGCGATCGCGGCGACGGCGATGAGCGCGACGGCGATGACGGTGAACCCCAGCGGAGACCAGACCGCCCCGCGGGCGGCGGACTCGGTCGGCGCGGGGAATCGGTGACGTCCACTGGGCAACGGGCTTCTCCGGGGAGTGTCGGGGCGCGGCTCTCCGACGGGGCCGTCGGCGGGCCCGGCGGGTCGGGGTTCGGAACGGCGCCGTGCCGGCGGGGCACCGTGAGGGGTGCGAACCATGTCGGGGAGGGCGGCGTCTCACAGGATGAGTCACGAACGACCGGTCAACCTGTGACGAACCTGTCTTCATCAGGACCTTACTCGTTGGTAATGGGGGTGCGAAAGAGGTCGGCCGTCGACCGCGGGACGACCGCCGGCGCGAGGCGCCGGGTCGGCCGACGGTGATCCCTTTGTTACCGTGCTCTCCGCAGAAGTACTCCGCTCCCACGGATAGGCTGGGGCCTCTCCCGTACCCCCGCGGCGGCCGCCTCGTCGAACCCGTGCCGCGGATGTCCGTGTGACCACCGACCCCCGAGGGTTATGGCATGTCCCAGAAGCACCGAGACCATCGGAACCGAGGCACGCTCGGCACCGCCCTGCTCGCCGGCGCCTGCTGCGCGGGCGCGGTGGCCTACGCCCTGCTCGCGGGTCCGGCGCTGCTGCCCGCGGAGGACGTGCAGGCGACGGCGGCCATGACCCCGGACCTGGTCGGTCCGATCGCGGACGACGCCGAGGAGACGGTCGAGACCGGCCCGGTCGGGCAGCTGCGCATCCAGGTCAGCGACCGCGACCGCGCGTGGGTGCGGACCCTCGACTGCACCGGGGACCCGGAGGGGGACCCCGAGGCCTGCTCCGCGCTGGCCCAGGTCGCGGCGGGGCTGGACGACGTCTCCGAAGGACTGTTCACCGAGGTGCGCGAGGGAACGGTGTGCACCGACCAGGTGTACGGCCCGCAGCACGCCACGATCGCGGGCACCTGGGAGGGCCAGGAGGTCGAGACGACGCTGTCGCGGACCGGCTCCTGCGAGGAGGCGCGCTGGCAGCGGCTGCGTCCTCTCACCGAGCGGATCGGCTGAGGCGCCCCCACCGGTCCCCGGACGTCGTTCCGGGCCCCTGCCGGCCGCCTCCCGCGCCGCCCGCGGACACCGTCGAAGCCCGGCGGCCCGCGTCCGCCGGACCGGGGCCGACCACCCGGGCGCGAGGAGCTGGGATCATGGGACCCATGAGCGTCATCAGGGTCACCGACCCCGCCGATCCCCGTCTGGCCGACTACACCAGCCTGCGCGACGTCAACCTCCGCCGCCACCTGGAGGCCGAGTACGGGCTGTTCATGGCCGAGGGCGAGAAGGTGATCCGCCGCGCGGTCTCCGCCGGGTTCGAGCCCCGCAGCTTCCTGCTCACCGAGCGGCGGGCCGAGGCGCTGGACGACGTGGTGGCCGGCGGCACCGCCCCGCTCTACGTGGTCGGTGAGGACACCGCCCGCCGACTCGTCGGGTTCGACCTGCACAGGGGCGCGCTCGCCGCCTTCCACCGCCGTCCGCTGCCCGGCCTCGACGACGTCCTCGCGAAGGCGCGCACCGTCGTCGTGCTGGAGGACCTGGTGGACCACACCAACGTCGGCGCCATCTTCCGCAGCGCCGCCGGTCTCGGTGTCGACGCCGCGGTCCTCGCCCCGCGCTGCGCCGACCCCCTCTACCGGCGGTCCGTCAAGGTGTCGATGGGCGCGGTCTTCACCCTCCCGTACACGCGGTTGGACGACTGGCACGGAGGTCTGGACACGCTTCGGGAGGCCGGTTTCCACCTCATGGCCCTCACCCCCGGAGAGGGTTCGCTGCCGCTGCGCGACGCGATGTCCGCCCTGGGGCCCTCGGACCGGGTCGGGTTGCTCCTGGGGACCGAGGGGGACGGGCTCTCGTCGCGCTGGCTCGAGCGGGCCACGGCGCGTGTGCACATTCCGATGGCCGACCGGGACGTGGACTCGCTCAACGTCACCGCCGCGGCCGCCATCGCCTGCTACGAACTGGTGCGGGCCCCGAGGTGACCCGATCGGCGCCGCGCGGGCCAGGCTAGGGTGGCGCCTGACACGGACCTCACGGCGTGTTCCCGGGTGCGCGACCGCGCCGCCTCGGGGGCGCGCCCGAGCTGAGCGGAGGGAACAGCCACATGGGCGGCCGAGCACTCGTGCAGTGGGAGCAGAACCGGACCAACGCCCCCGATCCACGCGGAGTGGACCTGTACACGGGAGGAGCGGCGCCCGAGTCCGGCCTGGAGGAGGTGGCCTTCTACCAGGTGCCGTACACGCCCTCCACCCAGAGCGCCGACGCGCGTCTGGACATCATCGCGCGGATGCCCGACCTGGAGGTCGTCCAACTCCTGTCCTCGGGGTACGAGCACGTCCTGCCCTTCGTTCCGGACCACGTGACGCTGTGCAACGGACGGGGACTGCACGACGCCAGTACCGCCGAACACGCCCTCGCCCTGATCCTGGCGGCCCAGCGCGACCTGCCCCGGTGGGCGCTCGACCAGAGGGACCGCCGCTGGGAGCCGGTTCCGCAGCGCTCGCTGGCCGACTCCCGGGTGATGATCATCGGATACGGCAGCATCGGCAAGGCGGTGGAGAGCCGCCTGCTCCCCTTCGAGACAGAGGTCGTGCGGGTGGCCAGCCGCGCCCGGCCCGACGAGGACGTGCACGGCGTCGACGACCTGCACGCCCTGCTGCCCGGTGCGGACATCGTCGTCCTCGTCACACCGCTCACCGAGCGTACGCGCGGCCTGTTCGGTGCGCGGGAGTTCGCCCTCCTGCGGGACGACGCGCTCGTGGTCAACGTGGGGCGCGGCCCGGTCCTCGACACGGAGGCCCTGCTGGCGCAGAACGGCCGTGTGCGGGCCGCCCTGGACGTCACCGACCCGGAGCCGCTCCCGGCCGACCACCCGATGTGGGACGCGCCGGGTGTCTTCTTCACACCGCACGTGGCGGGCGGGTCGTCGGCCTTCCATCCCCGCGCGCGTGCCTTCCTGGACCAGCAGCTGGCCCGGTGGGCCAAGGGCGAGCCGCTCGCGAACGTCGTCCGCCCGGCGCGCTGATCCTCCCGACCTGGGTGGATTGTCGGTATCACGGGTCACACTGGAAGCATGCGGATAGCGTTGGTCGCCGACGGCGAGGGCGGCGGCTGGCTCCAGGAACTGGGGGACACCCCCGGTTCGGTCCGCCGTGTCACCGACCTCGCCGACGCCGTCCGCCGCGCCGAGCACGCCCTCCCCGAACCGCCGCGCTGGGTGTGGTCCGCGAGCGAGGACGTCTACCCCGACCTGGTCGGCGCCGGGGTGCGCGTGGCACGCTGCCACGACGTCGCACTGACCGAGGCGCTGCTGCTCGGATACCGCGGGCGCCACGGGGAGGCGCACTCCCTGGGCGCCGCCTGGGCCCGGCTGCACGGCCGCCCCGTCCCCGACGACCCGGTGCGCCCGCTGGGAGAGGGCGCGACCGCCCAGCCCGCCCTGTTCGACGCCGACCGCTCCACCCTGCCCCCGGGCACCGACCGCCTGGCCGCGCTGGTCGAGGTCCACGGGGACCAGCTGCGCCGCACCGCCGGACTGCCTGATCCGTCCCGGATGCGGCTGCTGACCGCGGTGGAGTCGGCGGGCGGCCTGGCCGCCGCGGAGATGAGCCACGACGGGCTGCCCTGGCGGACCGACGTCCACGACCAGATCCTCACCGACCTGCTCGGGCCCCGGCCCCCGGCCGGGCAGCGGCCCCGCGTCCTCGCCGAGTTGGCCGCGCGCATCAGCGACATCGTCGGCCGCGACGTCAACCCGGACTCACCCACCCAGGTGCTCAGGGCGATGGCGTGGGTCGGCCACCCCGTCGAGTCGACCCGGTCCTGGGTGCTGGAACGCGTCGACCACCCCGTGGTCCCCCTGCTCCTGCGCTACAAGGAGCTGTCCCGCCTGCACTCCGCCAACGGGTGGGCCTGGTTGGACACCTGGGTACGCGAGCGCCCGGGGCCGCACGGCGAACGGCTCGGCCGCTTCCACCCCGACTACGTGGTCGGCGGGGTCGTCTCCGGCCGGTGGGCCACCCGCGGCGGCGGCGCCCTCCAGATACCCAAGGCCGTGCGCGGGGCGGTGCGGGCCGACCCGGGGTGGGTGCTCGTGCGCGCCGACGCCGGCCAGCTCGAACCCCGCGTCCTGGCGGCCGTGTCCGGGGACGACGCCCTGGCGGCCGCGGCGGCGGAGGACGACCTGTACGCCCGGTTGGCCGTCCACGTCGGCGGTGACCGCGAGCGCGCCAAGATCGGCATGCTCGCGGCCATGTACGGACAGACCTCCGGTGACGCCGCGCCCCTGCTGAGCACCATGCGCCGCCTGTACCCCCGGGCCCTGGAGTACGTGGACCGGGCGGCCCGGACCGGAGAGGACGGCGGGACCGTGCGTTCGTGGTTGGGGCGCACCTCGCCCGCGCCGCCGTCCTGGTCGACCACCGTGTCCGCTCCCGGCGGCGACCGCCGCCGTCGCGCCCACGGCCGATTCACCCGCAACTTCGTCGTGCAGGCCACGGCCGCGGAGTGGGCGCTCGTCCTGCTGGCGGCGTTGCGGCAACGCCTGCCGTCGCTGCCGGAGGGCGCGGGAATCGTCTTCTTCGTGCACGACGAGGTCGTCCTCCACGTCCCCGGTCCCATGGCGGAGGAGGCCCTCCACGCCGTCTCCGAGGCGGAGACCCGCACCCGGACCACCCTGTTCGGGGACACTCCGGTCCGATTCCCCCTGGACACGGTCGTCACGGACGACTACGCACGACACTGACGGAAAGGGGACACGCGGCGTCGCGCGTCCGCTACCGGACGGCGTGGACTTCTTGCAAACTCGCCCGGCTACGCCCATTCTTGGACGCGGACGTATCGTCGGCCCGCCGCTTCAGGGGTGCCCCAGCCCCTCCCGGCGGTACTCAGAAAGGGTGAGATCCCCCCGTGCGGAGCCGTTTCAGATCATGTGCGGGAACCACGGCCGCGTTCGCGGTCGCCTTCACCGCCCTCGGCGCGGCCCCCGCGTGGGCGGAGCCGATCGTGGAGGACCGGCCGCCCGTCACCGACCGGCTCGCCGGCGACCAGGGCCCCAGCGGCGTCGACCCGAGCGACGGCACCCCCGCGCCCAACGTCGCCGACGCCGACGCGCTGCGGCGTGACGCCCGTGTCGCCCCCTTCCGGGAGGCGCGCAGCGTCGAGTACTTCGCCGTCGCTCCCGAGAGCCTGCCCCGCGAGGTGGTCAGGGCGGTCCGCGACATCGAGGGCGTCGAGCACGTCGTGACCGTGGACGCCGCGCGCGTCGGGATCGACGGAGAACCCACCTCCGTGCTCGGCGTCGACCCCTCGACCTTCCGCAACCACGCCCCCGCCCCGTCGGCGGAGTCGGACGAGATCTGGCAGGGCGTCGCCGAGGGCCGCATCGCACTGTCGAACGCGGTCGGCACCGAACGCGACCTCGAGTTGGGCAGCGAGGTCGGCGTCGCGGGCGGCCGGGGCCAGGTGGACCTGGAGGTGTGGACGCACGCCACCTCCGGCATCGCCGGGATCGACGCCCTCATCTCCCGCGACCGCGCCGCCGAACTGGGGATGCCCGAGGGCAACGCGCTGCTCGTGTCCGCTCCCGACGCCGACCTGTGGGCGCTGTACGACGCCCTGTCGGACACCCTGGGCGAGGACGTCTCCCTCCAACTGGTCGCCGACGCCGACGCGCCCGCCGAGCCCGGCGAGGCAGTTCCCTCCTCGGTCATCGAGCAGGTCATCGCGAACGCGGAGAGCCAGATCGGCGTGCCCTACGTGTGGGGCGGAGAGACCCCCGAGGGCGGCTTCGACTGTTCGGGACTGCTGCAGTGGGCCTTCCGCGAGGCGGGAGTGGACATCCCGCGCGTCACGCACGACCAGTGGAACGCCGGGGAGCGCGTCGACTTCGAGGACGCCGAGCGCGGCGACCTGCTCTTCTGGCGCTCGGACCCGACCGCGCCCGACTACATCTCGCACGTGGCCATCTACCTGGGCGACGGCAGGATGCTGGAGGCGCCGAGGACCGGTCTGGACGTGCGCGTGACCGAGGTGCGGACGGCGAACTTCGCGGGCGTGGTGCGCGTGCGGACCTGACGCCGCGCGGCTCTGCCTCCGGCGGCACGAGAGCGGGCCGTGGCGCCACCGCACTGGTGGCACCACGGCCCGCTCGTCTCTCCTTGCCCGAAGAACCCAGCCGGGAGGGGAAGGCAGGCCTCGGTTCAGGAGGGGGGACAGGGCCGTCGCTGAGGGAGGGGGAGACAGCGCGCGCACCCTGTTTTCGGTGGTATTGAGTTCTGCCGGGACACACGACCGGTCGACACCGGGGGTCCCGTCGCACAGGGTCTACATAAGCAGTGCCAGGGCGATTTGGCAAGGGGATCCGACCAGCCGGGATCACGCTTCGGACACGTGCTGACGACGCGTCGTTCGGGGACCGCACGGGCGTTCGGCGCCGTTCCCCGCGTGTTCGACTCCTCCTCCTGCGCTCGCTCGCGTCGGTGGTCGACAGGGTCGGTGGTCGCCGCCCTCCGGGCCCGGTCCCGTGATGTTCAGCGCCCGGCAGCGTACCCCTGGGACGCGCGGGCGTCGGCGGCGGCCCGCAGCTCGCCCGAGTCCGGGTCGCGCGCCACGGCGGCCAGACGGCCGAGCGTCCAGGGACGGGCGACCTCGACCCGGTGTCCCCGGCGGACCAGCTCGGCGATGACGTCCTCGCCCACGCCCCGCTCGACGATCAGGTGGCCCGGGACGGTCTCGCGCGGGTGGAAGGAACTCGCGAAGGCACTGGTGTGGAACATCGGGGTGTCCAGGGCTTCCTGGAGGTCGTCGACCCCGTGGAGGATCCTCAGCAGGGCGGTGAACGTCCACTGGTCCTGCTGGTCGCCGCCGGGTGTGCCGATCGCCAGGACCGCCTGCCCGTCCTGCCTGGTCACGAGCGTGGGGGACAGGGTGGTGCGCGGGCGTTTGCGGGGCGCGAGCGCGTTGGGCGAGGCGGGGTCGAGCCAGAACATCTGCGCCCGGGTGCCGAGCGGGAAGCCCAGGGCGGGGATGACCGGGGAGCTGGAGAGCCAGCCGCCGCTGGGCGTGGCCGAGACCATGTTGCCGTGCGCGTCGACCACGTCCACGTGGCAGGTGTCGCCGCGCAGGTCGGCGGGGGCGGCCCCGGTGGGGCCGACCGTGGGTTCGCCGGTGGTGCGGTCGGCGGGGACCCCGTCGGGTGTGTACACGGGCGGCTCGAAGGGGGTGCGTCCCGCGACCGGTCCGGGGCGCGGCGCGGGGTTCGCGCGGGCGTCGTCGACGAGGCCCGCCAGCCGCGCGGTGTGGTCGGCGCCCAGGAGCTCCTTGAGGGGGACGTCGACGTGGTCGGGGTCGCCGTACCAGGCCTCACGGTCGGCGAAGGCGAGCTTGGCGCCCTCGGTGACGCGGTGCACGAACTCGGCGCTGACGCCGTCGCGCACGTCGTGGCCCGTGCCCAGCGCCTCGGCGATCCGCAACTGCTGGAGCAGGACCGGTCCCTGTCCCCAGGGGCCGGTCTTGTGCACGGTGTGCGCGCCGTGCGCGACGCTCACCGGATCCTCGTAGGAGGCGCTCCAGTCGGCCAGGTCCTGGGCGGTCAGCAGGGCCTGCCGTGGTACTCCGGAGCCGTCGGGCACGGGCGCCGAGAGGAAGTCGCCCACGGCCTCGGCGACGAACCCCTGCGACCAGGCGCGCCGGGCCGCCTCGATCTGGGCCTCCCGGTCGGTCCCTGCGTGCTCGGCCTCGGTGACGACACGGCGGTAGGTGGCGGCCAGGGCGGGATTGCGCAGGCGGGATCCGGGTCTGGGCGCGGAGCCGCGGGGCAGGTAGACCTCGGCGGATCCGGGCCAGTGCCGGGAGAAGACCGGGGCGAGGGCGGCGACGGTCTCGCCGATGCGCTCCAGGAGGGGGTAGCCGCGTTCGGCGAGGCCGATGGCGTGGTCCAGGACGTCGCGCACGGTCATGGTGCCGTGGTCGCGCAGGAGCAGCATCCAGGCGTCGAAGGAGCCGGGAACGGTGGCGGCCAGCACGCCGTTGCCCGGGATGCGGTCCATGTCCGCGAACGCGCCGACGGTGGCGGCGGCGGGCGCGACGCCCTGTCCGCACAGCACGCGCGGGGCGGCTCCGGCGGACTGGAAGATCATCGGGACCTCGCCGCCGGGGCCGTTCAGGTGGGGCTCGACGACCTGGAGGGTGAAGCCCGCGGCGACCGCGGCGTCGAAGGCGTTGCCGCCGCGTTCGAGTACCGACATGCCGGTGGCACTGGCGAGCCAGTGCGTGGAGGCGACCATCCCGAAGTCGCCGCGGAGCTGGGGGCGCGTGGTGAAACCGGGCATGGCTCTCCTCGGAGGTCGGGGACGGTGATCCGACGCGACCGCGCCCGGAGGGGCGCGTGCCGCACCGGTGTGGCCGTGGTCACCGGGTCTGACCGTCGATGCGACCGTATCCCACGGGAGGGCCCCGCGGAGCGCCGTCCACAGGCCGAAACGTGCGGCGCCCGGTTGTCCACAGGCCGGTGGCCCGGGGCTGGCGTTACACCCCACCCCGGGCCACCATTGGTTCGGGGGCCCCTGCTCCCCGGCCGCTTCGTGCTGCCGGCCGAACGCCTCCCACCCCGTTCGACCGGGCACGGAACTCGGACAGCCACCCCCGCGTCACGTTCCACGGGCACGCGTCCCGCGGCCAAGCCCCCGGACGCCCCACGCGTACCCCTGACACCTCACGGGTACCCCTGGACGCCCCACGGACCCCGCACACCCCGTCACATCGCGCGCGTCACGGGGCCGTGATCTCGAAGGCCCACGGCAGGGAGTTCCACAGCTCCTCCCACTCGGCGTCGTCCATGGGTTCGAGGCCGCCCGCCCCGCCCAGGCCGGGCGCGAGCGTCTCGCTGGCGACGGTCACCTGGTCCATGCCCTCGGTGGCGCTCTGTTCGGCCTCCCGCACCAGCTGGGCGATCAGGTCCGAGATCTGGCCGAGCACGGACTCCACGTCGGTGCGCTCCACGTCGAGGCTGTCGGCGCAGTGGTCGGTCGCCGCGTCCTTCTCGTCCTCGGTGCCGTGGTACCAGACGCTGGCGAGCAGCTGGTCCTGCTCCTGGTCGGTCAGCTGCTCGCGGGTCAGCGGCCGCTCGACGCCCTCGCCCGGCGCGCGGCCGGTCCCCTCCCGGTCGGTGCCGATGTACTCGAAGACCACGAACTCCTCGATCAGGCACTGCTTGACGCGCCGCGCGCTGACACCCTCGGGAAGTCCGGATCCGGTGTCCGCCTCCTCGGCCGCGTCGCCCTGGTCCGTCCCGGTGTCCTGCCCGGCGTCCTCCTCAGCGGGTTCCCCGGCGGACTCAGCCGTGCCCTCGGACTCCCCGGCCGCCTCCTCGGGCGCGCCCCCGATCGACGCCTCCGTCACCTCGACCCCGTCGAACGCGTCGCTCTCCTGAGCCTGTTCGGCTTCCTCGTCGCCCGCGGCGGACTCCTCCGCGGCCTCGCCCGCCTCGCCCTCGGCCGTCCCGGCGTCCTGCTCGGCGGCCTCCTCGGACTCTTCGGTCTCACCGCTCTCCTCCGCCGCGGTGTCCGTGTCCCCCGGAGCGTCCGCTCCGGTCGACTCGCCTTCCTCGGCGGCCTCGTCCTCTCCGGTCTCGGCAGCCTCCGCGGCGTCTCCGGTCTCCTCGGCCCCGTCCTGGGCCTCGCTCTCGGCGTCCTCCTCCTGCCCCTCCTCGACGTCCGCGTCGGTCAACTCGACCACCGACTCGGCCATCCGCCGGAGCTCGTCGCCGTCCCAGCGCTCGGGCCGCAGGTGGGTGGCGACCGCCACCCCCGGCTCCACCATCCAGAACATGTCGCCCGTCGCCTCGGAGACGTAGGCCTCGCGCTCGACGTCACCCGCCTCGCCCACGCGCTCCAGACCCCGCTCGGGCAGGTGGGAGTAACGCAGTTCCCGCAGGTCCTCCAGCTTCTGGACCTGCTCCGAGCGCAGGACCGTCACCCGCCCGTAGAGCTGGTCGGGTCCCTGCACCCAGGAGATCTGCGACTGGCTGTTGCCCCGCCGGTCCAACAGCGAGGAGGCGTTGATCCCGTATCTGTCCAGCCCGGGTGGCAGGTATCCGATCTCGAACCCGTCGAGCTTGTACGAGGAGATCGCCTGCTCGACCATCGGCCAGCTCATCACCCGCGGGTCCTTGTCGTCCGCCGCCACCGCCGGCCCCGCGAGGCCTGTCAGCCCGGTGGTCGAGAGCGTGGCGGCGCCCAGGAGCGCGACCCACCTCGTGTGGTGCTTGCGCATCGTCGTCCCTTCCCATCGACTACTACTAGTGATGGTTCCAGGACTCTATGTGATTCACAGGGGGCTCTCCAGCCAAAACCGGCACATGACGTAATTCATGCGCTTCTTTGGGTGAAAGCGCGGGAACGGTGTGACCTGCCTTGCACCAGATGATGGGACGCCCATTACCCGACGCTCCGCGCACGGTCACCGAGCGGTCACCAGTCGCACTCACCCTGAGGGGGCAATCGGCCAGTCCACGCGAACTTGGGAGGTCCGGTGCGCCGCATCGGAATCGTCGTCGGAGCCGCTTCACTTCTCGTCACCGCCGGCGCCGGAGTCTCGGTCGGGGCGCCCGCCCCCGACGCCACGGGGCTCCGCACCGCCGAACCCGTCGCCGTCCAACACCCCGTCTTCGAGCGCCCGCTGATCGCCGTCGCCCACCGCGGCGCGTCGGGGCACGCACCGGAGAACACCCTCGCCGCCATCGACCGCGCCCACGAACTGGGAGCCGTGACCGTCGAGGTCGACGTCCAGCTGACCGCGGACGGCGAACCCGTGGTCCTGCACGACACCACCCTGGAGCGGACCACCGACGTCGAGGACGTCTTCCCCGACCGCGCGCCCTACCGGGTCGCGGACTTCACCATGGAGGAGATCCGTCGGCTCGACGCCGGATCCTGGTACGACGCCGAGTTCGCAGGGGAGCCCGTGCCCACCCTTGGCGAGGTGCTCGACCGCATGGAGGAGCACGGCCTCAACCTCCTGCTCGAGCTCAAGGAGCCCGCGCTCTACCCCGGACTGGAGCGGGCGGTCGCCGACGAACTGGAGGACCGCCGCGGCCACTGGTTCCGGCGCACCCCGCCCTGGCGGCCCCGCCGCCTGGTCGTCCAGAGCTTCGACTGGGAGTCCGTCCGCGAGTCCAAGGACCTGCTGCCCTCGGTGCCGCACGGCCTGCTCGGCGTGGTCCCCGAGGACCGGATCGCCGAATACGACTGGGCCCACATGATCAACCCCAACCACCGGCGCGTCGACGCCGACTACGTGGAGCGCGTCCACGACGCCGGATTGGAGATCATGCCGTACACGATCAACGACCGCGCCGTCATGGACGCCGTGCTGGAGCTGGGCGTCGACGGGTTCATCACCGACTACCCGGAGGTCGGCCGCGAGGCCGTCGACGAGTACCAGCGCCGCGAGCGCGTCACGATCGCACCGCCCGGGTTCCCGCTCGTCACCGGAGGCTGACACCCGGCCGTCCGCCCGCGTGGACACCGGTGGGAGGATCGGACCGACCGCACACCCGGCCCCGCCCCGGACGCGGCCCGCTGGCCGCGTACCGGGGCGGGGCCCAGGCGCGCAGGAGGCGTGGACCGACCGTGACCGACCGGCTCGACATTCCCCGTGAACACATCGACTGGCGGACCAAGGGACTGTGGTGGACGGGCGACCCCGTCACCCTGGAGGAGTTCGCCGACCGGCGGTTCGACCTCTTCACCGGACCGTTCACCTGGCCGCTCATGGTCCTGCGCTCCTCGGCGCTGGACCGCAACATCGCCGCGCTCGCCGCGTTCTCCGAACGGCACGGCCTCCCACTGGCCCCGCACGGGAAGACCTCCATGGCGCCGGCGCTGATCCAGCGCCAGCTGGACGCGGGAGCCTGGGGGGTCACCGCCGCCACCGCCAACCAGGTCCTGGACTACCGCCGTTTCGGGGTCCGCCGGATCATCCTCGCCAACGAACTCCTCGACCGGCGGGTGCTGCGCTGGGTCGCCGACGAACTCGACCGCGACCCCGGTTTCGACTTCCTCTTCTACGCCGACTCCGCGGAGGGCGTGACGGCCGCGGCCGGGGCCCTCGCCGACCGACCGGGCGGCCGGCCCCTGCGCGTGCTGGTCGAACGGGGCGTTCCGGGCGGACGCACCGGCTGCCGGACCCGCGAGGACCTGCTCTCCGTGGCCCGCGCCGTCGTCGCCGCCCCGGGCCTGGAGCTGGCGGGTGCGGCGGGCTACGAGGGGCCCCTGGGGGACGACGCCGACGCCGTGCGCGCGTTCCTGCGCGACCTGAGCGGCGACGCGGCGGCCCTCGCCGCCGAGCACGGCCTGGAGCGGCCGGTGCTGACCGTGGGCGGCAGCGCGTGGTTCGATCTGGTCGCCGAGGAGATCGGCGGCCGCGACGACGTCCTGCCGATCCTGCGCAGCGGCGCCTACGTCGCGCACGACGACGGCCTGTACCGGCGCACCACCCCCTACCGCCGCCTCCCCGAGGGTCCCGACGCCCTGGAGGGCGCCCTGGAGCTGTGGGCGCAGGTCGTCTCCGCGCCGGAGCGGGGGCGGGCCGTCGCCGCCCTGGGCCGCCGCGAGGCCAACCACGACCAGGGCTTCCCGATCCCCCGTACGCTGCGGCGCGCCGACGGCACGGCCGTGCGGGCCACGGGAGTGGAGATCACCGGCCTCAACGACCACCACGCGTACCTGCGGGTCCCGCCGGAACTGGACGTGCGACCCGGCGACCTGGTCTCCTTCGGGATCTCCCACCCGTGCACGGCCTTCGACCGCTGGCAGGTGATTCCCGTCGTGGACGACCGGGACACGGTCGTCGACGTGGTCGCCACCTACTTCTGACCGGCGCGCCTCACCAGCCCCGGACACCGGGCCGCGTCTGCCACGGACGCGGCCCCTCCAGCGGCCGGTACTCCACCCCGGCCGCGTCCAGCCGCTCCAGGTGCCGACGCAGGCGGGGCTCGAACTCGGCGTAGTCGCGCTCCCCGGAGGACCACACCTGCTCGGCGAAGGCGGTCGCGCGCGGGAACACCATGTAGTCCAGCGCGCGGGGCGTGTCGATGTGCTCGGTCCACACGTTGACCTGGGCCCCCAGCACGTGGCGCGCCTCGTCGTCGGTGAGCCCTCCCGGCACGGGCTCGGCCGTGTAGACGTCCTCGGTGCGCAGCAGCGTGCCCACCGGAACCGGTTCGTCGGGGGAGTCGGACTGCTTGTAGTCGAGGTAGGACGTGGCGGTCGGGGCCATGACCACGTCGTGTCCGGCGCGCGCCGCGGCCACGCCGCCCTCCTGGCCGCGCCAGGACATCACCGTCGCGCCCGGGGCGAGCCCCCCTTCCAGGATCTCGTCCCACCCGACCAGCCTGCGTCCCCGCCCGGTGAGGTGTGCGTCGAGCTGCCGGACGAACCAGCTCTGGAGCCCGTCCTCGCCGCCCAGCCCCTCCTCGCGGATCCGGCGCTGGGCGGACGCGCTCCCCTTCCACTGCGTCTTGGGGCACTCGTCGCCGCCCACGTGCACGTACGTGCTCGGGAAGAGCTCCAGCAGCTCGTCGAACACGTTCTTGTAGAACTCCAGCACGTTGTCGGTGACGCCCAGGACCTCGTCGAAGACCCCCCACTGGGTCCCGACCGGGATCGCCCCGCTCTCGCCCAGCTCGGGGTAGGCGTGGATGGCGGCCTGGGAGTGTCCGGGGACGTCGATCTCCGGAACCACCGTGATGTGGCGGGCCGCCGCGTAGGCGACGATCTCGCGGATGTCGTCCTGGGTGTAGAACCCGCCGTGGGGACGCCCGTCGAACACCGCCGGGCGGCCCGCCCCGACCTGGCTCTCGGCGCGCCAGGAACCGGCCTCGGTCAGCCTCGGGTACCGCCGGATCTGGATCCGCCACCCCTGGTCGTCGGTCAGGTGCAGGTGGAGGACGTTGAGCTTGTGCATGGCCAGCAGGTCGACGAACCGCAGGACCTCGCGCTTGGGCGCGAAGTGCCGCGCCACGTCCAGCATCACGCCGCGCCAACGGAACCGCGGCCCGTCGGTGACGCGCACCGCGGGCAGGGTCCACGCGACCCCGTCCAGCGGCGCGCCTCGGTAGGCGTCGGCGGGCAGCAGCTGGCGCAGCGTCTGGGCGCCGTAGAACACCCCGGCCGGGTCGTGGCCGACGACGATCGCGCCCTCCTCGTCCACGATCAACCGGTAGCCCTCCGGGCCGAGCCCCGCCGTCCGGTCCACGCTGAGCCGGATCCGCGCGTCGTCCTCGTCACCGGCGTGCAGCGGGAGTCCAGTGGACGCGCCGAGTTCACGCTGGAGCCACGCGAGTGTTCCCCTGGCCTCGGGGTCTGCGGAGACCCTGGTGGCCGTGGTGAGCGTGAAACCGCCGGAGTCACCCGGAACCGCCTGGTCGGGACGGGGGACGAGCGGCCGGTCGTCGAGACGGGGGGAGGAAGTGTCAGGCACGGGCAGGTGCTCCTATCCGGTCTAGACCAATACCGGACATCCTGCCATGAGCGGGCCCGGGACCGCATCCCGGTCCGACGGGGCGACGACGCGACGCGCCCGGTCCGCGGCCGTGTCCTGGACACCCGATACGCAGTCTTGACCGGTCCGATCCCTTAGGGCTCCCCGCCGTGCGGCACACGTAGGAACAGGTGCTCCGACCAGGCTCGGAACGCCGATGGCGGGCGCGGGAGGCCAACCGGGACCCCTGACCCGGGGGTAGGGCGGGCACCACCGCCGGACGGGGGCTGTCGTTATCGCCAACCCCGGTCGCCCGTCCGTAGCGTGAGAGCCACATCCGGAGCCGGCGAAGGGACGGGACCGAGTGTCAGGGGATGCGGCGATGCGGTCACGGCGCGGAACGTCGGCGTCAGCCACCCGGCGGTGGTGCTGATGCTGTGGTCCGTCCTCATCGCCGTGGCGGGGGCCTTCACCCTGGCACTCGGCTCGGCGCTCCAGGAGCGCGACGCCGTCAGGGCGCCGGGGAAGAAAGTCGCCAGAGCCGGGTTCCTGCTGCACCTGCTGCGCCAGCCCCGGTGGCTGATCGGCAGCGGCGCGGCGGTCCTTGGGGCGTGCCTGCACCTCGTGGCGCTCAGCGGGGCCCCGCTCACGATCATCCAGCCGATCGGCGTCACCGGCCTCCTCTTCGCGATCGTCCTGTCGACCCTGTTCAACCACCAGAGGGTCAGTGCCTGGCAGGTCACCGCCGGGGTGGCCGTCATGGCGGGCCTGGTCGGACTCCTGTGGCTGTTCCCGCACGGCGCCGAGACGCCCGTCATGCGGGTGGGGACGGCGCTGACGCTGGCGGGCGCCGCCCTCGGGCTCGGCCTGGCCGTGTACCTCACCGCGCACTGGACGCCCAGCGGTGCGCGCGCCCTGCTCCTGGCCCTGGCGGGCGGAGCGGCCATGGGCACCACGTCCGGTCTGGCCCGTGTGATCGCCGCCAACACCGTCGGCGACTGGACCGACCTGTTCGGCTGGCTGACCCCGCTCGCCGTGCTCACGGCGGTCTTCGGCGCCCTGCTCATGCAGAACGCCTATCGGACCGGCCACTTCGCGGCGGCCTACGCGACGCTGCTCATCACCGACCCCGTCGTCGGCGTGGGGATCGGCGCCCTCCTGCTGGGGGAGGGGGTCCCCGAGACCACCGCCGCCCAGGCGGCGGCCGCGGGCTTCGCCGCCCTGGCGATCGCCGGAACCATCGCCCTGGCCCGGACCCGCCACCGCAACCCCGAGGCCCTGGAGGCCGGGGGGCCGGTGCGGTCCGGCGCCCGTACCCGTACCCGTTGAAGGAGAACCCATGGCCAAGTCCGACCGTGTGCTGCGCGTGCTCATCGCCACGGACACGTACCCGCCCGACGTCAACGGCGCCGGGTATTTCACCCACCGGTTGGCCGAGGGGCTGGCGGGGCGCGGGCACCGCGTCCACGTGATCTGCCCCTCCGACCACGGGGACCCGTACGTGACCGTGAACGGCGGAGTGACCGAGCACCGGCTGCGGTCGGCCTCCATCCCGCTCCAGGAGTCGATGCGGATGGCGGTCCCGCTGGGCATCGGCGGGCACACGGCGCGGCTCGTGGCGCGCCTGGACCCGGACGTGGTCCACGTGCAGAGCCACTTCCCGGTCAGCCGGACCGCGCTCCGCAGGGGCCGCGCGGCGGGTGTGCCGGTCGTGTTCACCAACCACTTCATGCCGGACAACCTGTACGCGCACGCCCACCTGCCGCAGGGGGTGCACACGGTGGCGGGTTCGATCGCCTGGCGCGACATGGTGCGCGTGGCGGCCGCGGCCGACCACGTGACCACGCCGACGCCGCGCGCGGCCCGGCTCCTGCGGGAGAAGGGCTTCGCCCGGGCGGTGGAGGCCATCTCCTGCGGGATCGACCTGGAGCGCTTCCACCCCCGTGCCGGGGAGCGGGCGGGCGCGCGCGCCCGGTTCGGACTGCCCGACCGCGACACGATCGTCTTCGTGGGGCGGCTCGACGTGGAGAAGCGCATCGACGACACCGTCCGCGCCCTGGCGCGCGTGGTGCCGGAGCACGACGCGCAGCTGGTCCTGGCGGGCACCGGCCAGCGTGAGCTGGAGCTGCGCGCGCTCGCCGCCGAACTCGGGATCGCCGACCGCGTGCGCTTCCTGGGCTTCGTGCCGGACGAGGACCTGCCGCTGGTGTACGCGACCGGGGACGTCTTCGCGATCGCCGGAGTGGCCGAGCTCCAGAGCATCGCGACGCTGGAGGCGATGTCCAGCGGGCTGCCGGTCCTGGCCGCCGACGCGATGGCCCTGCCGCACCTGGTCGAGGAGGGGCGCAACGGGTTCCTCTTCCCTCCGGGCGACGTGGACGTGCTGGCCGACCGCCTGCGGACGGTCCTGGGGTCTGACGACCGCCGCCGCGCGATGGGCGGGGCGAGCCGAGAGATGGCGCTGCGGCACGACCACCACCGTTCCCTGGAGCGGTTCGAGTCCGTCTACGCGGGCCTGGGCGCGACCGCGCCCGCGCCCGTGCGCCTGGAGCGGGTGGTCGCCGCCTGATCCGAGGACGTCAACGATTGATGTCCGTTATGTCACTTTCCGCATTCTTTGCGCGGTGGATCGTGAACTCGGGTCTCATCAGGAAATACCTGACGATGTGTGGTTCGAGGGCATCAGCGGACGGGTCGGGGTCGGCCGGCTCGTTCGCGTCGGCAACGCGACGGAGGGCCTCACCGATCGGCTGATCAGGGCTGAACGGGAGGCCCACACCCACGAGCGCGACATGTCCGAGTTCGAGCGAGAACGCATCGATCTGGAGCACCGGGTGGTGCGGATGGAGGCCGAGCTCGACGCCCTGCGCCGGAGGAGACTGGAGGCCTACGCGCGCTGGTGGCACGCCCGGGACGACCGGGACCGGGCCCTCCACGTCTGCAGGAGGCTGCGGCGGCGCATCAACCGGACACGGCGCCGGAGGTAGATCCTCGGAGCGCGTTCCCGCCCCCGTGTCGACCGGGGCCGCGGGGGCGTTCCGCCGCCCTCCGTGCGCGCACGTCCCCGCCGCCCGGAACGGGTTCGCGCGCTCGTGCGCGCGGGCGTCACACGTCCCGCACGGGACCGCGTACGGTCGGACCCCTCCCGGACAGGTGCTCCCCGACCTCGGCGGCGGCGTCGCGCAGCGCGGCCAGGGTGACCTGCACGGCCGGGCGCCGCAGCGTCGCCGGGCGCAGCACCGCGTACACGTGCCGCACGGGCGCCGAGTCGGAAAGGCGCCGGTAGACCAGGCCGGCCGGGGCGCCCACCATGGCCAGCGCGGGCACGGCCGCGATGCCGACGCCTCGGGAGACCAGGCTCAGAATCGTCCCCAGTCCCTCGAACTCCCAGGCCGCGCCCGGCAGGCCGCCCACCTCCGCCAGCAGCCGGTCCGTGCCGTACCGCGACCGCTCCCCCTCGGGGGCCACGATCCACGACTCGCCGAGCAGGCGCTCCAGCTCCAGGGGTTCGTCCGGATCCGCCAACCGGTGGCCCTCGGGCAGCGCCAGCACCAGCGGGTCGCGCAACAGGTGGACGTGGCGCAGCCCGCTCTCCGGTCCGCGCCCGGGATGCTGACCCGTCCAGTCGTCGACCAGGGCGATGTCCACCTCGCGTGACCGCACCTTCTGCGTACCCGTCGACTGCGTCGTCTGCCGCAGCACCAGCTGCATGTTCTCGTGCGCGCGCAGGGCGGGAGCGAGCAGGGGGGCGAAGGCCACGGCCGCCGTCGGGAACGCCGTGACGGTCACCACACCGATCGCGACGTCGGCCTGCTCGGCCAGGACCGCCTCGGTCGCCTCGACCAGGGCCAGGATCTCCTCGGCCTGGGTGACCAGGAGCCGCCCGGCGTCGGTCAGCTCGGCGCCCCGGGGCGAACGGTCGAGGAGCTCCACCCCCGTCTCCCGTTCGAGGGTCGCCAGTTGCTGTGACACGGCCGAGGGGGTGTAGCCGAGGGCGGCTGCCGTGGCCGCGATCGTGCCCCGTGCGCTGAACTCACGGAGGAGTTGGAGCCGTCGAAGATCGAGCATAAGTTCAGCTTACGCTCACCATCGAAAAGACTCGCTTGTGCTGATGGAAGTACGGAGGCATGCTGAGTAGTGACAGACCGTCACCCCATGGTGCGGTCAAGCGCCAGAACATGAGCCGGAGATGAGTCCTCGATGACCGTCACTGTGTCCGCGACCCTCGCCGTCAACGAAGCCCTCGCCGAGAAGCGACGCCAGGGCCTCAGCGTCCTGCCACTCGGCTTCGGTGAGGCCGGTCTCCCGGTTCACCCGGTGATGAGGGACCAACTCTCCGCCGGGAACGGCGCCAACGCCTACGGGCCGGTCGCCGGAACCGCCGCCCTGCGCGAGGCGGCCGCGGGGTACTGGGCGCGGCGTGGTCTGGCGACCGACCCAGGGATGGTCATCGCCGGTCCCGGCAGCAAGCCGCTGCTCTACAGCCTCCTGCTGGAGATCGGCGGCGACACGGCCATCGCGGCGCCCAGCTGGGTGAGCTACGCGGCGCAGAGCCGCCTGGTGGGCCAGCGGCCGCTCATGGTCCCCACGGCCACGGGCCAGGGAGGGGTGCCCCAGCCCGACCTGCTGCACGCCGCGGTCACCGGAGCGCGGGAGCAGGGCCGCACCGTCAACGCCGTCATCGTCACCCTGCCCGACAACCCGACCGGCACCGTGGCCGGGCCGGACACGGTACGCCGCCTGGCCGAGGTGGCCCGTGAACTCGACCTCGTCGTCATCTCGGACGAGATCTACCGCGACCTCGTCCACCCCACCGCGTCCGGAGAGGCGGCGACCGAGGTGCGCAGCCCGGCCGAGTTCGCGCCCGAGCGCACCGTCGTCTCCACCGGACTGAGCAAGAACCTGGCCCTGGGCGGCTGGCGGATCGGCGTCCTGCGCCTGCCCGACTCCGAGATCGGGCGCCGGCTGCGCGGCGGACTGCTGGGTCTGGCCAGCGAGATCTGGTCGAGCCCCTCCGCGCCCGTCCAGGCGGCCGCCGCCCACGCCTTCACCGAGCCCGCCGAACTCGTCGACCACATCGACCGCAGCCGCCGCCTGCACGGCCTCGTCGCCCGCGCCGTCACGGACGTGTTCGTCCGCGCGGGAGCCGCGGTCGCCGCCCCGCGCGCGGCGTTCTACCTCTACCCGGACTTCGAACCGCACCGCGACCGGCTGGCCGCCGCGCACGGGGTGGCCACCGGGCCGGAGCTGACCGGCCTGCTCCTGGACCGCTACGGCATGGGCGTCCTGCCCGCCGCCGAGTTCGGCGAGGGGGTCGAGGCCCTGCGGATGCGGGTCGCCACCAGCCTGCTCTACGGCGACACCGAGGAGCGCCGCTACGCCGCCCTCGCCGCCACGGACCCGCTGGCCCTGCCCTGGATCCGCGCGCACCTCGACCGCCTGGAGGAGGTGCTGGACTCGCTGCTCGGCGACGAGCCCGGCCCGAGGGCGGCCGAACGCCGGGACGGCGCCGAGCCCCTGTACTGCTGAGGACCCGGACCGCGCCCGTCACGCTAAGGGGGCGAGACGGCCGCGTCCCGCCGGCCTCCCCCGGACCCGCTCCGGGGGAGGCCTTCCCCGGACCTCCGGCCCTCGCCGCGACGCCCGCCGGGTCCCGGCCGCGGGGCTCAGGCGGAGCCGGGGGTGGTGCGCGACAGGGGGCCGTGCCGGAGCCCTCCCGAGTGCGCCTGGCGGGCCAGCTCCTGGCTCGGGGCGATCACCGACCGGTAGTGCTCGACCAACTGGGCGCCCACCGCCTCCCACGTGCGGTGCGCCACGGACGGGCGCGCCGCGGCCGCCATCCGTTCCCGCGCCTGGCCGTTGTGCGCCAGACGCCCCACCGCCACCCGCAGCTCCCGCACGGAGTCGGGGTCGTACAGCAGGCCGTTGTGCTCGGGGAGGACCAGGTCCACGGGGCCGCCGGAGTTCGGGGCCACCGCCGGCACCCCCGACGCGAGCGCCTCCTGGACCGCCTGGCAGAAGGTCTCGTCGGCGCCCGTGTGCACGAACACGTCCATCGACGCGTACAGCCGTGAGAGCTCGTCCCCGGTCCGCTGCCCGGTGAACACCGCGTCGGGCAGGCGGCGGCGCAGGCGGGACCGCTCGGGGCCGTCCCCCACGACCACGAGCCTGATCCCGCGCAGCCTCGCCACGTGGGTCAGAAGATCGACCCGCTTGTCCTTGGCCAGGCGTCCGACGTAGCCCACGATGGTCTGGCCCTCGGGGGCCAGCCGGCGACGCAGCTCCTCGTCGCGGTGCTCGGGGGAGAAGCGCGCGGTGTCCACCCCGCGCTGCCACAGGTCCAGCCGCGGGAACCCGTGGTCGGCCAGGGACTCCATCGTGGACGTGGACGGCACCAGCGTGCGGTCGACGGCGGAGTGCACGCGGCGCAGCAGCGGCCACACGGCCTCGCCCCCGGGCAGTCCGTACCGTCCGGCGAACCCGGCCAGGTCGGTCTGGAACACGGCCACGGTCGGCAGCGCCCACCGCCGGGCGGCCTCGACGGCCGCGAGGCCGAGCAGGGCGGGCGAGGCCAGGTGCACGACGTCGGGGGCGAAGGCGCGGATGGCGGCGGTCATCGTGCGCCGGGCGGGCAGCCCGACGGCGAAGTCCCGGTAGAAGGGCAGGGGCAGCGAGGGCAGGCGGACGACGGGGAAGCCCGCGTAGGAGCTCGGCCCGTGGCCCGGGGCCAGGACGACGGCCTGGTGGCCCTCGGCGGCGAGGAGGTCGGCGACGCGGCACACGGAGTTGGTCACGCCGTTGACCTGTGGGAGGAAGGACTCGGTCACGATCGCCACGCGCAACGGCCGAGCGGGTCGCTTCGCCGGAGTCAGTCCGTTCAGGGCATCGGTCGGGGACATTCGCAGGGCTCCCAACACCAGGGGGATGTCTGATCCCGACGCTAGGTTCGGGGGGTGAACCGGGATCGGGCCCGCGGGGAACCGAAGCCGAAGGTCAGGGGTGGTTTCGCCGAGCACGTGGTGACGCGGGTCGTGCGGCCGCGTGGCCAACCGGTGGCCCGACGGTGGATAGGATCGCCTTCCGTAGCCGCGTTTCAACCCTAGGGAGTCGTTCGGTGACCCTCGTGGAATGGGCGGAGCTGGTCCGCGCCGAGCTGGACCTGACCGGCGTCGAACCCGTCGAGAAGGCGGACGTCGACCGCGTCCTCGACCTGGCCAGGGACGCCGCCCACTCCGTGGCGCGCCCCGCGGCGCCACTCACCACGTACCTGCTCGGCATCGCGGTGGGCCGGGGAGCGGATCCCGACGCCGCCGCGGCGGCCCTCAGCAGACTCGCCCTGGCGCAGGGAGACGGCGCCGCGGACGCCTGACGACGCCGATCCCGCGGCGCCGAAACGGTTGCGACGGTCGACCGTGACGCCATCGTGACGAACCGCTGCAAACCTGACACCACCTCTCCGGGTGTCCCGGCCCGGTGGGCACCGTTCCTTCGGGAAGGCCGCCCCGCGGACCGCGGGCGCACGACCATCCCCCGGTATCTGATCGTGAATAGGGAGATCCCCGCATGGATCAATTCCTCGACATGGCCGCGCAGGTCAGCAGCATCATCTGGGGGCCGTGGGTCCTCATCCCGCTGCTGCTCGGCGTCGGCGTCTTCCTGACCGTCCGGCTGCGGCTGCTCCAGCTCCTCCGGCTGCCCCACGCCCTGTGGCTGGCCTTCGTCCGCCGTAAGGAGGACGACTCCGTCGAGGGCGACATCTCCCACTACCAGGCCCTGAGCACAGCGCTCGCCGCCACCGTCGGGGTCGGCAACATCGCCGGCGCCGCGCTCGCCATCGGACTGGGCGGCCCCGGCGCGCTGTTCTGGATGTGGATCGTCGGCTTCTTCGGCATGGCGACCAAGTACAGCGAGGCGCTGCTCGGCGTCATGTTCCGCCGCACCGATGCCAAGGGCGAGCAGAGCGGCGGCCCGATGTTCTACCTCAAGTACGGACTGCCGGGCGGGCTCGGCGCCACGCTGGGCGTGGCCTTCGCGGTGTTCGGCGCCGTCGCCGCCTTCGGTATCGGCAACGGCACCCAGGCCAACGCCGTCTCGCAGCAGATCACCAACATCACGCCGCTCGAACCGTGGATGGTAGGCCTGGCGCTGATGGTGCTCGCGGGCGCCGTCATCCTCGGCGGCATCAGGAGCATCGGCCGCGTGGCCTCCGCCCTCGTCCCGCTGATGATCATCGCCTACATCGGCGTCGCCCTGCTCATCCTCATCGTGAACTGGGCGAACATCGTTCCGGCGCTCGTGCTCGTGGTCACCGACGCGTTCACGGGGACCGCCCCGGTCGGCGGGTTCGCCGGAGCGGGCGTCATGATGGCCATCCAGCTGGGCTTCGCCCGCGGCATCTTCTCCAACGAGTCGGGCCTGGGCACCGGCGCCATCGCCGCCGCGGCCGCCAAGACCCGGCAGCCCGTCCGCCAGGCGATGGTCTCCATGACCCAGACCTTCATCGACACGATCATCGTCGTCACGATGACGTGCCTGGTCATCATCACGACCGGGGTCTGGCAGGGCGAGAACAGCGGCGACGGCTCGCTGCTGACCACGGACGCCATGACCACCGGTCTCGGCATGATCAGCCCCGGACTGGCCCCGGTGGGCACCTACGTCGTGGCGATCTCCGTCGCGGTGTTCGCGTTCACCACGCTGCTCGGTTGGGCGTACTACGGCGAGCGGTGCGTGGAGTTCCTCGGCGGCCGCCGACTCGTCCTCCCGTACCGGCTGGTGTTCATCGCGGTCATCTACGTCGGCTCGGTCGCCGCGCTGGACTCGGTGTGGCTGTTCAGCGACATCGCCAACGGTCTCATGGCGCTGCCCAACCTCATCGGTCTCCTGCTGCTGTCGCCGGTCGTGGTGGCCGAGACCCGGAAGTTCTTCTCCCACCCGGACTGGAAGAACCCGGACGCCGTCATGGAGGACGTGCGCAAGTAGCGCCCACCCCCAGGGGGTGGACGCGAGGAGGGGGACCGCGCCCGGCGCGGTCCCCCTCCGTGTGCGTCCGCCAGCGGCGGCGGGCAGCTGCCTCCACCGGTGGCCGTGCCGCTACCACGACTGGTGACTGTGCCTGCTACCACCAGAGGTGACTGTGCCTGCTACCACCAGAGGTGGAAATGGTGCACCGGTCCCTGGCCGCCGCCCGCGTCGATCTCGTCGGCGCGCCGGATCGCCTCGGTCAGGTACGCCTTGGCGTCCGCGACCGCGCTGGCCGTGTCGGGGCGCTGCGGCAGGAGCGCGGCGATCGACGAGGAGAGCGTGCAGCCCGTGCCGTGCGTGTTGCGGGTGGCCACCCGGGGAGCCCGGAACTCGACCGGCTCGGCGTCCCCGGAGACGAGGACGTCGACGCTCTCGTCCCCGGCCAGGTGGCCGCCCTTGAGCAGGACCCGGCGAGGACCCAGCTCCAGCAGGCGTTCGGCCTGGGCGCGCATCGTGGCCAGGTCGGTGGCCTCCGCCTCGCCCAGCAGGTCGGCGGCCTCGGGCAGGTTCGGCGTGATCAGGTCCGCGCGCGGCAGCAGGTGCGCGCGCAGCGCCTTGACCGCGGAGGCCTCCAGCAGCCGGTCACCGCTCTTGGCGACCATCACCGGGTCCACCACCACGTTCGGCAGCCCGTGGCGGGCGATCGCGTCCGCGACCGCCTCGGTGATCTCGGCCGTGGCGAGCATCCCCACCTTGACCGCGTGGATCGCGGCGTCGTCGAACAGCGTGTCCATCTGCCGGACCACGAACTCCACCGGGACCTCGTGGACGCCCGTCACTCCGCGCGTGGACTGCGCGGTCAACGCGGCGATCACGGTCATCCCGAACGTGCCGTGCGCGGAGAAGGCCTTGAGGTCCGCCTGGATGCCGGCGCCGCCGCTGGGGTCGCTTCCGGCGATGGACACGATGTTGTACGCGCTCATGGGCGTCCCTTCGCTAGTACGAACTAGAGCAGGTTCGACGGGTGTGTTCTCAGCCGGGGGAATCCCCCGGCACCCCGCGCCGTCGGGGCGGCGTCGCCCCTGACGTGGATCCGTGTGCTCCGACCCTAGTGGACCGGGGTGGAGTGGTGCTCGTGGGCGGTCCCGATCTGGGCCTTCTTGCGGTTCTCGTAGACGATGGCGGCCACGACGACGAGGAATCCGACCACCATGAGGGCCACCGTCAGCGGGACCTCGGTGGGGGGCAGGATCTCGCGCTCCTCGGTCTGCCACGGCCACAGGGCGCGCAGCGACCCCGCCATGAGGCCGGTCAGGACGACGAGGGTGATGTGGTGGTAGTTCTCCAGGAGGAACTGGAGGAGCTTCACGAACAGGGACAGGCCGGTGATCGCTCCCAGGGCGAAGGCCCCGATGAAGACCAGGTCGAAGTTCTCCAACGCGTCCTTGGTGGGCACGTACAGGCCGACCGTGACCAGGATGAACGAACCCGACACCCCCGGCAGGACGAGGGCGCAGATCGCCACGGCGGCGACGAGGAAGACGACCGCGGGGTGGGCGGGCAGGTTCGCGCCGGGCAGGCCCGTCAGCGCGAAGGCGACGGCCGCGAAGACCAGGGCGACGAGGTAGTGCCAGGCCCGCCACGGCTTGCCGGACCCGGAGTAGGGCACCCACAGGCAGGCGAGCACCAGCCCGAAGAAGACCGCGTAGGCGTACTGCGTGTGCTCCTCGACCAGCGGAGCGATGAGGAGCAGGGCCAGAACGAGGGCGCAGGCCATGCCGATGAGCGCCGGGACCAGCACGCTCCAGTCCACGAGGCGGAACTGCTCCTGGGCGCGTGCTCCGCCGCGGCCGCGCGGGACGTCGGTGACGTAGCGCTTGATGCCGCTGACCAGGTGGCCCGCGCCGCCGATCAGCTTGTCGTAGAGGCCGACGATGAGCGCCACCGTGCCGCCGCTGATCCCGGGCAGGGCCTCCGAGGTGCCCACGGCCCCGCCGCGTACGGCGTTGAAGATGAAGGAGCCTACTGACTTGGCCATATGGGTTGTGGGGCGCGTGCCCGGATGCTCCGGGAGGGGGCGCGCCGTCCTCCGTTCCGATGCTGTCACCGTACCCACCCTCGACCGGGTGGAGGTGGCGTGAAGAGACTGTCCCGCGGGGTCCGGGACCCGACGTGTGCCCGCTCCGACGTGCCGGTCCCCGGGAGGGTTCACCGGTGGTCCGGTACCGGGGACGGGGGGACTCGGGCTGTCCGGGCGTGGTCAGTCTAGCGGCGCGGGTGGCGGTCCGGACCGCCTGGGACACCGCTGAAACCGGGTTTCGGCTGGGCATGACGGCTTTGACTCAGGGGCCGAAACGAGGTGTGCCCGCACGCGGGGTGCGGACGTCCGTACCGGCGGGGCGCTGACCCTCCTGCCGCCCCCGCGGACCGGTCACAGCACCGCGTGTTCGGGAGCGGCACCGGACGCACCGGCGTCCTTCTCCGCTCCGTTCCGCGCGACCGAGGCCGCCCACCGGTAGTCCTGCTTGCCGACCGCGGTCCGCCGCACCTTGTCCACGACGTGGACGCTGCGCGGCACCTTGAATCCGGCCAGCCGCCCCCGGCAGTGCGCGCGCAGCTGGTCGGCGCCCGTCTCGGCGCCGTCGGCGAGCGACACCAGGGCGGTCACCCGCTGGCCGAGCCGCTCGTCCGGGGCGGGCACGACGATCGCGTCCTCGACCAGGGGATGCGCCTTGAGCACCGCCTCGACCTCCTCGGGGTAGACCTTCTCCCCGGCGGTGTTGATCACGACGCTTCCCCTGCCCAGGAGCATCACCGACCCGTCCCGCGCCCGGGTGCCGTAGTCGCCGGACAGCGCCCAGCGCCGACCGTCGGGGCCGACGGGGAAGGTCCGCGCGGTGGCGATGGGGTCGTTGTAGTACCCGAGCGGGATGCGTCCGGTCCGCGCGATGCGCCCGACCCGCCGTGAGCCCGGGCCCAGCGGGCGCAGGGCGTCGTCCAGCACGGCGATGCTGCCGCCCATGGTGAAGCTGCGGCCGTCGCCGGCCCCCTCGGAGTCCTCCTCGGGCGGGGTCGCGGATCCGCACACGCCGGTCTCCGACCCCCCGTAGGCGTCGGCCAGGGCGACGTCCTCGCGCCAGGCCCGCCACAGGGCGCGCACGGACGGGGTGAGCGGGGTGCCCCCGGAGCGCACCGAGGTCAGCTCGGGGCACATCCCCGGTTCGGTGAGCAGGTGCCGGGCGAGGGGGCGGGCCATCGCGTCCCCGACCAGCTGCACCACGTGCACGCCCTCGCGGTGCGCCAGCTCCACCACGCGGTCGGGGCGGAAGCTGCGGTCCGTGGACAGGACCACCCGCTTGCCGCACAGCATCATGCTCAACGCGTTCCACTGTCCGGCGGCGTGCATGAGCGGCCCCAGCACGAGCATCCGCTGGGGGAAGCAGCGCCGGGCGCGCTCCGCGACGTCCTCGGGGGTCCGGGCGCGGGGTTCGCCCGGGGCCCGGCGTTCCAGGGCGGCGCGGAAGATGTCCGCCTGCCGCCACAGCACGCCCTTCGGGTAGCCGGTGGTGCCGCCCGTGTAGAGGAGGTAGCGGTCGTCGCCGGACGTCGCCGGCAGGGCGGCGGCGTCGGCGGACACGGAGGCCAGCGCCCGTTCGTAGTCGGTTCCGTCGAGGTCGGCGTCGCGCACGCCGCCGTCCTCGATCAGGAGCACGTGGCGCAGGCGGGGCAGGTCGGGGCGGACGGCGGTGACCTTCGCGGCCAGGGAGTCCTCCGCGATGAGCGCGACCGCGTGGGAGTCCGACAGCACGTGCCGCAGCTCGCCCGCGACGTACCGGTAGTTCACGTTCACCGGGACCGCGCCCGCGCGCATCACCCCGAGGAAGGACTCCATCCACTCGGCCCGGTTGAACGCCAGGACCGCCACGTGCTCCCCGGGACGCACACCCGTCCGCACCAGGTGCGCGGCCAGCCGCAGGGAGCGGTCGTGCAGGGTCCGGTAGGTGAGGCGACGGGGGCCCGCGACCAGCGCGACGCGGTCGGGGACGGCCTCGGTCACGGCGGTGAGGAGGCGGGGGAGGGAGAAGGGGGCGTCGGGGGACGCTGGGGTGGGCACGCCGGACCTCCCTGGAACGGATCTCGGGCCGACCTCGGCCGGACGTCCGCGCGACGCCCCGGCCGCCGCGGCGGGGTGGTTGATGAGCCGACCGTACCCCGCGGCGAGGGGGTCGATCGCGGTCGGGGCTGTGGAGCGCGTCACCTGGGAACTCGGTCCAGGTCACGTCGCGTGTCGGGGCCCCCGCTCAGTGGGCTCGGCGCACGGCGCGGGCCCGGGTTTCGGGCCTGGCGCCGGAACTGTGATCTGCCTTACCTCTTGTGTGCTCACCGGATGATCTGCTCAACTCTTGGGGACCTCCGCCTCAGGGCTCTACCGGGCCTGATGGTGGGTATCTACTGTCTGACATCGGTCAATGGTGATCGGAGCGGCTAGATGAGCGACACCCGGAACATGGGTCAGCAGGACTCCGCGGGAAACCCCGGCGGACAGGCACTCTCCAGTGAGGAGCACATCGCCCTCGCGCAGGCACGGTCCGCGCACAACTACTCACCCCTGCCCGTCGTGATCGCCGAGGGCCGCGGAGCCTGGGTGACCGACGTGGAGGGACGCCGGTACCTGGACTGTCTGGCCGGGTACTCGGCCATGAACTTCGGTCACCACCACCCCGACCTGCTCGCCGCGGCGCACCGGCAGCTGGACCGGGTGACGCTGACCAGCCGGGCCTTCTACAACGACCAGTTCGGCCCCTGGGTGAGCGCCCTGGCCGACATGGTCGGCAAGGAGAAGGTCCTGCCGATGAACACCGGCGCCGAGGCGGTGGAGACCGGCATCAAGGTCGCCCGCAAGTGGGCCTACGAGGTCAAGGGCGTTCCCGAGAACCAGGCCACCATCGTCGTGGCGGGCGCCAACTTCCACGGGCGCACCACCACCATCATCTCCTTCTCCTCCGACCCCGAGGCGAGGACGGGCTTCGGGCCGTACACCCCGGGCTTCCGGTCGGTGCCGTACGGGGACGCGAAGGCGATCGAGGACGCGGTCGACGAGACCACCGCGGCCGTGCTCATCGAGCCGGTGCAGGGTGAGGCGGGGGTGATCGTGCCCCCGCAGGACTACCTGCCGCGCGTCCGCGAGATCTGCGACCGCAACCGCGTGCTGTTCATCGCCGACGAGGTCCAGGCGGGCCTGGGCCGGACCGGCACCGTCCGGGCGTGCGAGCACAGCGGAGTGGTGCCGGACGCCTACCTGTTCGGCAAGGCGCTGGGCGGCGGGATCCTGCCGGTCTCGGCCATGGTCGCCGACGAGGACGTGCTCGGCGTCATCCAGCCGGGCCAGCACGGCAGCACGTTCGGGGGCAACCCGCTCGCGGGCGCGGTCGGCGGCACCGTCGTCAGGATGCTGACCGAGGGGCCGTACCTGGAGAACGCGCGCAGACTGGGCGAGGTGCTCAGCCGCCGTCTGAAGGAGTTCGTGGGCGACGGCGTGGTCTCGGCGCGCAGCATCGGTCTGTGGGCGGGGATCGACGTCGACCCGGCGCTGGGCACGGGCAAGGAGCTGTGCCAGCGGCTGGCCGAGCACGGCGTCCTGGTCAAGGACACCCACGGCTCCACGGTGCGGATGTCGCCTCCGCTGGTGATCACCGAGGAGGACCTCAACTGGGGTCTGGACCGGTTCGGTGAGGTGCTCGCCGAACTCAGGGCGCGCGCGTGACCGCGCGTCCGCCGGTGTAGGAGGCATCGGCCGGGGGCGACGCCCCGCACCTGGGGCGCCGCCCCCGTCGCCGGACTCCGAGCGCTACTCCTCGACCCGTGCCCCGGCTCCCTCGACGGACTCCCCGTCCTCGGGGGAGGCCGAGGCGTCGGGGCGGTCGAGCGGGCCGCCGAGTTCGGTGGCGAGCAGCTCCTCGTCCACGTTGTCCAGGGTCTCCCGCGCCACGTACAGCGCCCGCTCGGGGCCCTCCTCGATCTGCAGGCGCACGCGTTCGGCGATGGACAGCTGCCCCTGCGCGGTGGGGTGGAAGCTCGCGCGGTCCACACGCATCCCCTCGCCGAGGCGTCCGAGGACGATTCCGTTCAGCCACGCGTCCTCGGCGCTGACCTCGAACCCGTTGAGCGCGGAGAAGACGTTGACGTACTCGGCGCTGCCCACGCCACGGCCGCCGTAGATCCGGCCGTCGACCTCGTAGACGACGTCGCGGATCCGCTCGTTGAACCGCTCGCCGACCGAGTTCAGCCAGGTCTGGTCGTTCGTGGTCAGGGTGTAGTACATGCTCGGCGGCTCCTCGGGGAACAGCCGCGGGTAGCCGAGCACGAGGATCCGGGCGTCCGGGGCGCGGTCGCGGATCTCGGTGAGGATCTCGGTCAGGGTCTCCTCGAACCGGTCCATCCGCCCCGCGATGTCCTCCTCCTGCGCGGTGCACACACCGTTCTCCAGGAGCGGCATCCGCACGATGCAGGTGCGCAGGACGGGGATGAACCCCAGGTCGTTGCCGCCGATGCCGAGGGTGACCAGCGACGTGTGCTCGGTGACCCGTTCGATCTGCGATTCGGGGGTGCCGATCTCGGAGAGCATGTCCGCGCCCTTGTGGCTGCTGCACGCGTAGAAGGCGAGCGCGCCGGCGAAGGAGAACTCCTCCTCGATCACCCGGGGGTAGGCGTGCGCGGAGCGCCAGCAGCCGCCCGGCTCGGCCGTGGCGGGGTCGTAGTCCCCGGCGCCGTCCCCCGAGGAGTAGGAGTCGCCGAGCGCCACGTAGTTGCCCCACAGGGCGGCCTCGACGGGCTCCATCCGGAGCCGCCAGTCGATCTCCTCGTCCTCGGTGATCGGCGGCAGCTCCTCGGTCGGGCACACCCCGCCGGTGGCCTGGCACCACAGGCGGAGCAGACCGTCCCGCCCCGCGGGGACGACCAGGGTGACGACCAAGGCCACGACCAGGACGGCGGCGGTGGCGAGGACGGCCCGAGCGCGGCGCCGGCGCCGGGCGCCGGGCGGCCGTGCCGCGGCGGCGTCGGGTCCGGTGTCCGGCGGATCGGCGTCAGGGGGAGGGCTGGGGTCGGCTTCCGGGGGAACGGGGGTCGACGGGTCGTCATCGGGGGCTGACAAGGCCGCTTCCGCCTCCCATGTCCGGACGGGTTCTGTGCAAGCGCCAGACTACCCGGGGCGGTTCGCCGCGATCACGTCCACGACGTGTCGCACCTGCGCGTCGGTGAGTGTGGCCCGCGCGGTCAGCCGCAGCCGTGACCGGCCGTCCGGCACCGACGGCGGACGGAAGCACCCCACGCGCACGCCCGCCTCCAGGCAGGCGTCGCGCCAGGCCACGGCCTCCTCCGGTGAGGGCGCCAGGACCGACACGACGGCCGCGTCCGGCGTACTGGTCTCCAGCCCCCGCTCACGCAGCCCCGCGGCCAGGCCGAGTGCGCGGGAACGCACCGCCTCGGCGCGGTCGGGCTCGTCGCGCAGCACCCGCAGCGCCGCCAGCGCGGCGCCCACGGAGGCGGGGGCGAGTCCCGTGTCGAAGACGAACGTGCGCGCGGTCTCCACCAGGTGGCGGATCACCCGCCGCGATCCCAGCACCGCACCGCCCTGCGCGCCGAGGGACTTGGACAGCGTCACGGACACCACCACGTCCTCCGCGCCGTCCAGACCGGCGAGGGCGGCGGCGCCACGGCCGCCGGGCCCCACGACGCCGAGCCCGTGCGCGTCGTCCAGCAGCAGAGCGGCGCCGTGTCCGCGGGCCGTGCGGGCCAGAGCGGCGACGTCAGTGAGGTCGCCGTCCACCGAGAACACGGTGTCGCTCAGGATCAGCGCGCGCCCGTGCGCGTCGGCGAGCGCCGTGGCGGCGTGGCCGGGGGAGCCGTGCTCGAACAGCGCGACGCGCGCCCCGGAGGCACGGGCCAGCCGGGTGGCGTCGATCAGGGAGGCGTGGTTGTGGCGGTCGCACACCACCAGGGGAGCGGTGTCGCCGTCGGGGTCGGGGGCGGCCAGCGTGGTGACCATCGCGAGGTTGGCCGCGTACCCGGAGGAGAAGACCAGCGCCGCCTCGGTCCCGTAGAAGCCGGCGAGTTCGCGCTCCAGCTCCCCGTGGAGCTCGGTGTCCCCCGTGACCAGGCGTGACCCCCCGGATCCTGCGCCCCAGAGGTGGGCGGCCTCGGCGGCGGCCCCCACCACCTCGGGGTGCAGCATCAGCCCGAGGTAGTCGTTGCCCGCGAGGTCGAGGAGGTCGTCGCGGAGGGTCCTGGGCACCGTGCGGCGGGTCAGACCGGCCGCGGCCCTGCGCCCCGCCGCGCCGTCCAGCCACGCGAAGGGGTCGCTCCCGCGCTGGGCCCGGCCGGACCGCCTCGGGTCGGTGGCACGCAGGGGCCAGGGGCGCGGGGGGACGGCGACGGCGGCGTTCGCGAGGCGTTCCATACGCGCGGGGGTCCTCCTCTGGTCGAAGCCGACGCCCGGGAACCGGGGCCGGGGACCGGGCGGGCGCACCCGGCGCGGCGTGCCACGCGGGTGGCGGACTGCCCTCGCCTGGGCGGATCGACACCTGGCTGGACCGACCCAGCGGCGGCCAATCCCGCTGGGTCGGCCCGGTCCGTGTGTGCCAGGGAGGCGCCCTTAGACTCTGCCGGTCGCCGGGTGGGCGCGTCACCCGTGAAAGCCCACAAACTTCGGACCGGAATCCTGGTAGGACCACACGGGACCCCGCCGGACGGAGCCGTGAACAATGGGTCCGCGCGACGGTCCGACGCCCACACCCACGTAGGGAGGAAGGGGCCCGCCCCGGCCCCGAGACGCATCCATGACCTCCACCGATCACACGCGGCCCCGGCTCACGGCCCAGCCCGGCCGGGTCAGCGCCCTGGACGGCGCCCACCTGTGGCACCCCTACACGACCGTGCCCGCGGCCGACCGGCCGTACGTGGTCACGGACGCCGAAGGGGTGCGGCTGACGCTGTGGTCGGAGGAGGGCACCCACGAGGTGGTCGACGGGATGTCCTCGTGGTGGTCGGCGATCCACGGGTACCGCCACCCGCGGCTGGACGCCGCCGCGCGCGAGCAGCTGGCGTCGTTCAGCCACGTGATGTTCGGCGGGCTGACGCACGCCCCGGCCGCCGAGCTGGGGGAGGCGCTGGTGCGGATCACCCCCGAGGCGCTGGACCGCGTGTTCCTGGCCGACTCGGGTTCGGTGTCGGTCGAGGTCGCGATGAAGATGTGCCTCCAGTACCACCGTTCGGCCGGGAACCCGCGCCGGCGGCGGTTCCTCACCTGGCGCGGCGGCTACCACGGGGACACCTTCCACGCGATGAGCGCCTGCGACCCCGACGGCGGGATGCACGCCCTGTGGGGGGACGTGCTCCCGGCTCAGGTGTTCGCGCCCGCGCCGCCTGCCGGGTTCGACGCCGAGCCCGATCCCGCGTACGTGGCCGCGTTCGAGGCCCTGGCCCGCGAGCACGCCGACGAGCTCGCCGCGATCATCGTCGAACCCGTGGTCCAGGGCGCGGGCGGGATGCGTTTCCACCACCCCGGATATCTGCGGGAGCTGCGCCGGATCGCCGACGGGCTCGGACTGCTGCTGGTCTTCGACGAGATCGCCACCGGCCTCGGCCGCACGGGCGAGCTGTTCGCGGCCGACCACGCGGGTGTGACGCCCGACGTCATGTGCCTGGGCAAGGCGTTGACCGGGGGCTACATGACGCTCGCCGCGACGCTGTGCACGGCGGGGGTCGCGCGGGGGATCGCGCGGGGCGAGGTCCCGGTGCTCGCGCACGGGCCCACGTTCATGGGCAATCCGCTGGCCTGCGCCACCGCGCTGGCGTCGGTGGAGCTCCTGACCGAAGGGGACTGGAGGGGCGACGTGGCGCGCGTGGAGGCGGGTCTGCGGGAGGGCCTGGCCCCGGCGGCGCGGCTTCCCGGTGTGCGCGAGGTGCGGGTGCTGGGGGCGATCGGAGTGATCGAACTGGACACGCCGGTGCGCGTGCGGGAGGCGACCCGGGCGGCGGTGGCGGCGGGGGTGTGGTTGCGGCCGTTCCGCAACCACGTGTACGCCATGCCGCCCTATGTGAGCACCGCGGACGACGTGGCACGGATCGCCGCCGGGATGGTCGCCGCCGCCGAGGCGTCCCTGGGGGAGCGATGAGCGTCCTGGTGGTGACCGGTACCGGCACCGAGGTCGGCAAGACGGTCGTCACGGCAGCCGTCGCGGCGCTGGCGCGCGACGCGGGGCGGCGCGTGGCCGTGGTCAAGCCCGCGCAGACCGGGGTGGGGCCCGGCGAGCCCGGAGACGCGGACGAGATCGCGCGGCTCGTGCCGGGGGTGACCGCCATGGAGTTGGCGCGCTACCCCGATCCGCTCGCCCCGGCGACCGCGGCCGCGCGGTGCGGCGCGGCACCGCTGGACGCGGGCCGGGTGGTCGACACCGTGAACGCGCTGGACCGCGACCACGACCTGGTCCTGGTGGAGGGCGCGGGCGGGCTGCTGGTGCGGCTCAACACCGGGGGACGGACGCTGGCCGACGTGGCGATGGACCTGCCCGCCCCGGTGCTCGTGGTGGCCCGTCCCGACCTCGGCACGCTCAACGCGACGGCGCTGACGGCCGAGGCCCTGCGCGCGCGGGGGCTGGCCCCGGCCGGGGTGGTCGTGGGCGCGTGGCCGGACCGCCCGGACCTCGCCATGCGGTGCAACCTGACCGATCTGCCGACGATGGGGGCGGGCGACCTGGTGGGCGTCCTGCCCGAGGGGAGCGGCCGGCTGACCGCGCCGGAGTTCGCGGCCGTGGCCCGCCGGAGCCTGGCGCAGTCCCTGGGCGGCACGTGGGACGCGGACGCGGAGGCGGCCCGGTGGTCCGCGGGCGCACCGGCCGGAGTGTAGGAAAAGGGATGGCCGGTCGGCCCGGTCGCGTCTACCGTCGGCCGCATGGCTGACGAGTGCTTCGGACATCCGCGGCTCGCCGCGATCTACGACCCCCTCGACCCCGACCGCCGTGACCTCGACGCCTACGTCCGGTTGGCGGAGGAGTCCGGAGCGCGTCGGGTCCTCGACATCGGCTGCGGGACGGGCGTCCTCGCGCTCCTGCTGGCCGCTCGCGGCGTGGACGTCGTCGCCGTCGATCCGGCCCGGGCGTCCGTCGACGTCGCCCGCGCCAAACCGGGCGCCGGACGGGTGCGGTGGGTCCACGGCGACGTGTCGGCGCTGCCCCCGCTGGCGGTCGACCTCGTGACGATGACCGCGAACGTCGCCCAGGCCGTCGTCGACCCGGGGGCGTGGCGGTCCACCCTGGACGGGGCCCGCGACGCGCTGGCTCCCGGCGGGCGGCTGGTGTTCGAGACCCGCGATCCGGCGGCGCGCGCCTGGGAGGGGTGGAACCGCGACGCCACGCACCGGGTGACGACGATCCCCGGGGTCGGCGCCGTCGAGACCTGGGTCGAGCTGGTCGACCTCCGACCGCCCCTGGTGAGCTTCCGGTGGACCTACGTGTTCGCCGCGGACGGGGAGGTACTGACGTCGGACTCCACGCTGCGGTTCCGGGAGCGGCGGGAGGTCGAGGCGGACCTGGCCTCCTGCGGCTTCGTCGTGGAGGACGTCCGTGACGCGCCCGACCGGCCGGGGAGGGAGTTCGTGTTCCTCGCCCGGCGCCCGGAGACGCCGCGGGACTGAGCGGGGACGGCTCCGGGTCCGCGGGGTGACGGACGACCAAGCGGATGGATGGGCTACAGGTCGTCGTAGACCTGCCCACGCGGCCCTGCCTTCAGTACCAGGACGAGGAGTATCCCGTCCTGGACCTCGTACCGGATACGGTACGCGCCGACGCGGATACGGTACAAGTTCAGCTTGCCCGGCTTGAGCTTGACGCATCCGTCCGGGCGAGGGTCATCGGCGAGCGCCTCGATCGCGGCTCGTACGCGCTCGCGGATCGGGCGGTCAAGCTTCTTGATCTGCTTGATGGCCTCGTTGTCGATCTCGACCCGGTATCGGCTCACCACTCCACCTCGGACAGCGGCGTGGTCTGCCGCACTCCGGCCCGGATCTCGTCGGCGATCCGGGCCGCTTCGGCGTCGTCCCGTTCCTCGATCAGTTCTTCGTAGTGCTTGACCCACGCGGCGGGGACGAGTACGTATCCGTCCAGGTTTCGGCCGACTCCGGGGCCGTCCTCGGGCGGCTCGACGGGCTGTGCGGTCATCTCTTCCCCCAGCATGGTGAGTGCTACGCGTCTATTCCGGCCTGTGCTCTGATCATAGATGCGCGACGGCGGCCTGGGAGGGCTTTCACCGCGCGTTCGGACGCGGCGGTCAGGCTGGGACGGGCACCGGGGAGCTCAGAGTGAAGGCCCGCGCACCGGGGCCGTGCTCCCGCAGGTGGGCGGCGCGCCGCTCGGCCTCGTCGACGGTCACCCCCGCGGCGCCCTCCGGCGACCACCACAGCGTCCGTTCCGCTGTCGGGAACTCCCCGGTCGTCGCGCGGAAGGAGAGCAGGTCCGGGTGCGCGGCGTGCACGAAGGACCGCAGGTCGGTCGGGGACCGCCAGAGCGCCACCGCCCTGCGGCGCCCGTCCGAGCGGTCGACGCGGACCTCGCCCAGGTAGCCCGGACTGCCCTGGGCGCGGTCCCGCAGGGCCGCGACGAGCGTGTCCAGGGCCAGGTCGTCACCTGACGGAGTGCCCAGCAGGAGGCTCTCCACCAGGACCGGGCCTTCGGGGACGCGGGTCACGCGGACGTCGGACACCCGGGTGTGCTGGTGCGGGACCGTGTGCGGGATGACGGACGGCATCGGGACTCCCCACATGAATGGACTGGTGGTAAAGGGTCCATTTTGGCTCTGGTGGCCTGGTGGACTGTGATGCCAGTATCGAGGGTGGGATGGGTGTCCGATAGATCCAATGGAGCGGAAAATGGACTCTTCTCGTCAGGTGGACATGCTCGTGGACCGGCTCGGCGCCTGGGCCTCGGAATCCGGTCCGCTCTACCAGCGGCTCGCGGGAGCGCTGCGCGGCCTCGTCACCGAGGGCACGCTCGTCGCGGGGGAGCGGCTGCCCTCCGAACGGGCGCTCGCCACGGCCCTGCGGATCAGCCGCACCACGGTCGTGTCGGCCTACGACGCCCTGCGCTCCGAGGGCATCCTGGACAGCAGGCAGGGCAGCGGCACCAGGGTCAGCGCCAGCGTCGGCCCCGTGCGCTCGGACGGGTGGGCGTCCGGCACGGTCGCCAACCCGATGTACCAGAACCTCCTGCGCGACACCTCGCGCGTCATCTCCGTCGCCTGCCTGCGTACTCCAGCATTGGAGGTCGTGGAGGAGGCCGTCCGCGAGGTCGTCGACCGCGACCTGCCCGCGCTCATGGCCGAGGACACCTACCACCCCCGCGGGCTTCCCGTGCTGCGCCGCGCCCTCGCCGACCGCTACACCGACCAGGGGCTGCCGACCACACCGGACCAGATCGTCGTCACCACCGGGGCCCACCAGGCCGTCTCCCTCGTCGCCCAGCTCTACCTGCGCGAGGGCTCGCCGGTGGTCGCCGAGGACCCCGGCTTCGCGGGCTGCCTCGACCTCATGCGCGACCGGGGTGCCCACTTCCTGCCCGTCCGCATCGACGACCAGGGCATCGACCCGATGCGCGTGCGGCGCGCGATCACCGAGCACTCCCCGCACCTGATCTACGTCATGCCCTCGTACCACAACCCCACCGGAACGCTCACGTCCGCGGTCCGCCGCCGTGAGCTCGGGGAGATGGCCGCCCGGTACGGCGTCCCCCTCCTGGAGGACAGCGCCTACACCGGGATCCGCGCCGAGGGCGAGCCGCCGCCGATCGCCGCCTTCGCGCCGCGCGGGGCCGAGATCATCACCGTCGACTCGCTCAGCAAGGTCGGGTGGGCGGGGCTCCGGCTCGGCTGGCTGCGGGCGCCCACCGAGATCGCCATGCGGCTCAGCCGCCGCAAGGTCCTCGCGGACCTCGGCAGTCCCCTCCTGGAGCAGGCCGTCGCCGTGCGCCTGCTTCCCCACTACGACCGCCTCGCGGCGGAGCGCTCCGCCCAGCTGACCCGGGCGCTGGACCGCATGGAGAAGCTGCTGCGCGCGTCCATGCCCGCGTGGGAGTGGCGTCGTCCCGCCGGGGGAGCCGCTCTGTGGGTGCGGCTGCCCGGCGTCAACGCCCGCGAGTTCGCCCAGGTCGCGCTCTGCCACGACGTGGAGCTGGTCCCCGGGCCGATGATGTCCTCCAGCGAGGACGACCGCTTCTCCGAGTACTTCCGCCTGCCCTTCGCCTACGACGAGGCCACCAGCGAGGAGCTGGTCTGGCGGCTCAGCCGGGCCTGGCGCGAGCTGGACCGCCACGGGCCGGTCGTGGACGACCCGGTCCGCCTCGTGGTCTGACCGGAAGCGCGGCCGGGGCCCGGCCCCCGGCCCGGAACGGAGCGAGGGCGGCACCCCCGGTCGGGATGGTGCCGCCCCCCGCTGTGCCCGCGGCGCCCGCCGTCTCCGGCCGGGCACGGCGTGCGGTCCCGCAACGGACCTAGAAGGAGACCTCGCGGGCCTTGGCGAAGCGCTGCTGGACGTCGGCCCAGTTGACGACGTTCCAGAAGGCCTTCACGTAGTCCGCCTTCACGTTCTTGTACTGGAGGTAGAAGGCGTGCTCCCACATGTCCAGCATCAGCAGCGGGGTGGTGCTGTGCGGGATGTTGGCCTGCTGGTCGTACAGCTGCTCGATGATGAGGCGCTGGCCCAGCGGCTCGTAGGCGAGGATCGCCCAGCCCGAGCCCTGGATGCTGTTGGCCGCGGCGCCGAAGTGGGCGCGGAAGGCGTCGAAGGAGCCGAACTGGTCGTCGATCGCGGCGCCCAGCTCGCCCTCGGGCTTGTCGCCGCCGGCGGCGGACAGGTTCTGCCAGAAGATCGAGTGGTTGACGTGCCCGCCGAGGTGGAAGGCGAGGTTCTTCTCCAGCATGGGGATGGTGCCGAAGTTGCCGGACTCCCGGGCCTCCGCCATCTGCTCCAGCGCGGTGTTCGCACCGGCCACGTAGGCGGCGTGGTGCTTGGAGTGGTGGAGCTCCATGATCTGGCCCGAGATCCACGGCTCCAGGGCCGCGTAGTCGTAGGAGAGTTCGGGCAGGGTGTATGGCGCAGACATCTCTGACGCACCTTTCCAAAGACGCGATTCGTCGTGTTCACCAGCGATGGGATCGCTAGGCAGCAAGCTACCAGCCAGGGCGCCGGGGGCCCGATGTCGCTCTGTCTACACACCGGGGCGGGAATAAACCGGGTCCTGGCCGGGGGATGCGGGCGGCCGGCCGTCACTGACCGTGGGTGTTCGGTCGCCGGGGCGTGAGGCGGTGGCTGGTGCCCCGGGCGCGTGGCCGCCGATAGCCCGGTACCCCGAGGGCGTGTGGTCGAATCATCACATCTTGGGTTGATTTATCACGTGCGCCCGTGGTCATCTCCGTCCCAGTCGGCGTGCGGCCCTCCGCGAAAACGGGACCCAGGGTTGGCTCCGCGTTCTCCCGCCATTCACCGGAGCGGTGTCACGGAGAGCGACAATGCCACGTCGAAACCGCCTTCCCGAACCCGCCGTGTGCCCCGTTCGGTTGACATCTCCCACTTGTCTCCAAGGGTCCTCTCACCCATGTCTGTCACCATTCCCGGGGTTGCCGCCGCCGTGTCCCCGGCCGCCTCCGTCTCCACCCGGTCCACCGTCCGCACGGTGCCCGGATTCCGTCCCGAGATCGAGGGTCTGCGCGCCGTGGCCGTGGTCCTCGTGGCCGTCTACCACGTCTGGTTCGGCCGGGTCTCCGGCGGCGTCGACGTCTTCCTGCTGCTCACGGGGTTCCTCATCACCGGATCCCTGGTCCGGTCCCTGGAACGCGACGGACGCGTCGCCTTCGTCGCCTTCTGGTCGCGGCTGGCGCGCCGGCTCACCCCGGCCGCGCTGACCGTCCTGGCCGCGACCCTCGTGGCGACCTTCCTGTGGCTGCCGAGTCCGCGCTGGTCCGACATCCTCCGCGAGGTGCGCGCCGCCGCGCTCTACCACGAGAACTGGGCGCTGGCCGCCGCTTCCGTGGACTACCTCGCCCGCGAGGCCGGCCCCAGCCCGGTCCAGCACTTCTGGTCGCTGTCCATCCAGGGACAGTTCTACGTCGTGTGGCCGCTCCTGCTGGCCCTGACCGCGATGGTGGCGGCCCGCGTACGGCTGCCCCTCCGGACGGCGCTCCTGACCGTCGCCGCGACCGTCCTCGCCGTCTCGCTCGGATACTCGGTGTGGATCACCGGGACCAGCCAGGCCTGGGCCTACTTCGACTCCGGCGCCCGCGCGTGGGAGCTGGCACTGGGCGCCGTCCTCGCCCTGGCCGTCACCCGGGTACGCCTGCCCGCCGCGGTGCGCGTGCCCATGGGCTGGGCCGGACTGGCCGCGCTCGTCGCCTGCGGCGCGGTGCTGCCCGTGGCCACGCTCTTCCCCGGCTACGTGGCGCTCGTGCCCACCGGCGCCGCCGTCCTGGTCATCCTCGCGGGGACGACCGGCAGCGCGTTCGGCGCCGACCGCCTGCTCACGTGGCGGCCCCTCATGCGGCTGGGCTCGCTGTCCTACGCGTTCTACCTCTGGCACTGGCCGGTCCTCGTCTGCTACCTGCACCTGACCGGCCGGAGCCTGGCCGACCCCGCCGGGGGGTCCCTCGTCCTGGGCCTGTCCCTGGTGCTGGCCTGGCTGACCTCGCGCCTGGTGGAGGGCGGCGTCCAGGGACTCACCCGGGCGCCGAGCCGGTCCACCCCCGCCTGGTCGCTCGGCGTGGCCGCAGCCTTCCTCGTCCCGGTCCTGGTCGCCTCGGCGGCGTGGTCCGCGCACATCGCGGAGGAGCAGCGGGTCCGCGCCGAGCAGGCCGCCGCGGAGGTCTCGGAACCCGCCCGGTACCCCGGGGCCCTCGTGCTCAGCGACGAGCGGTCGGTCCACCCCGTCCCGAACCTGCCCGTGCTGCCCGATCCCGCCGACGCGCGTGCCGACGTGTCCTCCCACCACGCCGACGGGTGCCACGTCAGCCTCACCTCCACCGAGCTGGTGGTGTGCGAACGGGGTCCGGACGACGCCGAGCGCACCCTGGCGATGGTCGGCGCGTCGCGTACGGCCCACTGGTACCCGGCCGTGGCGACCGCGGCGGCACGGCAGGGGTGGCGGCTGGTGTCCTTCACCAAGAGCGGCTGCCAGTTCAGCGCGGACGTGCCCATGCGCGACGGCGCCGTGTTCACCGAGTGCCAGGAGTGGGACGCCCTGGCGATGGAGGAACTGGAACGGCTGCGGCCCGACGCCGTGCTCACGTCCTCCACCCGCGCCGCCCCGGGGGGCGAACGGGTGCCCCCGGGGTTCGTGGAGCGCTGGAGTCAGCTGGAGGAGCTGGGGATCGACGTCGTGGGCCTGCGCGACCTGCCGCGCCGCGACTACGCGGGGGCCGAGTGCGTCGAGAGCCGCTCCCCGGGCGAGTGCACCTCGCCGGTCTCCTACAGTCAGGCGCCCGCCGATCCCGCCGCCCGGGCCGACCTGCCCGGCAACGTCCGCGTGTTCGACCTGACCGAGTACGTGTGCCCGGAGGGAGCCTGTGACGCGGTCATCGGCAACATGCTGGTCTTCTGGGACCGCACCCACATGACCGCCACCTACGCCCGCACGCTCGCTCCGATGATGGAGGAGGGGCTGCTGGAGGCCACCGGATGGTGATACCGGGCATTGCCGGAGAATTCCAGACCTCGACTGGGAGGGATTTCGGTGATTGTCCGGTGAACAGACGGGGAATTGCTCGTCCTTCGTGTTTCGATTCCCGCTCAGGCGGGGCCGGGCATTCCACTGAACCGTTAGTGTCACAACCGTCATCCGCCCTTTTCCCGCCTAGGCTGGGAGAACGATCGGCACCGGTCGTGTCGCACGGCACAGCGCCTTCGCGGACCCCCGTACACCCCCCAGACCGTGTCAGAAACCCGTGGAGGTCGACACCATGCGCCTGCTCCGCCGCCGTCCGATCCGGATCCTCGCCGCCGTGTCCGCCGCGGCGACAGCGGCCACCCTGGTGGCACTGGGTGTGTTCGGCCTGGTCACCGTGGCCGAAGCGGTCCTCCTCGCCGGGATGGCCGGGCTCGGGGGCCTGGTCTGCGTCCTGGGCCTCGGACTGATCCGCCTCCGCCGTTCCGTGCTGGCGCTGCCCGCCGGGGTGGCCGCGCACACGCGCACGGTCACCGAGGCGCTGGGCCGGGACCGGCTGGAGATCACCGCCGCTCTGGACGAGATCCGCGGGCGGGTCGACCGCGTGCAGGAGCACTCCCTGCCCAAGGTCTCCCGGGAGATCCGCCACGCCGTCACCGTCCAGGGGCGCAACGACTACGAGCAGCAGGTCGCCTGGACCGAGCTGCGCGAGAACCTCGACACCGCCGCGTTCATGCCGCCGCTGCGCGGTTGGGCGGCCTCCCCGGACGTCCTGCGCGTGCTGGTCCGCCAGATCGACCTCCTGCGCCCCGACCTCGTCGTGGAGTTCGGCAGCGGCGCCTCCAGCGTCTGGCTCGGGTACGCGCTGCGGCGGGCCGGCGGCGGTCGGCTCGTGGCCGTCGAGCACGACGCCCGGTACGCCGAGCTCAGCCGCGAGCTGGTCGCCGCGCACGGCCTCGACGACGTGATCGAGGTCCGCCACGCCCCCCTCACGGAGGTCGAGTCGGTGGAGGTCCTGGTCGGGGACGAGACCGTCCAGACCGCCGACCGGTGGTACGACGCCTCGGTCCTGGCCGACCTGGACGGCATCGGCCTGGTGTTCGTCGACGGCCCTCCGCAGGCCACCGGCCGCCACGCCCGCTACCCGGCCGTGCCCGCGGTCCTGCCCCACTGCACCGAGGACGCGGTCATCGTCCTGGACGACGCCGACCGCCCCGACGAGCGGGCCATCGGTGACCGCTGGCTCGCCGAGCACCCCGGTCTCCAGCGCACCGAGGAGCACACGGAGAAGGGCGCCCACGTGTTCAGCCGCAAGGGCGCCTGATCCCGCCCCCCGCAACCCTCAACGGATCCCCCTTTCCACCGTTCACCGATCCCGAGGTCAGCCGATGATCACCACCGCTCTCCGGAAGGCCCTGCGCATGCGCGGCCGCGAACCCGCCGTGCTGTGCCACACGGGCGCGCACGAGACCGCGCGCGCTCCGCTCGCCCGCCTGCCGCTCGGGCCCGGGGACCGCCTCGTGGACCTGGACGCGCACCCGATGGGCGAGCAGGTCCGCGAGGGCGACCCGGAGCAGGAGGTCGGGCTGGTCGCGGTGGTCGCGGCCACCCCCACCGACCTGAACCGGTCGCTCACGGTGAGCACCCACCTGCCGCGCGCCGTGCACGTGGTCGTCGCCCTCATGGCCACCCCGGGGCACCAGGACCCCCCGCTCCCGGCCTCCCCCGGCATGGGCCAGTGGCGCGACCTCCAGGAGATGCGCGTCCGCCGGTTCGACCGGCGCGGGTGGCTCTGCGAGCTGTTCTTCCCCAACGCCGTCGACACCGCGCAGGTGCTCGACGCCCTCATGCAGGGGACCCGCGGTCGACGCCGCGGACCCGCCCTCGCCCCCGTGGCCGTCCTCAACGGCCCCGAGGGCGCGCTGTGGCGCCCTGGTGACACGGGCGCCAGCGGGGTGGAGGCGTCCGGGCCCGTTCCGCTGCGCCGGGTGACCCCGTACGGCGACGTCGCGCTGCGCGTGTCCGGAGACGGCGCCCCCGCGTGGGAGGACGCCGGCGTCCCCGTCCTGGACCGGGCCGCCACCGGCGCCGACGCGTGGTCGGCGATCGTCGGGGACTCCGGACACGGCCGCGCGCGGGAGGTCAACGCGGCCGCCGCGGCCCCGTCGGAGGCGCGCGCGCACGCGGTCGCGCCGATCGACGAGACCACCGTCAACCCCGTCGGGTTCACCAAGTCCGCGGACGGGCCCATGGGCGACCTCACCGTGCGCGGCGACCGCGCCGTCGTGCGCGAGGGGAGGAAGGACCTCGTCACGGTGGGCGCGGACGGTACGGTCACCGACGTCGACCTGTCGCGGCTGCGGCACCTGCGCGGCGTGCGCGTGGACTGGTCGGGGCACACCGGGCCCAGCGCGGCGGTCCGTGCGGTGGCCTCGCTCGCCGCAGGCGGGGTCCCCCTGGTCAGCGGCCCCGTTCCGACCTGGGCCGCCGGGCTGGGCGACCCGTTGACCGGCCTCGTCACCGGGGCGGGGGAGGCGGACCTGTCCGACCAGCTGCGACGCGAGGAGTACAGCGTCCGGTTGCGCCGCGCCGCTCTGCGCACGCACGGCCACCGCGCCCGGTGGCGCGCGCTCGCCGCCCAGGCGGGCGTCCCGCTGCCCCCGGAGCCGACGGTCTCGGTCATCCTGTGCACCCGCCGTCCGGAGATGGTCGGCTTCGCGCTCGCGCAGATCGCGCGCCAGCGAGGGGTGGACGTCGAGGTCGTGCTGACCCTGCACGGCTTTCCGGCGTCCCTGCCGGAGGTCGCCTCGGCGGTCGCCGAGTTCCGGGCCACCGGCGTCCCCCTCATCGTGCACGAGGCCGACGCGGACCAGATCTTCGGCACCGTGCTCAACGACGCCGTCGCCCGGACCTCCGGCGACCTCGTCTCCAAGTGGGACGACGACGACTGGTACGGTCCAGACCACCTGGCCGACCTGGTCCTGGCGCGCACCTACTCCGGCGCCGAGCTGGTCGGCGTCGGACAGGACTTCGTGTACCTCCAGGAGCTGGACGTGATGGTCTGGCGCAGCCGCAAGTCCGAGGCCAACACCCGCTTCATCGCCGGGGGCACCATCCTCACCGACCGTGCGGTCCTGGAGGAGACCGGTGGCTTCCGGCCGCTGCCCCGGGCGATCGACACCCAGCTCCTCATCGCCGTCATCCGAGGCGGCGGACGCATCTACCGCGCCCACGGACTCGGGTACGTCCTCCGCCGCACCGGCGGCGGGCACACGTGGTCCGAGGACATGGGCTTCTTCCTGCACAACCACACGCAACAGTGGTCCGGCTGGCGTCCGAGCGCCCTCCTGGAGGGCGAACCGTCTCCTCTCGGCCAGCCCGCCACCGAGTACACGGGGGGACTCCGTTGACCACGCTGGACACCGGCCTCGGGCCGGACGCCGACGCATCTGGAGCCGGGGACGGCCTGCCTCGGGGGGAACTGGACCTCGCGGCCCAGCCGCGCCTGACGCGCAACGACTACTCGCCGCTCGCACCGCCGGCCCTGGGCGCGTGGACGCCGACCCTGTCGGTCAGCGTGGTGATCCCCGCACACGGGAACCCGGAGAAGCTGGCGCTGGTCCTGGCCGCGCTGGCGGGACAGAGCTACCCCGCGCGCCTGACGGAGGTGGTGGTGGTCGACGACGGCAGCCCGGAGCCGCTCGTCCTGCCCGAGGCGCGCCCCGAGAACACGCGGCTGATCACCTCCGCACCCGGGGGCTGGGGGTCGGCGCACGCGGTCAACACCGGGGTGGCCGCCTCCTCCGGCCAGGTCGTCCTCCGCCTGGACGCGGACATGCTCGTGTACCGCGAGCACGTGGAGTCGCAGATGCGCTGGCACCACCTGGTCGACTACGGGGTGGCCATGGGGCACAAGCTCTTCGTCGACTTCGACCCGGCCGCCATGACGCCCGAGCACGTCCGAGGCGAGGTCGCCGAGGGCCGCGCCGACACCCTGTTCGACCGCGCGAGCGCCGATGCGCACTGGGTGGAGAAGCCGATCGCCGACCACGACCGGCTGCGCAAGGCCGGCCACCAGGCCTACCGGGTGTTCACCGGCGCGACGGGGTCGCTGCACCGGAGCCTGTTCGAGGCGGCCGGGGGCATGGACGCCGGCATGGTGCTGGGCGGTGACACCGAGTTCGCCTACCGCGTGTCCCAGCAGGGCGCCGTGTTCATCCCAGACCTGGACACGAGCAGCTGGCACCTGGGCCGCTCCCAGATGCAGACCCGCCGCGACGCGGGCATGCGCTACCGGTCGCCGTACGTGGCCAACCGCGTTCCCGACTTCCGCCTGCGCCGCAAGCGCCCCGACCGTGTGTGGGAGGTGCCCTTCGCCGACGTGGTCCTGGACGTGGACGGCCACACCCTGGAGGACGTCGACACCACGGCCTCCGCCCTGCTCGACGGGACCACGCCCGACATCCGCCTGTGGCTGCGCGGCCCCTGGGGCGTGCTGACCGACGACCGCCGCTCCCCGCTGGACGAGGAGCGCCTGGACCTGCGTTTGATCCGGGAGACGTTCCGGGGCGACCCCCGCGTGCGGCTCACCGAGGAGACGCCCGACGCCGATCACCGGGTGCCGTTCGTCCTGCGCGTGCCCGTGGGACCGAAGCCGACGCCGACCGCCGTGGCGGACCTGGTGGAGGTCGCGAACAAGCGCCGCGTCGGCCTGCTGGGCGTGCCGCTGCCCGGCGCGACCCGTGCCGACGACGGCGTGCTGCGGCTGGAACGCGCCACCGCCTTCTCCCGGGCCCGTCACCTGGACCCCGAGGCGGCCGGCAAGGAACTGGACCACCTGGTCGAGGAACTGCACGGCACGCACTGGATGCCCGGTGAGGAGTTCGTCGTGCCCACCGACGACGAGACGTCCGCCCCCCAGCGGCCGGACAAGCTCCGCGCCGAGCTGGACCGCGCGCTGGCGGACGTCGAGCGGCTGCGGGCCCGGGCCAAGCGGGCCGAACGCAAACTGCGCTGGTTCACCCCGGGGCTGACAGGGCGGGTCCTGCGCAAGCTCGCCCGCTGACACTGCGGTGCGGGCGCCCCTCGAAGGCCGCTCCGACCACCCGGCCGTCACCGCGATGCGCGGTGGCGGCCGGGTCCGCGTGCGCACGGGCCGTCCCGGGTGATCCGCCCGTCCGCCGACACACACGCGCCGACATGGCATGGAGTGACGAACGTGCTGCTCCGAGCCCCAACGGCCGCATGGTGCGACCGGACGTGCGGGCCGTCGAGGCCGTGCCCGCCGTCCCCGCGGTCCTACGGAACCCAGAGACCGAGGGAGTCGGCCACGAGCGCGGGCCGCTCCTCACCCTCGATCTCCACGGTGTGGGACAGGGTGACGAGCACGCCCTTGGGGGTCTGCCGCACGTCGGACAGGACGACGCCGTCCCGGATGCGCGAGCCCACGGTGACGGGTTGGAGGAAGCGCACCCGGTTCAACCCGTAGTTGATGGACATGCTCGGCTTGCGGGTGACCGAGATGACGCGCGGGGCGAAGTAGGCGAGCATCGACAGCGACAGGTACCCGTGGGCGATGGTGGCGCCGAACGGGCCCGCCGCGGCGCGCTCCCGGTCGATGTGGATCCACTGGTGGTCGCCGGTCGCGTCGGCGAACAGGTCGACGCGGTCCTGGTCGATCTCGATCCAGTCGGTGTGGCCGAGGTGCTCGCCCTTGGCGGCGGTCACCTCGTCGATGTCGGCGAAAACGCGCACGACGCCTCCTGGCGTTCGGGTCCGGCGATCGGGGGGACCGGACGGTGCGCCCACTCTACCTAACGCTGTTCGGTTATGGGGCGGCGGCATCCGGATGACCCGAACCGCGTGGCCGCTCCGCCCGGCGCGCCCCGCGTCCCTCACGGCGGTCCACCGTGAGCTCGCGCACCCCGCGGGCGTCCACCAGGACCGCCCGCGTCGTGCGTTCGGCCACCGTCGCCCGGTCCACGCCGTGCCCCAGACCGCTCTCGGTCAACGGCACCGGGAGGACACCGTCGTGCGCCCGGACCGGAGGAACCACAAGGTCCCGTCCCCGGGACCCGGCGGGAGGAGCCTCCACCGGAAGGGTGGCGCCCGACAGCGACGCCAGCGCCACGGTCGCCGCGCGGCCCACACCCGTCACCGCGGAGGAACCGCACCAGACCCGCCAGCCGGCGTCCACGGCACGGTCCACGGCACGGCGGGCGGACGTCAGCCCGCCCAGCCGGGACGGGTCCACGTTCACCGCGCCGCCGGCCTCCATGCGGATCGCCTCGCTGAGGTCCTCCACCGACTCCAGCGAGCGGTGCAGCGCAACCGGGGTCCGGGCCGTCGCCGCGAACCGCGCGTGGGCGCACAGGTCGTCGGGGGCGAAGGGATCCTCGATGGCCAGCAGGTCCAGGTCGTCCAACACGCGCAGCGCGTCGAGGTCGGCGGGGTCCTCGGTGTAGCGTCCGCCCGCGTCCACCTGGAGCACCAGGAACGGGAACGCGGCGCGCACGGCGCGCACCGCGTCGGAGTCCCACCCGGGGCCGACCGAGAGCCTGATCCGACGGAAACCCGCCCCCACCTGGCGGTTCACCTCGGTCACCAGGGACTCCACCGTCGCCTGGGGCGGCAGCGTCACCCCGGCGGTCAACGCGGTGCGCTCCCCGCCCAGGGCGTGCGCCAACGGCGTTCCCCGCTGGTGGCTCCACAGGTCCCAGCACGCGGTGTCCAGGGCGCCGACCACCGCGGGGTCCCACGGCAGGTCGGCCCACGCGTCACCCACCTCGGTCGGGCGCCGCCACAGGTGGTCGAGCAGGGCCGGGGCGAAGGACGCCGCCAGGCCGTCCCACTGCGCGGGGGTCGCGCACGGGATCTCGCCCCAGCCGCTGATCCCCTCGCCGTCGGCCACGCGCACCAGGACCGGACCACCGGAACCGCGCCCCCCGGACGGGGCGCGCAGCCGGACCAGTTCGACTTCGACGATCCTGGTCACGGTCGCCGATCCGGTGTGTGCCACGCTCTCCCACCTCGGTGTCTGGACTCCCGCCGACCCGGGGGAGCCCCGGCCGGTCGTGGTCTGTCGCTTCGACGGTACCCGCGCCCGACCGGACCGACCACCCCGAGCGGCGAGGCGAGCACCACCTGATCGGCCCGGCGGCCGTCTCCGGCGCACGCCGAGGGGCCGACCGCCCCGACGCGCGTCGGAGGCGGCCGGCCCCTCGGGCCACGGTCGGATGGGTCCCCGGCGAGCCCGGTCAGCCCTGGGACAGGACGTCGTCCAGCTCGACGTTCTTGAGACCGTGCGCCTCGGCCACCGGCGCGTAGACGACCTCGCCGCCGAAGGTGTTCAGACCGCCGGCCAGCGCGGCGTCGTCGCGCAGTGCCTGACGCCAGCCCTTGTCCGCCAGCGCCACGGCGTAGCGGAGGGTGTCCTTGGTGAGGGCGTGCGTGGAGGTGTTCGGCACCGCGCCCGGCATGTTGGCCACGCAGTAGAACACGGTGTCGTGCACGGTGAAGGTCGGGTCGGCGTGCGTGGTGGGACGCGAGTCCTCGAAGCAGCCGCCCTGGTCGATCGCGATGTCCACCAGGACCGCGCCCGGACGCATGCGCGAGACGAGTTCGTTCGAGATCAGCTTGGGGGCCTTGGCGCCCGGCACCAGGACGGCGCCGATCACCATGTCCGACTCCAGGACCGACCGCTCAAGCTCGAAGGCGTTGGACACGACGGTCTTGACCTGGCCCCGGTACAGCGCGTCGACGTGACGCAGCTTGTTGACGTTGAGGTCGAGGACGGTCACGTCGGCGCCCATGCCCACCGCGATCTGCGTCGCGTTCAGGCCGGACACGCCCGCGCCGATGACGGTGACGCGCGCCGGACGCACACCCGGGACGCCGCCCATGAGGACGCCGCGGCCGCCGTTGGGGCGCTGGAGCGTCACGGATCCGACCTGCGGGGCCAGACGGCCCGCGACCTCGGACATCGGGGCCAGCAGGGGCAGCGAGCCGTCGGGGAGCTGGACGGTCTCGTAGGCGATACCGGTGACCCCGCGCTCCAGGAGCGCGTCGGTGCACTCGCGCGACGCGGCCAGGTGCAGGTAGGTGAAGAGGGTCTGGCCCTCCCGCATGCGGTGGTACTCGGCCGGGATCGGCTCCTTGACCTTGAGGATCAGGTCGCCGTAGCCCCACACCTCGTCGGCGGTGTCGAGGATGGCGGCCCCGGCCGCCCGGTACTCCTCGTCGGTGATGGAGGAGCCCACGCCGGCGTCGCGCTCCACGGCCACGTCGTGGCCGCGGCGGACCAGCTCGTGGACTCCTGCGGGGGTGATGGCCACCCGGTACTCGTGGTTCTTGATCTCGCGGGGCACGCCGATGCGCACGGTTCCTCCAACTGGTATCTCCGTTGATATCCCCACTGTGACCTGGGGCGGTGCCGATCCGCCATCGGCAACATGCATGGCCATGGGCAGCCATGTTGACATCGTGTAAGGACAGTGTGTGGGGTGGGACACGAGGGTGCGCGTGGGAGGGCACGATCAGGCCGTCGGCTCCGGCCGGGTGAGCGCCTCCGGGCCGGGCACGCGCCGCCCGGAGGCCCACACCGGACCCACCGCCCCCGTCAGCTCCCGGCCCGCGTACGGTCCGGGATCCGTCGGCGGCACGGTGACCCGGCGGACGGGATCGAAGGCGACCAGATCGGCGTCGCACCCCACCGCGATCCGCCCCTTGCCCGCCAGACCCAGCAGCTCGGCCGGAGCGCCCGCCGTCCACCGGGCCAGCTCCGCCAACCCCCGGCCCCGCCTCCGCGCGGCCGTCCACAGCGCCGACAGGCTCCACGCCAGCGTGAACAGGCCGTGCGACGGAAGGTGCCCCGACCCCACCGTGGTGATCGCCGACCCCCCGGGCGGCGCCCCCTCGGCCAGCAGGGCGCTCCACAGGGCCTTGCGGTTGGCGTCCGACCGCAGGGGCGGACGGCACACGTGCGCCCACGGCTCCGCGCCCGGGGTCTCCGCCGACAGGCACAGGTAGTGCGGACAGGTCTGCGCGGTCAGTCCCACGCCGACCGACCCCGCCGCGGCCAGCAGCGCCGCGCACTCGGCCGCGGAGAAGGGGGTCACGTGCGTGCGGGCCCCGGCCACCCGGGCCGCCGCGACGACCCGCTCCATTCCGCGCCGCTCCGCCGTGGCCGGACGCTGCTCCGCGGACACCGGGGGCGTGCCCAGCTCGGCGGCGTCCTCGCCGTGCACCAGCAGCACGGCGTCGAGGGTGGCGAGCTCCGCCATGGCCTTGCGCAGCTGGGGGTCGTCCAGGGCGGCCAGGTCCGGGGCGCCGCCGTCGGACAGCGAACAGTGGAAGGCCACCGCTCCCGCCGCACGCAGATCGGCCAGATCGAGGGGACCGCTGCCCTGGGTCACCCCGCCCAGGAAGTACACCGACACGCCCGCTCCCGCCGCCGCGCTGCGGTGCACCTGGAGCGAGGCCGCGCAGGTCACCGGGGGGTGCGCCGGTGCGGGGGCGGCGACCAGGGTGGTCACCCCGCCGCGCAGTGCGGCCTCGCCCGCCGCCCGGTAGCACGCGGCCAGGCCGCGTCCGGGCTCGTGGACGCCGGTGCCCACGTCGACCGACCCCGGCAGCAGCGCCACCTCCTCCAGGTCGGTGGCCTCGCGCGCGGGCATCGGCGCGGTGTAGTCGTCCAGGGCCTCGATCCGGCCGTCGCGGATCCCGACGCTGAGCGGACCGACGCCCTCGGGCGTGACGACGCACCTGGACCGGACCACACTGTCGAACTCGATCATGCTCGTCCCTTCGAAGGGCTCGCGATGAGAGGGGCCTGCGGGGCGCGGGCGCCGTGCGACGGGAGGGAACCGTGGGCGCCCGGTGGCGGAGGGACGCGGTTCCGCCAGGACCCGAGCGTATCGCGCGGGGCCCCTGCGGAAGGGGGAAACGACGATTCCCAGCCTGGGGGCGCGGGCCCGCGCGCAGCGGATCCAGCTCACGCCACCCTGGGACGACGCCGTGTGGTCAACGGTTTAACCTGGAGCGCGGTGTCCCCGTGCGGGCCCTTTCGGACCGACTTCGGACAGCCGCGAGGCGGTCACCACGGCCACCAGCGCTGACCAGCCATCCAAGAGACGTCGACGACGGAGTGACGCGTGGCTCCTCCCGCACAGAACACGACCCCAGCCAAGGCCGACCGGGACTCGCCCGGGACCCGACGCGTACCGCTCTTCGCCGGTGCGGCGGCGGTCCTGTGCGTCCTGGCCCTGATCCTCACGCTCATCCTGGGCGGGGCGGCCTTCCCCGTGCTCATCCCGGGGCTGCCCGACGCGGGCCAGGGCGTGCGCTGGGGCCTGCCCCTGGCCAAGGTGGTGATGGACGCCTCCGCGGTCCTGACCATCGGCCTCCTGCTGCTCGCGACGGTCCTGCTGCCCTCGGACAGGGGCCGCCTGTCGGAACAGGCGCAGTACTACGTGCGCGGCGGCACGTGGACGGCGCTGGCGTGGGCGGTCGCCGCCGTGTTCACCATGTACTTCCAGGCGTCGGAGTTCCTGGCCGTGTCCTTCGGCCAGGTCAGCGTCGACGAGGTCACCGCCTACGCGGGATCGGTCTCCGGCGGCGTCGCGCTGATGTTCGTCATCCTCATCACGACCGGCGTCGCGCTGTTCGGCCGCACGGTCACCTCCGCGACCGGCGGCATCTGGCTGACGGCCGCCGCCCTGGTGGCCGTCACGCCCCCCGGTCTGACCGGCCACTCCGCCTCCTCCGGAGCGCACGAGCTGGCCGTGACGGCCCTGGCCATGCACGTCATCGCCATCTCCGCGTGGGTCGGCGGTCTGGCCGCGGTGACCTACCACGTCACGCGCGTGGACGGGCAGGACCCGGAGGTGGCGGTCGCGCGGTTCAGCCGAATGGCGTTGTGGCTGTTCACGGGCGTGGCCATCAGCGGTCTCGGTAGCGCGCTGGCCCGGCTCAACACCATCGACGAGCTCGTCCTCACCGAGTACGGCCTCATCATGGTCGTCAAGTTCGTGCTGTTCTGCGTCCTCGGCGCGTTCGGGTACATGAACCGGCGCTACGCGCTCCGAAGGATCCACGCGGCGCCCGACGGGCCCGAGGGCGCCTCGTTCCAGCGGTCGATGTTCCTGCTGGTGTCGGGGGTCGAGATCCTCATCATGGCGGCGGTCGTCGGCATCTCGGTCGGGCTCGGGCGGACCGCGCCCCCGCCGCCGCTGGAGAGCGAGGTCGACCCGGCCGCGGCGATCCTGGGCTTCTCCGTGCCGCCGCCCATGGACGCCTGGAACCTGCTCACGCTGTGGCGCCCGGACCTGTTCTTCATCATGCTCGTCGCCGTCGCGGGCGGTCTGTACGGCGCGGCCGTGGTCCGGCTGCGGCGCCGCGGCGACACGTGGCCGGCCGGTCGCACCGCCTTGTTCGGACTGGGACTGCTGTCCATCGTCGCCACCCAGCTCAGCGGTTTCGCCACCTACGCCGCGGTGCTGTTCTCCTCGCACATGATCCAGCACATGATGCTGGCCATGCTCGCGCCGATCCTGCTGGTGCTGGGCGCTCCGGCGACCCTGGCGCTGCGCGCGCTCAAGCCGGCCCGGCGGAGGGGGGACCGCGGGCCGCGCGAGTGGCTGACCCTGTTCCTCAACAGCCGGTTCTCCAAGGTGGTGACGCACCCCGCGTTCGCCGCGCCGATGTTCGTGCTCAGCCCGTACGCGCTGTACTTCACACCGCTGTTCGGCACGCTGATGAACGACCACCTCGGCCACCTGTTCATGAGCGTGCACTTCCTGCTCTCGGGGTTCCTGTTCTACTGGATCATCGCGGGCGTGGACCCGGCGCCCAGGAAGGTCCCCTACCTGCTGCGCTTCCTGCTGTTGCTGCTGGTCATGGGCTTCCACGCGTTCTTCGGCATCGCGATCATGGAGCAGACGGATCCCATCGCCCCGGAGTTTTACGACCAGATCGCGATTCCCTGGTTGGAGAGCCGTCTGGAGGACCAGTACATGGGCGGGGGCGTGGCCTGGGCGCTGGGCGAGATCCCGACGCTGCTGGTCACGGTCGCCATGGTCCGGCAGTGGTTCCAGGACGACATGAAGCAGGAGCGGAGGCGCCAGCGGCACAGCGCCCGCGGCGGCTCCGACGACGCCGACATGGACGCCTACAACGCCTACCTCGCCGAGCTGGACCGCCGTGCGCGCGGCGGTACCGCGGTCGCGGACCCCGTCGACGCGGAGCGGGACGCCGCCGGCCCGGACGGCGGCCCGGGCCCGGCGGCCGACGGACGGAACTGACCGCCCCGCGGGTGGCGCCCGGGGAGCGCCGGCCCTGGGACGACGGTGGGGGCGAGCCCGCCCGGGCCCGCCCCCACCGAGGTCCGGACTACACGGTCAGGGCCGCCACACCCGCACCCAGCAGCCCCACGATCAGGCAGATCACCAGGCCCACGGCGGCCACCGGCAGGGACGGCCGCAGGGCGGCGAGGGCGCCGGCCCCGCCCGCCGCGGCCTGGCGGCGCATCGCCAGGGGCAGCAGGGTCATGTTCACGGCGCACACCACCACGGCCACGCAGACCGCCGTGGCGAACGCCGTCCAGAACCCCGCGCCGCCCGCGAGGACGTTGGCCGCGGCGAGCGTCGGCAGCAGCACGAGCAGCGCGACCGAGGCGCCGCCGAACACGGTGCGCACACGCGGCGAGGTGCCGTTGCCGCTTCCGGCGACGACGAGGAGGAGACCGATGAGGGCCGCCGTGATGACGGCGCCCCCGATTCCGAACACGGCGATGTTGACCAGCGAATTCACGCTGGTCATTGTCGCACCGCCACCGGCGTGGACCTATCCGGGGTGGGTGCGCGCCGTCAGCCGGTGTGCTCCACCCGCGAGCCGGACGCGCCCTTGACCACCCGGAGCCGCGTGCTGACCCGTTGACGCAGGTCGGCGACGTGGCTGACGACACCCACCGCGCGGCCCCCGTCGCGCAACCGGTCGAGCATGTCCAGCACCTCCTCCAGGGTGTCCTCGTCCAGCGTCCCGAAGCCCTCGTCCACGAACAGGGTGTCGATGTCGGTGCCGCCCGCCTCCGCGCTGGCCACGTCCCCCAGGCCCAGCGCGAGCGCCAGCGAGCTGAAGAAGGCCTCACCGCCGGACAGGGTGGCGGGGTCGCGCTCCACACCCGTCCAGGCGTCCACGACCCGCATGCCCAGCCCGCCCGCCGAACGCGCCCGCCCGTCGCCCGCCGCCTTGTCGACCGTGTACCGCAGCTCGTAGCGGCCGTCCGACATCGTCCGCAGGCGGTCGTTGGCGGCGGCCACCACCCGTTCGAGCCGCGCGGCCAGGACGTAGGCGGACAGGCGGACGCCGTCGGTGTTGTCGGCGGAGGTTCCCGCGGTGAGGGACCGCATGCCCTCGGCCACGGCGTAGCGGCGCAGCACCGGCTCGCAGCCGGCCAGCGCCCGGTCGAGTTCGCCGCGCAGGGCGGCCAGCCGACGGGCCCGGTCCTCCAGCATGCTCCGCCAGGCCACGGCGTGGTCGGCGGCGGCCGAGGCGTGCTCGGCCGCACCGGACAGCGAGTCCAGGTCGGGCACGGGCGCGGCACCGGCCGCGACCAGGTCGGGGTCGGCCAGGGCCGCCGCCACCGCCGCCCGGTCGTCGTCATAGGAACGCGCGCGTTCGCGCAGCTCGCGCCGCCGGGGTTCGTCGAGTGCGGCCTCCCACACCTGGGCCTCGGCGGCGAACCCGGCGTCCGCGCGGTGCTGTTCGGCCTCGGCCACGGCCATCCGCATCTCCTCGCCCGCGCGGTCGCGGGCCCGCACCGCGTCCGCCGCGGCGCCGACCAGGTCCGCCTCGCGGGCCAGGCGGGCGATCCGCTCGCCGATGCCGGGGTCGTCGCCGCGCGCCGCGTCCAGCAGCTCCGTCAGCCGGGCGTGCTCGGCGACCGCGTTGGCGCGGTCGGTCTCGACCCCGGTCTCCAGCCGGGTGAGTTCGCCCTCCGTCGATCTGGCCCGGTCGAGGTCGGCGGTGAGCTGCTCCAGGGTCTCCTCCAACCGGCGCGCCTCCACGGCGGCGCCGCGCGCCTCCTCCAGAGCACGGGCGTGGGCGGCGGCCTCCTCCCGGGCGGCCTCGACCGTGCGCCCCTCGGCACGCTCCAGGGCGGCGGAGCGCCGTTCCCGCAGCGCGGTGACGGCGTTGCCGGCCTCGGCGCGGCGGGCGTCGGCGGTGTGGGCGGCGGCCTGGGCGGCCTTCTCCTCCTCAGCCGAGACCAGCCCCTCCGCGCTGGGCCGCGCGGGCGCGGGATGCTCCACAGACCCGCACACCGCGCAGGGGCTCCCTTCGGCGAGCTGGCCCGCCAGCTCGGCGGCCATGTGCGTGATCCGCCGTTCGCGCAGGCCGAGCGCGCGGTCGTGGGCGCTCTGGGCGCTGTCGACGGCGGCGCGGTGGAGGTCCTCGGCCTCGACGAGCCGCTCGCCCAGGAGCTCGTACAGGTCGGCGGCGCCCCGGCGCCGCTCCGCCGCGTCCAGCGCCGCCCCGGCGGTCTCCACCCGTTGAGCGAGGTCGCGGACCTGGCGCAGCTCTCCGGTCACGTTCTCCACCTGGGGCGGCAGGGACGCGATCCGTTCCCGGACACGGTCGAGCTCGCCCCGCACACCGGCGAGACGGCCGGTGAACGCGGCGATCGACCGCCCGAGCGAGGCACGGCGCTCGGCGTCGTCGCGCAGCAGCTCCAGGCGGGCGAGTTCGTCGCGGCGCTCGCGTTCGGCGGCGTCCAGGACGGGCAGCGGGTCCTGGTCCAGGCGCCCGACGCCGGGCAGGCCCGCCACGAGGGAGGTGCGTTCGGCGACGGTGAGCCCGGCCTTGTCGAGTTCGGTGCGGCGGTGGTCGCGGGCGCGCAGGAGGGGCAGGACCGACGCGGCCCGCTCGGCGGCGGCCAGTCCGGCCTCGATCCGCGCGCGCTCCCGCGCACCCCCGGCGAGTTCCTCCTGGCGGCGGCGGGCGGCGGCCCACCTCTCCTGGCGGGCTCTGACCTCACGGCCCGCCGTCCACGCGTCCTGCGCGCGGTTGCGGAGCCCGGTGGCCCCGGCGGCCACGACCGCGGCGTCCCGGGCGGTCGCGGCGGTGACCGACGCGAGTTCGGCCGCCCACGCCGAGAGCTCCTCCGGCAGGTCGGGTGCGGGGGACCGGCCGACCTCGCTGATCCGTCCGGCCACGGCGTGCACGCGTTCGTTGGCGGACTCCACCTCCAGCCGGAGGCGGTTGGCGTGCCCCTTGAACCACTCCTCGACGTCGCGGAAGACGCGGGTGTTGAAGATGCGTTCCAGGGACTCGCGGCGGTCCTCGGCCTTGGCGCGCAGGAACCGCGCGAAGTCGCCCTGGGGCAACAGGGCGACCTGGCAGAACTGGTCGAGGGTGAGCCCGAGGAGGTCGCCGACGAATTGTCCCGCCTCGTCGGGGCGGGTGGTGACGCCCTCCCAACGGCCGTCGACGTGTTCGGTCACCACCACCTTGGCGTTCTCGGTGCGGGTGCCCGTACCGCGTTTCTTGGGGCGCTCCCAGCGCGGACGGCGTTCGATCCGGACGCGCCTGCCCCGGATCGTGCACTCCAGGGTGACCTCGGGGACGCGGTCGACCGGGGCGTGGTCGCTCTTGGGGGAGCGGTCGTCGCGCCGCGCACCGGGAACCCTGCCGTAGAGGGCGAAGCACACGGCGTCCAGCACGGAGGTCTTGCCCGCGCCGGTGGGCCCGTGGATGAGGAACAGGCCGCCCGCGCTCAGGCGGTCGAAGTCGACGTGCTCGGTCCCCGCGAAGGGGCCGAACGCCTGGACCGAGAGTGCGTGCAGGCGCATCAGCGCGTCCCCTCCTGGATCCGGACCTGTTCGACCGCCCTGGTGACGAGCTCGGCCTCCTCCGGGGTGGCGGGGGCGCCCCGGGCCCACTCCACGAAGTCGGTCACCACCTCCCGTTCTCCGCGGTCGGCGACGGCGGCGGCCACCGGACGGGTCTCGGGCGTGCCGCCCTCGGGGGCGAAGTCCAGCAGCAGGGTGTGCGGGAAGCGTTCGCGGAGCCGGTCCATGGGGTGGGCGGGGCGGCGGTGGTCGGTGAGGGTGATCTGGAGCCAGTGACCGGTGTAGGCGCCCCATTCGGGTCGGGACAGCAGGTCGTCGATGCGTCCCCGGATCCTGGCGAGCGGGCGGGGGACGGGTGAGGGGACGAACTCCGCGTCGGCCAGGCCGTCGGCGTCCAGGTCCACCAGCCAGCAGCCCTTGACATGGCTCTCCTCGGAGAAGGAGTAGGCGAGCGGGCTCCCCGAGTAGCGCACCGAGGGGGTGATGGTCTGGCGGCCGTGCAGGTGGCCGAGGGCGACGTAGTCGACGCCGTCGTAGATCGACGCGGGGACGTGGGCGGCGCCGCCGACGGCGATGTCGCGCTCGCTGTCGGAGGGTTCGCCGCCGGTGACGAAGGCGTGCGAGAGGACGACCGAGCGGGTGCCCGGTCGCTTCGCGAGGTCGGCGCGGACCAGGTCCATGGCGTGCCCGATCGCCGCGGGGTGGCCGCGTTCGGGCAGGTCCCAGTGGTGGCGGGCGATCTCCGGCTCCAGGTAGGGGATGCCGTAGAAGGCGACGGGGCCGTGGTCGTCGTCGATGACCACCGGGGTGCCGACGCCGTCCAGGGTGCTGCGCAGGTGGACCCCGGAGGCGTCGATGAGCTCCGTGGCGAAGGCCATCCGGGCCATGGAGTCGTGGTTGCCGCTGATGAGGACCGCGCGGGCCCCGGTGGCGCGGATCCGGCTCAACGCGCGGTCGAACAGGCGGACGGCGTCCACCGGGGGGAGCGCGCGGTCGTAGAGGTCGCCGGCGACCACGACGACGTCCACGCGGTGCGTGGCGATGGTGCCGACGAGGTGGTCGAGGAAGGCCGCCTGGGCGTCGACGAGGTTCTCCCGGTGGAAGGAACGGCCCAGGTGCCAGTCCGATGTGTGCAGCAGGCGCATGGAACTGGACATTACCGAAGGCGCGGGCGTGTCCGCCGGGAGAACCGGTCGACCTGTGGACAACCGGGCGTCAGCGCTTCCTGGCGAGCGTGAGGCCGTCGCCGATGGGCAGCAGGACCTGGCTGACGCGGTCGTCGGCGACGAGGCGGTCGTTGAAGTCGCGGATGCCCTGGACCGAGGCGTCCGTGCTGGCGGGGTCGACGACGCGCCCGTGCGAGAGCGTGTTGTCGGCCAGGAGGAGGCCGCCCGGGCGCATGCGCGGCACCAGCTCCTCCCAGTAGCCGACGTAGCCGGGCTTGTCCGCGTCGAGGAAGGCCAGGTCGAACCGCGGCTCCCGGGGCAGGGCGCGCAGGGTGTCCAGGGCGGGGCCGAGTTCGAGGGTGATCCGGTCGGCGACCTCGGCGCGTTCCCAGTAGCGGCGGGCGACGGACGTCCACTCCTCGCTGATGTCGCAGGCCAGGAGGGCGCCGTCGGCCGGGATGCCGCGGGCCAGGCAGATGGAGGAGTATCCGGTGAAGGTGCCGACCTCCACGACGTCGCGCGCGCCGACCGCCTGCGCGAGGAGGGTCATGAACGCGCCCTGCTCGGGGCCGATCTGCATGCCCGCGAACCCGGGGAAGAGCCGTTCGGTCTCCGCTGCCAGGTCGGTGAGGACGTCGTCGACCGGTTCGCTGTGGGCGACGAGGTAGGAGTGCAGTTCCGGGGTGATGGTCTCCGTCGATCGTGTCACGGGGGCAACACTAGTCGGCGGTACCGGGAGGGACGACCCAGCGGTGCGGCTGTCCGCTGATCGCGGCGATCTGCTCGTAGCCCTCGTCGTAGTGCAGGACGCTGACGCCGTGGCGTTCGGCGGTGGCCGCGATCAGCAGGTCGGCCATGGACAGGGCACGGTGGTTGCCCTTGCGGACGGCCGCGGCCTGTACCTGCTTGGCCCGGTCCCACACCTCGTCCGGGGCGGGCTGGTAGGCGAAGCCGTAGAGGAAGTCGCGGAGCCGGTCGGACTCGGCCGCGTTGCGCGCCGAGTAGAGGACTTCCATCTCGACGGCGCCGCAGACCGCGATGAGCCTCCGGTTGACGAGCGGGTCCAGGACCGTGCGGACCGCCGGTTTGGCGCGTCGGGCGAGCGCGGACTTGTCGATCAGGTACACGGGCCGGTCAGGCGGTTCGGGAATCGTAGGTCAGGTCGATCTCGCCGCTGTCGATCGCGTCCATGAACGCGATCCGGCGGAAGTGCTTGATCTCCTCCGTGACCGCCCTGCGGATGGTCTCCGCCTTGGTGCGGGTTCCGTAGAGCTTCATCAACTCCTCGACCTGCTCGTCGTCCAGGTCGATGACGGTTCGGGACATGATGACTCCCCTGCGTTGGCACGACATCGACGCGATATCAGTTTGGGGAGATCTGAGATATCGATCAAGGGATGGCCATGACGGAACGTGCGCGGACCGCTTTCCCGTGTGTCCGCGAGCGCCTCGGTGCGGTACGACCGGGCCGGTGGGGTCCCCCGGGGTCCGGGCGGGCGCGTCGTCGGCGGGGGCCGGGCGTCAGTACGCGGGGAGCAGTTCGGGCCAGTCGAAGAGGTAGATCGAGTAGACGATCACGCCGACGGTGAGCAGCGGCGTGACGACCTTCTTCTCCACGGGGCCGTCGGTCACGAACCCCTGGCCCTGGCCGATCTTCTTCTTGCTGAACGGCCAGAAGAGCGGGACGCCCATCTTGGTGATCATGTCGCCGACGAAGTGCAGGACGCAGCCGAAGGCCACCGCCAGGCCCAGCCACGTGTAGTTCACGCCCGATGTGAAGAGGGCGATGGTGATCGCCGCCGTGCCCAGGGCGTTGATGATCCCGGACGCGGCCCGGTTCTTGTCCAGGCCGAAACCCAGCCCCTGGAGCGCGATGCCGATGAGCAGGAAGACGAACACCTGCACGGCCAGCTCCGACCACAGGGCCAGCAGCTGGACCAGGACGCCCATGAGGACCGCGAACAGGAACGAGTGCGTGCCCACGCGGTGCCCGCCGAACGCCCACGAGAGGATCCCGCTCAGGGTCTCGGTGACCTTTCCGTAGGTCTTGGTCACCGTGGCGCTCCGGTGGTCCAGGTCGGGCAGGAGCGCCGCTCCCGCGCACACGAGCGAACCGGCGACGATCTCACCCGGACCCAGGTCGAAGCTGAGCCCGAGGAATTCCGTCCCCTGCACGAGCGGAACGACCGCCATCCAACCGACCACGCCGCTCATGGCGTGAGAGTGCCCCATCATGGCCGGAACCGTAGCGGAGTACCGCATTCACCGCGAATCGGAGGGGCTATTCCGGGCCGCCGCTTTCGACCCCCGGCGCCGTCGCGCCCGCGCACGCCATTCTTCCGTGGCGATCCGGTTCCGATATCCACAGCTCGCCCCGGAGGTCATTGACGCTCGTCTCCTCCGGTTGGTAAACAACCAACCAACCCCCCGGTGGCACGCCACCGAGCCCACGATCCCGACAGGGGCCGCCATGCACACCCACCCCCGCACTCCCGGCATCCTCCTCCGGCGCGCCGCGGCCACCGCCGCCGCGCTCCTCCTGGTCGGGGGCACCGCGGCGGCGCCGGCCGCGGCCGGGACCGACGGCCGTGACACGTTCACGATCGCCGTCTCCCAGCAGGTCGACACGTTCAACCCCTTCGTCGCCCAGCTGGCGGTCACCACCAACGTCCTCGGCCACGTCTACGACACCCTGGTCACCGTCGACCCCGAGACCAACGAGCCGGCCCCCGCCCTCGCCCAGGAGTGGGAGGCCAGCGAGGACGGCCTCACCTGGACCTTCCGGCTGCGCGACGACGTCGTCTTCACCGACGGCGAGCCGCTCACCGCCGACGACGCGGTGTGGACGCTCACCACGATCATGGAGGAGAGCGCCGCCGCCGTCGCCTCGGGCAGCTACGTCGCCGGGTTCGAGTCGGTCACCGCGGAGGACGACCGCACCGTCGTCGTCGAGCTCGCCGAACCCCAGGCCACCATGGAGTCCCTCGCCGTCCCCATCGTCCCCAGACACGTGTGGGAACCCATCCTGGAGGAGGAGGGCGACGCCTTCTCCGACTACACCAACGAGGCGTTCCCCGTCGTCGGCAGCGGGCCGTTCGTCCTGGTCGGCCACGAAGCGGGCGAGTCCATCACCCTGGAGGCCAACCCGGACCACTGGCGGGGCGCCCCCGGCTTCGACGAGATCGTCCTGCGGTACTACTCCGAGAAGGACGCCGCGGTCGAGGCGCTGCGCGGCGGCGAGGTCTCGTTCGTCTACGAGCTCACCGAGGCCCAGGCCTCCTCCCTGGAGGGCGTCGACGGAATCACGGTCAACCGGGCCGAGGGCAAGCGTTTCCAGGCCTTCACCGTCAACCCCGGCGCCCGCACCCAGGACGGCGAGGAGTTCGGCGACGGCCACCCCGCCCTCGCCGACCGCACCCTGCGCCAGGCGATCGCCATGGCCATCGACAACGACGAGATCGTCGAACTCGCGCACGGCGGCCAGGCCGTCGCCGCCGGAGGATACATCCCCGCCCGCTACGACGACTTCCACTGGTCGCCGGAGGCGGAGGAGGACATCCTCGCCTTCGACCCCGACGCCGCCAACGCGATGCTCGACGAGGCCGGGTACGAGCGCGGGGAGGACGGCGTACGGGTCTCGCCGGACGGCGACCGGCTCGACCTGCGCATGCACGTCCACCGCGACCGCCCCGCCAACGTCAACGCCGGGCTGATCCTCGTCGAACGCCTGGCCGACATCGGCATCGAGGTCGAGAACCTGACCGTGGACCCGGGCGTGCTCAGCGACGCCCTGTACGCCGGCGAGTACGACCTCATCTTCACCGGGTGGACGGTCAACCCCGACCCCGACTACGTGCTCGGCATCCACACCTGCGACGCCCTGCCCGAGGAACCGGGCACCATGCAGGGCGACGCCTACTTCTGCGACGAGGAGTACGACGAGCTCTACGCCGCCCAGCTCGCCGAGTACGACCGCCCCACACGCGCCGGGATCATCCACGAACTCCAGGAGGTGCTCTACCGCGAGGCGGTCGTCAACGTCCTCGCCTACCCCGACATCATGGAGGCCTACCGCAGCGACCAGGCCAGCGGCATCCAGATCCAGCCGGACCCGGGCGGCAACATCTGGGGCCAGGACGGCTACTGGGCGTTCTGGTCGGCCCGACCCGTCGCGTCGGCCGGATCCGGACTGCCCGGCGCGGGCCTGTCCACCGGCGTCCTGGTAGGCACCGGGGCGGTCGCGGCCGTCGCGGTGGCCGTCGGCGCGCTCGTCCTCGTCCGCCGCCGCGCCACCATGGAGGACCGAGAGTGACCTCGAGCCCCACCACGGCGGGTGGTCCGGTCGCCCAGGGGGCGCCGGACACCCCCGCACCGCGCGCCCGCGGGGGCCCCGGGCGCGCCTGGCGCGTGCTCGTCTACGTGGCGGGGAAGCTGGCGACCGCGGTGGTCTCCCTGCTCGCGGTGGTCGTCGCCGGTTTCTTCCTCTTCCGGATCCTGCCCGGCGACCCGGTCCGGGCGATGACCGAGGGGCGCGAGGTCACCGCCGAGCAGCGCGAGGAGCTGCGCCGCCAGTTCGGGCTGGACCAGCCGCTGTGGCAGCAGTTCCTCGACTACTGCGCGGGGCTGGCCCGCTTCGACCTCGGCACGTCCTTCCAGTACCGGGAACCGGTGGCCGACCTCGTCCTCGAACGGCTGGGCCCCACGGTCCTGCTCGCCGGGACCGGCACGGTCGTGGCCGCGGTCCTCGGCCTGTTCCTCGGCGCCCGCGCGGGGTGGCGGCCGGGCGGGCGCGCCGACCGCGCGCACACCGCCGTGGCCCTGTTCCTGTGGTCGGTGCCCACGTTCTGGCTGGGGCTGCTGCTCATCGTCGTGCTCGCCTCGGGGCGCGGGTTCGTGCCCGGACTGTTCCCCACCGGGGGCATGGTCGACCCGGGGGCCACCGGCGGAACCCTGGAGACCGCTCTGAGCGTCGCGCGGCACATGGTGCTGCCCGTCGCCACCATGGTCGCGGTGATCTACGCCCAGTACCTCATGATCATGCGCTCCTCCCTCATGGACGAGCGGGGCGCCGACTACCTCACCACCGCCCGCGCCAAGGGCCTGCGCGACGGTCTGGTCCGCCGCAGGCACGCCGTGCCCAACGCGCTGCTGCCCACCGTGACGCTGGTCTTCCTCAACCTCGGCCAGGTGGTCTCCGGCGTCATCCTGGTCGAGACCGTCTTCTCCTGGCCCGGACTCGGCCAGCTCTTCTACTCCGGCCTGCGCGTGCCCGACCTCGGGCTCGTCCAGGGACTGTTCGTCGTCTTCGCGGCCTCGGTGATCCTCATGAACCTCCTCGCCGATCTGGTCTACCCGCTGCTCGACCCCCGGGTACGGCCGTGAGCGCCCCCACCGGGCCGGGCGCCCGGCCCGACTCCGCCACCGGACCCGCGTCGGACGCCGGGACCGGCCCCGTCCCGGCTCCGCCGAGGCCCGCCGCCCTGGCCTGGCGCCGTCGCCGGGCGGCCCTCGCCGCGTTCGCCCGGGACTACGCCCGCCACCGCTCGGGCGTGGTCGGGCTGGCGGTCCTGCTCGCCATCGGCGCGGTGGCCCTGACCGCGCCCCTGTTCGTGGACGAGGCCGCACTGTCGATCACCCAGGCGCCCGGGAACCCCTACGAGCCGCCCAGCCGGAGTTACCCGCTCGGCACCGACAACTTCGGCCGGTCGGTCCTCGACCTGGTGGTCTGGGGTGCGCGGGTCTCGCTCTCGGTCGGGTTCCTGGCCACGTTCGTCTCCGTCGCGCTGGGCACCCTCGTCGGGGTCAGCGCGGGACATTTCGGCTCCCACGGCGGCCTGGGCGGAAGGGCCGTGTCCACGCTCCTGATGCGCGTCACCGACTGGTTCCTCGTGCTGCCCACCCTCGTGCTGGCCGTCGCGCTCGCCGCCGTCCTGCCGCGCGGCGTCGGCACCGTCATCCTGGCCATCGGACTCACGGTGTGGCCGCCCACGGCCCGGCTGGTGCGTGCCCAGACCCTCGCCGTGGAGGCCAGACCCTACGTCGAGCGCGCCCGCGCGCTCGGCGGCGGCCACGCCCACGTCATGCTCTGGCACGTCCTGCCGAACGTGATGCCGGTGGTGCTCGCCCAGACCACGCTGCTGGTGGCCACCTCGATCATCGCCGAGTCCACCCTGTCCTTCCTCGGCATGGGCGATCCGGCCACGGTGTCGTGGGGCGGCGTGCTGGAGGCCGCCCGCAACGCGGGGGCGATCAGCGCGGGGATCTGGTGGTACATGCTCCCGCCGGGGCTGGCGATCGCCGTCGTCGCCCTGTCGTTCACCCTGTGCGGGCGCGCGGTCGAGTCCGTCCTCAACCCGCGGGAGGCGCGTTGACCACCCTCCTCGACGTGCGCGACCTGCGCGTCACCTACCGTTCCGCGCGCGGTGACGTCCCGGCCGTGCGCGGGGTGGACCTGACCCTCGACGCGGGGAGCACGCTCGGGGTGGCGGGGGAGTCTGGCAGCGGCAAATCCACCGTCGCCCTGGCCCTGCTGCGGCTGCTCCCGGGATCCGCGCGCACCACCGGGGAGATCCTGCTGGCGGGCGAGGACGTCCTCGGGATGCGGTGGGGCCGGCTGCGCGCGGTGCGGTGGACGGGCGCCGCCGTCGTCTTCCAGGGCGCGTCGCACTCGCTGAATCCGGTGCACAGGGTCGGCGACCAGATCGCCGAGCCCATGCTGATCCACCGCACGGTCCCCTCCGGGCAGGTGCGGGGCAGGGTCGCCGGACTCCTGGAGCGGGTGGGTCTGCCCGCGTCGCGGGCGGGCGACTACCCGCACCAGCTCTCCGGGGGCCAGCGGCAGCGGGTCATGATCGCCATGGCGCTGGCGTGCGAGCCGCGCCTGATCGTCGCCGACGAGGCCACCACCGCCCTGGACGTGATGATCCAGGCCCAGGTCCTGGCGCTGCTCCGGAGGCTCACCGCCGACCAGGGCATCGGCATGATCATGATCAGCCACGACCTGGCCGTGCTCGCGGCGCAGTGCGACCGGCTGGCCGTGATGTACGCGGGCCGGATCGTCGAGCAGGGACCCGCGGCCGAGGTCGTGGACAGCCCGGCGCACCCGTACGCGGGCGCGCTGAGCGCCGCGTTCCCCCGGATCGGGGACCCGGCCTCCCGTCTGGCGCCTCGGGGCCTGCCGGGCGAGCCGCCGGACCCGGCCGACCCGCCGCCGGGGTGCGTGTTCCGGCCGCGCTGCGCCGCGGCGGAGGCCGTCTGCGCCACCGTCGACCCGCCGCTGTGGCCGGTCGACCCCGACCACGAGGGCCGTTCCGCCCGCCATGCGGCGTGCGTGCACGTCGGCCCGGCCCGACCGGCTCCCGTGGCCGCGGAGCGCCCATGACCCGCACACCCGTCGAGGAGGGCCGCCGCCTGAGCACCGTGCGCACCGACGCCCACACGCCGCCGCCACCCGGGCACGAACCCGCCGGAGTGCCGGGCGCCCGCCCGGTGCTGAGCGCGCGCGGGGTGGAGGTCGCCTTCAGAGCGGGCATCGCCCCCGGAGGCGGCCGGGGGACCTCCCGTGCGGTCGACGGGGTCGACCTCGACGTCGGCGCGGGGGAGATCGTGGCGCTGGTGGGGGAGTCCGGGTGCGGCAAGACCACCCTGGGGCGGGTCCTGCTCGGTCTGGAGCGCCCCACGCGGGGCCACGTGGCCTTCGAGGGCGAGCCGCTGCGCTACGGAAGCCGCCACCTGCGCGACTTCCGGCGCAGGGTGCAGTTGGTGCAGCAGGATCCCACCGGGTCGCTCAACCCGCGCCGTACCGTCTACGAGTCGGTGGCCGAGGGGCTGCGCGTCCACGAGGGGACCACGGCCGACGAGGCGGAGAGGGTGAACCGGGCGCTGGCCCGCGCCGGGCTGCGTCCGCCCGAACGGTTCCTGGCCCGGTACCCGCACGAGCTGTCCGGCGGGCAGCGCCAGCGCGTGGTGATCGCGGGAGCGCTGGTCCTGGAGCCGGAGGTGCTCGTCGCCGACGAGCCGGTCGCCTCCCTGGACGCGTCGGTACGCGGGGAGATCCTGCGCCTGTTGCTGGATCTGCGTGCCGACCTGGGGCTGTCGGCCCTGGTGGCCACGCACGACCTGGGCCTGGCGTGGAACATCGCCGACCGCGTCGCCGTGATGTACCTGGGGCGGGTGGTGGAGGCCGGTCCGGTGGAGGAGGTGCTCGCCGCACCCGCCCACCCCTACACCCGCGCTCTGCTGTCGGTGCTGCCCGAGACCGGGGAGGAGCCGACGGTGCTGTCGGGGGAGCCGCCGGACCCGCGTCACGTCCCCCCGGGCTGCCGCTTCCATCCGCGCTGCCCGGTGCTGGCCTCGGGCGAGGCGGAGCGCGCGGGGGTGGCCGACCGCTGCCGGACTGCGGATCCGGGGGTCCTGGCGGGTCGCGAAGGCTACCACGTCGCGTGCCACTGGAGTGCCGCCAACAGTGGCCGGATCCGGCCACCTGGGAGCGTGTGAAGCGATGGAATGACGCGTGGCACGGGCTGGTTCCCGGTGATCATGACACCTCTTCACATCGCCCCGGACAGCGCCGACCGCACCGCACCCGCCCCCGCGGCGCCCGCGCCTGGACCGGTCGTCACCGAACGCGACTTCTGGCACGGTCGGGAGCTCGACCTCGACGCCTACCTGGAGCGCGTCGGCCTGGAGGGCGAGCTTCCCCCCACCCTGGACACGCTGCGCGCGCTCCAGCGTGCGCACCTGGCGGCGATCCCGTTCGAGAACCTCCAGATCGTCCTGGACCGACCCGTCCGGCTCGACATCGCGTCCCTGACGGACAAGATGGTCAGGAACCGTCGCGGTGGCTACTGCTACGAGCAGAACCTGCTGTTCGCCGCCGTGCTGGATCGCCTGGGGTTCACGTTCACGGCGTTGGCGGCCCGGGTCCTGGTGGGCGCCGAGGGGAGCGCCCGGCCCGCCACGCACGCCCTGTTGAAGGTGGACCTGGAGGGCTCACCGTGGTTGGCGGACGTGGGCTTCGGCGGGGGCGGGCTGCTGGAGCCCTTCCCTCTCGCCGACGGCCACCAGGAGGTCCAGGGCGGATGGCCGCTGCGTCTCGACCGCACCGAGGTGGTCGGCGCCGACGAGTGGCTGCTCCGCTCCCACAACGGGAGGGAGTGGCGCGTCATGTACTCGTTCACGACCACCGCGCAGCTGCCCCAGGACTACACGGTCTTCAGCCACTACCTCACCAGCCACCCCCGCTCGCCCTTCAAAGGGCGCCTGATGGCGCAGCGCATCGCCCCGGGAGTCCAGCACGTGCTCGTCGACACTCGGCTGACCACGACCACGGCCGACGGCTCCGTCGTCGACCGTGAGGTGCCGGTCGAGGAGGCCGCCGACGTCCTGGACGAGGTGTTCGGCATCGGGTTGGACGCCCAGGAGCGCGCCGTCGTCGAGGAGCGCCTCCGGGAGTTCGCCAAGGAGTGACGTACGTCACGCTCAGAATGTGCGCTCTCCGCATGCGTCGCGGCACCCGGAGTCACCAGGCGTGTCGTCAGAGGTTGATCGGACGTGGTGCGGCGTATGCGGATTGTTCATCTGATTTCTGGTCATTTCCCATGTTCGACCTCACTGACTGATGGGCAGGACCCTTGAGGTGTCATCGAGGCTCGGTGCACCGAGAGGGGCGTCCCATGGCAGGCATCACCACGGACGACGTACACGACTACATCAACGGGGTCTGCTTCAAGACCGGACCTCCCGGCAAGGTCGGGGTCGAGACCGAATGGCTCGTCACGGACCCCGCCCGGCCGACCGAAAGCGTCCGGCTCGACCGCCTCGCGGGTGCGCTGGACACCACGACGACCCTGCCCGAGGGAAGCAGGGTCACCTTCGAACCCGGCGGACAGCTCGAACTCAGCTCTCCCGCCCTACCCGGCCCCGCCCGGGCCCACGAGGCCCTGGCCGCGGACCTCGACCACGTCGCCAAGAACCTCGCCGAGGCCGGACTCCAGCTCTCCGGCGCGGCCCTCGACCCGGTCCGTCCGCCCCGCCGCCAGCTCCGTTCGCCCCGCTACGCGGCGATGGAGCGCTTCTTCGCCAATCACGGCCAGACCAGCGGCCGCACCATGATGTGCAGCACCGCCTCCGTCCAGGTGTGCCTGGACACCGGCTCCGACGGCGCCGACCTGCGCGCCCGCTGGGAACTCGCACACCGCCTCGGCCCGGTGCTGGTCGCCGCGTTCGCCAACTCCGCCCACTGGCGGGGCCGCCCGACCGGATGGAAGTCCACCCGGTGGGTGATCTGGGCTGCCACCGACGCCTCCCGTACCCGGCCGGTCCTGGACGGTGCTCGCCGGCCCGACCCCGCGTCCGCCTGGGCCGAGTACGCGCTGGCCGCCCGGGTGATGGCCATCCCCGAGACCCCCGGCGGGGACGGCCGCTGGACCGCCGACCCCGGGTTCACCTTCGCCGAGTGGCTCGACGGCACGGGACCCCGTGCGGCCACCCTGGCCGACCTGGAGTTCCACCTCAGCACGCTCTTCCCGCCCGTCCGCCCGCGCGGCTGGTGGGAGCTGCGCATGATCGACGCGCTGCCCCACCGCTGGTGGCCCGTCCCCCTGGCCCTCACCGCCGCCCTGCTCGACGACCCGGCGGCCCGCTCCACCGCGGAGGAGGCCGTGGAGCGGCTGTGCGGACCAGGAGTCCCCGTCCCCCGTCTGTGGCTGCGGTCCGCCCAACGGGGCATGGCCGACCCCGACGTCGCGGAGTGCGCCAACGCCTGCGTCGACGCGGCTGTCCGCGCCCTGCCCCGGATGGGCGCCGCGCACCTGGCCTCCCTCGTCGACGACTACGCGGACCGGTACACGCGGCGGGGGCTGTCCCCGGCCGACGACGGTCCGCGGATCCCCGGTCCCCGCGGCGCGGGCGCCGGGGCGTCCAGGACGGGTCCGGACCCGACACACCACTCCGAGCCCAGTGGAGGAGCGCGGTGAACCACGAACAGGAGCTCGCCAAGGAGCGCATCGCCGTCGAACTCGAACGCAGCCGCCGGCGCAGCAACGGTCTGACACTCGACGCCCTGAACGACGAGGGGCTGCTCGCCCAGCACTCCAAGCTCATGTCGCCGCTGGTCTGGGACCTCGCGCACATCGGCAACTACGAGGAGCAGTGGCTGCTGCGGGCCGCCGGTGGCCGGGAGTCCCTGCGCCCCGACATCGACCACCTCTACGACGCCTTCGAGAACCCGCGCGCCGAACGGGTCACGCTGCCGCTGCTCACCCCGGAGGAGGCCGCCGAGTACAACGACCGGGTCCGCCGCCAGGTCCTGGACGTCCTGGACGCGGTCGACATCTCCCCGGCCGTGCCCCGCCAGCCCGACGGCTCCGACGTCCACCGGGCCCTGCTCGACTCCGGGTTCGTCTTCCACATGGTCATCCAGCACGAACACCAGCACGACGAGACCATGCTCGCCACCCACCAGCTGCGCAAGGGCGAACCGGTGCTCCTGGACGCGTCCGGGGACGTCGCCCCGCTGAGCCCGCCCGCCGCGCCCGAGGTGCTCGTGCCCGCGGGGCCGTTCACCATGGGCGCCACCGACGATCCGTGGGCCTACGACAACGAGCGCCCCGCACACACCGTCGACCTCCCCGCCTTCTGGATCGACACCCGGCTCGTCACCAACGCCGAGTACCTGCGGTTCATGGACGACGGCGGCTACCAGACCCGGCACTGGTGGAGCCGCGAGGGCTGGGAGTGGCGGCACCGGCGCAACGCGGTCTCCCCGGCGTTCTGGAACCGTGAGGGGCAGGAGTGGTCCCGCCGCCGGTTCGGCCGCCACGAGATGGTGCCGTCGGAGGAACCCGTCCAGCACGTCAGCTTCCACGAGGCGCAGGCCTACGCGCGCTGGGCGGGCAAGCGCCTGCCCACCGAGGCCGAGTGGGAGAAGGCCGCCCGCTTCGACCCCGCCACCGGGCGGTCGACGCGCTACCCGTGGGGCGACGGGGAACCCGAACCCCGCCACGCCAACCTGGGCCAGCGCCGCCTGGGCCCCTCCCCGGCCGGGCGCCACCCCGACGGGGCCTCCCCGCTGGGTGTGCAGCAGCTGATCGGCGACGTGTGGGAGTGGACGTCCACGACCTTCGGCGGCTACTCGGGGTTCCGGGCCTTCCCGTACCGGGAGTACTCCGAGGTGTTCTTCGACGAGGGGTACAAGGTGCTGCGCGGCGGTTCGTGGGCGACCCATCCCACGGCGGTCCGTTCGACGTTCCGCAACTGGGACCACCCGATCCGCCGGCAGATCTTCAGCGGAATCCGCTGCGCCCGCGACGCGGAGCCCGTCTGATGTGCCGCCATCTCGCCTACCTGGGGCCGGCGCGCACGCTGCACGAGCTGCTGTACGCGGCGCCCCACTCGCTGCACACGCAGTCCTGGGCGCCGCGCCGCCAGCGGTACGGCACCGTCAACGCGGACGGGTTCGGGGTCGGTTGGTACCCCCGGGGCGACGCGCCCGAACCCCTCCGCTACCGGCGCGCCATGCCGATCTGGGGTGACGCGTCGTTCGCCGACGCCGCCCGGGCGATCACCTCCGGATGCGTGGTGGCGGCCGTCCGGGACGCCACCGTCGGGTTCGGCTCGGAGGAGTCGGGCGCCCAACCGTTCCGCGCGGACCGCCTGCTGTTCAGCCACAACGGTGCGGTCAAGGACGACGAGGCGCTCACCGCCGCCCTCGCCGCGCCCCCGCCCGCCGGAGCACTGGACGCGCGCTCACCGGTCGACTCCGCGCCGCTGTTCGCGCACACCGTCCGGCTGTGGCGCTCCTCGGGCGACCTGCCGGGCACGCTCGCGGCCGTGGTCGCCCACGCCCGTGAGCACTCCGAGGGCCGGTACAACCTGCTGGCCAGCGACGGCCGGTCGATCGTCGGGACCGCCGCGGGCGACACCCTGTTCACCCTGCGCGAGCCCGGCGGCGGGGTCTTCCTGGCCTCCGAACCCTTCGACGACCAGCCGGGATGGCATCCGATCCCCGACGACGCGCTGGTCGTGGCCACCGCCGAGGGCACCGAGACCACGCCGCTCCGCTGAGCGGACTCCAGCGGCACTCCACCCCCACCGTCACCTCGCGCCCTGGGTACACCACTTAGGGACACAGGAGGCAGCATGTTCCGGATTGACCGAAACTTGACCGCTGACGATCTTGACAAGGCACTCCGCAGGGACGTCGCCGAGGGGCTCACCGCGCGGCCCAAGCAGCTCCCGCCCAAGTGGTTCTACGACGAACGCGGCAGCGCCCTCTTCGAGGAGATCACCGGGCTGGCCGAGTACTACCCCACGCGCACCGAGCGGTCGATCCTCCAGGAACGCGCCGACGACATCGCCGACGCGGCCGACGCCGAGGCGCTCATCGAACTCGGCTCCGGATCCGGAGTGAAGACCAGGCTCCTGCTCGACGCGATGCGCCGCCACGGCCGCCTCACCCGGTTCGTGCCGGTGGACGTCAGCGGCGACTTCCTCGCCGCCTCCGCCTCCGGGCTCGCCGAGGACTACCCGGGCCTGGACGTCCACGCCGTCGTCGGCGACTTCGAGGAACACCTCGGTCTGCTGCCCGTCAGCGAGGACCGCGGCCGCCAGATCCTCGCCGTCCTCGGCTCCACGATCGGCAACCAGGAACCCCTCGCCCGGGCCGCCTTCCTCCGCGACATCCGGGGCGTCCTGCACGCGGGCGACTCCCTCCTGCTGGGCGCCGACCTCGTCAAGGACCCCGGACGCCTCGTCACGGCCTACGACGACGCCCGGGGCGTCACCGCCGCCTTCAACCGCAACGTCCTCTCCGTGATCAACCAGCAGCTCGGCGCGGACTTCGATCCCGACGCCTTCGGCCACGTCGCCCTGTGGGACGCCGAACAGGAGTGGATCGAGATGCGCCTGCGCTCCCTGGTCGACCAGCGGGTCCACGTCGCCGACCTCGACCTGACCGTCGACTTCCGCGCCAGTGAGGAGATGCGCACCGAGATCTCCGCCAAGTTCCGCCGCGAGCGCCTGGGAGGGGAGCTGGTCGCCGCCGGGTTCACCCCCACGCACTGGTGGACCGACCCCGCCGACGACTTCGCCCTCGCCCTGGCCACCGCCCGCTGACGGCTCACAGCGCCGTGATCCTCCCCAGGAGGGACCCCACCAGGTACGTCACCAGCATCGCGAACGCCCCGCCCGCCATGGACCGCACCGCCGCCCGCGACGGCGCCGCACGGCCCAGCCGCGCGCTGACCGCGCCCAACGCCCCGGTGGCCGCCAGGACCGCCGTCACCGTGAGCGCCAACCGCCACGCGTCCGGGCTGAGCAGCATCGCGGACAGCGGCACCAGGGCGCCCAGCACGAAGGCGACCAGACTCGACCCGGCCGCCTGCCACGGGTCCACCCGGTAGCGGGTCAGGCCCAGCTCCACCTCGGCGTGGGCGCTGAGCGCGTCGTGCGCCGTCAGCGCCCGCGCCACCTCGCGGGCGAGCCGTTCGTCCAGACCCCGGGCGCGGTAGAGACCGGTCAGCTCCTCCAGCTCGCCGACCGGATCGGTGGCCAACTCCCGGCGTTCGCGGGCGATCGCCGCCCGCTCGGTGTCCCGCTGCGTGCTGACCGACACGTACTCCCCGGCGGCCATCGACAACGCCCCCGCCATGGTGCCGGCCACCCCCGCGATCAGCAGCGCCCCGCGGTTCGGCGTCGCTCCGGCCACCCCGACGACCAGGCCCGCCATGGAGACGATGCCGTCGTTGGCGCCGAGCACCGCCGCGCGCAGACGGTTCAGCAGTGACCCCAGCCGCTTCTGCTTCCCGTCCGCCCCGTCGGGCCCGGGTTCGGGTCCTGGCCGTGCCATGGCGTCATCGTCGCACGTGGCCGGGCCGGGGGCGGTCAGCGACTCCGGTACGGTTGTGCCGTGTTCAAGGTAGGAGTTTTCGGCGCCGATGGGCGCATGGGATCAGAGGTCGTCAAGGCGGTTCAGGGCGCCGACGACATGGAACTCGTCGCGGGGATCGACCGCGCCGCCGACCGCGACGCGGTCCTGGGGGCGGACTACGTCGTCGACTTCACCCACCCCGACGCGGTGATGGACAACCTGGAGTGGCTGATCGGCCACGGCATCCACGCCGTCGTCGGCACCAGCGGGTTCGACGAGGCCAAGCTCGCGCGGGTGCGGGCCCTGCTGGAGGCCAAGCCGGGCGCGAAGGTCCTGATCGCGCCGAACTTCGGTGTGGCCGCCGTGCTGATGATGCACTTCGCGCGCAAGGCCGCCCCGTACTTCGACTCGACCGAGATCATCGAGCTGCACCACCCCAACAAGGCCGACGCGCCCAGCGGCACCGCCTACCGCACCGCCGAACTGGTCGCCGAGGCCCGGCGCGAGGCGGGCGCCGCCCCGATGCCCGACGCCACCACCTCCGAGATCCCGGGCGCCCGGGGCGCCGACGTCGACGGCGTCCGCGTGCACGCGCTGCGCATCTCCGGGCTCATCGCCCACCAGGAGGTCGTGTTCGGCACCGACGGGGAGACCCTCAAGATCCGGCACGACTCGATGAACCGCACGTCCTTCATGCCGGGCGTGCTCCTGGGCGTCCGGAGGGTCGCCGACCTGCCCGAGCCGCTGACCCTGGGCCTGGAGCCCCTGCTCGGCCTGGAGTAGCACGCGGTGTCCCGGGCCGCGCCGGACACGGGGCGGCCCGGCCCCGCGGTCACCCGGTCGGCGGCAGGACCGGCCCGCCGTCCTCCAGGTAGAGCGGCCCCCCGCCGTCCGCCACGGTCAGCGCCGCGAGCATCCTCCGGGCCACGTGCGGGGACAGGACCCGGTACAGGTCGTCCGGCTCGTGCCACGCCCACCCCGACAGCTCGTCCTCGGGGAGCCGCAGCTCGGCGGACTCGGGCAGGTCCGCGGTGAACAGCCAGTGGAGCGCCGCCGTGCGCGGCGGACGCGCCGGGACCCAGTCCACCACCGCCAGGCGCGCGATGCGGGCCTCGACGCCCAACTCCTCGCGCAGCTCGCGCCGGCACGCCGCCAGCGGCGACTCGCCCGCCTCGATGATCCCGCCGGGGATCCCCCAGGGGCGCTCGGGGGCGTACGTGCGCTCGACCAGCAGCACCCCGCCGCTCGCGGAGCGGATCACGGCCCCCGCGGCGCCCCGGGTCGCGGGCAGGTTCGCGTAGAACTCCTCCTCGGTCACGCCCCCGACCCTAGGCCATGCCCTGCACCCGCCCCGGTCCCCCGGGGACGCCGGAGAGCCCGGCCCCTCAGCCCAGGGCCAGTCCGACCGAGAACAGCACGCCGAAGGCCAGCTGGAGCTTTCCGGTCTCGCCCAGCCCCAGCACCAGGTCGCGGCCGACCTGACCGGCCAGGACACGGCGGATCGGCGGCACGGCCAGCGGCGCCGACAGCACCACCAGCGGCACCCACCAGAACACCGGCGTCAGAACCAGCGCCACGACGTAGACCGCCGCGATCGCCGCCGCGAACAGACGGCGCGTGCCCGCCTCGCCCAACCGTACGGCGAGCGTGATCTTGCCCGTCTCCCGGTCGGTCGGGATGTCCCGCAGGTTGTTGATCACCAGCACCGAGCACGACAGCAGACCCACCGGTACCGCCGCCACCCACGCCTGCCACGGCGCGGAGCCCACCTGGACGAACACGGTGCCCACGACGGCCACGAGCCCGAAGAACACGAACACCGACACCTCGCCCAGGCCCCGGTACCCGTACGGCGAACGCCCGCCCGTGTAGTACCACGCGGCGGCGATCGCGGCGGCGCCCACCAGCAGCAACCACCACGAGGACGTCGCGACCAGCACCAGGCCCACCGCGGCCGCGAAGCCGAAGCTCGCCAGCGCCGCCGACAGCACCTGCCTGGCGGGGGCCAGCCCGCTCGCGGTCAGCCGCACCGGGCCCGTCCGTTCGGCGGTGTCGGTCCCCTTGACGCCGTCGCTGTAGTCGTTGGCGAAGTTCACACCCACCTGGAGCGCCAGCGACACCGCCATCGCCAGCAGCGCCTTCCACCACACGAACCCGCCCAGGGCGAACGCCAGGGCGGTGCCGACCGCCACCGGCACGATCGAGTTCGGCAGCGTACGGGGGCGCGTCCCCGAGACCCATTCACTGACCGTGGCCACGCGCGGTCCCTCCACACTCGACGGCGCCCGCCCGCCGGGCGCACCGCCTCCCCACGGTAGTCCCCACCCGGGGCGGGTCGCGCCGCCGCCCGGGGTTCGGGGCCCGAAGGGGTGACTCCCCGGGGCGGCGGCGGGCGGGCCGAAGCGAGGCGCAGGACCGGGGACTACGCGCCGATCGCGGCGTGCAGGCGCACCATCGTCAGCGGCCGTCCCAGGTCGATCTCCCGGCGGGCCCCGTCCGGACGCCATCCGGAGGACTCGAAGAAGGCCCGCAACGCGTTGCCGGACTCGGGCACCCACACGTACACGGTCCCGAAACCGGACTCGACCAGTTGCTCCACGCACGCGTTCAGCAACCGGCTCCCGTGCCCCTGGCGGGTGCGCTCCGGGGCCACGTGCAACGCGAACACCTCCGCGTCCTTGCCGGGCCACAGGTCCGGGTCCCCCGCGGGGCCGAACGCGGCGAAGCCCACCACGCTCCGCACCCCGGACTCCTCGTCCGTGGCCACGACCAACCGGTGCCGCGAGGTCGGCGGCGACGCCAGCGCCGCGGTCCACTGCTCCCGGAACGTGCCGCGCGCCTCCTCGCCCGCCATCTCCGCGAGCACGTCGTCGGGCAGCAGCGTCCCGTACACCGCCCGCCACGAGTCCACCTGGACGGCCACCACGGCGTCCACATCGGCGGTGCGGGCGGGGCGGACGAACTGGGCACGGGACACGGTCGGGCCTCCTCGATCGGCAAGATGACCAACGCCGGAGTTTCCGGACCTTGCCATGGCATGGGAACATCTACGTCGTGAGCCTCATTATCAGAGTTATCGTGAACGCGCTCGCCCTTTGGGCGGCTGTCTTCCTGATCGACGGGATCGAGGTCGCGACCCGGGACACCACCGAGCAGATCCTCGTCTACCTTGGTGTCGGCGCGATCTTCGGCCTGGTCAACGCGGTCATCAAACCGATCGTCAAAACGGTGGGGTGCCTGTTCTACGTCCTGACCCTGGGACTGATCGGGCTCGTCGTCAACGCGCTGCTGCTCCTGCTCACGAACTGGATCGCCGGACTCTTCGATCTCCCGTTCAGCATCGACGGGTTCTGGCCCGCGTTCTGGGGGGCGCTCGTCATCTCGATCGTGAGCTGGCTGGCCAGCCTGTTCCTCCCCGACGGCGCCGACGACTGACCGTCCACCCCCGTCCCGCCGCGCTGACCTGCGAGCGGACCCCGGACCCGCCCGCGTGGCGCGGGTCCGGGAAGGGTAGGTTCACATTCCGGGCCATCCACCTCGACCCACGAGGACGGCGGCCCGCGCAGGCCTGACCCCGTGACCCCCGCGCGGGGCACACCAGATCTTTCCCGCGACCGGAACGGTTTCCGCCGGTCGCGGTGGCGGACGCGAAGCGCCGCCCGCCCGTGCCCGGACACGTCCGGACCGCGGGCACGTCCAGCTGTTGACGCACACCGAGAGGAGGAGGGGCACACCCGGGACCGCCCGCCCCGCAGCGGCGGCCCGAACGCCTTTCACAGCGATGGTGGACACCAAGAACCGCCCATTCGGCAAGATGCTGACCGCGATGGTCACGCCCATGCTCGAGGACGGCGAACTCGACTACGAGGGCGCGGCCCGACTCGCCACCTACCTGGTGGACGAGCAGCACAACGACGGTCTCGTGATCAGCGGCACGACCGGTGAGTCGCCCACGACGAGCGACGACGAGAAGGACCGACTGCTCCGCGCGGTCCTGGAGGCCGTCGGCGACCGCGCCACCATCGTGGCCGGAGTCGGCACCAACGACACCCGCCACAGCATCCGCCTGGCCAAGGCCGCGGAGAAGGCGGGGGCGCACGGTCTGCTGGCCGTCACCCCCTACTACAACAAGCCCCCGCAGGAAGGCCTGATCCGGCACTTCACCTCGATCGCCGACGCGACCGGGCTGCCGGTCATGCTCTACGACATCCCGCACCGCACCGGGACGCCGATCGCCTCCGAGACCCTGGTCAGGTTGGCCGAGCACCCGCGCATCGTCGCGAACAAGGACGCCAAGGACAACGTCGGCGCGAGCTCCTGGGTCATGGAGCGCACCGACCTGGCCTACTACTGCGGCACCGACATCCTCAACCTGCCGCTGCTGTCGGTGGGCGCCGCCGGGTTCGTCAGCGTCGTCGGCCACATCGTCGGCGCCGACCTGCGCGAGATGATCGACGTCTACGAGGCGGGCGAGGTCAACCAGGCGCTGGCCATCCACCGCCGCCTCACGCCCGTGTACACGGGGATGTTCCGCACCCAGGGCGTCATCACCACCAAGGCCGTGCTCAACCTGTTCGGCCTGCCGTCCGGCCCGGTGCGCACACCGCTGGCCGACGCCTCCGCCGAGCTCCAGGCCCTCCTGCGCGAGGACCTCGCCGCGGCGGGCGTCAAGGGCCCGATCGGCCTCGCGCCCCACCAGGCCGTCCCGGCCAGCGCCGTCAACGTCGAGCGTCTGGCGGAGGGGTCCGTATGAGCCACCCCCATCCCGAACTGGGGCCGCCGCCCCCGCTGGGCGAGGGCGCGCTGCGCGTCGTCGCCCTGGGCGGGCTCGGCGAGATCGGCCGCAACATGACGGTCTTCGAGTACGGCGGCCGCCTGCTCATCGTCGACTGCGGCGTCCTCTTCCCCGAGGAGGAGCAGCCCGGCGTCGACCTGATCCTGCCGGACTTCGACTACATCCGGGACCGGCTCGACGACGTCGAGGCGATCGTGCTCACCCACGGGCACGAGGACCACATCGGCGGTGTGCCCTTCCTGCTGCGCGAGCGCGAGGACATCCCGCTCGTCGGCTCCAAGCTCACCCTGGCGCTGATCACCGCCAAGCTGGGCGAGCACCGCATCAAGCCGGAGACGGTCCTGGTCGAGGAGGGGGAGCGGCACGACTTCGGCCCCTTCGACCTGGAGTTCTTCGCGGTCAACCACTCCATCCCCGACGCGCTGGCGATCGGCATCCGCACCCCGGGCGGGACGGTGCTGCACACCGGCGACTTCAAGATGGACCAGCTGCCGCTCGACGGGCGCCTCACCGACCTGGGCGGCTTCGCCCGGTTCGGCGACGAGGGCGTGGACCTGCTGCTGTCGGACTCCACCAACGCCGAGCAGCCGGGCTTCGTGGTCAGCGAGCGCAACCTCAACGAGGCCATCGACAAGGTGTTCCGCACCTCGGACAAGCGCATCGTCGTGGCCTGCTTCGCCTCCCACGTGCACCGGGTCCAACAGGTGATCGACGCCGCCGTCAAGCACGGCCGCAAGATCGCGTTCGTGGGCCGCTCCATGGTCCGCAACATGAACATCGCCCGCGACCTGGGCTACCTGAGCGTGCCCGGGGACACCGTCATCGACGCCAAGCAGCTCGACCAGATGCCGCCGCACGAGGTGCTGATGGTGTGCACGGGGTCGCAGGGCGAGCCGATGGCGGCGCTGAGCCGCATGGCCAACCGCGACCACCAGATCCGGATCGAGGAGGGCGACACCGTCCTGCTCGCGTCCTCGCTGATCCCGGGCAACGAGAACTCCGTCAACCGGGTGATCAACGGCCTGACCCGCTGGGGCGCCAGGGTCGTGCACAAGGGCAACGCGCTGGTGCACGTGTCCGGGCACTCGTCCGCCGGCGAGCTGCTGTACGTGCTCAACATGGTGCGCCCGCGCAACTTCATGCCGGTGCACGGCGAGTGGCGGCACCTGCGCGCCCACGCCGACCTGGCCAAGGCCACCGGGATCCCGCAGGACCGGATCGTCATCGCCGAGGACGGCGTCGTCGTCGACCTGTACAAGAACCGGGCCAAGATCGTCGGCGCGGTCCAGGCCGGGTACGTGTACGTGGACGGCTCGTCGGTCGGCGACGTCTCGGAGGCCTCGCTGAAGGACCGCCGCATCCTCGGCGAGGAGGGGTTCATCTCCGTCGTCGTGGCCGTGGACTCCACCACCGGCAAGATCCTCGGCGAACCCGAGATCCACACCCGCGGCGCCGGCATCGCCCCGGACGCCTACGACGACGTCGTGGACAAGCTCCAGGCGGCCCTGGACAAGGCCGCAGCCGACGGCGTCAACGACCCGCACCAGCTCCGGCAGCTCATCCGCCGCAGCGCGGGCCGGTGGGTGAACGAGACCTACCGCCGTCGTCCCATGATCATCCCGGTCCTGGTCGAGGTCTGATACTCCACGAACGGCCCGAGGCGCGTCCGGCGCACTCGGGCCGTTCGTCGTCCCGGGCCTCCGGACCGTCCGCGACACGCCGACCCGAAATCCGCTCCGTGCCTGGACTTCCTAGTAGGCTGCCCGCCGTGGCGTGCCGTCCTGCCCGCCGGACCGAACGATCCGCACCCCTGGAGGTGTCCCCCCGATGGCCGCCCGTGCCAAGTCCTCCGGAGGCTCCGGGCGTTCCGGCCGGAAGAAGCCCGCCGCGCGCAGGTCGGCCCCCGCACGCATGCCCGACGGTCCCATCGCCTTCGTCGTCACCCTGTTCGGGCAGTTCCTGCTGGTGCTGTGGAAGATCGTCGCGCACACCGCGGGCGGCGCGGCGCGCGCCGTGGGCCGCAGCGCCCGCGATCTCGACCCCGACCTGCGCAGGGACGGCGCCGGACTGATCCTGCTCGCGGCGGGCGTCCTCATTGCCGGGGCGGTGTGGTGGCAGAGCGAGGGGCTGCTGCTGCGGGCCACGCGGACCGTCGTCGTCGGCGGCTTCGGGACCTTCTCGCCGATCCTGCCCCTGCTCTTCCTGCCCATCGCCGTCCGACTCATGCGCACCCCCTCCACCGCGCGGGAGGGCGACGCCGGACGCCTGTTCATCGGCTTCAGCGCGATCATGCTCGGCCTGCTCGGACTCATCCACATCGGCCACGGCGTCCCCCAGCCCTCCGAGGGGCTGGAGGCGCTCATGGACTCCGGCGGGCTCATCGGCTACGTCGCGGCCGGGCCGCTCAGCGCCATCGTGACCCCGTGGCTGACCGGCCTGCTCCTGGCGCTCATCCTCGTCTTCGGCGTCCTCGTGGTCACCGCCACGCCCATCCGACGCGTCCCCGAACGGCTCCAGACGCTCTTCGGAGCCCTCATGGAACGCGACACCGGCCCCGACTCGGGTCTGGGAATCCTGGGCGCCGACCCCGAACCGGACCGCGCCAAGCAGCGCCGCGGGCCGAGGAGGAGGAAGGCCGAGGAGACCGTCGCCGGCGACCACGAACGCCCCTACGACAGTCCCGTCCTGCCGGTCGGCCCCGACGCCGCCGTGCCCCTCGCCCCCGCCCTCGGCGACGAGGAGGAGACGCGGGAGCGGCCCCGTCCGAAGCGGAGGGGCGAGCCCGAACGGGCCGACCGGGAACGGACCCCCGACCCCTCGCCGCCGCCCGCCACGAGCGAGCAGCTGTCCCTCCCCTCCCGGGTGGTCGACGGCGACTACGACCTGCCCGCCCCGGGCATGCTCAAGCCCGGGAGCCCGTCCAAGCCGCGCACCAGGGCCAACGACGAGGTCGTCGGCGCGCTCTCGGGCGTGCTGACCCAGTTCGCCATCGACGCCGAGGTCACCGGCTTCACCCGCGGCCCCACGGTGACCCGCTACGAGATCGAACTGGGTCCGGCGGTCAAGGTCGAGAAGGTCACCGCCCTGGCCAAGAACATCTCCCTGGCGGTCAAGAGCGCCGACGTGCGCATCCAGTCGCCGATCCCCGGCAAGTCCGCCATCGGCGTGGAGATCCCCAACACCGACAAGGACATCGTCAGCCTGGGCGACGTGCTGCGCTCACCGGCGGCCACCTCCGACGACCACCCCATGCTCGTGGGCCTGGGCAAGGACGTCGAGGGCGCCAACGTGGTCGCCAACCTCGCCAAGATGCCGCACGTGCTCGTCGCGGGCGCCACCGGCGCCGGAAAGTCCACGTGCATCAACGGGCTCATCACCTCGCTGATGATGCGCGCCACCCCCGAGGAGGTGCGGATGATCCTCGTCGACCCCAAGCGGGTCGAGCTGACGATGTACGAGGGCATCCCGCACCTGATCACGCCCATCATCACCAACCCCAAGCGGGCCGCCGAGGCGCTGCAGTGGGTCGTGGGGGAGATGGACCGGCGCTACGACGACCTGGCCGCCTCCGGCTACCGGCACGTCGACGACTTCAACGCCGCCGTCCGCACGGGGGAGTTGAAGGCTCCGCCCGGCAGCGAACGCGAGTACCGGACCTACCCCTACCTGCTGGTGATCGTGGACGAGCTCGCCGACCTGATGATGGTCGCCCCGCGCGACGTCGAGGACGCGGTCGTGCGCATCACCCAGCTGGCCCGCGCGGCCGGAATCCACCTGGTGCTGGCCACCCAGCGGCCCAGCGTCGACGTCGTCACCGGGCTGATCAAGGCCAACGTGCCCTCCCGGCTGGCCTTCGCCACCTCCAGCCTGTCCGACAGCCGCGTCATCCTCGACCAGCCCGGCGCGGAGAAGCTGGTCGGCAAGGGCGACGCGCTCTTCCTCCCCATGGGCGCGGGCAAGCCCATCCGGCTCCAGAACGCGTGGGTGTCGGAGAAGGAGATCCGGGCGATCGTCGAGCACTGCAAGAAGCAGTCCGAACCCGACTACCGCGAGGACGTCGCAGCGGGGGAGACGAAGAGGAAGGAGATCGACGAGGAGATCGGCGACGACCTCGACCTGCTGCTGCAGGCGGTCGAGCTGGTGGTCACCACCCAGTTCGGGTCGACCTCCATGCTCCAGCGCAAGCTGCGCGTGGGCTTCGCCAAGGCGGGCCGCCTCATGGACCTCATGGAGAGCCGCGACGTCGTCGGCCCCAGCGAGGGGTCCAAGGCCCGCGACGTCCTCGTCACCCCCGACGACCTGCCCGCCGTCCTGGCCGACATCCGCGGCGGCTGACGCTACCCGGCGGAGACCGGTACTCGGGTATCTGTCCGATTTGGCGTGATCTTTGGGGCGTCCTTGGGCGTGGTGGCCTGCGTGTGCGCGCACGGAAGAGCAGAGTGGTTCCGTGTGAGCGCAGAGAGTAGCGGGGGAGTGCGCATGGCGACGATCGGTCAGACCCTGGCGGCGGCCAGAGTGGCGTCGGGACTCACGATCACGGATCTCAGCACCCGTACACGCATCCGGATGCAGGTGCTTCGCGGTATCGAGCAGGAGGACTTCGTCCCGTGCGGCGGCGACTTCTACGCCCGGGGGCACATCCGGGGCGTCTGCCGGGCCCTGGGGCTGGACGCCGCCCCGCTCATCGCGGAGTTCGACCGCGAACACGCCCACCGCGACGACAGCGCCTTCGTCCCGCTGGCGCAGCACCCCGCCGCCGGGCCCTCGGCCGCCCGCGCCGCGACGGAGGCCGCGCGCGGTCAGGGCTGGGACGACGGCCTCGCCGAGGCCGGCACGGCGCCGCGGCGGATCGGCGGCGACCACGACCCCGCCGACGCGTCGCAGCGCTGGGGCCACTTCGAACGCCGGCAGCACGTGCGCTCCCGTGTCCGCGGCGGCCGTCGGCCGCGCGGACGGGCGGCCGGCGCCGTGCCCGGCCCGCGTCGCAGCGCCGAGGGGGACCGGCGCGGTTCCGGCGCGGGACGGCGCCGGAACCGGTCCGACACCGCTCCCCGGCCCCGCGCGGCGATCAGCGACACCCGGGCCGGGCGGGGCGGCGGAGTCCGCCGCCACTGGCCCTGGGCCGTCGTGGGGATCATCCTCCTCCTGGGCGTCCTGGTGGGGGCGCACGCCTGGCTGGAGTGGGAGGGCGCCAACCCGCTGCGCGCGGCCTTCGACACGAGGTCGGACACCGTCGACTCCGCTGTCGCCGCGCCCGGCGCGGACGCGCCGCCGCCCGCGGAACGGCCCTCGCTCGACGAACCCGCCCCGGTGGAACCCGAGGAGGTCACCATCGCCCTCACCGCCTCCGACCGCAGCTGGGTCAAGGTCACCGGAGGCGACGGCGAGGACCTGTTCACGGGCTTCCTCCTCGACGGGGAGACCGAGGAGTACGTGACCGAGGACACCATCGACCTGTGGGTCGGCAACGCGGGCGTGGTCAGCGTCGCCGTCGACGGCGAGGACCTCGGCTCGCTCGGGCTCGCCGGAGAGGTCAAGTCCGTGACCATCGGCGCCGACGGCGTCGGAGGGTAGCGCTCCTTCCGGAGCCCTCGCACCCGGAGGTCCGAAGCGTGCTCGGTACGGGCGGGTGGGCCGTCCACGGTAGTGTGGTGGGTCGTGGGCGGCGCCGTCAGGCGCCGAGCCGCGCGCCGGGCCGGACCGGATCCGCCGTGGCACGCCCCGCACACCACGTCGAAGCTCTCCCACACGCTTGGAAGCCATGTCATCGCGCCGTACTGTCTCGCTCGTCACCCTGGGGTGCGCGCGTAACGAGGTCGACTCCGAAGAGCTGGCCGGACGCCTCTCCGAAGGCGGATGGGAGCTCGTGGACGGCGACGCCGACGTGACCGTCGTCAACACCTGCGGGTTCATCGACGCCGCCAAGCAGGACTCCATCCAGACGATCCTGGACGCCGCGGAGAACGGCGGCAGGGTCGTCGCCGCGGGCTGCATGGCCGAGCGCTACGGCTCCGAGCTCGCCGAGGCGCTGCCCGAAGCCCAGGTCATCGGCTTCGACGACTACGCGGCCATCACCGACCGCCTCGACGACGTCGTCGCCGGGCGCACGCTCGTCCCGCACGACCCCCGGGACCGGCGCACCCTGCTGCCGATCAGCCCCGTGGACCGCGACGCCGCCGACGTCCACGTGCCCGGCCACGCCGCGTTCGCCGACGCACAGGGCGCCGAGGGCACCGCGCTGCCCTACCGTGCGGCGGTCCCCCGGCGGCGCCTGACCGGCGGACCGGTCGCCAACCTCAAGATCGCCTCCGGCTGCGACCGCCGGTGCACGTTCTGCGCGATCCCCGCCTTCCGCGGCGCCTACATCTCCCGCCACCCCGACGAGATCGTCCGCGAGGCCGAGTGGCTCGCGAGCGAGGGCGTGCGCGAGGTCTTCCTGGTCAGCGAGAACTCCACGTCCTTCGGCAAGGACCTCGGCGACGTGCGCGCGCTGGAGAAGCTCCTGCCGCGCCTGGCCGCCGTGGAGGGTCTGGACCGGGTGCGCGTCAGCTACCTCCAGCCCGCCGAGGTGCGCCCCGGCCTGGTGGACGTGCTCACCTCCACCCCGGGCGTCGTCCCCTACTTCGACCTGTCCTTCCAGCACGCCAGCGGAACGCTGTTGCGGCGGATGCGCCGCTTCGGCGACCGCGAGCGCTTCCTGGAGCTGTTGCGCACGGTGCGCGAGCGCGCCCCCGAGGCCGGAGCCCGGTCCAACTTCATCGTGGGCTTCCCCGGCGAGACCGAGGCGGAGTTCGAGGAGCTGGCCGCCTTCCTCAGCGAGGCCCGCCTGGACGCCATCGGCGTCTTCGGGTACTCCGACGAGGACGGCACCGAGGCCGTCGGCCACGAGGGCAAGCTGCCCGCCGAGGAGATCGACGCGCGGGTGGACCGGCTCAACCGGCTCGCCGAGGAGCTCATGGTCCAGCGGGCCGAGGAGCGGATCGGCTCCGAGGTCACCGTCCTGGTCGAGTCGGTCCTGGAGGACGGCGCGTACGAGGGCCGCGCCGAGCACCAGGCGCCCGAGGTGGACGGCAGCACCATCCTGTACGGCGAGGGCCTGGCCGTGGGCGACCTCGTCAGGGCCACCGTGATCCAGGCGGCGGGCGCCGACCTCGTCGCGGAGCAGGACGACACCGCGCCGGACGGGGAAACCGGAGACAGATGAGCACCCACGATTCCGCGGCGTCGCCCGCCCCCCACGTCCCGTTGTGGAACATCGCGAACATCCTCACGATGAGCCGCCTGGTCATGGTGCCGCTGTTCGTGTGGTTCATGCTCCTGGACGGCCCGTGGTGGCGCCTGGCCGCGTTCGCGGTGTTCGTGCTCGCCGCCGTGACCGACCGGATCGACGGTGAGCTCGCCCGCCGCCGCAACCTCGTCACCGACTTCGGCAAGATCGCCGACCCGATCGCGGACAAGGCCCTCACCGGGGCGGCGCTGGTGGTGCTCTCGTTCCAGGGCGACCTGTGGTGGTGGGTGACGATCGCCATCCTCGTGCGCGAGTGGGGCATCACCGCACTGCGCTTCGCCGTCCTGCGGTACGGCGTCATGCCCGCCAGCAAGGGCGGCAAGCTCAAGACCGTCCTGCAGGTCGTGGCGATCAGCCTCTACCTGTTCCCGGCGGCTCTGCTGCCGTTCGGCGCGGTGTTCACCTGGGCCGCCCACGTCGTCATGGGCGCGGCCCTGGCGGTCACCCTCTGGACCGGGCTCGCCTACGTGGTCGACGCCGCGCGGCTCATCCGCGCCAAGGACGAGAGTTCGGAGTGAGCGCGGCGGACGCGGCGCCGGAACCCGCTGGGGACGCGCTGGCCGCGGCCGAGGCGGTCCACCGGGCGCTGCTGGAGGCCGACGCCACCTGCGCCACCGCCGAGTCCCTCACCGGAGGGCTCGTCGGCGCACACCTGACCTCGGTCCCCGGCGCCTCCAACACCTACCGGGGCGGGGTGGTGACCTACGCCACCGACACCAAGGCGGGACTGCTGGGCGTCCCCGGGGGCCTGCTGGCCGCCCACGGCGCCGTCCACCCCGACGTGGCCGCGCACATGGCCCTCGGCGTGCGGCGCCTGCTGGGCGCCGACTACGGGGTCGCGGTGACCGGCGTCGCCGGGCCCGATCCCCAGGACGGGAGGCCCGTCGGCACGGTCTTCGCGGCCGTCGCCGCACCCTCCGGGACCTGCGAGGTCAGGGAGTTCCGTTTCACCGGGGATCGTTCGGGTATCCGCTACCACACGGTCGAGGGCGCCCTGGCGCTCCTGGACTCGGTCGTCCGCGGAAGGGGAGCGGGAGACACCCGGAACTGACCCCCGCGGTCGGCTCCCGTCGCCCGCTCCGAGGGAACAAAACCACCTGACGTGGCCGTTCCCCCTCCAGCGAACAGGATGGCAAGAGGTGCCCGAATCGGGCGGGGGGCAGGTACGGTGTTGTATATGAAGGTCGCTACCGGTGGGAGGGAGCGCGAATGATGGTCCTGCTTCGTCACCTACTTGGTGACGTGCTCAGGCGGCTGCGACAGCGCCAGGGCCGCACCCTCCGCGAGGTGTCGGCCGATGCCCGTGTGTCCCTCGGTTACCTGTCGGAGGTCGAACGGGGGCAGAAGGAGGCCTCCTCCGAACTGCTCTCCTCGATCTGCGGGGCACTCGGTGTCCCGCTTTCTCAGGTCTTGCGTGAGGTCTCCGACCAGCTCGCCCTCGCTGAGCTCCAGGAGGCCGCGCTCCTGGGGGACGCGGTCCCGAGCGACCCCGTCCCCGCCCAGGAACTCGGCATCGAACCGGTACCGGATCGCGTTCCCCACGTCGCCGACATGGTGGGGGTCTGACCCCCTCGGATCCATCCGTTCAACACCGTGACCGCGTGAAGGAGCCGACCACCCCCGGGTGGTCGGCTCCTTCACCGTGTCGGGCGGCGCCGCGGCTCAGGGGTGGGTGTGGTTCACCCAGGCGTCGGGGTCCTCAGCCAGGGCGCGGACGGTCTCGGGCAGCTCGTTGGTCACCAGGTGCTGGAGGTTGACGCCTTCCAGGATGGCGCGCTCGCTGGCGCGCAGGGCGATCCACACCTGTTGCAGGCTGCGTGCGGCCCCGTCGTAGTCGACGTGCTCCGGGCGCTCCCCGCGCACGTTGGCCAGCGGTCCGTCCACGGCGCGGATGATGTCTGCGAGGGAGATCTCCTCGGCCGGGCGGGCGAGCCAGTAGCCCCCGACCGGGCCCCGCTGGCTGCGGACCAGACCCGCGCGGCGCAGCTGGGTGAGGATGTTCTCCAGGAATTTTCCGGGGATGGCCTGGGCGCGTGCGAGCTGCTCGGCCGTCACCGGCCCCTCACTGGCGACAGCGAGTTCTGCGGCCGCGCGTAGCGCGTAGTCGACCCGGGCTGAAAGGCGCATGCTGTGATTATGCCGTGGTTAGAAGGGCGAATGGGGCACCGGGAGCCGACGGGACCGTCCGCGCCCGGGGTGCTACACGCTAAGAATACTTCTCCGACCGGCTTTCGGGGACATTCGTGAGGTCGGTCCCGTCACCGGAGGCCGCGGGGTGACGCGCGGGGCTCCGGCCCGGCTCCGGGAGGGAAGCCGGAGCCGGTCCGGAGGCGGTTGGGCGGCACGCGCGGCCACCGGGTGGGCCGGGCCGTCACGCGCCGCCGGAGGGGGCGGCGTCCATCACGCCGCTCGCGCCCAGCAGTTCGGCGGCGCTGCGCCCGTTGACGTGGGCGGCGCCGTAGGTGCGCACGTGCGTGCCGCGGTCGGGCCGCCAGACGGGCAGCCCCATCTCCACCACCACGGCGGTGGGCCGGGCGCTGAGCAGGCGCGTGACGAGCTCCCGCGCCTCCGCGTAGCGGTGCGCGTCGCGGACCACCACGACCAGGTCCCGGTTCCGCGCCTCGGCGAGCAGCCGCTCGGCGTGCGCGGGGTCGGGGGAGACCCGCTCCGTGCGGGGGAACCACGGGCTCAGGCCCCACGGCACCTCGCCCACGGCCATGCCCGCCGGGGCGTCCACCTCGACCACGTACGGGTCGGACAGGGGCGGCAGATCGCCGTCGACCCGGACCGCGCGGCGGGCGCCCGAGAGCCCGATACCGTCGGCTTCCGGTGCCGCGGCGCGGTGGACGGCCGACTCGCGGATCCAGGCGCGCAGCCGCAGCGTGTGCGCGGCGGCCTCCTCAAGCCGTTCGCCCGGGAGGCGGCCCTCGCGCACGGCCGAGACCAGGGCGGCCCGCACGGCGGCGATCTCGTCGGCGTAGACGAACCGGCCCAGGCACAGCAGGTCGCAGCCCGCGGCCACCGCACGCACGCAGGCCTCGGGGATGCCGATCCGCTCGCTGACACCCCGCATCTCCATCGCGTCGCTGACGACGGCGCCGGTGAAGCCCAGCTCCTCGCGCAGCAGTCGGGTGACGACGTTCGGGGTGAGCGTCGCCGGGCCCAGCCCGCCGAGCGCGGGGACCTCGATGTGCGCGGTCAGGACCGCCTGGACGCCCGCGTCCACCGCCGCGCGGAAGGGCAGGAGCTCACGGCGGCGCAGCAGGTCGGCGTCGGCGTCCACACGGGGCAGGACGTGGTGGGAGTCCTGGGAGGTGGCGCCGTGGCCGGGGAAGTGCTTGGCGCACGCGGCCACGCCCGCCTCCTGGAGGCCGAGGACGGCGGCGGCGCCGTGGCGGGCCACGAGTTCGGGGTCCGAGCCGAACGAGCGGGTGCCGATCACGGGATTGTCGTCGGCGACGTTGACGTCCACCGACGGCGCCAGGTCGAGGTTGAAGCCGAGCCGGGCCAGGCGCCCGCCCAGGGAGCGGTGGGTGGCCCGCGTCAGGTCGGGGTCGTCGACGGCGCCGAGGGCGGCGTTGCCCGGGTAGTCGCTGCCGCGGGCCTGCCCGATGCGGGTGACGTCGCCGCCCTCCTCGTCGAGCGAGATCAGCGGGGTGTCGGCGGCCTCGGACAGACGCGCGTTGAGGGCGGTCACCTGTGCGGGGCCGTCCAGGTTGTTGTGGAACAGACAGACGCCCGCGATGCCGTCCGCGAGGCCCTCCAGCACCCAGCGCGGGGCGTGGTGGGACTCGAAGGGCACCAGGAGGGTGGCGTTGGCCAGACGCTCCAGGGTCGGGTCGTTCGGCATGGCGAACTCCGTTCGGTGAACGAGGGTGCCCAGGGCAGGGCAGACGTGTGGCGGGGAGGAGGGCGGGACGATACGTGAAGGAGGACGGCGCGGGCCCGCGGGGAGCCGTCGCGGGCCCGCGGGGAGCCGTCGCGGGCCCGCGCCGGGAGCCGGGCGGGTCAGCCCTTGACCGCGCCCATGGTCAGGCCGGAGACCATCCGTCGCTGGACGAACAGGAAGAAGACCATCACCGGGACGGTCAGCAGAGTGGAGGCGGCCATGATCGAGCCCCACTCGATGGACACCGCGCCGAAGTAGTACTGGAGGGAGATCGGCAGGGTGTACGCCCCGGGGTTGTTCTGGAGGAACGTGAACGCGACCAGGAACTCGTTCCAGGCGGTGATGAACGCGAAGACGCTCGACGCGCCCAGACCGGGGGCGACCAGCGGCATGAGGATCCGCCAGAAGACGGTCCACCCGTTGGCGCCGTCGATCGCGGCGGCCTCCTCCAGGTCCTTGGGCACGGCGGCCACGAAGTTGCGGACCATGAGGATGGTGACGGGCAGCGCGACGGCGACGTAGACGACGAACACGCCCGAGAGGTTGTTGATCAGCTCCACGTCCAGGGTCTGGCCCAGGTGGAAGAAGTTGACGAACAGGGAGATGATCAGGGCCTCGACCGGCACCATCTGGATGACCAGCAGCATGACGATGAAGGCCGAGCGCAGCCGGAACCGGAACCGGGCGACGGCGACGGCGGCGAGCAGCGACACCAGCGCGGCGAAGAGCACGGAGCCGACGGTGAGGACGAGGCTGTTGGCCAGGAAGGACCAGAACGAGGTCCCCGGGATGAGGACGCCCGAGATCACCCGCTCGAAGTGCTCGAAGGTGATCTCCCGCGGGAGCACGGTGGGCTCGCGGGTGAAGATCTCTCCGGTGGGGCGCAGCGCGGTGGCCAGGACCCAGTAGACGGGGAACACCGCGAAGACGAACACCGCGACGGCGGCGACGTACATGCCGATGGTTCCGGCGGTCCTGCGCAGCCGGTAGACGTTGTTCATCGGACCTCCCCCTGGCGGATCATCACGCGCAGGTAGTAGGCGGTGATCGCGAGGACCAGAACGGTCATGATCACGGCGATCGCGGACCCCATGCCGTAGTTCGGCGGGGTCGAGGCGAAACCCAGCTGGTAGATGTACACGGGCAGCAGCGCCACGTCGCGGTTGTCGACACCGTCGGCGAGGACGAACAGCTGCGTGAAGATGCGGAAGTCCCAGATCACCTGGAGGACCAGGAGCAGGGCGAACAGCGGGCGCAGCATCGGGACGGTGACGTTCCAGAAGCTCTTCCACGCGCTCGCGCCGTCCATCCGCGCGGCCTCGTAGAGTTCGTTCGGGATGCTCTTGAGCCCGGCCAGCACGCTGACCGCCACGAACGGGAACGACTGCCAGACCACGGTGAGGATGAGGATCGGGAAGAGGGTCGCGGGTTCGTTGAACCAGTTGAACTCGTCCCAGCCCGATCCCACGAGCCAGTCCGGCAGGCCGCTCAGGATCGTGTTGACCAGCCCGTACCGGGTGTCGAAGAGCCAGCGGTAGACGATCGCGGCGCTGATGACCGGCGTCGCCCAGGCCAGCATCAGGCCGAGGCCCAGAACCGTGGAGGCCCACTTGGGGAGCTTGTCGAGGAGGATGCCGACGAGGGTGCCGAGCACCATCGTCAGGACCACCATGGCCAGGCAGACCACGATGGTGTTGCGGAAGATCGTCCAGAAGCGCGTGTCGGTGAGGACCGAGGCGTAGTGGCCGAATCCGACCCACTCGGCCTCGTCGCCCCGGAGCTGGCGCAGGCCGTACTCGTGCAGGGACATCCAGCCCATCTGCACGATCGGCCAGAGCAGGACCAGCGACAGCACGAACAGGGCGGGAAGGATGAGCAGGTAGGGGGCGAGCCGGCGGCGGGTCCGCGTCGCCAGCCCACCGGTACGCGCCCCGTTCCCCCTGCTCTCGTTCACGGCGGAGGGGCGTTCCAGTGTCTGTGTCATGGGAAGTTCTCACCTGGCGGTAGGACGGGGGCGGCCGCCGCGGTCGGCGGCGACCACCCCCCTGCCGTGTGCTCCGGGCACGCGGACGCGACTATTCGGTGGAGCGGTTGAGCGCCTCGGTGAGCTCTTCGTTCAACTCGGGCAGGACGTCGTCGGCCGACTCGCCCTCGGCCAGGCGCTGCACGGCGGTCTGGACGGTGGTCAGCTCCCACTGGACGTGGCCCCAGTTGGGGGTCTCCGGGAAGAGCCGCAGGTCACCGGCGGCCTGCGTGGCGGCGCCGGCCAGGACCGGGTCGGTCTGGAACTCCTCGCTCTCCAGGACGTCCCCGTAGGTCGGGAACATCGAGGAGACCTCGTTGTACGGGAGCGCGTTCTCCTTGCTGTTCAGCGTGGTGATGTAGTCGAACGCGGCCTCGGGGTACTCCGTGGTGTTCCACACGGCCAGGTCGGAGCCGCCGCCGAAGGCCGGGGCCATGCCCTCGGCGCCCGGGATCGGCGCCGTCGCCCACTGGTCGGCGTACTCGTCGTTGATGTCCTCGATCTGGGCGCGGGCCCAAGGGCCGTCGATGAACATGCCCAGCTCGCGGTTGGCGAAGTCCGCGTGGGCGCAGTCGACCTCGTTCAGGCCGATGCAGGCGCTCGGGGAGACGCCGTCGACGGTCAGACCCGCGTAGAACTCCAGGGCCTCGGCGGTGGCGTCGGAGTCGAGTCGGCCCACCCACTCGTTGCCCTCGAGGGTGGCGAAGTCACCGCCGTTGGACCACACGAAACTGGCGATGCCGTTCATGAAGTCCGTCGGTGCCGCGAACCCGGGGACGTCGTACTCGGCCTCGATGGCCTCGGAGACCTCGACGAGGTCGTCCCAGGTCTCCGGCGGCTCCTGGCCGAGCTCGCGGAGCCAGTCGGCGTTGTACCAGAGCGCGCGCACGCCGCTGTACCACGGAACGCTGTACTGGGCGTCGTCGAAGGTGCCGTTGGCGTAGGCGCCCTCGAGGATGTCCTCGCGGTCCTCCCAGCCCTCGGCGAGCTCGGCGACGTCGTAGAGGGCGCCGGCGTCGGCCCAGGTGGACACCTGGTCGTTGCCGATCTCCACGACGTCCGGGCCGCCGCTGACCAGGGCGGTCTGGAACCGCTGGGAGAACTCGCCCCACGGGATCCACTGGACCTCGACCTCGGTGTCGGGGTACTGCTCCTGGTACTGGGCGGAGACCGTGTCCATGAACGCGGTCTGGGCCTCGGTGGCGTCACCCATCCGCCAGACGGTGAGGGTCTCCGGGGCGTCGCCCGTGCCGCCGCTGCCGTCTCCGTCGTCGGAACCGCCGGAGCACGCGGCCGCGAGCAGCACCGCGGCCGTGGCCGCGGCGATCTTCGGGAACTTCATGTGTACCTGTCTCCCTTCGCACGACGCGCCGGGTACGACGCCTGTGCTCGAGGGGGCCTGGGATCATGGACTGATCCCGCCGCCTCGACGTTTGACTGGGGGATGTGCTCGGATAGCACGTTGGCCGCCCCGCCGGCGCGGGTACCGGGGAGTCCGATCGTAGGTCGGACCTGCCGGGACGTGACCTCCTGTGAGGTTGTGAGCTAAATTAACAGGAAACTTTCCTAATAAAAACAGGGTGAGGTGTCACGGTTATGTCTCAACGTCCGGGGACTCCCCGGCTGCTGCGCCAGCTCAACGACCGCGCGGCACTGGAACTGCTGCTGTCCGCCGGTCCGCTGACCCGGACGCAGCTCGGGACGAGGACCGGCCTTTCGAAGGTAACGGCCTCACAACTCCTCGCGCGGCTGGAGGAACGCGACCTCGTACGCGTCGTGGGCAGCCAGGCCGGAGGGCGGGGGCCGAACGCGGCCCTGTACGCCGTCGTGCCCGAGAGCGCCTACGTGGCCGCCCTCGACGTCAGCGCGCACCGCGTCACCGCGACCATCGCGGACATCACCGGCGAGGTCGTGGGGGGCGTCACCGTCGACCCGAGCGCCTCCGACGACCCCGTCGCCCTCGTCCACACGGCCGTCATGCGCCTGGTCGACACGGCCGAGGTGCCCCTCGACCGCGTCCGGGCGTGCGTCATCGGCACCCCCGGCGTGGTGGACCCGCGCACCGGGGACATCCGCTTCTCCTTCGACCTGATCTCCTGGCACGAGGGCGTCCTGGAGGCCCTGCGCGCCGACCTGAAGCGCTCGGTGGTGATCGAGAACGACGTGAACCTGGCCGCGCTCGCCGAACACGACTCGGGCGCCGCCTCCGGCGTGGACGAGTTCGTGCTCATCTGGCTCAGCGCCGCGGGCGGGGTCGGCATGTCCACCATGATCGACGGCCGGATCCACCGGGGCCGCTCCGGCGGGGCGGGCGAGATCGGCTACCTCCCGGTGCCCGGAGCGCCCACCCCGGTCGAGGCCGGCGTGTCCGGCGGCTACGAGTCTCCGGCCTCGGAGGGAGAGCTCCCGCACGGCTTCCAAGCCCTGGTCAAGGCCAAGCAGGTGGTCGCGCTCGCCCGTGAGCACGGGGTCGGGGGAAGGGACGTCACCGAGGTCGTCGCGGCCGCGTCCGGTGCGGGAACCGCCGAGGCCGACGCCTTCCTGGACCTGTTCGCCGAGCGCCTGGCACGCGGTGTCGCGGCGGTCAGCGTGATCCTCGACCCCGGACTCGTCGTGCTGGGCGGGGACGTGGCCCGCGCGGGCGGGGAGAAGCTCGCCGAGCGGATCCAGGCCGCCACCGCGCGCATCGCCCCCAACGAGACCGAGGTCCGGCTGGGCACGGTCGAGGGCAGCCCCGTGGTGCGCGGCGCGCTCCTGCACGCCCTGGAGCGCGCCCGCGAGGAGGTCTTCTCCTCCACCGTCTGAGCCCTCGCGCCGTGCCCCGCCCCCTCACCCGACGGGGCGCGGCCGCCGGCTCAGCCGCCGGTCGGCGCCAACGAGTCCACGACCTCCTCCACGACCTCCGCGTGCGTCTCCCGCGCCGTGGCCGGGAGGTTGAGCGTGACGCGGTAGGTGACCGCGTCCTCCAGGTCGGTGATCTCCCGGGCCAGCAGCCAGCGTTCGGGGATCTCGCGCTCCCCGTGGCGGAAGGTCACCTCGTACACGGCGCTCTCGAAGCCCTCCGGCGCGGGTTCGTCCTCCAGACGGACGCGTTCGACCTCGGTGTACTCCGCCCCGTCCGTCAGGATCTCCTCCATCCGCAGGTGCGAGTCCCGGGGGCCGAGAAGGACGACCTCCTGGTCGGTCGCGCTGACCGTGACCGTCGCGGTGTCCACGCCCGTCTCGAAGTCGTACTCGGCCAGGCGCAGGGTCGCCGTGCTCCCGTCGTCGCCGTCCCTGACGTCCACGGGGGTCCAGTCCTCGGGGTACGCGAGGCGGACCGAGTCGTCCTCCAGGACGGTGAACCCCTCGGGGACGCTCCCGGTCCCGGAGGCGCCAGCGGCGGGTCCCCCGCTCTCGACCGCGACCACCGCACCGTCGCCGGTGCCGGCCGCGTCCCGGGTGAGCGCCCAGGTCGCCGCCGCGCCCGTCGACACGACGGCCAGTCCCGCCGCGGCCACCCACGGTGCCACCCGCCACGGCGACCGCCGGGACGGCGACGGCCGAGGGGGCCGCTGGGACGGCGGCGCGACCACGGGAGGCGCGGGGAGCGGCGCCGCGGACCGGGGCGGGCGCGCGGTCGGAGGCACGGGGTCCCCGTGCGGCCCGGCGGACCCTCGGGCGAGACCCGGCCCGGAGCCGTCGAGCAGCGCCAGCGCGCCGTCCGGGGTCAGGCGCCGGCGCGGGTCCCGGTCCAGGAGTCCGCCGACCACCGCGCCCACCCGCCCGCCGGCCGGCGCGGGCGGCACGGGCATCGTGAGCACGGCCGTGAGCGTGGAGGTGAGCGTCTCCCGCTTGAACGGCGACGTTCCGGCCAGGGCCGCGAACAGGGTGGCGCCCAGACTCCACAGGTCGGAGGCGGGCGTGGTCTCGTCGCGGTCCAGGCGCTCGGGCGCGGCGTACTCGGCGGTGCCGAGGATCGCCCCGGTCCCCGTCAGCGCGGTCGCGCCGCCGTCGTGCAGGTTGGCGATGCCGAAGTCGGTCAGCACCGGCCGCCGCCCGTCCTCGGACAGCATGATGTTGGCCGGCTTGACGTCCCGGTGGATCACCCCGGCCCGGTGCGCGGCGCGCAGCGCGCCCAGCAGAGGCCGGGCGATCCGCTCCGCCTCCGCCGCCGACAACGGGCCCGCGCGGCGCAGCCGCTCCCGCAGCGACCCGCCGTCGAGCAGCTCCATGACGATGAACGGCGTACCGTCCACCTCCAGCACGTCGTGCACCGTGACCACCGACGGGTGCGAGATCCGCGCCGCCGCCCGCGCCTCGCGCACCACCCGGGCGCGGGCGCGCTCCCGCTCCCGCGGCGGAAGCTCGGCGGGCAGGTGCACCTCCTTGACGGCCACCTCCCGCTCCAGCGCCGGGTCGAACGCGCGCCAGACCGTGCCCATGCCGCCGCTGCCGAGCTCGGCGCGGAGTTCGTACCGTCCGACGGAGCCGCGGCGCGCGGGGGACTCACGATTCGCGGCAGGGTCTGAGGGGAGGTTGGGGCCCATGGTCGCCCATCCTCCCAGACCTCGGCCCCGGCCCGTTCAGACCAGTCGGCGCACCATCGCGATCCGGGGCAGGACCCCGATCCCCGCGCGCTCCTCGGCCTCCCACACCCGTTCCAGATCCGGTCCCCACTCCCCGCGCGCCAACGGGACGAACCCGCGCCGCGCGTACCAGGGCCCGTTCCACGGCAGGTCGCGGAAGGTCGTCAGGGTCAGCTCCCGGTCGCCGCGCCCGACCGCCTCGGCGCACACGGCCTCCAGCAGGGCCGAGCCGAGCCCGCGCCGACCGTGGCCCGGGTGCACGGCCAGCTGCTCCAGGTGCGTGTGACCGTCCACCGTGACCGTGGCGGCCAGTCCGCACACGGGCTCGCCCGCGACCAGGATCCGGTCGGCGTGCCCGACCAGCTCACGCGGATCGTCCGGCGGCAGCACCACACCGGCGTCGGCGAACACCGTGTCGGCCGCCAGCGACGTCGCCACCACGTCGGGCACGTCCTCCGGCCGCATCGGACGGATCTCCGCGTCCACGTCCACCTCCCGTACGTCGCACCGCCCTCCCCCGCGGAGGGCCGCTCGGATGCTATCCAGGGCGCATCCGCAGCCCCTTGGGCGTGACGTGGAACCCGGACGCCACCAGCGCCGCGTCCAGCGGGGTGCCGAACACCTCCACGCCGTCCGCCCGCTCCACCGTGACCGTACCGAGCGCGCCCGCGCGCACGACCTCCGCCCACGCCCGGGCGGCCCGCTCCAGCGACGCGGGAGGGGAACCGAAGGTCAGCACGGACCGCCCGCCCCGGGCCACGAACAACGTGAGCCGCCCGCCGTCGACCACCACCACGGCGCCGGCCGTCCGCCCCGGACGCTGGGACACGTGGACGTCCTCCGCGCCCCGGGGCCACGGCAGCTCCGAACCGAACGGGTTGGCCGGGTCCGTGGCCGCCAGCACCACCGGCGGCAGGGACCCGCCGGGCCCGTCACCGGTCAGCGCCCGCAGCCGGTCCACCGCACCCGGCAGCGCGAACTGGGCGCCGCCGAGCCCCTCGACGAAGTACCCCCGCCGCACCCGGCCCGCGTCCTCCATCGACCGCAGCACCCGGTACTCGTCCTGGACCCCCTGGCGCTGGCCGCGCACCCACACCCCCGACCGCTGGAGCCGCGCCTCCACGCGCGCCAACGCCACCCGCGTCGGATCCGTCTCCCGGTCCGGCAGTGCCGACCAGCGCCCGGCCGCCGTGGGCGGACCCGTACGCGAGGGCATGACGGGCCTCCCCGGCCGCCCCGGCCGCCGCCGGGTGTGCGACCGGGGAGCGGGGGCCGAGCCCAGCAGCGCCCGCAGCGGCGCCACGCCGTCATTGGTCACCAGGCCCGACCACACCAGCTCCCACAGCGCCGCCACCACGTCCGCGTCCGCGAGCGCCGCGCCACCGGTCGCGCGCGCGGCCCGGTCGGCCAGGTCGCGGAAGAACAGGGCCCCGCCCTCGCGCAGCACGCCCAGGACGGTGTCCGCGAGCGTGCCCGGTCCGGGCGGCACCGGGTCGGGCAGGAGCAGCGCGGCCTCGTCCGCGGGCGCCAGGGCGACCCACCCCTCCCCACCCGGAAGGGAGCCCGCTCCCGCCCACACGACCTCCCCGGCCTGGGTCAACTCGTCCAGACCCGTCGCCGCGTACCCCTCCACCCGGGCGGGCAGCACCAGCGACTCCAGCGCCGACGCCGCCACGGGCACGCCGCGCAGGGCCTCCACCGCCGCGAACACCGCGTCCGGCCCCCGCAGCCGCTCGCCCGGAACCGCGTTCTGCCACAACGGGAGGAACCGCGCCAGGGCCGACGGGTCGACCGGTTCGACCTCCCGGCGCAACCGGGCCACCGACCCGCGCCGCAGACGGCGCAGCACTTCGGCGTCGCACCACTCGGTCCCGGATCCACCCGGCCGGAAGCCTCCGCGCACCACCCGCCCGGTCGAGGACAGCGCGCGCAACTCCGCCACGACGGAGTCCTCCGGCAACCCCAGACGCGCCGCGGCCTCCGCCGGGACGAACGGGCCGTGCGTGCGCGCGTACCGCGACACCAGGTCGCGCCTCGGCGCGGCCACCGGCTCCAGGAACGCCTCGGGCACTCCGGCGGGCGGCTCCACACCGGCACCGTCCCGCAGCCGCGCCACGTCCTCCACCGCGCACCAGCGCTCCGCGCCCGCCACCCGGGCCCGCACCACCCGCCCGGCGGCCTCCAACCCGCCCAGCCAACCCGCGGCCACACCGCGCTCGGCGGCCTCGCCCGTGGTCAGGGGGCCCACCTCCCGCAGCAGGTCGGCCGCCCCCTCCGCGTCCCGGACCGGCGAGGACAGCCGTTGCAGCTGGGCGTCGGCCTCCTCCACCACACGCGGGTCCAACAGCTCCCGCAGGTCCGCCTGGCCGAGCAGGTCGGCCAACAGGGTCGGGTCCAGGGTGAGCGCCCGCGCCCGCGACTCCGCGGCGGGCGCGTCGCCCTCGTACAGGAACGCCGCCGTGTACTCCATCAACAGCGACCGCGCGAACGGCGACGGCCACTCCGTGCGCACCTCCACCACCCGCACCCGCCGCGCGCGGATGTCGGTCAACAACGCCACGAGCGCGGGCACGTCGAACACGTCCCGCACGCACTCACGCACCGCCTCCAGCACGATCGGGAACGACCCGTACCGCCCCGCCACCGACAGCAGGTGCGCCGACCGCAGCCGCTGCTGCCACAACGGCATCCGCCGGTCCGGGCGCTGCCGCGGCAGCAGCAGGGCGCGCGCCGCGCACTCCCGGAACCGCGCCGCGAACAGGGCCGATCCCGTCAGCGCCTCCGTCACCAGGGCCTCCACGCCGTCGGGGTCGAGCGACACCAGTCCGGCGAGCTCACGCGCGAACACCGGGGAGTCGTGCTCCACGTCCGGAAGACGCACCACGATCCCGTCGTCCCCGTGCACCACCTGGGCGTCCAGCCCGAGCTCCTCCCGCAGCCGCTGGCCGATCGCCAGCGCCCACGGCGCGTGCACCCGCGCGCCCAGCGGTGAGTGCAGCACCACCCGCCAGTCGCCCACCTGGTCGCGGAAGTGCTCCAGGACCACCGTCCGGTCGTCCGGCACCTGCCCCGTGGCCTCCCGCTGCTCGGCCACGTACGCCACCAGGTTGTCCGCGGCCCAGTCGTCGAGCCCCGCCGCCGCGGCGCGCTTCAGCGCCTCCGCCGGGTCGGCCGCGGCCAGCTCCCGGGTCAGCTCGCCGACCGCCCGGCCCAGCTCGGCAGGGCGGCCGATCGCGTCCGCCTTCCAGAACGGCATCCGCCCCGGCCGCCCCGGCGCCGGACTGACCAGCACCCGGTCGGCCGTGATCGCGTCGATCCGCCAGGACGACGACCCCAGCACGAACACGTCGCCCACCCGCGACTCGTACACCATCTCCTCGTCCAGTTCGCCCACCCGGGTGGGGGCGCGCGACCCCGTCGGCGCGTCGGACAGGTGCACCGTGTACAGCCCCCGGTCGGGGATGGTGCCCCCGCTGATCACCGCGAGCCGCTGGGCGCCCGGCCGGGCCCGGAGCACGTCGGCCTCCCGGTCCCAGACCACGCGCGGCCGCAGCTCCGCGAACTCGTCCGAGGGGTAGCGGCCGGACAGCATGTCCAGCACCGACTCCAGCACCGGGTCCGCCAGGTCCGCGAACGGGGCCGCGCGGCGGACCAGGGCCGCGAGGTCGGCCACCGGCCACTCGTCCATCGCGACCATGGCCACGATCTGCTGGGCGAGCACGTCGAGCGGGTCGCGCGGCATCTCCAGCGGCTCGATGCCGCCCGCGCGCATCCGTTCGGCCACGACCGCCGACGCGAGCAGGTCGCCGCGGTGCTGGGGCAGGAACACCCCGCGCGAGACCTCGCCGACCCGGTGCCCCGCCCGGCCCACCCGTTGCAGGCCGCTGGCCACCGACGGGGGAGCGGCCACCTGCACCACCAGGTCGACCGCGCCCATGTCCACCCCCAGCTCCAGGCTGGACGTGGCCACCACGCACGGCAGGCGGCCCGACTTGAGGTCGTCCTCGACCAGCGCCCGCTCGGCCTTGGACATCGACCCGTGGTGGGCGCGCGCGACCACCGGCTCGGCGCCCCGCGACTTCCCGGACTGGGCGATGACCAGTGCGGGGACCTCCTCGGGCGGCAGCCGTGCCCCGACGCGCTCGGCGTGCAGGTCGTTGAGGCGGGCGCACAGCTTCTCCGCCGTGTGGCGGCCGTTGGTGAACACGATCGTGGAGGTGTGCCGCTCCACTAGGTCGAGGACCCGGCGCTCCACGTGCGGCCACATCGACCCGCGCGAGAGCCCGCGGTCCCCCGCGCCGGGGGCGGGGCCGGGTTCGTCCATGTCGCGGACGGGGACGACCACCCCCAGGTCCATGTGCGGGGTGTCCGGCGGGGCGACGATCGCGGCGCCGCCGAGGAACCCGGCGACCAGTTCGCGGGGGCGCACCGTGGCGGACAGACCGATGCGCTGCGCCGGCCGGTCGAGGAGCTGCGCCAGCCGTTCCAGGCTCAGCGCCAGGTGGGCGCCGCGCTTGGTGCCCGCCAGGGCGTGCACCTCGTCGACGATGACGGTCTCCACCCCGGCCAGGCCCTCGCGGGCGCGCGAGGTGAGGACGAGGAAGAGGGACTCGGGCGTGGTGATGAGCACGTCCGGCGGGTGGGTGGCCAGGCGGCGGCGCTCGCTCGCGGGGGTGTCGCCGGTGCGGACGCCCACGGTGACGGGGGTGATCGGGACGCCCGCCGCCTCGGCCCGCTCCGAGATCCCGGCGAGCGGGACGCGCAGGTTGCGCTCGACGTCCACGGCCAGCGCCTTGAGCGGCGACACGTACAGGACGCGGCAGCGCCGGGAGCGGTCCTCGGGCGGGGGCGTGGAGGAGAGGCGGTCGAGGGACCACAGGAAGGCGGAGAGGGTCTTGCCGGACCCGGTGGGGGCGACCACGAGCACGTTCCGGCCCTCGGCGACGGCGGACCAGGCCTGGGCCTGGGCGGCGGTCGGCCCCGCGGGGAAGGCCTGGTCGAACCAGGCGCGGGTCGCGGGCGCGAAGCGGTCCAGGGAGTGTGAGGCGTGGCTCATAGGTTGAGTGTGCCCCGTGGCGGAGACGTTCCCCCGGCGGGACGCACAGGGGGCCGCTGCGCGGAGGGGTGGCGACGCCTTTGGCGCGGTACTCCCCTCGGCGGGGACGTTCCCCCGGTAGGGGCGCGAAGGAGGCTCCGATCGCCGATACTGGGACCGATGAGACTCACGGTTTTCTGGCGGAACATGCACGAACAGTTCGGCGAGGCCTACGCGGAGAGCCTGGCCAAGGACTACGTCATCGAGGGACTCGGTTCGCGGACCGTCCAGCAGGCGCTCGCCGACGGGGTGGCCGCCAAGGACGTGTGGCGCGCCGTGTGCGAGGCGTTCGGCCTGCCCCAGTCCGTCCGCTGAGGCCGCCCGGGAGCGGCCGTCGGCGGACGCGGCACTCGTTCGAACAATCGAACAGAGGTTCGGGTAGGGTGGGTTGTCCACAGACGAAGGTCGGGCGTCTCGTTTGTCGGACCGACCGCGTAGCGTCGTGCGCATCATGAAGAAGAAGGCATCGACCCAACAGGGGTACCCCGTGGCATCTGGTGACCGAGACAAGGCTCTCGAAACAGCGCTCGCGCAGATCGAGCGGCAGTTCGGCAAGGGCTCCGTCATGCGCCTGGGCGACGACGAGCGCCCGCCGATCGAGTCGATCCCCACCGGGGCGATCGCGCTCGACGTCGCGCTCGGCATCGGGGGACTCCCCAAGGGGCGGATCGTGGAGATCTACGGTCCCGAGTCTTCCGGAAAGACGACCGTCGCGCTGCACGCCGTGGCCAACGCGCAGAAGGCGGGCGGGATCGCCGCGTTCGTCGACGCCGAGCACGCGCTCGACCCCGCCTACGCCAAGAAGATCGGCGTGGACACCGACAACCTCCTGCTGTCGCAGCCGGACACCGGCGAGCAGGCGCTGGAGATCGTCGACATGCTGATCCGCTCCGGCGCGGTCTCCATCATCGTCATCGACTCCGTGGCCGCCCTGGTGCCCCGCGCGGAGATCGAGGGCGAGATGGGCGACAGCCACGTCGGCCTCCAGGCGCGGCTGATGTCCCAGGCGCTGCGCAAGATCGCCGGCGCGCTGCACCAGACCGGCACCACCGCGATCTTCATCAACCAGCTTCGTGAAAAAGTCGGTGTGATGTTCGGATCTCCCGAGACGACCACCGGTGGTAAGGCGCTGAAGTTCTACGCCTCGGTCCGGCTGGACGTGCGCCGCATCGAGACCCTCAAGGACGGCACCGACGCGGTCGGGAACCGCACCCGCGTCAAGGTGGTCAAGAACAAGGTCGCGCCGCCGTTCAAGCAGGCGGAGTTCGACATCCTGTACGGCGTGGGCGTCTCCCGCGAGGGCAGCCTCATCGACCTGGGCGTGGAGCACGGCATCGTGCGCAAGTCCGGCGCCTGGTACACCTACGAGGGCACCCAGCTGGGGCAGGGCAAGGAGAACGCCCGCCGGTTCATGCGCGAGAACGTCGACGTGGCCAACGAGATCGAGAAGAAGATCAAGGAGAAGCTGGGCGTGCCCGGCGCGGGTGACGACAGCTCCTCCGCCTCCGACGTCGCCGACCCCGCCAAGGACTCCGAGGCGAAGGAGACTCCGGCCAAGGAGACCGCCGCCAAGGCTCCGGCCAAGCGCGCCCCGGCCAAGCCCACCAAGGCGCCCGCCCCTGATGCGTGACCGGCGCCGGTCCGCGGACCGCTCCGTGCCACCCGAGGACGAGATCTCCCCGGGCGGGTCCCGCCCGCCCGGGGAGGACCCCGAGGCCAGGGCGCGGGCTCTGTGCCTGAGAATGCTCACCCACTCCCCGCGCACCCGGGCCCAGCTGGAACGGGCTCTGCTGCGCCGGGAGTTCTCCGAGGAGACCGTCGCGTCGGTGCTCGGCGCCTTCGGCGACGCCGGGCTGATCGACGACGCGGCCTTCGCGAACGCGTGGGTGACCTCCCGCCACCACGGGCGGGGCCTGTCCCGGCGGGCCCTGGCCAGGGAACTGCGCACCCGCGGGGTGGAGGAGGACACCGTGCGCGACGCCGTCGCCCACCTGTCGGACGAGGACGAGGTGGAGGCCGCCCGCGACCTCGCCCGCCGACGGCTGGAGATGTCCCGGGGCAGGGACCGCGACACCCGGATCCGCCGGGCCCTGGGCGTGCTCGCCCGCAAGGGGTACTCGTCCGGACTGGCCTACCGGGTGGTGCGGGAGGAGTTGGAGCGCGAGGGCGTCGAGGCCGAATCGGACGATCCGGAGCTCTGACCGCTGCCAGGCCGGGACGGGCTCGCCACCGATCCCACGCACGTCTCCGGAGGCCACCACCGGGGCCACGGCGAGACCGGGCCACGCGCGGCGCGGGGTCCGGCCTTCCCCGGCCCGGTTGAGGAATCCCGGCACGACGGGACGGCCGCCTGTCCCCAGCAGCCGACAGGGCGGAGCCCGTCCGCGGTCGTCCACAGGGCGGAACTCGTTCGGCGGATCGGCGCACTCCAGGGGGATACTGGAACTGGGGGCGCATCACACGCCCACGGGTGGAGCACGTCCCCCGATTCGAGCGTAGGCGCGGTCCGCTCGTCCCGCCAGACCGCGCCCGTACCTGTGGACAGCCGCCAGTCGGCGCATGGTCCCGGACCGCGCCCCTGCCTGTGGACAGCCGTCAGCCGGCGGTCCCGCCGCCCTCGGCCGGTGACGGCGCGGCTGTGTCCGCGACCGGCGCGTCGGCGGTGTCCGGAGCCGCCTCGGCTTCCGGGGACCGCGCGTCCCCGGCCGCACCGGCTTCGTCCGCGGCCGGCGCCCCGCCCGGCTCCTCGGCGCCTTCCGCCGACTCGGGCGCCTCCGGCTCCGGGCGCGGCGCGGGCGGTTCGGTCTCCAGGGTCAGCGGCGCCACGTCCGCGTCGAAGCCGAACACCCGCGCGTAGAAGGCCAGCTCCGCCTCCAGCGCGCGCACGCGCGAGGCCGCCGACCGGAACCCGTGCGCCTCGCCCTCGAACTCCAGCAGCGCGTACGGCACCCCCCGCTTGCCCAGGGCGGTGGCCATCGTGAACGCCTGGTCGGGCGTGACCACCCGGTCGTCGGTCCCCTGGAGCAGGAGCACCGGCACGTCGATCTCGTCGATCCGGTTGATCGGCGACCGCTCCCGGTACCGCTCGGTGAACCCCGGCAACGTCCCCACCAGCGAGTCCAGGAACCGCGACTCGAAGTCGTGCGTGGTCTCGGCCAGACCCAGCAGGTCCGCCACCCCGTAGTAGGACACCCCGCAGGCGAACGTGTCCCCGGTCAGCGACAGCAGGGCCGTGAACCCGCCCGCGCTCGGCCCCCGGATCGCCAGCCGCTTCGGGTCGGCCACCCCCTGGTCGACCAGGGCGCGCGCCGCGGCCGCCGCGTCCTCCACGTCGACCACGCCCCACTCCTTGTGCACCCGCGTGCGGTAGGAGCGGCCGTAGCCCGTGGATCCCCCGTAGTTGACGTCCACGACGCCGATGCCCCGGCTCGTGAAGTAGGCCTTGGCCAGGTCCAGGGCGTGCGAGGCGTGCGCGACCGGGCCGCCGTGCACCCACACGACGAACGGCGCGGGGCCCTCGGCGGTGACCCCGGGGTGGGTCGGCCGGTACACGTTCGCGTGGACGGGCCGCCCGTAGCGCCCCGGCAGCGTCATGTGCTCGGGCACGGGCAGGTGGGCGGCGTCGGGCAGGGCGTCCAGCGACTCGCGCAGCACCTCGACCCGCCCCGACTCCGGGTGCAGCCGGACCAGGCACTGGGGGCGCGTGGGGGAGGCGGCCACCGCGACCACGCCGACCCCGTCCGAGTCCACCTGGGCCCACGAGGTGAATCCGGTCGTCACGGGGGTCAGTTCCAGGGTGTCGGGGTCGTACACGCTGGGCGCCAGGTCGGTGTTCCCGTGCAGCACCACGACCTTCCCGGAGTCCAGGACCGCGTAGGACCGGTGGCCCAGGTGCCCGGGCGGGGCGTGGAACTCCTCCTCGGCCGGGTAGAGCGCCATCGCCTGGCCGGTCACGCCCGCCTGGTACAGGTTCCAGAAGCCCGGCCAGTCCGAGGCCAGGTACAGGGTGTCGGCGTCCACCCACGTGGGCGAGACGACGGACTCGTCGACCCCGCCCTTGAGCGTGACCTCCCCGGTCAGCGTCGCGTCCTCCAGCCGGCCGAGCCGCAGCTCGGTGCCGTCCCAGGGCATCCTCGGGTGGTTCCAGCGCACGTACGCCAGGCGCCGGCCGTCGGGGGAGGGGACGGGCGAGGCGTAGAAGTCGGCGCCGGAGGCCAGGACGCGGACGGCGGCGGGGTCCTCGGCGCCCCGACCGGACAGGGGAACCGTCACCACGGCCCGGCGTACGCCGTCCGCGACGTGTTCCTCGCGCACGCACAGGATCTGCCTGCCGTCGGCGCTCAGCGTCGGGTCGGCGTAGCGCAGCGCGGCGGGGCGATCGGGCTCGGGGGTCAGCGGAGTCGGCGCCGCGGCGTCGCGTTCGAGCAGGTAGAGGCGCTGGTCCTCGGCGTTGGCGAAGACGATGCCCATGCGCGTGAGGGCCTTGTCGTCACGCCGGGGCACCGGGAGGTAGGAGCGTCCCCCGTACTCGTGCACCCGTGTGCCCGCGCTCCAGGGCGCGGGCAGGAGTTCGACGACGGCGCCGTCGGGGTTCCGGCGCATGACGGTGGAGCGTCCTCCCTCCGCCGGGCGCTCCTCCTCCCACCAGATCTCGTCGCCGACGACGGAGGGGAAGGACATCCGGTGCACACCCCGGGCGACGTCACCGGCGCTGATGGGCGAGGGCCATGAGCCGTGGGGGCTCGACAGTTCAGACATGTCCCGCTCAGGAAGGGTCGTGAATGGAAAACTGATGACATGTCGACCTTAGTCGTCCGGGCCCCCTTTCGGGAGATCAGATCGCCGGTGCGTGCATCCCCGCAGGCCATAGCGTGTGACACGGCGGAGGCGACGCCGACCGCTGAGTATCGTTCTCTATTCGTGACTGGCGAGACACGGCGGGGATCAACGCGCCGTTCTAGGCTTTCGCGGATATCACCAGGTGATGAATGGTCGAGGGAACGGCGGTGGATCACCGTGCGCGGCCGAGGCCCCGTCGTCACCCACACTGCTAGAGAGGAAGCCAGCGATGAGCAAGGGACGCGGGACCATCCGGGCCTCCGTGGCGATCGCCGCGGCCGGTGTGGTCGCCCTGTCGGCCTGCGCGGCCCCCGAGGACGTCGAAGGCCCCGGCGGTGACGATGCGGAGACCACATTCCTCCAGCTCGCCACGGGTTCCACCGGCGGTACCTATTACCCCCTCGGCGGTGAGATCGCACAGCTGTGGAGCAGCAACATCGAGAACGTCCAGGTGGACACGTTCGCCACCGGCGCCTCGGTGCAGAACCTGCGTGCCCTGGAGGGTGAGACCGAGGACGCGGAGGCCGGCGCGATCGACCAGAGCGAACTCATCATGGCGGTCAACGGTGTGGCCATGCAGGCCCAGAGCAGCACCGGGCCCTTCGAGGAGGAGCCGCTCGGCAGCCCCGACGACATCCTCGCGCTCGGCAACATCTACCCCGAGGTCATGCAGGTCGTCGTCCGCGCCGACTCCGACATCGAGTCGATCGCGGACCTGGAGGGCATGAACGTCGAGATCGGGCCGCCCGGCAGCGGCACCGAGGTCGCCGCCCGCCAGATCCTGGAGGCCTACGGTCTGGACCCGGACGAGGACATCAACGCCTACGACAGCACCTTCGGCGACGCGGCCACCGCGCTCGGCGACGGCCAGGTCGACGCCGCCTTCGGCATCCTGTCGGTGCCCGCGGCGGGCATCGTCGAGGTCTCGGCGAGCAACGACGTCCGGCTGCTGCCGCTCGAGGGGGAGGAGGCCGACTCCCTCATGGCCGACGACCCGAGCTACAGCCCGCTGACCATCGACGGCGGCACCTACAACGGCCAGGACGAGGACGTCGTCACCCTGACCCAGTGGGCGACCCTCTACACCACCTCGGCCCTGGACGAGCAGCTCGCCTACGACCTGGTCCGCGTGATGTACGAGGACGCGGGCGACATCGGCCACGACGTCGGCGGCCAGGTCCTGCTGGACACGGCCCTGGACGGCCTGGGCTCGATGGAGCTGCACCCCGGCGCCCAGCGCTACTACGAGGAGCAGGGGCTCCTCGACTGATGACCCGTTCGCCCAGGGCCGCTCGGTGGATTCCGGGCGGCCCTGCGCTTGTGACGGTCCTGCTGGGGTGCGCGTTGCTCCTGACCGGCTCCGCGGACACGGGCTCGGCCTGGTTCGCCGTCCGCGTGTACGGCCATGAGTCGCCCGTCCTCAGCGTCCCGGTCGAGATCGGGGACCGGATCGAGCTCAGCCACACGCACTCCGTGCACCGGCGTCCGGTGCACGAGGTCTACTCGGTCTCCCCCTCCTCGGGGCTGGCGCTGGAGGAGATCCGCGCCGACGCCCACGGAGCCAACCTCCCCTCGGGACCGGAAACGGTCGACGGGGTGACCTCGACCTTCGTCCAGGAGGACGGGGGTTACCGCGTCGACCACCACGGACGTCCGCTCGGCACGGTGCGGATGCTCGTGGGGACGCCCGACGTCGACCACCGGCTGACCCTGCGGGGCCGGGAGTTCCGGCTCCTGGACCTGGTGGACCCCCGTGCGAGTGTGGAGCTGTACGTGCAGACCCGTCCGGGCGCGCACCTGAAGTGAAGGCCGTGGGGTGTCCCCCCACCGATGACGAGGATGAGGGTGATGACGACCGACCCCAAGGGCGCCGGCGAATCCGGTGCCGCAGCGACCGCGGGCGGAGCCTCCGCCGGCGGTGAGCCCACCCCCCGGGCACTGGAGGAGATCGAGCGGGATCTGGAGGCCTTGGAGGAGCACGACTTCACCGAGGACACGGGGGTCGAGGGCGTACGTACGGACCTGCGGGCCGTGTGGCGGTGGGGCGTGTTCGCCGTCGCCCTGGCCCTGGCCGTCTTCCACCTGTGGACCGCGTTCACCCAGACGCTCCCGCCCCTCCAGCAGCGCTCGTTCCACCTCGCGCTCGGCCTCGGCCTGGTGTTCCTGCTCTACCCGACCAAACCGCGTGCCGAGGGCCCCCACGGACCCTTCTACGGCGGTGCGATGGCCTTCAGCGGGCTGCTGGTGGGCTACATCGGCGTCGGCGTGTTCTCCGGCTCGAACGCGAGCATGTACCTGTACCTGCCGCAGTGGGTGTTCGGCCTGATCGCGGTCCTGCTGGTCGGCGGGGCCGGGGTGCTCCTGTGGCGCACCCGCGGGACGGCCGCCCCGTCCAGGGCGCAGGGGGCCGCGGGGTGGACCCTGCTGGTCGGCGCCGCACTGGTCGCGCTGGACCTGGTCACGAGTGAGGCGCGCGGCGGGTTCTTCTTCCTGCCGATCCTGGGCCTGGTGCTGGTCGTGGTCGCCGTCGCGGGGGCGGTGGCGCTGACGCGGTTCCCGTCGGTGTTCCCGGTCTGGCTGTGGCCGGTGGTCACCCGGTGGGGGCTGACCGCCGTCGGCGCGGTGACCCTGGTCTACATGTGGCTGGCCGGGATCGCGCAGTGGAACGTGCTCGGCCCGGCGCTGGTCGTCCTGGTCGTGGTCCAGTGCGCGCGGCACGTCCCCTGGAACGTGTGGGGGATGCCCGTGTTCGACGTCGCGCTGGCCGGGCTCGGTCTGTTCGCCGGGCTGTTCATGTTCGTCAACTACGAGGAGATCACCCGGTCGGTCGGCATCTACAACGCGACCTACGTGACGGTCGGGACGATCGGCCTGCTGTTGATCCTCGTGGCGGCCTCGCGGGTGCTGGGCCCGGCGCTGGTGGTGCTGGCGGGCTCGCTGATCGCGTTCGCCTACTTCGGCCAGTCGATGCCGGGGTTCCTGCGCCACCGCGGTTCCAGTGTCGACCAGATCGTCACCAACCTGTACGTGGGCACGGAGGGCGTGTTCGGGACGCCGCTCGGCATCTCGGCGACGTTCATCTTCCTGTTCATGATCTTCGCCGCGATGCTCCAGCGGACGGGCATGGAGCGCTTCTTCACGGACCTGGCGCTGGGCGCGACGGGGTCGTCGGTCGGCGGCACCGCCAAGGTCGGTATCGTCACCAGCGCCTTCTCCGGGACGATCACGGGCAGTTCGGTGGCCAACACCGTCTCCAACGGCGCGTTCACCATCCCGATGATGAAGAAGTCCGGGTACAAGCCCGAGTACGCGGGGGCGGTCGAGGCCGCCTCCTCCACGGGCGGGCAGATCATGCCGCCGATCATGGGCGCGGGCGCGTTCATCATGATCGAGTTCACGGGCGCCACCTACCAGCAGATCCTGACCGCCGCCGCGATCCCCGCGGTGATGTTCTTCGTCTCGCAGTACGTGGTCGTCCACTACGACGCCAAGCGCATGGGCATCGGCGGCCTGCCCAAGGAGCTGCTGCCCAACCTGCGGCGGCTCATGATCACGCGCGGATACCTCATCGCGCCGGTCGTGGCGATCTTCGCCCTGCTGTCGATGGGCTTCTCGCCGATGTACTCCGCGATGGGCGCGGTCGTGGCGACGGTCGCGGTCAACATCGTCACGCAGTTCCTCCTCATGCCGTTCCAGCGGGCCGAGGAGACGGGCAGGATCGGCACCAGGCCGTTGGGCGACGTGCTGGGGGCGGCGATGCGGCTGTCCCTGCCGATCGTCGTCGCGGCGGGCGCCGCGGCGGTCCTGGTGACCGTCGCCCAGGCGCTCATGGCCGGAATGGACCGCGGGATGGTCGCCCTGGGCGCCACGGTGCTCCTCACGCTGGCGGGCATCGCCGTGTCGGTGGCGTTCCACCGCTGGAGCGCCTCGGGTGAGGACCAGCTGAACCTGCACTCGTTCCTGGACGGGCTGGTGGGCGCGGCCCGCCTGGCGATCCCGATCATCGTGGCGTGCGCGTCGGCGGGCATCATCGCGGGCGTCATCACCACGACCGACCTCGGCCTCAAGCTCAGCAGCGGTCTGCTGGGGATCGCCGAGTCGATCAGCGCGGGCCTGGCCTCACTGCTGACGGCGGTGGCCACGTCTCCCGTCCTGGCGTGGACGGGCGCGGGCGCCGACTTCGGGGTCACGGCGGTCGGCACGATGCGGGTGGACCTGTTCCTGGTCCTGTTCATGTCGATGGTCGCCTGCCTGATCCTGGGCATCGGTCTGCCCACGACCGCGAACTACGTCATCACGGCGACTCTGGCCGCTCCGGCGATCGTGGCGATCCTGGAGGGCGAGGTCGACGAGCGGCTCGCGATGCTGCTGATGGCGCACCTGTTCGTCTACTACTTCGGTGTGCTCGCCGACATCACCCCGCCGGTCTGCCTGGCCGCGTACGCGGCGTCGGGCATCTCCGGAGGCGATCCGATCCGGACCGGGTTCTACTCGGTGCGCATCGCCATCGCGGCCTTCGTGATGCCGTACATGTTCGTGTTCTCCCCCGAGCTGCTGCTGCTGGAGGTGAACTGGTTCACGGGCACGGTGGCCGCGGTCACCGGCGTGGTCGGCGCGGTCCTGGTGGCGCTCGGACTGGTCGGGTACCTGGACCGGCCGCTGCCCTGGTACAAGCGGATCGGACTGGTCGTGGGCGGCCTGTGCCTGGTCTCGGGCAGCCTCGCCACCAACATCGTCGGACTGGTCCTGCTGGTGGCGGTCATCGGGCACGAGAAGCTGGTCACCCGCCGGGAGGGCGGCGCGCGGGTCATCCCGCCGGTGGGTTCCGCTCCCGCCAAGGCGGAGGCGAACAGCGGGGCCGGTGCCTCCTCCGGCCAGGGGCCGGCCGTCGAGTCGGCCGAGGGCGAGGACTGAGCTCCGTCCCACCCCGTGCGCGGCCCGTGCCGCCGACCCGTCGCGGTCGGCGGCACGGGCCGTCCCGCGACCGGAGTCCGCGCCGTGGTCCACGTGTCCGCGCCACCGGTTAGCCTGGGACGGTGAGCCAGAGTCGTACCTACCAAGTGCGGACCTACGGCTGCCAGATGAACGTCCACGACTCCGAGCGCCTGTCCGGTCTGCTGGAGGACGCTGGGTACGCGCGCGCAGCCGAGGACACCACCGCAGACATCGTCGTCTTCAACACCTGTGCGGTCCGCGAGAACGCCGACAACCGCCTGTACGGCAACCTCGGGCACCTGCGTCCGGTCAAGGACGCCAACCCGGGCATGCAGATCGCGGTCGGCGGCTGCCTGGCGCAGAAGGACCGCGGTGAGATCGTGCGCCGCGCCCCGTGGGTGGACGTGGTGTTCGGCACCCACAACATCGGATCCCTGCCCGCTCTGTTGGAGCGCGCCCGCGTCCAGCGCGAGGCGCAGGTGGAGATCGCGGAGTCCCTGGAGCACTTCCCCTCCACCCTGCCCAGCCGCCGCGAGTCGGCGTACGCCGCGTGGGTGTCGATCTCCGTCGGCTGCAACAACACGTGCACCTTCTGCATCGTGCCCGCGCTGCGCGGCAAGGAGCAGGACCGGCGTCCAGGCGACATCCTGGCCGAGGTGCGCGCCCTGGTGGACGAGGGCGTCAGCGAGATCACCCTGCTCGGGCAGAACGTCAACGCCTACGGGAGCGGGTTCGGCGACCGCGAGGCCTTCTCGAAGCTGCTGCGCGCCTGCGGTGGGGTCGAGGGGTTGGAGCGGGTCCGCTTCACCTCCCCGCACCCGCGCGACTTCACCGACGACGTCATCGAGGCGATGGCCGAGACCCCCAACGTCATGCCGCAGCTGCACATGCCGTTGCAGTCCGGGTCGAGCAAGGTGCTCAAGGACATGCGCCGGTCCTACCGTCAGGAGCGGTTCCTGGGCATCGTGGAGAAGGTGCGCGCCGCGATGCCGCACGCCGCGATCACCACCGACATCATCGTGGGCTTCCCCGGCGAGACCGAGGAGGACTTCGCCGAGACGTTGCACGTGGTGCGCGAGGCGCGGTTCGCGATGGCGTACACCTTCCAGTACTCCAAACGGCCCGGGACACCGGCGGCGACGATGGACGGCCAGGTGCCGCCCGAGGTGGTCAAGGACCGCTACCAGCGCCTGGTGGAGCTCCAGGACTCCATCTCGTGGGAGGAGAACCAGAAGCTGGTGGGCCGCGAGGTCGAGCTGCTGGTCTCCGAGGGCGAGGGCCGTAAGGACGGCGAGCACCGCCGTCTGTCGGGGCGGGCGCCCGACAACCGGCTCGTGCACTTCGCCGTGGGCGGGGGCGAGGAGCCGCGCCCCGGCGACACGGTGACCGTGGAGGTCACCTATGCCGCGCCGCACCACCTGGTGGCCGACTCCGGTGTCCGGAACCTGCGCCGCACGCGCGCCGGGGACGCCTGGGCCGCGCGGAACGGCCGACCGGCCGAGGACCCGGGCCCCGGCGTCCTGCTGGGCATGCCGAAGGTCGGCGTTCCGGCGGCCGAGCCCGCCGCCCCCGCAGGCGGGTGCTGCGACGTCTGACCGGACGCGTGTCGCCCGCGGCCCCCGGCACGGCGCCGGGGGCCGCGGCCGTGTCAGTCGCGGGTGAGGCGGACGTACAGGTCCTTGAACCGCATCGCACCGGGCGAGGGCACCCGCTCGGGCTCGCGCCCGGGCGCGAGGTCCAGGTCCGGCCAGGCCTTGAGCAGCGACCCGAAGGCCACCTGTCCCTCCTGCCGGGCCAGGGCCGCGCCCAGGCAGTAGTGGATGCCGTGGCCGAAGCCCACGTGCGCCTCGCCGGGCTTGCCGCGGTGGCGGGTGACGTCGAAGCGGTGCGGGTCCGGGTACACGTTCGGGTCGCGGTTGGCGCCCGCGAGGAGGGCCACCGCGCGGTCCCCGGCGGCCAGCCGACCGCTCTTGAGCCGGACGTCCTCCGCCGCGTACCGGACCTGGGTGAGGAGCGCGACGCCGCACCAGCGCAGCATCTCGTGGACGGCGGCGGGCAGGAGTTCGGGGTCGGACCGCAGCAGGTCCCACTGGTCGCGGTGTGTGAGCAGCGCGTGCGTGCCGTTGGTGAGCAGGTGGGCGGTGGTCTCGTGCCCGGCGATGACGAGCGTGAAGACCAGGGTGATCAGTTCGGCCTCGCTGAGGCTGCCGCCGTCCTCGTCCTGTTCCCTGATCAGCGCGTCGAGCAGGGTGTCCTGGGGGTGGGCGCGGCGCCGCGCGATCATCGCCTTGATGTGGTCGATCATCGCGCCCAGCACGGTGTTCATCCGTTCGGGCCTGGTGGGGTCGAACTCCTGGAGGGTGCGGCTCCACTCCCGCCACGCGGGCCGGTCCTCCTCGGGCACGCCGACCAGGTCGCAGATCACCGTGATCGGCAGCGGGTAGGCGAAGTGTTCGAGGAGGTCGACGGCCCCGTCCTCCTCCGCGTGGTCCGGCAGGCGGGCCAGGAGGTCGTCGGTGATCCGCTGGACCTTGGGGCGGAGCTCGTTGACCCGGCGTACCGTGAAGGCGCGCGACACGAGCTTGCGCAGCCGCGTGTGGTCGGAGCCGTCCATCTGGAGCAGGCTCTCGCTCACGTAGGCGGCCAGGTCCGGGGTGATGCCCATGGTCTCGAGGAGTTCGGATTTGCTGCGGGTGGTCGCGCCCGCGCCCACGTTGGCGGGGTCGACGACGAACCGGCGGTCGCTCAGGATCGTGCGCACGTCCTCGTCGTCGGCGAAGAGGACGACCTCGAAGCCGTCGGCGAACAGGGCCGGAGCGGACCCGCCCGCCTCGGCGACCCGGTCGACCAGGGACCGGGGGTCGGAGGTCCAGGCCGGGTCCAGGAGGTTGATCACGTCGTGGGCGGCGGATGGTGTGGCCGTCATGGGCACTCCAGTGTCAGGTGTCGCGAGTGGCGTGCGTGTAGCGGTCGACCTCGGCCCGGAAGTCGCGCGCGAGGTCCTCGAACAGGGCGGTGACCTTCGGCCAGGCGACGTGCAGGGTGTCGTCGGCGTCGGACTCGCCCAGGGTGGAGCGGATGGCGTCGGCCAGGACGTCGGCGTGGTGGTCGACGGTCGTCGGCGCGGAGGCGGACTGGTCGCCCAGGAGCGGTTCGGCGACGAGGAAGCCGGTCAGGATCGAGGAGTAGGCGTACATCTGGTCGGCGCGGGACCGGTCCGTGCGGACCAGGCGGTGGTCGCGGAGGACGTCGAAGTAGCCCTCCGCGGTGGCGCGCCGCCGCTCGACGAGCTCCGTGCTGTGCTCTGCGGCGGCCCGTGCGAGGGTGCCCAGGGTCTCGGTCCGGCCCTTCATCACCGTGGCGATGATCGGTGACTCGTGCAGCGCCAGGGCGGTGGTGCGGGCGAGGGTGCTGGGCCAGATCCCCTCCGGTCCGTGGCGCAGGACCTGCAGCGTGCGCTCGACCATGGCGGTCTGGGCGCGGAGCAGGACCACCAGGAACAGCACCTCCTTGGTGGGGAAGTGCAGGTAGACGGTGCCCTTGCCGATGCCGGCCCGGCGGGCGACGTCCTCGATGGTGATCTTGGGATAGCCCCAGGAGACGAGCAGGTCGCCCGCCGCGTCGAGGATGCGTTCGGCTCGGGCCAGGCGGTTGGCGGCCTTGGACGTCGACGGGGTGGGGGAGGGCACGGCGTACTCCTGCTCATCGGGGTCACGGTGGTGGTTCGCGGATACCAGTGTGGTCGCAACGACCATAGCCATGCCTCCCCTCGGGTCCTGACTTCGTGACCAGATTTCGAATCCGGTCACGAAGTCAAAGCTAGGCGAGGACGGCGCCCCTGGCAAGCGTCCAGGTGGCGGGTCGGATCGGCTGGACCGCCTGGGGCGAAGGCGATCCGACCGGGTCAGCCGTCGGCGGGGCGGTGGGCGTGGGGGACGAGGGTGGCCACGTCGACGAGCGTCTCTCCCGGCTCCTCGCTCGGTCCGGTCATCGCGGTCTCGACGTGGGCGAGCGCGCGCTCGACGAGATCGGGGGAGTCGTGGGGGAGCCACCGCACGCGGGGGTCGCGGCGGAACCACGACTCCTGCCGGCGGGCGAACCGGCGGGTGGCGCGGGCGGTGCTCTCCCGGGCCTCCTCCTCGGTCAGGTCTCCGTCGAGCTGACCGAGCGCCTGGGCGTAGCCGAGCGCGCGCGAGGCCGTCCGGCCCTCCCGCAGTCCCCGGGCGTCCAGGCGGCGGACCTCGTCCAGCAGCCCGCGCTCCCACATGCGATCCACGCGCGCGTCGATCCGGGCGTCCAGTTCCCCGCGCGGGGCGAGCAGCCCGACCTGTGCGCACGGGTAGTAGGAGGTGTGGTCGGGCAGGGTGGCGGTGAAGGGGCGGCCGGTGAGCTCGACGACCTCCAGGGCGCGCACGATCCTGCGCCCGTTGCCGGGCAGGATGCCGCGGGCCGCCTCAGGGTCGATCTCGGCCAGCCGGGCGTGCAGGACGCCGGGGCCGACCTCGGTCAGCTCGGCCTCCAGGCGGGCGCGCACCGCGGGGTCGGTGCCGGGGAACTCCAGGTGGTCCAGGACCGCGCGCACGTACAGCCCCGAGCCGCCGACCAGGACGGGCAGGACCCCGCGTTCGGCGCACTCCTCCACCCGGTCGCGGGCCATCTCCTGGTAGCTGGCCACGTCGGCGGGCTCGGTCACCTCCCACACGTCCAGGAGGTGGTGGGGGACGCCGCGCATCTCCTCGCGGGTGACCTTCGCCGTGCCGATGTCCATGCCCCGGTACAGCTGCATGGAGTCCGCGTTGACGACCTCGCCGCGCAGTCCCGTGCGTTCCTCCAGCCGGAGGGCCAGTTCGACGGCGAGGTCCGACTTGCCCACAGCGGTCGGGCCGACGACCGCGATCACCTTGATCATGCCCCCAGCCTAGGGGGCCCCGGGCACCGGCGCCGCTGACCCGGCGGCACCCCCCGCCGGGCGTGCGCGGCCGGACAGGAACCGCGCCAGCGCATAGCAATAATCACGCCGTTATGGAATACCTGCTTCTCCGGGGCGCACAAAGGAAGAAGACATGCCACCCGGTCCCACGCATGATTGGTCTGTGTTCCCTGCTGTACGGGTCATTTTCTGAAAACGTCTGCGGGTAGGTATGGAAAACACCAGAATTGCTGTTGTGGGAATCGGACTCTGTTATCCGGACGCGAATTCTCCGGTAGATCTGTGGGACAACGTCTTGGCTGGCAGGAGGGCTTTCCGGCGCCTGCCCGACGAGCGGATGAACCTGGACGACTACTGGTCGAAGGATCCGGCGGCGGAGGACCGGTTCTACTCGGAAAAGGCCGCAGTGCTTCGCGGATTCACGTTCGACAGGGCTCGCTACCGGGTGTCCGGGAGTTCCTTCAGGTCCACGGACATGACGCACTGGCTCGCTCTCGAAACGATGTCCCGCGCCCTGGAGGACGCCGGTTTCCCCGAGGCCGAGGGGCTTCCGCGCAGATCCACGGGAGTGGTCATCGGAAACAGCCTGACCGGTGAGTTCTCGCGCGCGAACACCCTGCGACTGCGCTGGCCCTATGTACGGCGGACGGTGGCCTCCGCGCTGTTGGACCACGGATGGGCGGAGGCGGAGACGGACGCCTTCCTGGCCGACCTCGAGAAGTCCTACAAGGCGCCCTTCCCCCGCATCGACGAGGACACGCTCGCCGGAGGACTCTCCAACACCATCGCGGGCCGGGTCTGCAACCACTTCGACCTGGGCGGCGGCGGGTACACGGTCGACGGCGCCTGCTCGTCCTCCCTGCTGTCGGTCGTCAGCGCCGCCAACGCCCTGGCCTCGGGTGATCTGGACGCCGCCCTCGCGGGTGGAGTCGACCTGTCCATCGACCCCTTCGAGGTGATCGGCTTCGCCAAGACCGGGGCGCTCGCCACCGGGGAGATGAAGGTCTACGACAAGGACTCCAACGGCTTCTGGCCGGGGGAGGGCTCCGGGGCGCTCGTGCTCATGCGTGAGGAGGACGCCCGCGCTCAGGGCAAGCGCGTCTACGCCGTCATCACGGGCTGGGCGGTCTCGTCCGACGGCAGCGGCGGCATCACCCGGCCGGAGGAGAGCGGTCACCGCCGCGCCCTGGAACGCGCCTACGAACGCGCCGGGTACGGGATCGAGACGATCGGCTACTTCGAGGGGCACGGCACCGGCACCGCCCTGGGCGACGCGACCGAGTTGGCCGCGCTGGGCGGGAGCCGGGCGGCGGCCGATCCCTCCGCGCCGCCGGCGGCGCTCAGCTCGATCAAGGCCAACATCGGCCACACCAAGGCCGCGGCGGGTGTCGCGGGCCTGATCAAGGCGATCCTCTCCGTCCACCACCGGGTCATTCCGCCGGCCACCGGCCACCACGACCCCCACCCGCGCCTGGAGGAGGAGGCGGCGCCGCTGCGCGTCCCGGACCGGGCGCTGCCCTGGCCCGAGGACCGACCCGTACGCGCCGGCGTGTCGGCGATGGGCTTCGGCGGGGTCAACACCCACGTCACCGTGGAGTCGGCGGCCGGCCGCCAGGGGGCGGGCGTCACGGCCCGGGTCCGCGAGCTGGTGTCCGGGCGCCAGGACGCCGAGATGCTGGTCGTGGACGGCGGTGACCTCTCCGAGGTACGGGACCGCCTGGCGGAGCTCGCGGACCTCCTGACCAAGCTCTCCTACGCCGAACTGACCGATCTGGCGGGAGCGCTCGCCGCCGAGGCGGGCGGGGGCGCCGCCCGCGCCGCGGTCGTCGCCTCCTCCCCGGAGGCCGCCGCGCACGCGGCACGTGCGCTCGTCGAACGGATCGACGCGGGTGACGACGAGGTCATCGCCCCCGCCCGGGGCATGTTCCTCGCGCACCGCACCGCACCCCCCGTCGTCCGCTACCTCTTCCCCGGCCAGGGGTCGGGGAGCGGACGCGTCGGGGCGTTCCGGCGCCGCTTCGCCAGGGCCGAGGAGGTCCTGGCGTCGGCCGGGCTGACGGAGGGCGGGGACCAGGTGGCCACCCAGGTCGCCCAGCCGCGCATCGTGGCCGGTTCCCTGGCCGCCCTCGCCGTCCTGGAGGACGTGGGCGTCCGGGCCGACGGAGCCGTCGGGCACAGCCTCGGCGAACTGACCGCGCTGCACTGGGCGGGCGCCCTGGACGCCACCGCGCTCGTCGGCCTCGCGGCCGCCCGGGGCCGCGCCATGGCGGAGACGGGGCGCGGCGACGGCGCCATGGCCGGACTGTCGGCCCCGCCGGAGCGGGTGGAGGCCCTGCTCGAGGGCGAGACGGACGTGGTCGTTGCGGGTTACAACGGGCCCCGGCAGACAGTGGTCTCCGGGGCGTCCGACGCCGTGGAGAGGGTCCGCGAGCGGGCCCGGGCCCTCGGGATCACCTCCACGCGCGTGAACGTCTCACACGCCTTCCACTCCCCGTTCGTCGCGCCGGCCGCCGAGGTGCTGGACCGCGAGCTCGCAGAGACCGGCTTCGGGCCGCTGTCCCCGGGGGTGGTGTCCACGGTGACCGGCTCGGACCTCGGCGCCGACACCGATCCGCGCCGGCTCCTCCGGGAGCAGGTCGTGCTCCCTGTGCGCTTCCACGAGGCCGTCACACGGTTGGCCCAGGGGGCGGACCTGCTCATCGAGGCGGGGCCGGGGCGCGTCCTCACCAGCCTGGCGGGCGCGGCCGTCCCGGACGTCCCCGCCGTCTCCATGGACACCGACTCGGACTCGCTGAAGCCCTTCCTCGGCGCGGTGGCCGCGGCCTACGCCCTCGGCGCCCCCGTCGACGTGCGCGCTCTCTTCTCCGGGCGGCTCGTGCGCGAACTCCCGGAGGAGTTCGAGTTCCTGGCCAGCCCGTGCGAGACCGCCCCCAGCACCGGGGTCGGACGCACGGACGGCGCGACGGCCGTGTCCGCCGAGACGGCCGGAGCGGACGCCGCGGCGCGGGACGCGGACACCCTGGGGCTCCTGCGCACGCTCGTGGCCGAGCGGGTCGAACTCCCCGAGTCCATGGTGGGCGACGACACGCGGCCCCTGGACGACCTCCACCTGAGCTCCATCACGGTCGGGCAGATCGTCAACGAGGTCACCCAGCGCCTGGGCATGCCTCCGATGGGGGCGACCTCGGGGTACGCCACGTCGAGTCTGCGCGAGCTGGCCGAGACCATCGACGCGTTGGCCCAGACCGACGACGGCAGGGCCTCGGCGGGACAGGCGCCGGGCGCGGCCCCTTGGGTCCGCGCCTTCGAGGTCGTCGGCGTCGGCGCGCCCGTGCCCGCGGGCGGGGCGTCCGAACCGGCCGACGCGGACGACACGGGATGGAGCGTGTACGCGTCCGCCGGCCACCCCCTCGCCGAGCCGTTGCGCGAGGCGCTCTCCGGGGCGGGCGGAGGCGTCCTGCTGTGTCTGCCCGCCGAGGGCGGGGAACACCTCGTGGGCACGTTCCTCGACGCCGCCCGCTCGGTCCTGGCGACGGGGGAGCGGACGCGGTTCGTCGTGGTCCAGGGTCGACGCGGCGCGTCAGGGGTGGCTCGGACCCTGCACCAGGAGCTGCCGGGTGTGACCACCACCGTCGTCACCCTCCACGACCCCGCCCCCGAGGCCCCCGAGGCGCGGGAGGACGCGGTGCGCCGGGTGGTCGCCGAGGTCGCCGCCACTCCCGCCTCGGCGTACGCGGAGTCCCACCACGACGCCGAGGGCCGCCGCACCGTTCCGGTCCTGCGTGCCGTGCTCCCCGCGGAGGCGTCGGAGGGCGGCGCCCCGCTCGGTCCGGACGACGTGCTCCTGGTCACCGGCGGGGGCAAGGGCATCACCGCCGAGTGCGCCCTGTCCCTGGCCACCGAGTACGGGGTCCGACTCGCCCTCCTGGGCCGCGCGGCCCAGGAGGAGGACGCCGAGCTGGCCGCCAACCTGGAGCGCATGGCCGCGGCGGGGGTCCGCCACGCCTACGCCCGCGCCGACGTCACCCGGCGGGAGGAGGTCCGGAGCGCGGTGCGGTCCCTCCAGGAGGACCTGGGACCCGTGACCGCGGTTCTGCACGGGGCCGGGCGCAACGAGCCCACCGCCCTGGGCGGCCTCACCGAGCCGGCCTTCCGGCGCACCCTCGCGCCCAAGACCGACGGGCTCGCGGCCGTCCTGGACACCGTGGACCCGGAGCGCCTGCGGCTGCTCGTCACGTTCGGCAGCATCATCGGCCGGGCCGGGCTGCGCGGTGAGGCGCACTACTCCACCGCCAACGACTGGCTCACCGAGATGACGGTCGAGTACGGGCGGAAGCACCCCCGCACGCGGGTCCTGGCCCTGGAGTGGTCGGTGTGGTCCGGCGCGGGGATGGGCGAGCGCCTCGGCGTGGTCGAGGCCCTGATGCGGGACGGCATCACACCCGTGTCCGCGGAGGAGGGGATCTCCGTCCTCCACCAGGTGCTGGCCGACTCCTCGGCGGGCCCGGTCCTGGTCGTCAGCGGTCGCACCGGCGGGTTGCCGACACTGGCGAACGAGGAACGCGAACTGCCCCTCGGCCGCTTCGTGGACCGGGTCCTGGTGCACTACCCCGGGGTCGAGCTGGTCACCGAGGCCGAGCTGTCCTCGGCGGACGACCCCTACCTGGACGATCACCTGCTCGACGGCGACATGCTCTTCCCGGCCGTGATCGGCATGGAGGCGATGACCCAGGTGGCCGCCGCCGTGAGCGGGCACGAGGGTCCGCCCGTGATGGAGGGGGCGCGGTTCCTGCGTCCCGTCGCGGTGCGGCCCGGCGGGAGCACCACGGTGCGGGTGGCCGCCCTGGTGCGCGACGCCCGGACGGTGGAGGTCGTCATCCGCAGCGAGGAGACGGGCTACGACGCCGACCACTTCCGCGCGCTCCTGCGCTGGCCGCGACCTGAGCAGGTGGAGGAGGGGTTCCCGTCTGCGGACGCGGCGCCGGTGCTGCCCCGGGTCCCGATCGACCCCGACGAGATGTACGGGGGCGTGCTCTTCCAGGGCAAGAGGTTCCAGCGGCTGCTCTCCTACCGCCGGGTGAGCGCTCGCCACGTGGTCGCGGAACTGTCGACGGCCGCCCCGGGCGGCTGGTTCGGGTCGTTCCTGCCCCAGGAGCGCCTCCTGGCCGACCCGGGCGTGCGCGACGCCGCCATGCACGTCCTCCAGGCGTGCGTCCCCGACGGCACCCTCCTGCCCGAGGGCGTGGACAGGATCGTCCTGTCCCGGCCGCGGGACCAGGAGTCCGACCGCGTGCTCCTGGAGGCCCGGGAGCGGTTGCAGGACGGCGACTCCTACGTCTACGACGTGGACGTACGGGATCCCCTCGGGGCCGTGGTCGAGCGGTGGGAGGGCCTGCGGCTGCGGGCGGTGCGCAGGAGCGGCGGGGCCGGGCCGTGGGTGCCCGCACTGCTCGGTTCCCACCTGGAGCGGGAGTTGGAACGCGTGCTCGGCGGCTCCAGGGCCGTGGTCGTCGATCCCGACCCCGAACCCCGTCCCGGCGAGGGGCCCGGGGACCGCGGGGACAGGACCGAACTGGCGGTCGGCAGGGCGCTGAACCGGCCGGTGAGGGTGCGCCGCCGGCCGGACGGCCGGCCCGAGGTCGAGGGTGCGGCGGTGTCCGCCTCCCACGGCGCCGGGGTCACCCTGGCGGTCGTGGGGCAGGAGCGTCTGGCCTGCGACGTGGAGACCGTTCTGGACCGTTCCGACCGGGAGTGGGACGGGCTGCTCGGCCGGGACGCCGCGTCGGTGCGGCACCTGGTCGCGCAGGAGGCGGACGAGTCCGTCCACGTCGCGGCGACCCGGGTGTGGGGCGCCCTGGAGTGCCTGCGCAAGGCGGGCGGCACCGGGAACGCCCTGACGCTGGACCGGGTCCTGGAACACGGGTGGGTGGTGCTCGCCGCCGGCGGCCTGCGGATCGCCACCTGGGCGACCACCCTGAACGGCGACCCCGCACCGGTGGTCTTCGCCGTCCTGGCCGGAGAGGAGAGCTGATGTCCGACTACTACGAGATCCGCCACACGGTCGGTTTCGAGGAGACCAACCTCGTGGGCAACGTCTACTACGTCAACTACCTGAGATGGCAGGGGCGCTGCCGGGAGATGTTCCTCAAGGAGCGTGCGCCCGGTGTCCTGGCGGACCTGCGCGGTGACCTGAAGCTGTTCACGCTCCGGGTGGACTGCGAGTTCTTCGCCGAGATCACCGCCTTCGACGAGCTGTCCGTCCGGATGAGGCTGGGGGAGCTGACCCAGACCCAGGTGGCGTTCTCCTTCGACTACGTCCGGGTGGACGAGGAGACGGAGACGCTGGTGGCCCGCGGATCCCAGAGGATCGCCTGCATGAGGGGGCCGAACACGGCGACCGTGCCCACCCGCGTTCCGGGGGAGCTGCGCACCGCGCTGGCCCCCTACGCCTCGGACGGCACCGGTCTGACGGCCGGTCGCGGCTCCGAGCGAGGGGCGGTGGCCTGACGTGGTGGACCTGCGCCGGGTGATGTCCGCGTTCGCCACCGGGGTCACGGTGATCTCGGTCGGCGGCGACACCCCCCACGGTATGACGGCCAACGCCTTCAGCTCGGTCTCCCTCGATCCTCCGCTGGTCCTGTGCTGTGTCTCCGGTACGGCCCGGATGCACAAGGCGGTCGTGTCCGAGGGGCACTTCGCGGTGTCGGTGCTGTGCGCCGAGCAGGAGGACACCGCCCGGTACTTCGCCGACCGGGCGCGGCCGGAGGGCTTGGACCAGTTCGCCGCCGTGGAGTGGTTCCCCGGACCGGGCACCGGCGCGCCCCTGATCGCCGACGCGTTGGCCTGGCTGGAGTGCGACGTGACGGAGGAGATCGTGGCGGGCGACCACTCGGTGTTCGTCGGCCGTGTCCTCCACGCGGTCACGGGGCCGGAACGGTCGGCGCTGCTGTTCCACGGGGGCGCCTTCAAGGGCCTGGGCGGCGCCCTCTCGGCGGACGGAGCCGTTGGCCGGACGGGGTCGGGATGAGCGCCCCCGCGGTCGGGCACGCCGGCTAGTCCTCGGACGGGGACGGCAGCAGCCCGGAGGACGCCGCGATCGATCCGCGCGCGTCCTCCGGGGAGTCGCCGCACCCCACCATCAGGGAGACGAGTTGGTCCTCGAAGCAGCGGGCGGCGTCGTAGGGAGGAATGAGGTAGGAGCCGAGGTGCAGGGCGGTGAGGCCGTGCATCGCGATCCAGAGCCGGTGGGCGACCAGTTCCGGGTCGGCGGGGTCGAACCGGCCGGACGCGATGCAGCGGTCGACGCACGCGGTCACGTGGCGGAGCGTGTACCGCCCGTACTGCCGGTCCTCCTCCGAGAGACTGAAGCCCGCGAGCGAGCAGCCGCCGAACATGACCGGATACAGGTGCGGATTCCTGGAGGCGTTGTCGAGGAAGGCGCGGCCCAGGAGGCCGAGGTCGCGGACGGGGTCGTCGGTGGCACGGACCCGGGAGAGGCTGTCCTCCAGGCGGGCGAAGCCCTCGCGGACCATCGCGTGCACCAGTCCGCCGATGCCGGAGAAGTGGGTGTAGACGGCCATGGTGGAGCTGCCGGACTCGCGGGCGATCCGGCGGGTGGACAGAGCTTGGGGCCCCTCCAGGGAGAGAAGCCGGGCGGCCACGTCGATCAGTGACGTACGCAGTCGTGGGTCTGCCTTACGTGGGCTCATGGAATCAATATCGGTCTTCCAGGCCGAACGCATCTACTCGTGGCCAACCTTTTCCGGTCCCACGCCGGAGTGCGTCCTCGCACACTGATTGTTCGGCTTATATTTCCGACCGGTTCGCTGGAGAAGTCATCACGGGACCGGCCCCCGGCACGAAGTGATAACACCATGATCGGGTGACGTGGAGGCCGGTTTGCCATGAAGAAAGAGATTTTTCCCTGTTCTGGAGAAACTAATCTTTGTTGTCCGGACGTGGTCACAGATGTTGACAGGGCTCATGTGGCCTCTGTGGCGATGTGCCGCCCACCCCGGGACTCTCACTATTCGTGGGCGGGCTGTGACATCAGGTGTCGGCTCATTTTCGGGTTCGACACTTTGTTCGAGTCTGTTTTTAAGTGGTTTCCGCGCCGGTGCCGCAATTCTGAAGATGAGGTGCGGGGGTCGGGATGTGACGATGGACCGGTGCCAGCGTCGAAGGGTGAGGGTGTGGTGGCGTTATGGAGGCAGCGGAGTGTCCGCCCGGTCAGAAGAAAATCACGGAGCGTGACCGTCGCGTTTCTTGATCTTCCGTGAGTGTTCCACGGCCTGGGCCGGTCGAATGCGATTTTTCTGCCGGCAGGGTCGGATTCGATGGTTGCGGTTTTTACTGTCCGACGGCGCATGCTCATTTCGGCTGCCCCCATCCAGTTCATATCTTTTCTGTTCCCTGATGTTGGACGGCTGATCTCGAGTTGGGAGATAGCAGTGGAGAGATCTGTACGCCAGGCTGTCGCATTCATTCGTAGTCGTTATTACGAGCCCATCACCCTCAGCGATGTGGCGGCTGAGGTCTTCGTGAGCCCCTACCACTTCTCCAGGATCTTCTCGCGCGCCGTCGGCCTCACACCGGGCCGCTACCTCACGGCCGTCCGCCTGTTCGCGGCCAAGCGCATGCTCCTGACCACGGACCTGACCGTCTCCGACATCGTGTGCAGCGTCGGGTACAACAGCGTGGGCACGTTCACCAGTCGGTTCACCCGGGCGGTCGGCATGTCGCCGACCCAGTACCGGGACCCCGCCGTCGCCCGGCTGACGGTCGCCGCCTCGGACGACTTCGCCCGACTGCCCGATCTCGGGGACATGATCGAGGCCAGCCGCGACAGGCGGGTCCGGTCGGAGGCCGCCGGCGTGCTGGAGGGATCGCTCGACATCCCCACGACCGTCGGCGGGGTCGACGCCCTCGTGGGGGTGTTCGACGACGCGGCGCCCCAGGGCGCGCCCGTCGCCTTCGAGGCGTTCACCGCGCACGGACGGACCGAGTTCGAGGTGACCGGGGTGCCGAACGGGTCCTACCACGTCATCGCCGTGGCCATGCCCTACGGGGGCAGGGCGGACGCCGCGCGAGCGCTGACGGCGGGGACCCGAGCGCGCGTCACGATCGCCTCCGGGCTGAACACGTACGTGTCCCTGGTGATGGACCTGGCGGAGGAGACGGCCCCGCCGATCGCCGTGACGCTGGCCGACGCCTCGGCGGCGGGCACGGACTTCCGGCGGACCGGTGACCGCGGCCTCCAGCCGACGGTGGCCTGAGCCATGGCGGGCCGTATCCTGCGCGCGATGTCCCGCGCACTGCTGGCACCGCCCCTGGCCGACGTCGGCTTCGCGCGTCGGGGCTTCCCCGGTCGCGGCGCGCCGGCGGCCCGGCGCCTGGAGGCGATCCCCGAATCCGTCGTCTGCGGGTTCGAGTGGGGCATGGAGGCGCGTCGGCTGTGGGAGGTCGAACACCGCCTGGAGACGGTGGACGCCGCCCTGCGGGGATTCGCCTACGAGGGCGCGACCATGGCCTTCACCGTACTCGACGCCCTCCCCCTCGGCCGGTCGGGGCGTACCCGCGAACTCATGGACGGACCGGCCAGGCCGCACACGTTCCTCGCCTACATCGGGATCGGGTTCGCCATGGCCCGGCTGCCCCGAGGCCTGTGGAAGGGGGTCCTGCCCGAGCTCTCGGACAACCCCTACCACCCCACGATGAGCTGGCTGGCCGTGGACGGCTACGGGTTCGACCTGGCCTACTTCGACACACCGCGCTGGGTCGGGCGCAGGGAGACACCGCGCCCCTACCCCTGGCTCGGCTCCCCCGACTACTTCCACCGCGCCTTCGACCAGGGGGTCGGCCGGGCGCTGTGGTTCATCCACGGAGCGCGCCCCGCGGCGGTCACCGACGCCGTCCGCGCCTTCCCCGAGGAGCGCCGGGCCGACCTGTGGAGCGGTGTCGGACTCGCCGCGGCCTTCGCGGGAGGAGCCGAGCCCGAGGAACTGAAGGCACTCCTGCGCGACGCCGGGTCGGCCGCGCCCCACGTCGCGCAGGGAGCCGTCTTCGCCGCCAAGGCCCGGGTGTTCTCGCGGTGCGTCCCCGAGCACACCGAGGCCGTGGTCCGGACGCTCGCCGGCACGGACTCCGCGGGGGCGGCCGCCCTGGCCGACGACCACGCGGTCGAGCCGGGAGCCCGCGGCGGCGTACCCGCGTACGAGGTCTGGCGCGCCGGAATTCGGAGGCATTTTCGCTGAGCGAAGTCCGGTGTCGGGCAATCGCGAAGTAGACCCCGAACTTCCGCACCGGAAGCATGGAAAAGTGAACGACGATATGCGGAACTCGTAGGTCGGGAGGACGAAATGGCCAGTGTGTTCGGCGTGCTCAGACGCCGGATCATCACTCCGAGCCCATCCGAGGTCACCGTGGAGACCCGTGGATTCCACGACAAGAATCCCGCCGGCCGCGAAGTTCTGGAGACGGTGGGGAAATCCTTTCTCACCGGGCTCGGCGACGCGTTGGAGACGGGATCTGCGGAACGCACCGACCGCCGCCTCGACGCGCTGCCGACCCGGTACAAGGGCTTCGCCTACGAGGGCGCCGCGATGGGGCTCGCCCTGGTGGACGCGATGTCGCTGAAGGGCGGCCGGACCGAGCGCTTCCTGGAGGGCCCCGGCGCACCCCATGTCTACATGGCCTACGTCGGCATCGGGTGGGCCATGGCCCGTCTGCCCAGGCCGCTGTGGCCGCGCACCGACCGCCTCGACCCCCTTCTCCGGTGGCTCGTCCACGACGGCTACGGCTTCCACCAGGCCTACTTCCACACCGACGCGCACGTGCGCCGCCGGGTGCGGGACGGACGCGCGGCGCGGTACACCGGAGACGGCGCCTACGCCCTCCGGGCCGCGGACCAAGGCGTGGGCCGGGCCCTGTGGTTCGTGGGAGGGACGGACGTCGACCGCGTCGCCGAACTCGTCGACTCCTTCGCCGAGGGCCGCAGAGCCGACCTCTACGCCGGGGTGGGGCTGGCCGCCACGTACGCGGGCGGCGCGGACGCGGACGAGCTGCGCCGCCTGCGCGGGCACGCCGGGGAACACGCCCCGCACCTCGCCCAGGGGGGTTCCTTCGCCGCCGAGGCCCGGATCCGCGCGGGGCTCGTCGTCCCCCACACCGAGGCCGCCAGCGAGGTCCTGTGCGGCATGGACGCCGAGAAGGCGGCCCGCCTCGCCCGCGACCTGCGCCCCGAGGCGGCGGGCACGGAGGACCCCGACCGCCCCTGGTACGAGGTGTGGCGCTCCCTCCTGGCCGAGGAGTTCGCGCTCCGGGACGGAGGAGGTGCGCACCCGTGACGGCGACGGACCGGCGCCGCCCTCCGCGCACCCCGCCCTCCGCGGTGCCGGGAATGCTGCGCGACCTGCTCACCGACCGGCTCGCCATGATGTCCACGGCGGTCGAACGCCACGGCGACGCCGTGCGCATGAAGGCCGGACCCAAGACCCTCTACCTGTTCAACCACCCCGACCACGCCAAACACGTACTGGCCGAGAACCACGGCAACTACCACAAGGGCATCGGCCAGGTCCACGCCAAGCGGGCCCTCGGCGACGGGCTGCTGACCAGCGAGGGCGAGGTGTGGCGCGGCCAGCGCCGGACGATCCGCCCCGTCTTCCAGCAGCGCAGGGTCGCCGCCCAGGCGGACGCGGTGGCCAAGGAGGCCGTCGCCCTGGTGGACCGGCTGCGGTCGCGGGCGGGGCGCGGTCCCGTCGACATCTCGGAGGAGGCCACCGGGCTGACCCTGGGCGTACTCGGCAGGACCCTCCTCGACACCGACCTGCACGCCTTCGACACCATCGGCGCCGCCTTCGAAGCGGTCCAGGACCAGGCCATGCTCGACATGGTCACGATGAACAAGCTGCCGGTGTGGCTGCCCTTCCGCACGCAGACGAGGTTCCGGCACGCCCGGGCCGAACTCGCACGGATCGTGCACCGGCTCGTCCGGGGGCACACGGCCGGCGACGACGCGGACGACGCGCTCTCCCGCGTGCTCGCGGACGCCGCGGGGGAGCCCGACCCGCGGGTCCGCTCCCGCCGGGTGCGCGACGAGCTGGTCACACTGCTGCTGGCGGGGCACGAGACCACCGCCAGCACCCTGAGCTGGGCGCTCTACCTCGTGGACCGCAACCCCGGTACCGCCGAGCGGCTCAGGGAGGAGGCGCTGCGCGTCCTCGGGAACCGGGCGCCGACCTACGAGGACCTGCACCGGCTGACGTTCGCCACGATGGTCGTGCAGGAGACGATGCGGCTGTATCCGGCCGTGTGGATCCTGCCGCGCGTGGCGCTGGCCGACGACGAGATCGGCGGGTACCACGTGCCCGCCGGATCCGACGTGCTGATCTGCCCGTACACCCTGCACCGGCGCGCCGACTCCTGGACGGACCCCGAGCGGTTCGACCCCGAACGCTTCTCCCCGGACCGCCGTGACGACCGCCACCGCTACTCCTACATCCCCTTCGGAGCCGGACCACGCGTCTGCGTGGGCAGCAACCTGGGGATGATGGAGGCCGTCTTCGTGCTCGCCGTCATCGCGCGCGACCTGCGCCTCACCCTCCCGCCGGGCCACCGGGCCGTCCCCGAGGCGATGCTCTCGCTGCGCGTACGCGGCGGTCTCCCGATGACCGTCCACACGGTCTGAGCCCCCGCACACGCCCCACCCCACCACGACAGGAGACCACCATGCCCAGTGGCACCCCCGACACGGACGGTGTCCAGACGCTGACGCTGGAGGCGTTCGCCGACACCATCCTCCCGGGCGCGAAGCGCGGACCGGACGATCCCAGCATCGCGGGCCGCTCGCACGACGCGGGGTCGGTCGAGGCGGGAGCGCTGGAGTTGCTGCGGACCCCGGCCACGGGTCTGACGTCCGGCCTGCCCGAGTTCGTCGCACTGCTCAACCGGCACGCCGAGAGGTACGAACGCGAGCACGGCCTGGCCGCGGACGGCGAGCTTCCGCCGTTCGTCCGGCTGTCCTTCGAGGACCGCACCGCCCTGGTCCGCGCGCTCACCGCGCCCGGTCACCCGGAGAAGGAGTTCTGGGTGATGCTCGCGCTCTTCTGCAACATGGCCTTCGACAGCGCGGCCCACATGAGCACCCCGACCGCGATCGCGGAGGGCCATCCCGGACTGGCGGCGATGGGCTTCGCCGCCCCGGACACGGACGGGCTGCTGCGCTTCAAGGAGTACTCCTACGGCAGGCCGACGGCCCGCCTCCACCCGGACACCACGGCCTCGGGGAGCCTCGCATGACCACGACGGAGAAGACCGACGTCCTCGTCGTCGGCAGCGGTTTCGGCGGCGCCATCACCGCCTACCACCTCGCCGCGGGCGGGGCGCGGGTCACCGTCCTCGAACGCGGCCCCTGGCTGGAGACCGAGGAGCTCCAGCACGACTTCCTCCTCGGCTCCTCGTACACGCGCGCCTTCGACTTCACCGTGGGCGACGGGATGAGCGTGCTGGGCGGCAACTGCGTCGGCGGGGGGAGCATGGTGTACTTCGCCGCGCTCCCCAGGGCGCCCCGGTTCGTCTTCGAGCGCCGCGGCTCCGTCGGGCGGCGCATGTGGCCCTCGGCCATCGACCGGGACACCCTCGACCCCTGGTACGACCGGGTCGCCGAGGCGCTGGGGGTGCGCACCCAGGACTGGTCCGACGTCAGTTACGCCGGGGGACTGTGGGGCGCCGCGTGCGACCACTCGGGACGCACGGCCAACCCGGTACCCGTGGCCATCGACAAGGACACCTGCGTCAACTGCAACTGGATGATGGCGGGCTGCCGGTTCGAGGCCAAGAAGTCGCTGGTGTTCAACTACCTGCCCGCCGCCGTCGCCCACGGGGCGCGGATCCGGCCGCTGCACGAGGTCCAGCGGTTGGAACGGCTCGACGACGGCGGATACCGGGTCCACTACAACGTCGTCGACGACAGCGACTACCGGGTCACCACCGACTCGGGCGCCATCGACGCCAAGATCGTCGTCCTCGCGGCCGGAGCGGGGGCCACGCCGGTCATCCTCAAGCGCTCCGAGGAGCACCTGGGCGCCATGCCGCACGCGGTGGGCCGCTACTTCTCCGGCAACGGAGAGCGGCTCAACACCGCCGTCGTCAACGAGGACCGGGTCCGTGAGGTCCTGGGCCTGTCCCGGGACGACGAACGCGCCTACGAGGCGTTCCAGATCGGCAAGGGCCCCTGCGTGGCCAACTGGGACCGGCTCGACCCGGCGCTGCCGGAGTACTCCCGGTACTCGCTCGAACAGCTCTACTTCCCCCCGGCCCTGGGCACCATCCTCGCCCAGACCCCCGGCGTCCCCGGACCGTCGTGGTTCGGCGCGGACAAGAAGGAGATGCTCCGCCGCTGGAAGTCCTGGCTGATCATCTTCACCATGAGCGAGGACGACAACGAGGGCGTCTTCGGCGCGCCCCCGCCCACGGGCAACGCCGTGCGCCTGTCCCAGCAGATGCTGGGCCGCGGCCCGCTCACCTACCGGCCCACGGCCAACACCTGGCACGGCTGGAACAGCGCCGACGCCGAGGTCAAGGAGATCCTCGAAAAGGACGGCATCGCGAGCGTCGCCCCCTGGACCAACGACCTGGTCGGGGCCTACACCGTGCACCCGCTGGCCTCGTGCCGCATCGGCGACGACCCGCACACCTCGGCCCTGGACGACCGCCACGAGCTGCGGGACCACCCCGGGATCTTCGTCACCGACGGCTCCTCGGTGCCCGGCGCCCTGACCGTCAACCCGGCGATGACCATCGCCGCCCTCGCCGAGCGCTCCGTGCCCGGCATCGTCGAGGCCGCCCGTGCGCGCGGCGTCGACGTCACCTACGGCGCTCCCGCTCCCGACGGCGCCACGTCGGGGCGCGGGGGCGTCCTCCACCTCGCCGGTCGGACCTCGGCCTGACCGGACACTCCGAGACGGGAGGAGGACCCGTGCTCCGTTCCATCCTGCGGGCGGCCGTGCGCCGGTCGCTGAACGAGGTGCGCCACATCCGTCCCGACCCACCGGGCCGGGCGCGCGGTGGGGTCGCCGACCTCCACCGCCGGGTGGAACGGGACTTCGGCGTCCTCGCCCCGCCCGTGGTCATGCTCTCGCCCGCCCCGGAGTGCGCCGCGGCGACCTGGACGGCACTGCGCGAGTCGCTCCTGGTGCCGGGACGCACCGGACGGGGTGAACGGGAGGCCGTCGCCACGGCCGTGTCCCGGGCCAACACCTGCCCCTACTGCGTGGAGGTGCACGGAGCCACCCTCGGGTCCCTCGACGGGACCGGGGACGGCTCCGAGGCCCCCGACCCGAGGCGCCTCGGGCCGCTGACCCCCGCCGAACGCGCGGAGCTGGGCGCGGTCGAACTCACCTTCCAGCACATCAACCGCCTGGTCAACGTGTTCCTGCCCGACTCGCCCCTGCCCGAGTTCGCGCCCGCGCCGGTGCGGGGGCCGCTGCGGCGCGCCACCGGGGCGGTGATCGCCGCCCGAACGGGACCGCCGCTGTCGCCCGACACGTCGCTGGAACTGCTGCCCCGGAACGCCCGGGACGCGGCCGTGCCCGACGACCTGCGCTGGGCGCTCGGGGAGCCGCGGATCGCGCGTGTCCTGGCCGGAGTGGCCGCCGCCGTCGACGAGGCCGGGTCCCGGGTCCTCCCGGGCGCCGTGCGCGCCCTGGTCCACCGGCACCTCCGTGAGCACGGCACCGCACCCGGCGGGGTCGGCCGCGCCTGGGTGGAGGAGCCCGTCGCCGCGCTGCCGCCCTCCGACCGCGCCTTCGGGCGGCTGGCCCTGCTCACCGCGCGCGCCTCGTTCCAGGTCGGCGACGACACCGTCGCCCAGTGCCGACGGGCCGGGGCCGACGACGCCGACCTGGTCAGAGCCGTCTCCTGGGCGGCGATGGCCGCGGCCCGCCACGCCACCGCCCGCAACACCGCATCCGTTCGCCGCATCGAACCGAACCGAGGGAATCAGACGTGAACAACCTGCCCAACGTCATCACGGAACTGCCCGCCGTCATCGACGACCTGGCCGCCGAGGCGGCCCAGATCGACGCCCTGGTGGCCGACCTGGAACCCGCCGACTGGGCGCGCGAGACCCCCGCCCGCGGATGGACCGTGGCCGACCAGGTCGCCCACCTGTGCTTCGTCTTCCGGCTGGCCGGGACCGCCGCCTCCGACGCGGAGGCGTTCGCCGCCATGACGGCCGAGGCCGGCAAGGACTTCGACGGCGCGGTGAACGCGGTCCTGCGGAGCTACCCCCTGGACGACCCCGAGAAGCTGCTCGCCCGCTGGCGAGCCGACCGCGACTTCGCCGTGGAGGCGCTCGCGGCGGCCCCCGCCGACCAGCCGGTGCCCTGGCTCGTGCGCCCCATCCCCCCCGGCGTCCTGGCCTGCGCGGGCATGATGGAGGCCCTCGCCCACGGGCAGGACATCGCCGACGCGCTGGGCGTCGTCCCCGAGCGCACCGACCGGATCGGCAACGTGGTCGGGTTCGCCGTGATGGTCTGGGAGTTCGGCTACCAGTCCCGGGGACTCACCCCGCCCGACACCGAGTTCCGCTTCGAGCTCACCTCCCCCTCCGGACGGAAGTGGGAGTTCGGCCCCGCCGACGCCGAGCAGCGGATCACCGGGGACGCGGCCGATTTCTGCCTGCTCGTCACGCGCCGCCGCCACCGCGACGACCTCGACGTGACCGCCGTCGGAGCCGACGCCGACCACTGGCTCGGCATCGCCCAGGCCTACCGCGGCCCGGCCGGACCCGGCCGCGAGCCCGGTCAGTTCTCCGCCTGACCCCGGCGCCCGGCCCGCACGCGCCCCGGTCCGGCCCGCACGTCGCCGGGCCGGACCGGGGCGCGTCCGTCCACCTGCGCGCACTCCGTGTCCGCTGGTGAAGGAACCCCCGGAGGCGTAACGTGTCCGCGTGACCACCGTGGTGACGTCCACGGTGGCGTGGAACGCGCGGGGAAGGGGAGCGGGGACGACGGACGCGGCAAGCCCGCCGAGTCCCCCGGTGCTATGAGGTTCGGAGTTCTCGGCCCCGTGGCCGTCTGGACGGGCGCGGGTGACCAGGTCACCGTGCCGGGCCGCAAGGTCCGTGCGCTGTTGGCGTCCCTCCTGGCCGCGGAGGGGCGGCCCGTCCCGCCGCCACGGCTCGTCGAGGAGATCTGGGAGGAGCACCCCCCGCAACGTGCCGGAGCGGCCCTGCACGCCAAGGTGTCCCAGCTCAGGCGGGTCCTGGAGGAGGCCGAACCCGGCGGCCGGGAACTCGTCGCGCTCAGGGACTCCGGCTACCTGCTGGCCGCCGAACGCGACTCCGTGGACGCCTGGCGCTTCCGCGATCTGGTGGGGTCCGCGCGCGACCGCTCCGACGCGGCCTCCCGCGCCGCCGACCTCACCGCGGCCCTGTCGTTGTGGCGGGGCTCCGCCTACGCCGACTTCGCGGACGAGCCCGCGCTCAGGGCGGTGGCCACACGACTGGACGAGGAACGGGTCGAGGCCCTGGAGGCCCGCGCCGAGGCCCTGGTCGACGCCGGGGAGTCCACGCGCGTCATCGGGGAGCTGGAGGAGCTGGTGCTCCGCCACCCCCTGCGCGAACGCCTGCGGGCGGCCCAGATGCGGGCGCTGCACCACGCGGGCCGGCGCAGTGAGGCCCTGGACAGCTACGCCCGGCTGCGCACCCTCCTCGCCGAGGAGCTCGGCCTGGAGCCGGGTGAGCGGGTGCGCCGACTCCAGGAGGCGATCCTGCGGGGGGATCTTCCGCCGGTGTCCCCTCCTCCGTCCGCGCCCTCCGCTCCGTCGACACGACGCGGGGTGCCACGGGGACTCGCCCGGATCGTCGGCCGCGAGGCGACCGTCGGGGAGGTGCGCGAACTCCTGCGGGGGCACAGGCTGGTCACCCTCACCGGCCCGGGGGGCGTCGGCAAGACCCGGGTGGCGTTGGAGGTCGGCGCCTGGGAGCAGGACGCCGGACGCGACGTGGTGCTCGTGGAACTGGCCGCCCTCGACCCCGCGCCCGGCTCCGGGGACGTCCCCCGTCTGGCCACCGAACTGGCGCGTGCCCTGGACCTCAGGACGGGTCCGGGGCCGACCACGGCCGAGGAGGCGGTGGCCGTCGCCCTCGGCGACCGGGAGGTCCTCCTGATCGTCGACAACGGTGAGCACGTCGTGGAGGCACTCGCGCCCCTGGTGGAGTCCCTCCTGCGCGGTGCCGCCGGGGCGCGGGTCCTGCTCACCAGCCGGGAGCCGCTGGCGGTGGCGGGGGAACGCCGGTACGAGCTCCACCCCCTGGAGCTGCCCGCCCCGGAGGACACCCCCGAAACGGAGAAGGTGAGGGAAAGCGCGGCGGTCCTGCTGTTCGTGGACCGGGCCTCGGCGGCCTGCCACGGCTTCACCCTCGACGACTCCAACGCCGCGGACGTCGCGGCCCTGTGCCGTCGGCTGGACGGGCTGCCCCTCGCTCTGGAGCTCGCCGCGCCGCGCGTGTGCTCCCTGGGCGTGGCGGAGGTGCTCGACCGCCTGGACGACAGCTTCCGGCTCCTGGACGGCGGGCGACGATCGGCGTCGCCGCGGCAACGGACCCTGCGCGCGGTCACCGACTGGAGTTGGAACCTGCTCACCGACGGAGAACGCGCGGTGCTGCGTCGGCTCGCCGCCTTCGCGGACGGGTGCGACCTGCCCTCCGCCGAGTCGGTGTGCTCCGGTGACGGCGTCCGGTCGGACGAGGTCGCCGGGACCCTCGCCCGCCTGGTCGACCGGTCGCTGGTGGTCTCCGCCGTGCCCAGGCCGTCCGAGTCGCGCCTTCGGCGTTTCCAGCTGCTGGAGACCATCGCCGCCTACGCCGGCGAACGGCTGGACGACGCGGGAGAACGCCGCACGGTCCGCCGTCGGCATCTGGCCCACTACACGGACCTGGCGCGTCGTTGCGCGGAACTCCTGCGGGGAGGGGAACAGCGCTCCGCGCTCGCCCGTCTGGACGCCGAGTCGGCGAACGCGCGGGCTGCGTTGGAGAGGGCGTTGCGGGCCGAGGAGACCGAGGGAGCGTGGGCACTGGCCTCCTCCCTGACCTGGTACTGGCTCTTCCGAGGGCGGCTCGCGGAGGGACGCGCCGTGCTGGACGACCTGGTGGGCCAGGGGCACTCCCTGCGGCAGGGGTCGAGGAACGACGCGGAGGGCTGGTGGGCCGGGCTCGCCCTGCTGGACGGGGCCGGGCTCGACACCGACGGCCGCGTGGGCCGTGTCGTGGAGCGGTTCCGCGACGGAGCGACCGAGTGCTCCGCGTCGACCCGCTGGTTCCTGGCGCACGCACTGTTGAACACCGGGGACGCGGGGGCGGGCGGGCCGGTGGCCGACCGGGCGCTGGCGGACGCGCGGCGCACGGGCGACCGCTGGACGGAGGCGGCGGTCCTGTGTGTGCGGGCGGGGCAGGCGCAGGCGCGCGGCGATGTGGAGGTCCTGCACCGCGATGCGGCGCGGGCGCGGGCCCTGTTCACCGAACTCGGTGACGGCTGGGGCACGATCCAGGCCTCGTTCGTCCTCGCCTCGTGGGCCGAGGTGGTCGGCGACTACGACCGTGCCCGGGGGCTGCACCAGGACAGCGCCCGGCAGGCCCGCGACCTGCGGATGTGGCCGGAGGAAGCGGACGCGGTCACCGGCCTGGGCAGGATCGACATGCTCGCCGGAGACTTCGCGGGAGCACGGGCGCACCACGAGCGGGCCGTGCGGCTCGCGACCGACAGCGGATACAAGGTGGGGGAGCTGTTCGCCCGGATCGGGCTCGGGCTCGGTTCGCGACGGGAGGGCAGGCTGGCCGAGGCCAGGGAGCATCTGAGCGGAGTCCTGGAGACCAACCGCCGCTCCGAGGTCGACACCGACGTCGTGGACGGCCTCCTTCTCACGGAGCTGGGCTTCGTCGCCGAGTCGGAGGGGCGGGTCGACGACGCCCTCCGGCTCCAGACGGAGGGGTGCGAGGTCGCCCTCAGACTCGGCGACCCGAGGGCGCTCGCCCTCTCCCTGGAGGGGCTGGCGGCGGCCACCGCGGCCGGGGGCCGCCACACCGTCTCCGCGCGGCTGCTCGGCGCCGCCCACGCCCTGCGGGAGTCCGTCGGAGCCCCCCTCCCCGAGGCGGAGAGGGGAGACGTCCGGCGGGTGGAGCTCCTCCTGAGAGGAGTGCTCGGCGACGGGGGCTTCGAGAGCGGGTTCGCGCTGGGCCGGCGGACCCGTCCGGCGGAGGCCGTCACGCTCGCCGTCCCCGAAGCCCGGTGATCGCCGTCCGGTTCAGCAGGTGATGGTGACCGAGTCCGAGGTGCGGCGGAACATCATGTTCGGATCCCACACCATCGCCTGGTAGGTGTGCGTGCCGCTCCGGCGGCAGTACACGCTGGCGGTCTGCTCGGTCCCCGGTTCGAGGTAGCGCTCCTGGATGGTGCGCGGTTGCGTCGTGGTCGCCTCCCGCACCAGCCACAGCACGGTCAGGGCGCCGCACTCGCTGCGGGCGGTGGCCTGGACGTGCGATCCGGAGGAGGTGAGCACGGGGTCGGTCGGAACGGACAGGCACGAGGCGTCGGCCAGCGCGGGCGGGGCGCTCAGCGTGGTCGCCGCCGAGACCGCGGCCAGGGCGGTCGCCAGGAACGTGCGGAGCTTGGGCACCATGGGAGACTCCTTGGAAGGCGGTGCGGATACGGTTCAGTCGGACAGGCGGACGGCACGGATGATCGTCTGCTCGACGGCGTTGCCGTCGGAGTCCGTCAGGCGGGCACGGAGCGAGAGGTACTCGCCGGCGGGGCCGCCGGGTGTCCGGATCAGCGCCGTCCGGCGGTCGCCGCCGCGGTCGACGACCCGGGCCGTCTCCCACGTCTCCCCGTCGTCGGTGGAGGTCTCCACCGTGAGTTCCGCGACGTCGCCGTGGGCCGAGTCGGGGTGGGCCTCGACGGTCAGCGGCAGTCGGATCAGCCCCCGTGCGCGCACGGTGTTCCACGCGTCGACCTCGGGCTGGTAGCGCACCACCCAGAGGGGCAGGCGTTCCCGGCCGGAGGCGACGGTGTCGGAGGAGACCGTCCACTCGGCCTCGATGCGCGTGGACAGGTCCGCCACCGACGCGCGCGACGTCCTGCTCTCCAGGCGCAGCTCGCTCTCACCGGGTTCCAGGGTCGCCCGCAGGTGGCCCGTACCCGACTCGGCGACGAGGCCGCCGTCCTGGAACAGTCGGATCGAGGCCTCGTCCGTCCTCGAACCGCCCTGGTGCCGGTCCTGGTCGGAGTACATCGGCATGCCGAACCACAGGTCGTCGCCGGTGCGCACGGCGTGCTCGCCCCACAGGAACATCGGCCCGATCACGGCGGCGTTCCATCGCTCCGTGTAGCGGTCGCCCGCCTCGTAGGAGCGGGGGACCGAGCCGAGCGCGGTGACGTCGCGGACGGTCCCGTCGTCCGCGACACGGTTCTCACCGAAGGCACTGCTCCACATGGTCGCCCCCGCCTCCAGACGGTGGACGGTCGAGGAGGGCAGGGAGTAAGGGAGGAACACCGTCGCGGTGCCGCTCACCCCGGGGGCGCCGCCGAACAGCGCCTTCGTGGCCGTGCTCCCGGGGGTCTGGGCGAAGTGCTCGACCGTGACGGAGGCGAGGTCGCCCGGTTCCACGGTCCGGTCGTACCCGGTGGGGAAGGCCCCCTCCACCGTGTCGAGCAGGTGGACGGTCTCCGGGGAGCCGCGGAACCGTCCCGTCTCGTCGCGGTGCGCCCACGTGGAGGCGACGAACGAGGTCAGGCCGTCCACCGGGGCCGACGGGCCGACCTGGGCCGTGTGCAGACCGGAGAAGTCGTCGGCCTGGAGGGAGACGCGCACGTTCTCGGTTCCGGCCCGGTTCTCGACGCCGATCTCCACCAGGGCCGTGTCCGTGCGGTCCGCTCCCGGGTCCGTGGTGACCGGTCGGGTGGTGGTCGCGTCCATCACGACCTCGTCGTCGCCGTCGAGGACGATCAGCGGGTGGACCAGACGGTGCCAGTCGGCGTCCGGGTCGGTGAAGTCGGAAACGTCGGTGATCAGCATGTAGCGGCCTTCGGGCAGCGTGAACGTGGCCGCGGCCGAGCCACCGGCGAACTCCAGCACGTCACCGTCCAACCCGAACACCATCGACTCCGCGTCGTCCGTGGGTGCGCCGTCCGGGCCCAGGTGACGGACGGTGAGGTCGTGGCACTCCTCCTGCCCGCACCCCGCGTCGGCCGACGGGAGGGTGCGCGCGGTCGTCGCGGCCGGGGCGGGCGCCTCCGCCGCGCGGGGCCGGTCCGCGGGCAGGACGAGGCGGTGCTCGCCCGCGTGGACGGAGGTGAACCGAGTGCCTTCACGTCCCTCCGCGGGGGTGATGGCCACGTGGTCGCCGTCGGGGGACACAGTCACGGTGTCCCCCGTGTCGAGGACGGTCTCCTGGAATCCGTCGGCGGGTTCGAGGGGGGTGGATTCGGTGTTCGCCGATGCGTGAGGGGCGGTGGAGAGTGCCAGGGCGGTCGTGACCGCCAGGCCGGTGGTTCCGATGATCCGGTGCGTTCGGAGACGGAGCGCAAGGGAAGGGTGAGTCAACTGCTGTGCCTCTCTCGCTCGTGTGACTGAGGGGGCGGCCCTCGCACATCCTGCGGCGCGCTCTCCCGTCCTGGCTTCCTCCCGGTTGTGCGACTGCCGCACACTCCGTCGGCACAGCAAGGAAGGAGACGTTCGGCCCTCAGGGCGCTGACGAGCATGGGGTGGCGTCGGGCGGGCGCACGCCCGCCGTCGGCGGCCGAGGAGAGGAGAACCGAGCATGGTGGAAGACGCGCGGATCGGTACGGACGAGAAGGCGGTCCGAGCCGTCGTGGACGGTGTGATGGACGCGTGGGCGGCCAACGACGCGGACGCGTTCGCATCGCTGTTCGACGCGGACGCGAGCCTGATCGGCGACACGTACATGCGGGGGCGGGAAGGAATCCGCGCCTTCATGGGGCAGGGGTTCGCGGGCCCGTACAAGGGCTCCAGCGTCATCGTCGAACCGCTGGACGTGCGGTTCGTCCGCGACGACGTGGCGTTGCTCGTCACCAGGGGCCGGGTCCAGGTCCCCGGTGTCCCCTCGGAGACGCCGGACCTGGCCTTCTTCGCCACGTGCACCCTGGTCCGCGGTGACGGCGGGTGGCTGATCGCCGCCTACCAGAACTCCAAGGCGACGAGTGAGGACGGCTGACGCCGAGCGCGCGCGGACGGTAAGTCCGACGCACAGGGAACCGTAAGCGGGCGGTGCGAGTGTGGGCCCCGGGGCGGGCACACACGCACCGCCCGCGATCGTGCACAGGACGAGGAGGAGGGCCATGTATCCGCCCAAGGTGGTGTCCGAACAGGAGTGGCGGGCCGGCCACGAGCGCCTGCTCGCGCAGGAGAAGGAGCTGACGCGGCTCCAGGACCGGCTCGCGGCGGAGCGCCGGCGACAGCCCGCGGTCCGCGTCGACAAGGAGTACGTGTTCGACGGCCCGGCCGGGGAGAGTTCCCTGGAGGACCTCTTCGAGGGGCGTCGCCAGCTGATCGTCTACCACTTCATGCTGCCGCCCGGGTCCACCCACCAGTGCGAGGGCTGCTCCATGTTCGTGGACAACCTCGGCCACCCCGCGCACCTCAACGCCCGCGACACCACGCTCGCGCTCGTGTCCCGGGCGCCGTATGAGGAGATCGCCCGCGTCCGAGACCGGATGGGGTGGACGGTGCCCTGGTACTCGTCGTTCCGCGGCTCCTTCAACGAGGACACGGGTGTCACGGTCGAGGGCTCCGACAGCTTCGGCCTGAGTGTCTTCCTCCGGGACGGCGGGTCGGTCCACTGGACGTACTTCACCGCGGGGCGGGGCGTCGAGAAGCTCGGCACGAACTGGAGCCTGCTCGACCTGACCCCCCTGGGCCGACAGGAGACCTGGGAGGACAGCCCCGACGGCGTTCCCCAGGAGTCCCCGTACGCCTGGTGGCGACTGCGCGACGAGTACGGGAGCTGAGCGGACATGGACACGAGTACCGGGCCCAGGGCGGGCGCGCGCGAGTGGACGGTGCTGGCCGTCCTGGCGCTTCCGACGCTGCTGCTCTCGATCGATCTGAGCGTCCTGCTGCTGGCGCTCCCGCACCTGACGGCCGACCTCGGCGCCAGCGGGGTCCAGTTGCTGTGGATCACCGACATCTACGGGTTCATGGTCGCGGGCTTCCTCCTCGTCATGGGGGCGCTCGGCGACCGGATCGGGTGCCGCAGGCTCCTGCTCATCGGGGCCGTCCTCTTCGCGTTGGCCTCGGTCGCGGCGGCGATGTCCTCCAGCGCCGGCATGCTCATCGCGATGCGCGCCGTGCTCGGGGTGGCCGGCGCCAGCCTGATGCCGTGCACGCTGGCCCTGGTCCGGACCGCGTTCCGCGATCCGCGTCAGCGGGGCGTCGCGGTGGCGGTCTGGATGAGCTGCTTCATGGTCGGCATGGCGGTCGGCCCGATCGTGGGCGGCCTGATGCTCCAGTACTTCTGGTGGGGCTCGGTCTTCCTCCTCGCCGTGCCGATCATGGTCCTGCTGCTGGTCGTCGGTCCCTTCCTGCTGCCGGAGACACCCGCGGGCGGCTCGGCCCGCCTGGACCTGGCCAGCACCCTGCTGGTCCTGGCCACGGTGCTCCCGGTGATCTACGGGATGAAGGACATCGCGGCGGAGGGCGTCAGCGCGCTCGCCCTGCTCGCCATCGCCGCCGGCCTGGCCATGGGGGTGGCCTTCGTGGTCCGTCAGCGCACGCTGGCCAGTCCGCTGCTGGATCTCGGACTGTTCCGGAACCGGTCCTTCAGCGCGGCCCTGGTCGGCCTGCTGCTGGCCACCGCCGCGGTGGGAGGGGTCTCCCTCTACGTGACGCAGTACCTCCAGCTGGTCGGCGGGCTGTCCCCGCTGACGGCCGGGCTGTGGCTGCTGCCGGCGGCGGGCGGCATGATCCTCGGTTCGATGGCGGCGCCCGTCCTCATCGACTGGGTCCGCCCGGCCTATGTCATCTCCGCGGGTCTGGCCGCGGCGGCGGTGGGCTGCGCGATCCTGGTCTCGGTCGGACCGGGCGCCGGGCTCGCGGTGGTGGCGGGCGGCTACGCCCTCGTCTACTTCGGCACGGGCCCCATGGGCGCGCTCGGCACGGATCTGGTCGTCGGGTCGGCCCCGGAGGACAAGGCCGGTGCGGCCGCGGGCATGTCCGAGAGCAGCGGTGAGTTCGGCATCGCGCTGGGCGTGGCGGTGCTGGGCAGCGTCGGCACGGCCGTCTACCAGAGCACCATGGGCGGTGGGGAGCACTCCTCGCTCGCCGCCGAGGTGTCCGCGACCGAGGGGATGCCGGCCGCCGAGGCCGCGCGGGTGTTGGAGCCGGCGCGGGCGGCCTTCGTCGACGGACTGAACGCGGTCTCGGTCGGCAGCGCGGCGCTCCTGGTGCTGCTCTCCGTCGTCATCGTCTTCGCGCTGCGCCATGTGCCCCCGGCACGCGCCGCGGCGGACGCCGGGCCGGGGACCGGGGAGGACGAGGGAGACCGGCGGGAGCGGGTGGCGCCGGAACGTCCCTGACCGATGACGTCCCCTGTCGGGCGCGGCCGTCGGACGGGGGACGGGTCCGTGGGGCGCCGTCCGTTCCCACACGTACGGGGCCGCCGGACTCGGCGGCCCCGCTCGTGCGTTCGGGATCAGGCCGCGGCGCCCTCGCCGCGCCGATCGATCCCCCGAACCAGGTCGGCGGCGCGCTCGGCGATCGTAACCGTCGCCGCGTTGGGGTTGCCCCGGACGAGGGTCGGCATCACGGACGCGTCGGCCACACGCAGGCCCTCCACACCCCGGACCCGCAGCTCCGCGTCCACCACGCTGCCCATGGCGCACGTGGAGGAGGGGTGGTAGATGGAGTGCGCGTACCGTCGGACGAACTCCCTCAGGTCCGCGTCCGAGTCGGACTCGGGCGCCTGGTGCGCCGTCTTCGTGTAGTCGCGCAGGGCCTCCTGCCGGGCGATGTCCAGCGCCATGCGCAGAGCCGCGACGGCCGAGTCCATGTCCTCGGGGGCGTCGAAGTAGTTGTGCACGATCCGCGGCTTGGCGGTGGGCATGTCACTGGCCAGCTCCACCCTCCCCCGGCTCGCGGGTGTGAGCATGGAGGGCCCGAAGGACAGGGCGTGTCCGGTGGGCGCGGCCAGACCGCTGTCGACGAACATGATCGGCGCGGTCAGGAATTCCACGTCGGGCGCGGGCAGGTCACCGCGGGTGCGGACGAAGCCCCCGACCTCCGGCCCGTTGGACGTCATCGGCCCGGACCGGCTCTCCTGGAAACGGCGGACGTTCTCGGGCGAGCCCGCCGCCAACAGGCTGATGGGGTGGTCGTGCGTGTAGACCAGCGGCAGCAGCACGTGGTCCTGGAGGCCGGCGCCCACCGCCGGCAGGTCGGCCACGACGTCGATCCCCAGCGGGGCCAGGGCCTCCGGCGCACCCACGCCGGACAGCATGAGCAGTTGCGGCGAGTTGTACGCGCCTCCGCACAGCAGGACCTCGCGCCCGGCCCTGACCACCTCCTCCCCTTCGGGCCCGCCCACCGCGACGCCCGCGGCCCTGCCGCCGTCGATGACGACCCGGTGGACGGTGGTGCCGGTGCGAACGGTGAGGTTGGGACGGTCGGCCGCCGGATGCAGATAGGCGGTCGCGGTGCTGCACCGCATCCCGTCCTTCTGCGTGAGCTGGAAGAAACCGAAGCCGTCCTGCTCGGCGCCGTTGAAGTCCTCGTTGGCCGGGTGGCCCGCCTGCCCGGCGGCGGCCAGGAACGCCGTCGACATCGGGTTGCGCGACCGGTTCTCGGAGACCGACAGGGGGCCGCCCACCCCGTGGAAGCGGGATGCGCCGCGTTCGTTGTCCTCGGCGAGCCGGAAGTAGGGCAACAGGTCCTCGAAGGACCAGCCCTCCTGACCCCAGTCGTCGAAGTCCGTCCGGTTCCCCCGGACGTAGATCATCGTGTTGATGGAGCTGGTGCCGCCCAGGACCCGGCCCCGGGGCAGGTACACCTTGCGCCGCCCCAGGTGGGGCTCCTCGTGCGTGTGGTAGTCCCAGTCCACCTCGGTGCGGAACAGGTGCCCGAAGGTCGAGGGGATGTGGATCCGTTCGGAGGTGTCCGCCGGGCCCGCCTCGATCAGGCACACGGTGGTGTCGGGATCCTCGCTCAGGCGCGCCGCCAGCACACAGCCGGCCGACCCCGCTCCCACGATCACGTAATCGAACACGGCGTTCTCGTCCCTTCCGGTCGCAGCCGAGGCCATCAGATGTAGAGGGAGTTCGGTTCGAGCCCGGACAGGACGCGTCCGTACAACTCGAAGCCGGTGTCCGGATACATGAGGGCGTGCAGGTTGAGCGCGGTGATGTCGCGGACCATCCGCTGCATCGGGTGCTCGGCGTACACGGAACGCCCGCCGCTCGCCTCACCGAGGAGGGTCACCGCGTCCTTGGCCCGACGGCACAGCGCCGACATGTCCGCACGGCACCGGGCGCGCTCCAGCAGCGACCACTCCTCGCCGAGCGACCCCTTGGCGTCGACGACCGAGGTGAGTCGCTCGGCGTGGAACCGGGCCTCGTCCGCCATCAGGGAGGCCTGGGCGACCTGGAGATGGGTGACCGGCGCGTCGGCCTGGCGGCCGTAGTCGGTGTAGGTGATCCCACGTTCGGCGGAGCGCTCCAGGAAGAGGTCGAGGGCGCCCTCCGCGAGGCCGGTCGGGGTGCCGGCGGAGGTGGCGGCGGCCACCGCCAGCAGCGGAGCCCGGTACATGGGCAGTTCCCGGTTGGCCTCGGACACCGTCTGCCCCTGCATCACGGCGCCCAGGGGCAGGACGCGGTCGGAGGGGACGAACACGTTCTCCGCCACGGTGGTCACACTGCCGGAGCCCCGCAGTCCCGCCGCGTGCCAGTCGTCGACCAACCGAAGGTCCGACATCGGCACCAGCGCCATGACGGGCTGCATGTCCGAGCCGTCGGGGGTGGGCGTGACCGCGATGATCGACTGCCAGTGGCTGTGCGGCGCCGCGCTGATGAAACCCCACCGGCCGTTGACGACGAACCCGCCGTCCCCGGGCTCGGCCACGCCCCCCGGGCTGAGCGTGCCGCAGACACGGCCGCCGTGCTCGGACAGGACCTCCTCCTGGACGTGGTCGGGGAACATGCCGACCATCCAGGTGGGGATCCACCACACCGACGTGTTCCAGGCGGTGGCGCCGTCCGCCTGCGCCAGGACGGACGCCACCTCCAACGTGGTCCCGGTGTCGGACTCGTAGCCGCCGTACCTGGTCGGTACCCGCATGCGGAAGACGCCGGCCTCGTCCAGCGCCTCGACCACCTCGTCGTGCAGCCTCCTGTTCTCGTCCTGCCAGGCCGCGTGCTCGCGAACGAGGGGCACGATGGCCCGCACGCGCTTGACGATCTCCTCCCGGCCGGGATCGTTGTCCATCCGGTGCTCCTTCTCCGTCTCGATGGCCGACGGCCCGAGGGAATTTCCGCGAATTCCCTTCGGGCGCACGTCTCACCTCGGAGAATCACACCTTTTCCGTACGGCGGCGACTTCTCCATTGCTGGGGTCGGAATGCCGTTCCTCGCGCATGGGGGGAGGAGGACAATCCAGGAGATGTGGGCGGGTGAATCGGCGGAGAGCATGGAGGAACGGCGGGGCCGGAAAGCGACGGATCTGAGGCCGTTGTGCCGTCCGGAACCGAGAACACCCGACGATGGAGGCACGTGTGTCAACGAAGGCACCAGCCAACGCAGGAAACCTGGACGCCTACTACGGTTCCTTCACCTCCGACCGGGAGAAGGAGGCGCTCAGCGTCCCCCTCCGCCTGGTCGCCGCTTGGTCGGAGAACGACGGCGACAAGGTCGCCGACACCTTCGTCGAGGACGGGGTCATGATCCTGCCCGGCGACGTCTACAAGAAGAACCGCGAGGAGATCCGCGCGTTCATGACCGCCGCCTACGCCGGTCCGTTCAAGGGCACCGGGGTGACGGGCGCCCCGGTGGACGTGCGCTTCGCGGCCGACGACGTGTGCCTGGTCCGCACGCACGGCGGGATCCTGGCGCCCGGGGAGACCGAGATCGCCCCCGAGCTCGCCGTTCGGTCCACCTGGGTCCTCGTCAAGCGGGACGGCGAGTGGAAGCTCGCCGCCTACCAGAACAGCCCGCGCGGCGAGGGCGCGACCCTGCGCTGGTGAGCGCACCGATCTCGACACGGAGCACCGGAGACTCCGGCCGCCTGGCCGGGAGAGGAGACCATTGATGTCCAACGACGCTGCCTCACTCGTCGCCCAGGCGAAGGAGTGGGCGGGAAGCTACGGCCCCTTCCCCAACGGAGAGGAGGGGGCGGCCCTGAGCGCCGTGCTGCGTGCGCGGGCGGCCTGGGCCGAGGGCGACGCGGACGCGCTGGCCGATGTGTTCGTGGAGAACGGCAGCCTGCTCCTGGGCGACGACCAGTACACGAGCCGCGAGCAGATCCGCGGCGCGATGTCGGAGGCCCTGTCGGGCCCCTACAAGGACACCCGTCTGGTGGAGCAGCCCATCGACATGCGCTTCCTCGGAGACGACACCGCCGTCGTCGTGACCGAGGGCGGGGTGGCCCGCTCCGTCGAGGAGTCCCCGGCCGAGGAGTACCGCTCCCGCACCGTGTGGGTCTCCGTCCGCCGGGACGGGGAGTGGGTGCTGCTCTCCTACCAGTCCAGCCCGTTGGCCTGACGGGCGCCGGTCGCCGGGAGCCGGCGGAGAGGAGGGGGCGCCCCGCGGGGCGCCCCCTCCTTCTCGTGTCGCGCCGCGCCGGGGACTCCGGAGGGCGGGGCCGCCACCTGGACGCGCACCCGCCCCCCGCCCGGCGCCTAGAGGCAGTCGCGGACCGCCGCCAGGATCTCCTCGTGGTCCAGGGGCTCGTCCGAGGCCGGAGCGTAGCGCGCGTACCGGACCGTGTCCCCCGCGTCGACGACGAACACGGCACGGCACAGCAGACGCAGCTCCTTGACGGCGACACCGTAGGCCAGACCGAAGGAGAGGTCGCGATGGTCGGAGGCGACGATCCCGTCCTGTCCGGCGGTTCCGCACCAGCGCCGCTGGGCGAAGGGCAGGTCCGCGGAGACCGTCAACAGCCCGACGCCGGGGAGGGAGCCCAGCTCCTCGGCCAGGAACCTGGTCTGCCGGTCGCAGACCGGGGTGTCCACGGACGGAACCGAGCACAGGACCCGTACCGCGCCCGGCGCCCAGGACAGCCGCACGGGTGCCATGTCGGGGGTGATGACGGTGAAATCGGGCGCCGGGGCGCCCTCCTGGACGGGCTGACCCAACAAGGTCACGGGACGGCCCCGGAAGGTCGTCGTCCCCGGGCTCTCTCTCACGGTGTCCACGGTCGTACTCCTCACGTCGATGATCGGCCGGCGGTGCGAAGGGGGGTGCGGCGGGGGCCCGCCCGGCGGGCTCACTCGGCCCCGGTGTCGTCCAGGGCCAGCCACGCCGGGGCGGTGCGCGCCCACGCGACGGTCCGGGCCAGCCCGTCGCGCAGCGGTGTCCGGCACTCCCAGCCCAGCAGGCGGTGTGCCTTGTCGGTGTCGGGTATCCGCCGCCCCAGGTCCTCGTAGGCGCTCCCGAGACTGGCCTCCGTGTCCACGTAGCGGATCGGGACCTCACCACCCGTCAGTCCGCCGATCAGCTCGGCCACCTCGGCCACGGTGCTCTCCCGCCGACCGCCGATGTTGAACGCCTCGCCGACGGCGGACTCGGCGGTCCCGGCCGTGACCGTGGCCTCCACCGCGTCACCCACGTAGGTCAGGCACCGGGTCTGCCGACCCTTGTCGTAGACGGTTAGGGGACGGCCGTTCAGCGCCCGGTGGACGAGACGGCTCACCAGGTAGGCCGGTCGCTGCCCGGGCCCGAAGGCGTTGAAGTAGCGGACGATGGAGACCGGCAGCCCGTACCGCTCGGCGAACGCGAACGCGAGGTGTTCGGCGAGGGCCTTGCTCGTCCCGTAGCTCCACCGGGCCTTCGAGGTCGAACCGAGCACCCGGTCGTCGTCCTCCGCCCAGGGGACGGCGGGGTTCTTGCCGAACACCTCGCTGGTGCTCGTCATGACGAGGCGGGCGTCCGCCCGGAGCGCGGCCTCCAACACGTGGCGGGTGCCCGTGAAGTTGACGTCGATGACGGTCAGGGGATCGGCCAGGTACTGGTCGACTCCCACGATGGCGGCCAGGTGGTAGACGACGTCCACGCCGCCGTGCACGGCGCGCGCCACGTCCGCCGGATTCCGGACGTCGCCCGAGATCCACTGGACCCCCTCCGGCGCCCGCTGGCCGCCGGCGGCGTCGGCGCGGTCGAGGACGCGGACCTCGCAGCCCTGCTCCAACAGCCGTCGCACCAGGTGGCGGCCGACGAACCCGTTCCCTCCGGTGACCACCGCCCGTCGCTGCGCTGACCCGCTCACCGCCCGATCCCCTCGTAGTGGAATCCGGCGGCGCGCAGACGGGCCACGTACTCGGCGGCCAGGTTCGCGCGGCCGTCGAAGAACAGGCAGGGCCGGGTGACCGGCAGGGCCGTCAGGTCCACCGACTCCATCTCCCGGTGGTAGGCGAGGACGGCCACACAGTCGGCGTCGGTCACGGCGGCCTCCAGGGACGGGGCCGGGGCCCGACCGAACACCCGCTCCGTGTCCGCCGGGTCGACCAGCGGGTCGAACAGGGTCACCTCCGCACCGGACTTGTCCAGCTCCGTGACGACCGGCAGGACGGGGGTCTCGCGCAGGTCGGCGGTGTCGTTCTTGAACGACAGGCCCAGCACGGCGATGCGGGCGCCCTCCGCGGTCCTGCCCAGGCGTTCGAGCCCGGCGAGCACGCGGTCCGCCGCGTACCCGGGCATCGCCGTGTTCGCCTCCCGGCCCGCCACCGGGGTCAACAGGTCCAGACCGTGCTCGCGCGCCGAGTACCAGACCATCCAGGGGTCCTTGGTGAGGCAGGAGCCGCCGACCCCCACGCTGGGCATGAGCACGTTGACGTTGCCGGAACCCTTGGGGACGGTGTTGGCGGCCGGGATGACCTCGTGCGCGTCGACGCCGAAGAGCGCGCAGTAGCGGGCGAGCTCGTTGGCCAGGGCGATGTTCAGGTCGATCCACCAGTTGTCGGCGAGCTTGACGATCTCGGCCGCCTCCGCGGAGCCCACGGTGATGACCTGGACGCCGAGTCCCCGCCGCCAGAACTCCGCCGCGTCGGCGGTGCTGTCCGCGTCCAGACCGCCGACGACCATCGGCAGTGCGCGCAGCTCGCGCATCGCGGTGCCCTCGGCCAGGCGCTCGGGGGCGAACGCCAGCCCGAAGCCCACGCCCGCCGCCAGCCCCGACCGTTCCAGCGCCCGCCGCACCCTCGTCGAGGTCGTGCCGGGCGGAACGGTGCTCTTGAGGATCACCAGCTGACCCTCGCGCAGGTGCCGGGCGAGTTCGTCGCAGGCCCCGGCGAGCTGGTCGTCCGCCATCGAGCCGTCGTCCCGGACGGGTGTGCCGACGGTGATGAGCACGACGTCCGCCGCGCCGACGCCGGTCTGGTCGGTGGAGATCCGGATCCGTCCCGCCGCCAGGCCACGGGCCAGGCTCTGGGGCAGTCCCTCCTCGCGGAACCGGCAGTGCCCGCGGGTGAGCTCGTCCACCAGGGCCGTGTCGGTGTCGACGCCGATGACGTCGTGTCCTCGGTCGGACAGCGTGGCCGCGACGCACGAACCGACGTATCCGAGACCGATCACCGCCACGGTGGGCAGTCGGTCATGGGGTATCCAACGCATGGTCCACCTCGTGTGAGTGGTCGTGTGGGGGCGCCCCGACCCGGCGCCGCCGCACGGGCGGCGCCGGGCGCGAGGGTGCCGGGGGTGTGGTCCTTCAACGCCGCGACGCGACGAACTCCTTGACCGAGGCGACGACGTAGTCGATCATCTCCTCGGTCAGGCCGGGGTAGACGCCCAGGTGGAAAGTGCCTTCCATGACCCGGTCGGTGTTGGTCAGCTCCTCCGCCACCCGCCGCGGCCGGTGGGTGTAGGCCGGGTGGCGGAGGAGGTTGCCCGCGAACAGGCGCCGTGTGCCGATCCTGCGTTCCTCCAGGAAGTCGATGAGGTCCGCGGCGGAGAACGGGGCGTCGTCGGCGACGGTGAGGACGAAGCCGTACCAGCTCGGGTCGCTGTCCGGGGTCGCCTCGGGCAGGAGCAGGTGCGGGACGCCGTCCAGGCCCTCGCGCAGCCGCGCCCAGTTGGCGCGTCGGGCCGCGCAGAAGCCGTCCATCTTGCCCAGCTGGGACAGGCCGAGGGCGGCGGCGGTGTCGGTCGTCTTGAGGTTGTAGCCGACGTGGGAGTAGATGTACTTGTGGTCGTATCCGGGTGGGAGGTCGCCCAGCTGCCAGGAGAACCGCTTGAAGCACGTGTTGCTCTCGCCGGGAGCGCACCAGCAGTCGCGCCCCCAGTCGCGCAGTGACTCCACGACACGGGCGAGGTTCAGGTCGGAGGTGAGCACGCAGCCGCCCTCGCCCATGGTGAGGTGGTGGGCGGGGTAGAAGCTGACCGTGGCCAGGTCCCCGAAGGTGCCCGTGTACGTCCCGCGGTACCGGGATCCCAGCGCGTCGCAGTTGTCCTCGATGAGGAAGAGGCCGCGATCGGCGGCCAGCCGCGCGATCTCCTCCACCTCGTAGGGGTTGCCCGCCGTGTGGGCGATCGCGATCGCCTTGGTGCGCGGGCCCAGTGCACGCTCCACCCGTTCGGCCGTGGTGTTGTACGTGCCGAGTTCGATGTCCACGTACACGGGGACGAGCCCGTTCTGGAGGATGGGGTTCACCGTGGTCGGGAAGGCGGCGGCGACGGTCACCACCTCGTCTCCGGGCAGCAGCGCGCGCTCGCCGAGCTGGGGCGAGGTGAGCGCGGTCACGGCGAGGAGGTTGGCCGACGAACCCGAGTTGGTCAGGTGGGCCTTGCGCACGCCGATCTTGCGGGCCAGCGCGTTCTCGAACTTGCGTGCGCTTGCCCCCGAGGCGATGCGCATGTCCAGCGCGGCCTCGACGAAGGCCACGCGGTCGTCGGCGTCCAGGACGGCGCCGGAGGGCCAGATCTCGGTCTCGCCGGGGACGAAGGGCCCCTCGGACTTCGTCTTGTCGTGGTAGGCCAGGACGGCGTCCAGGATCTCCTTCTTCGCTTCCTCCATGACGGCACCCCTCGTCCCTTCCTCGTTCGGTCGTGATGTGTCAGGAATCCGGCTCGATGCGGGTGTGGTCCCCGACGACGAGCCGGTGGCCGCTGGGGGCCGCGGTCCTCGCGGACCGGACGACGGACTCCCGTCCGACCACGGAGCGTCTCAGCGGAGCGGGGCCGTCGATCCGGGTGCCGTCCATCAGGACGCTGTCGGCCACGTCGGCCCCGTTCAGCGAGCAGTACGCGCCGATCGACGTCCCCGGGCCCAGAACGGAGTCGGTCACCACGGTCCCGCGACCGATCACCACGGGTCCGACCACGGTGGAGCGGACCACCCTGGCGCCCTCGCCGAGGGAGACCACGCCGTCCAGGCGGCTGTCCGGGTCGACGTCGCCCTCCAACGCGGACCGGGTGAGCGTGCCGAGCAGGTGGCGGTTGGCGCGCAGGACGTCGTCGGGCCGTCCGACGTCCGCCCAGTACCCCGTGTACTCACCGGCGCTCACGCCGTACCCGTGCTCCAGGAGCCACTGGATCGCGTCGGTGATCTCCAGCTCTCCTCGGCCGCTCGGTCCGATCGCGCGGACGGCCTCGTGGATCGCCGGTGAGAAGAAGTAGACGCCGATGATCGCCCAGTCGCTGACGGGGACGGCGGGTTTCTCCACCAGCCCGCCGACCTTGCCGTCCTCGCCCATGACCACGACTCCGAACGCGGAGGGGTCCGCGACCCGCTGTACCGCGACGTGCGCGTCCGAGCGCCGGAGCCGGAACTCCTCCGCGAGCTCGGTGAATCCGGACGGCAGCAGGTTGTCGCCGAGGCAGAGCACGAAGGCGTCCTCGCCCAGGAAGTCCCGTGCCGCCCGGACGCAGTCGGCGAGGCCGCGGGGACGGCTCTGATGGATGTAGGTGAGCCGCACCCCCCATCCGCTCCCGTCCCCGAGCGCGTCGCGGACGTGGTCCGCGCCGTCGCCCGTGATGACTCCGATGTCGGTGATCCCCAGGTCGCGCACGCCGAGGACCACGTGTTCCAGGACCGGGCGCCCCGCGACGGGGACCAGCTGCTTGGGCCGGGTGTGGCTGAGCGGCCGCATCCGCGATCCGGTTCCGCCCGCCAGGACGAGCGCCCTCATCGGCGACTCTCGTTCCGTGTCCGGGGCCGACGCGCGACCGAGGAGACCAGCTCCTTGGCCACGCGCTCGACGTCGGCGTCGGAGAGCCCCTGATGCTGGGGGAGCAGCAGGGTGCGCTCGGCCGCCTCCTCCACGCCGGGGAGACGGACCCCGTCCGCCCCGTAGGCGGACACACGGTGCAGGGGCGCGTAGCGGAAGGTGGTGTAGACGCCCCGCTCCAGGAGTTCGGCCGCCACCCGGTCGCGCTCCCCCGGGTCCAGACGAACCCAGTGGAAGTAGTGGGAGCAGGTGTGGTCCTCGGGCGCCGGCGGCGGCGCCGCCACGCCCTCGACCCCGTCCAGGAGGCGGTCGTAGGCCGCGGCCACGTTCCGCCTCCGGTCCACGAACGCGTGCAGCCGGCTCAGCTGCACGAGCCCGATGGCCGCGGTCAGGTCGTTGCCGACGATCCTGCGGCCGAATCCCTCCACGTCCAGGTCCCACCATCGCCGCGCGACCGACCGTGACGCGCTCATCCCGCTGTGGTGGCGCAGCCCGTGGTAGGCGAGGCGCCGTGCCCGGTCGGCCTCGTCCGGGTCCCGTACCAGGACCATGCCTCCGTCGCCGGTGCTGAGGATCTTCATGGCGTCGAAGCTCCACACGGCGATGTCGCCGAAGGTGCCGCAGGCCCGGTCCCCGACCCGCGAGGCGACGGCGCACGCCGCGTCCTCCACGAGCCGTACGCCCCGCTCGCGGCAGAACGCGGCGATCCGTTCGACCTCGCCCGGCAGACCGCCGTAGTGCAGCAGTACCACCGCGCGGGTGCGGGCGGTCAGACTGCGCTCCACATCCTCCACGGTCGGGTTGAGGGTGCGCGGGTCCACGTCGCAGAAGACGGGACGCGCGCCCGCCGCGCACACGGCGTTGGCCGCCCCCACGAAGCTGATACTCGGCATCACCACGTCGTCGCCCGGGCCCAGGCCCAACAGCTCCACGGCGAGGAAGAGCCCCGCGGTCGCCGAGTTGACGAACAGCACGCCGTCCGGGTCGACGCCCAGATGGTCGGCGAAGGCCGCCTCGAAGGCGGTGGTGCGCGGTCCCATCCCGGGCCAGGAGTCGCTGAACACGGCCTCGACCGCGGCCAGCTCCTCCGAGCCCAGGGCGGGCTGGAACACGTTGATCATGACGTGCCCTTGCGCAGGGCGGTCAGGGCTCGAAGGGTCGGGATGACGGTCGCGGGCGAGGGCGAGGCGAGGATCTCGCCGCGCACCCGGTCGGCCCCGGCGCGGAAGTCGGCGTCCTTGAGCACCCTGCGCACGTTCTCCCTGACGTCCTCGACGTTCTGGGTCTGGTGGTCGAGCCGAAGCCCCGCGGACCTGGAGGTGACGTAGCCCGCCGTGATCGAGGACTCGGCGTGCTTGGACGCCTCCATGCCCTCGCCGGGCGCGGCCATGACGCCGTGGTCGTCGTCGGTGTCGGTGATCAGCTGCGGCACCCCCGTCGCGGCGGCGGCGGCGAAGGTGCCCACCCCTCCGTGGTGGATGATCGCGTCACAGGTGGGCAGCAGCTGGTTCAGCGGCAGGTAGTCGATGGTGCGCACGTTGTCGGGGACGGTGGCGTTCTCCAGTTGGGTGGCGTCCAGGGTGGCGACCACGTCCACGTCCAGCCCGCCGACGGCCTCCAGGATGCCGGGGACGTGCCCCCAGCCGCCCTTGAGGAACATGCGTTGGGACAACCCCAGGGACAGGGCGACACGGGGCCTGGCGGGCCTGCCCCGGAGCCAACCCGGTACGGGCGTCTGACCGGCGAAGGGCACCCACCGGACCGGGACGGTCAGGGCGCTCGTCGGCAGACGCATGGCCTCGGGAAGCGGGTCCATCGTCCATTGGCCCAGGAGCAGCTCGTCGTCCACCTCGACTTCGTGCCGCTCGGCGATCGGGCGCACCGAGTCCGCCAGGGGCTCCCGCGCGGCGTCGGCTGTCGCGGTGGAGAGGAACAGCTCACGGCTCCACCCGAAGTAGTCCTGTCCCCACAGCAGTCGGGCGTGGGCGGCTCCGCACGCCGCGGCGGCGACGGCGCCGGCCGGGAAGCACGGGTCCCACAGGACCAGGTCCGGTTTCCAGTCCCGGGCGAAGTCGACGAGGTCGTCGACGGCCGCGAACTGCTCCGCCCCGGTCGGGTTCATGGGGGAGAAGTCCCAGATGGAGGGCAGCATGAAGTGGGTGAACACGTCCCAGGTGTCGCGTCCGCCTCCGGACGGGGACACCGTCGCGCTCAGCTCCGCCATGCGGCGCCGTTCCTCGGGATAGGGGTTGCCCGGACCCATGGGGACCATGTCCGGCGCGCCCACGGAGACGGCGGGCAGGCCCACCTCCGCCGTCCTTCCTTCGAGCGCGTGGTGGGAGACGACACGAACCTCGTGCCCCTCCGCCTGGAGCGCCCAGGCGAGGGGGACGAGCGGGTACAGGTGGGCGGCGTTGGGCCAGAGGCAGAAGACGACTCTCATGGGTCCGTTCCAACTCGTCGGGGGTGTGGTGAGGGGCGGGTCAGGACACACGGCCCACGGCGCTGAGGAAGCGCCGGGTCGACTCCTCCCGGCCCGGCTCCGGCCGCCAGAGGCCGGGCGGCACCAGACCCGGCTCGAGCAGCTCGAACCCGTCCATCAGGGAGCCGATCTCCTCGCCGGTGCGGTACACCATGGGAGCCGGGGAGTTCTTGTACGTCTCCGTCATCAGGCGACGCTCGTCGTCGGGTGAGTCGTCGGTGCACAGGTGGGTCAGGGCCGCGAAGGAACCGGGGGCGAGCCCGTCCCGGTAGCGGGCCATGAGGCCCCGGGGGTCCTCCTCGGGCTTGACGAAGTGGAAGACCGCCACGAAGAGCAACGCGACCGGCTGGGAGAGGTCGATCAGGTCCCGAGTGACCGGGCTCTCCAGGATCGACTCGGGTCGGCGCAGGTCGGCGGTCAGAGCGCGAGCCCGATCCCCGGCCCCCTTCAGCAGCCGTTCGGCGTGGGCGGCCACGACGGGGTCGTTGTCGACGTACAGGACACGCGCCTCGGGGGCCACGGAGTGGGCGGCCTGGTGGGTGTTGTCCACACTGGGCAGCCCGGCGCCGACGTCGATGAACTGCCGGATGCCGTGCTCGGCGGCCAGGTGGCGGACGACCCGGCCCAGGAAGTGCCGGTTCTCCCAGACCACCGATCGGGTCAGCGTGACGCCGAGCCGTTCGATCACCCGATCGGCGGCTTCCCGGTCGACGGGGAAGTTGTCGGTCCCGTGGAGGAAGTAGTCGTACATCCGCGCCGGCGAGGGGCGGTCGGGGGAGAAGACCTCGTCCTCGGGGATGCTGCCTGCGGTCATCAGACGTCCTTTCTCTGGTGCGGCGTGTGATTCCTCGCCGGCCGGACGGCCGGGGTCACCCCCGGATGGGGCTGCTCTGGTGCGACATCAGATGCCAGCGGCCGGACCGACGCACGATCACCCACACCGCCCGGATCTCGCGTTCCGGGGCGACCGCGTCCTCACCGGGCATGACGATGCCGCCCTGGGTGACCACGAGGGCGACGTCGGGCGCGAGGAAGCGCATGGCCAGGGGCCATCCCTTGACGTGGGCGCCGCGCAACGGACCCTGGAAGCCGGCCGCCATGAACGCGTGGATCGCCTCGCGGTCGGGCAGCTCCTCGTCCTGGATGAGCAGGCTTCCCTCGGGGGTGAAGACCGAGGCGAAGAAGTCGGCGTCGTTGGCCAGCCACGCGGCCTGGATCAGCTGGGGGACGGTGAGCACCTCACGGCTCAGGTCGCCCGGGAAGTCCTTGTAGTACTCCGGGTCCTCCTCCACCCCCGCCTGGGCGAGAATCAGCGCGGCCGTGCTCTCCCCGGAACCGGGAGACGCCCCGTTCCGGGTCGTCGTTTCTCGGGGCATGGTCAGCCTCCTCGTGAACATGGGTCGCGGCCGAATTCCCGGACGCGTGCTCATCGTCACGGCCTTTTCGTGCTCGTCGCGTCTCCTGGATTGCCGGCCGAGGAAAGGCGCGCGGCACGCCATGGTCGCAATTCCGGAGACGCGGCTGACCGGGAATGGGTGCGAGATTCGAGCATCGGGCGACGCGATGCCCGCGGATTCGCCGAAACGTACACGTAAGGAGGCCGGCACGATGACCGGAGCCCGGAAGGGGACGGCGGTGGTGCTCGGGGCGAGTATCGCCGGGCTGTTCGTCGCGCACGTCCTCGCCCGAGTCCACACGAGGGTCGTACTCGTGGACCGCGACGAGGTGGTCGGTACGGACACCGCACGCCGTGGCGTCCCCCAGGGACACCACGTGCACGGCCTGCTCGCCAACGGTCAGCTGATGGCCGAGGACCTCATGCCCGGACTCAAGCACGACCTGCTGGAGAACGGCGTCCCGATGGGGGATCTCGGCGGGCAACTGCGCTGGTACTTCAACGGCAGGCGGTTGGCGCCGGTACGCACCGGGCTCGTGGTCATCGGCGGGGACCGGGCGATCCTGGAACACCACGTGCGCCGCCGTGTCGTGGAGTTGCCGAACACCGAGTTCAGGCAAGGCACGGACATCGTCTCCCTGGTCCACGACGACGCGGCCGCGCGGGTGACCGGGGTCCGCGTCCAGCCCCGCGCGGGCGGCCCCGAAGAGGTGGTCGACGCCGACCTGGTGATCGACGCGTCGGGCCGCGGCTCGCGCACCCCGGTCTGGTTGGACGCGATGGGGTACGGGCGGGTCCCCGAGGAGACCGTCCGGATCGGGCTGAGCTACACCACCCGCCGGTTCCGCCTTCGGTCGAACCCCTTCGGCTCGGACGTGTCGGTCAACCCGGTCGCCACCCCCGACCATCCGCGCGGCGCCTTCCTCACCACGTTGGGCGGGGACCGGTGCGCCGTGTCCCTGACCGGGGTGCTGGGGGACACGCCGCCAGGAGACCTGGACGACTTCCTGGAGTTCGCCCGGTCCCTCCCGGTGCCCGACGTGTACGAGGCGCTCAGGGACGCGGAGCCCCTGAACGACGCGGCCACCTTCAAGTTCCCCGCCAGTGTGCGCCGCCGGTACGAGGCGATGGACCGCCTGCCCGCAGGGCTGCTCGTGGTCGGCGACGCGGCGTGCACGTTCAACCCCGTCTACGGGCAGGGGATGACGATGGCGGCGCTCCAGGCACGCGTGCTGCGCGACCACGTCGCCGACGGCGCCGCCCCCTCGCCGCGGGAGTTCTACCGCGCCACCCGGCGTGCGCTGGATCCGGCCTGGTCCATCGCCACCGGTGGCGACCTCGCCTTCCCCGCGGTCGAGGGGCGGCGCACGCCCCTGGTCCGCTTCGTCAACGGCTACCTGGACCGTCTCCGCCACGCCGCGCACGACGACGTGCGGCTCTCCGAGGCCTTTCTCCGCGTGATCGGCCTCGTGGACCCGCCGGAGAAACTCCTGACCCCGAGACTGGCCCTCCGCGTCCTTCGCCGGGGGGCGAAGCGCGACCGAGCCCACTCCGAGCCGACCCGGATCGGTCAGGGGCCGATTCCCTGACCACGAGGGCGGCTGGGCGTTCCCCTCCGCCCGCACACCCGTGCACGTCGAACATCCTCTTCTTTGGAGAACCGCACATGGGGTTCATGTACCGCGTCGCGACGGTGGCGGTGGCTCTGGCGCTCATGGGCGCCCTCGCCGCCTTCACCGTCCGTCCCTCCACCAGTGAGCAGGAACGGGCGGAACGGGCCGCGCCCTTCGCCTTCGAGTCACTCGCCCTGAACTCCGAACCCGACGACGCCCGACACGAGCGGGAGGTGGCGCCCGCCCTGGACCACTTCCGGGGATGGATCTCCTCGGTGGGCGCGGGTGGCGCCCTGCTGGACCTGCGTGGCCTGGGCACGTCCTCGGACGCCTGCCTGGTCGACCCGCGCGACGACAGCGTCACCCTGCGCAACGCCCCCGGCAGCGGACAGGACGACTACCCCGTGGTCGAACTGCTGCCCGACGGCCTGCCCTACGACCACACCATGGCCCCGATGGGCTGCGTCCCCGCCGACATGGACGAGGACGGCGACCAGGACATCATCGTCTACTACTGGGGCCGGTCACCCGTCCTGTTCCTGAACACGGCGGAACCCGGGGCGGTCCCCTCCGCGGCCGGCTTCACCGCCCACGAGTTCGTGGCGCCGATGCAGATCTGGAACACGACCGCCCTGAACGTGGCCGACATCGACGGCGACGGCGGACTCGACGTCCTGGTCGGCAACTACTTCCCGGACGGCGCCCGCGTCCTCGACCCCGAGGCGGACGACGAGACGCGGATGGAGATGCAGCAGAGCATGGGTCTGGCCACCAACGCCGGCCGCAACCGCGTCCTGCGCACCGAACCGACCGGCGAGGCCGACACCCCGCCGACCGTCACGGACGCCACCACCGCGCTCCCCGAACGGGTGATGACCGCATGGACCCTGGCGATCGGCTTCCAGGACCTGTCCGGCAACGGTCTGCCCGACATCTACCTGGGCAACGACTTCGGCAACGACAACCTCCTCGTCAACACCTCCACCCCCGGTGACGTGCGGCTGGAACTGGTCGAGGGGGAGCGCGACATGACCACCCCCAAGTCCCAGGTCCTGGGCAACGGGTCGTTCAAGGGCATGGGGATCGCGTTCACCTACGTGGACGGCCAGGACCTGCCGATGATGGTCGTCAGCAACATCACCAGCCCCTACGCGCTGCACGAGAGCAACTTCGCCTTCGTTCCCGACGGAGACGGCGCCGACCTCCTGGAGGGGTCCGTCCCCTTCGACGAGACCAGCGAGGAACTGGGTCTGGCACGCAGCGGCTGGTCCTGGGACGTCAAGGCGGGCGACTTCGACAACGACGGCACCGACGAGCTGTTCCAGGCGACGGGCTTCCTCCGGGGGGAGAACACCCGCTGGCCGGAGCTCCAGGAGATCGCCATGGGCAACGACCAGCTGCTCCGGTACCCCTGGGTCTGGCCCACCTTCGCCGAGGGCGACGACCTGTCCGGGCACGAGTCCAACCCCTTCTGGGTGCGCGGTGAGGACGGACGCTACGACGACCTGGCCGAACCCCTGGGAATCGCCGAGGACGACGTCACCCGCGCCTTCTCCTTCGGCGACGTCAACGGAGACGGACTCCTGGACGCCGTGGTCGCCAACCAGTGGCAGGACTCGCGCCTGCTGCTGAACACCGCGCCCGACGCCGCACCCGGCGCCGTGCTCCGCCTGATGCGGCCGGGGGCGGCCGACGGCGCGCCCACCCCGGCGATCGGCGCCTCGGTCGTGGTGGACGACGAGGGCCACCCCCCGCAGATCCGCCAGCTCTTCCCGGCCAACGGCCACGTGGGGGCCTCCGACTCCATCGTCCACCTGGCGGCCCCGGAGGGCGACCTCCCGGTCACCGTCTCCTGGCGGGACGGCGACGGCGGTACCCACACCGCCGACCTCGTGGTCGAGCCGGGTACCCACACGATCCTCCTCAACGACGACGGAACGGCGGTTGTCCGATGACTGTCACCCGATCCGACGGCGGTCCGGCCGCCGGTGCCGCCGAGGCGCCGGCCCAACCGCCCGCCACCCCCTCCGCACCGACCGCGAGACCGCCGGTGGACAGGCGCCTGAAGGCGCTGCGCATGTTCGCCATGTCCATCACCGTGTTCAACATCGTGGGGCACCTGTTCCTGGGCTTCGAGCAGTCGCCCGTGACGCCCATCGTCGCCCTCCTGTTCGGCTACACCCTCGACCTCGTCCTGGAGACGTTGGACGCGCGGGCGGCGGACCGGGCGCCCGGGTACGCCGGCGGATTCGGCAAGACGGTCGACTACCTGCTGCCGACCCACATCGCCGGTCTGGCCTGCGCGATGCTCCTGTGGGGCAACACGTCGCTGTGGCCGTACCTGTTCGCCGTGTCCATCGCGGTGAGCAGCAAGTACCTCCTGCGCCTCCCGGTCGGCGGGCGCAAGCGGCACTTCCTCAACCCCTCCAACCTCGGGATCGCGGTGACGCTGCTGCTCTTCCCGTGGGTGGGGATCGCCCCTCCGTACCACTTCACGAACGACGCCTTCGGCGCCGTCGACTGGCTGATCCCGCTCGGAATCCTCATGGCCGGGACCATGCTCAACGTCAACCTCACCAAGCGGTGGCCGTTGATCCTCGCCTGGGTGGGCGGTTTCGTCCTCCAGGCCGTGCTGCGGTGGCTGATCCTCGACCACATGCTGGTGGCGGCTCTGGCGCCGCTGACCGGGGTGGCCTTCATCCTGTTCACCAACTACATGATCACCGACCCCGGGACGACGCCCCACCGGCCGCGCAACCAGATGGTCTTCGGTCTGACCACGGCGCTGGTGTACGGCGTCCTGGTCAGTTTCCACGTCGTCTTCGGACTCTTCTTCGCGCTCGTCATCACCTGCCTCCTGCGCGGAGCGGTTCTGGTGGCCGCCCCCTGGTTCTCCCGTCCGAACACCCCGGCGCCCGGGAGCGAACGCGCCGGTGGCGGCGCTCCCGCCTAGCGGGGCCGGGACGGACGGGGGCCGTCCGGCCTCGGGAGGGATCCGAGGCCGGACGGCCCCGTCGCCACGGGCCCTAGGATGGGCCGCATGCGATTCGCCAAGGGCCACGGAACAGAGAACGACTTCGTGATCCTCCCCGACCCGGACGGGGAGCTCGACCTCACGGAGGGGACCGTCCGCCTGCTGTGCGACCGCCGGGCGGGGATCGGCGGCGACGGCGTCCTGCGCGTGGTCCGCACCCGTGCCCTCGGCGAGACCCTGGCCCCCGCGGCCCGAACCGCGGAGCGGGCCGAGTGGTTCATGGACTACCGCAACGCGGACGGAACCGTCGCGGAGATGTGCGGCAACGGGGTCCGGGTGTTCGCGCGCTACCTGCTGCACGCAGGACTGGTCGACCGGGACCGCTTCGAGGTGGGCACCCGCGACGGCGCCAAGGAGGTCCGGATCGAGGCCACCGGTGACGTCACGGTCGACATGGGCCGGGTGGAGATGCAGGGCACCTCCTCGGCCAAGCTCGCGCGTCAGGTCGTGCACGGCGCGCAGATCTCCGTCGGCAACCCCCACCTGGCCTGCGAGGTCGAGGGGCCGGTGGCCGAGGTCGACCTCACCCGGGCGCCCGAGCTGGACGGGGAGGCCTTCCCGCAGGGTGCCAACGTGGAGGTGTACGCCGAGGTCGCGCCCGGGGTCCTGGAGATGCGCGTGTACGAGCGCGGTTCGGGGGAGACCCGCTCCTGCGGGACGGGGATCGTCGCCGCGGCGGCCGCCGCGACCCCCACGGGGGAGGGCGCCACGTGGACCGTGCGCGTCCCCGGCGGAGAGTGCGTCGTGTTCCTGGACGCCGACGGCGCGCGCCTGAGCGGCGCGGCCGTCATCGTGGCCGAGGGGGAGACCTCCCTGGTCTGACCGCGCCGCGATCGGTCGGTGTCAGATCCCTCCGGCGAAGCGCCCGGGCGCCAGCCGGTGGTCGGGGTCCAGGGCGTCCTTGACCGAGCGCATCAGCTCCAGTCCCGGCACCTCGCCCCAGAGGTCGACCCCGGCCGCGTGCACGTGGGGCTCGGCGCGCATCAGGGTGAGCGACCAGCCCGGACGCGAGCGCACGCCCTCGGCGACCGTCGCGATCACGTCCGCGCCGGTCCCCGGAGGGAACGCCGCGTACAGCGCTCCGCTGGGGACCGAGCCCCGCACGAGCACGTCCGCGTCCGCGGCCCGGACGAGTGCGCCGATCCGCGCCGCCGCCGCGACCGACTCGGCGGGGGGACACGACACGAAGCCGAGCGTCCCGCGAGCGGGGACCAGCCCCCACCCCTCGGGGAGCCGTTCCGAGACGGTCGTGCCGCCGCCCAGGGCGGCGCGCGCCCCGTCGACCCGCGCGGCCATCCCCTCGGCCATCCCCTCCAGCACCACGTGCAGGCGGGCGCCGCCCTCCGACGGCCAGTCCAGAGCCACCGCCGAGGGCGCCAACGGCCGCGCGCGCAGCGCCGCCGCCATGCGCTCACCGTGGGCCCGGGAGGGGACGGCGGCGGTCACCGCCCGCAGGGCGGGCGGAGCCGGGTGCAGCCGGAAGGTCACCGACGTGATCAGCCCCAGGGTCCCCAGCCCCCCGGTGTGCAGTTTGGCCAGGTCGTACCCGGCCACGTTCTTCACGACCCGGCCCCCGGTGCGGGTCACCGCACCGTCCGCGCGCACCACGGTCATGCCGATGACCAGGTCCCGCAGGGCGCCGAACAGCAGGCGGCGCGGCCCGCACACCCCGGTGGCGACCATTCCGCCGACCGTGCCGCCCACGCGCGCGGGGTCGGCGGACAGCCGCTGACCGGCCGCCGCCAGCACGTCCGTCAGCTCCGCCACGGGCGTCCCCGCGCCGACCGTGACCACCAGGTCGTCCGCGGTGTGCTCGATTCCGGTCAGGTCGGCCGTCTCCACGAGCAGGTCCGCCGAGCGCGGCGGGCCGCCCCAGTCCAGGGCGGTGCCGCCGCCGCGGAACACCGCGCTCAGACCGTGCCGGGCCGCCGCGGCCGTGACACGGGCCGCGTCGGCCTCGTCCCGCGGGCGCGCCACCAGAGCGGGAACCACACCGCCGACGGCGTCGCCGGGCGTGCCGGGGCGCGGTCCGGCGCCGGCCAGGTCGTCGAGCACGGACGGGTCGGCGGGGCCGGTGGTCGATCGGGCTGGCCGCACGTGGCTCCTTCGGATCAGCGGATCAGAACTGTGTCGCCCGGCCCGACTCCACCAGCGGGTGCACGCCCTTGCGCACCCCCGGCCGCTCACCGCACAGGCGCGGCGTGGGCAGGAGCTTGTCCGGGTTGGCGATCCCGCGCGGGTCGAAGGCCCGGCGGAACCGGTCGAACGTGTCGAGGTCGTCGGGGGAGTACATGCGGGGCATCGAGCACGCCTTGTCGGTGCCCACGCCGTGCTCGCCGGTGATCGACCCGCCGTGCTCCACGCACAGGTCCAGGATGGCGGCGGACACCTCCTCGGCGCGGCGGTAGCCGTCGGGGTCGGCGTCGTCGAACATCACCAGCGGGTGCAGGTTGCCGTCCCCGGCGTGGAAGACGTTGGCCACGCGGATGCCGGACTGCGCCGACAGCGCGGCGATGCGGCGCAGCACGTCGGGCAGGGCGGTGCGGGGGACGACGCCGTCCTGCACGATGTAGGCGGGGCTCATCCGGCCCACCGCGTCGAAGGCCGCCTTGCGGCCCGCCCAGATCCGCGCCCGTTCGTCGTCGTCGCTGGCCGTGCGGGTCCGGCGGGCTCCGTGGGTCGCGCACAGCCCCGCCACCTCGGCCAGGTGCGCGTCCACGTCCGCCGCGGGACCGTCGAGTTCGACGATGAGCACGGCGGCCGCGTCGGCGGGGTAGTCGCAGTCGACGTAGGCCTTGACCGCCTCGATGGACAGGGCGTCCATCATCTCGATGGCCGAGGGCAGCACGCCGGAGGATACGATCGCGCTGACCGCCGCGCCGCCCGCGTCCAGGGAGTCGAAGGCCGCGAGCAGGGTCACCGTGCGCTCGGGCAGCCGGGTCAGTCCGACGGTGACCTCGGTGACGACGCCGAGCGTGCCCTCGGAGCCGATGACCGCGCGGACCAGGTCGTAGCCGGGTCCGTCGGGCGCCTTGCCGCCCAGGCGCACCACCTCGCCCTCGGGGGTGACGAGCTCCAGTCCGCGCACGTGGGTGGCGGTGAACCCGTACTTGAGGCAGTGCGCGCCGCCGGAGTTCTCGGCGACGTTGCCGCCGACCGAGCACACCGCCTGGCTGGAGGGGTCGGGGGCGTAGTAGTAGCCGTGCGGCGTGGCGAGGGCGGTGATGTCGAGGTTGGGCACGCCGGGTTCGACGACGGCGCACTCGTTGGGGATGTCGAGCTCCACGACGCGGCGCATCCGCGCGGTGGTGAGCAGGACGCCCTCGCGGTGCGGGAGGGCGCCGCCGCTCAGGCCGGTCCCGGCGCCGCGGGGGACGAACGGGACGCCGGCCCCGGCGCACAGGCGCAGGACCGCGGCGACCTGCGCGGTGGTGGTCGGCAGGACGACCACGCCGGGCAGCGACCGGCGGTGGGTGAGGCCGTCGTGGTCGTAGGCCCGGCGTTCCCGGGCGTCGGTGAGGACCCCGTCCGGTCCGCAGACGTCGCGGAGCCGTGGGATGAGGGCGGTCAGGGCCTCGGACATGGGTGCCCCCGGTGCCGTCGTCGCAGCGTGTCGATCGCAACGTATGACGGCACCCCTCGCCGGGGCAAGGGGTGCCGTGGAGTGTCGACCCCGCCGGGGGACGGCCGCGCGCGTGGCTACGGCATGCGCTCGTAGGCGGGCAGGGTGAGGAAGTCGACGTAGTCGTCGGCGAGGGCGACCTCGGCGAACAGCTCACTGGCCTGCTGGTAGAGGGCCTCGTCGAAGGCGTCGCCGAGGGCGCCGCGGATCGTGGCGAGCTCCTCGTCGATGATCTGCTTGACGAGCTCGGCGGTGACCTTGGGGCCGTCGTCGAGGGTGACGTCGTTGTGCAGCCACTGCCAGATCTGGGAGCGGGAGATCTCGGCGGTCGCGGCGTCCTCCATGAGGTTGTGGATCGCCACCGCGCCGTTGCCGCCCATCCAGGTCGCCAGGTACTGGAGGGCGACGTTGATGTTGTTGCGCAGACCGGTGGGCGTGACGCCGCCCTCGGTCTTGTCGACGGCGAGCAGGTCTGCGGCCGAGACCTCGACCTCGGGGCGCTGCTTGTCGATCTGGTGGGGGCGCTCGCCCAGGACGCCGTCGAAGATCTCCTTGGCGACCGGGACCAGGTCGGGGTGGGCGACCCAGGAGCCGTCGAAGCCGTCGCCGGACTCGCGGGACTTGTCGTCGCGGACCTTGGCGAAGGCGACCTTGTTCACCTCGGCGTCCTTGCGGGACGGGATGAACGCCGCCATGCCGCCGATGGCGTGCGCGCCGCGCTTGTGGCAGGTCTTGACCAGCAGCTCGGTGTAGGCGCGCATGAACGGCGCGGTCATGGTGACGGCGTTGCGTTCGGGCAGCAGGAAGCCGCGGCCGCGGGTGCGGTGCGTCTTGATGATGCTGAAGAGGTAGTCCCAGCGGCCCGCGTTGAGACCGGCGGAGTGCTCGCGCAGCTCGTAGAGGATCTCCTCCATCTCGAACGCCGCGGGGATGGTCTCGATGAGGCACGTGGCGCGGATGGTGCCGCGGGGGATGCCGAGGCGCTCCTGGGCGAGGACGAAGATGTCGTTCCAGAGGCGGGCCTCGAGGTGGCTCTGCATCTTGGGCAGGTAGAAGTACGGACCCTTGCCCTGGTCCAGCTGGCGCTGGGCGCAGTGGAAGAAGTAGAGCGCGAAGTCGACGATGCCGCCGCTGGTGCGCTGGCCGTCGACGAGGATGTGCTTCTCGTCCAGGTGCCAGCCGCGCGGGCGCACGACGATCGTGGCGAGCTCGGAGTCCGCCTTGAGCGCGTAGCTCTTGCCCTGGGGGGAGGTGAAGTCGATCTGGCGGTCGAGGGCGTCGCGCAGGTTGAGCTGCCCGCCGATCATGTTCTCCCACAGGGGGGTGTTGGCGTCCTCGAAGTCGGCCAGCCAGACCTTCGCGCCGGAGTTGAGCGCGTTGATGGTCATCTTGCGGTCGGTGGGGCCGGTGATCTCGACCCGGCGGTCGGTGATGCCGGGGGCGGGGTCGGCGACCTTCCAGCCGTCGTCCTCGCGGATGTGCTTGGTCTCCGGGAGGAAGTCGAGGTCGGCTCCGGCCGAGATCCGCTCCTGGCGCGTCCTGCGCGCGGCGAGCAGCTCCTGGCGGCGCCCCTCGAAGGCGCGGTGCAGCTCGGCGACGAGGTCGAGGGCCTCGTCGGTGAGGATCTCGTCGAAACGTTCGTGGAGGGGGCCCGTGATCTCGACCCCGTGCGTGGCGCCCATGGAAAACCTTCCGCAATACGAAACAAGCTTCTGGTATGTGGAAAAGAAGCTACTCTCTTGATGTCGAGCGGTCAACGCGCGGTACGTGTTGCACGTCAGGCGAACTTTCCTGCATGTGAAGGTTTGCGAAAGTTCTCCCGCGAAGTTGCGCGTTTCTTCAGTATCCCATCCGATGCGGTGGCTCCATCTCACCCTCTCGATCTCGAGAGTTTCTGGCGATGCCTGGGATAATCACGTGCCTGGACGCGGCCGAGGTGCGACCATCGACCCACGGCCACCGGCGTACGCCCGACCGGGAAGATCCGCGGCGGCCAGGACGTTGACCCACCTGGAGGGATATGAATACTTCTGACATCCGCGGAGCCGCCCCGACCGGGTCCACGACCCCCGGCGAGGACGAGTTCCGCGAGGCGATCGCCACCGGCGCCGCGGACGACCCCGTCGACCGCGGCGAGGAGACCGACGGCGGCCGCGACACCGCGGCACGCGACACCCCCGAGCGGGGCGAGATGGAACTCGCCGAGCGGCATGCGCTGCGCCGCGTCCAGGGGTTGTCCACCGAGCTCACCGACATCACCGAGGTCGAGTACCGCACTCTGCGCCTGGAGCGCGTCGTGCTCATCGGTGTGTGGACCAGCGGCACGCAGACCGACGCGGACAACTCGCTCACCGAACTCGCGGCCCTGGCCGAGACCGCCGGGGCGCTCGTGCTGGAGGGGCTGACCCAGCGTCGCCCCAAGCCGGACCCCGCCACCTACATCGGCAAGGGCAAGGCCGCCGAGCTGCGCGACATCGTCGAGGCCACCGGGGCCGACACCGTCATCTGCGACGGAGAACTCACCCCCGGCCAGCTCCGCCAGCTGGAGGACGTCGTCAAGGTCAAGGTGATCGACCGCACCGCGCTCATCCTGGACATCTTCGCCCAGCACGCGCGCAGCAGCGAGGGCAAGGCCCAGGTCGAACTCGCCCAGCTCAACTACCTCCTTCCGCGGCTGCGCGGTTGGGGTGACTCCCTGTCCCGGCAGGCCGGCGGCTCCGGCGGTGGTTCGGGCGGCGGTGTGGGACTGCGCGGTCCCGGTGAGACCAAGATCGAGACCGACCGTCGGCGCATCAACGACCGGATGGCCAAGCTGCGCAGGCAGCTCGCCCACATGCGCACCGCCCGTGAGGTCAAGCGCGACGTGCGCCGGACCCGCGAGGTCCCGTCGGTGGCGATCGCCGGCTACACCAACGCGGGCAAGTCGAGCCTGCTCAACCGGCTGACCGGCGCCGGGGTTCTGGTGGAGAACGCCCTGTTCGCCACCCTGGACCCGACCGTGCGCCAGGCGCGCACGCCCGACGGCCGCGGCTTCACCCTGAGCGACACGGTCGGGTTCGTCCGGCACCTGCCGCACCAGTTGGTGGAGGCGTTCCGCTCCACCCTGGAGGAGGTCGCCGACTCCGACCTGATCCTGCACGTGGTCGACGGGGCCCACCCGGACCCCGAGGAGCAGATCAGGGCGGTCCACGAGGTCTTCGCCGAGATCGACGCGACCGACGTGCCCGAGCTGATCGTGGTCAACAAGGTCGACGCGGCCGACCCCGACACGCTCAAGGTGCTGCGCAGCCGCTACCCCGACGTCGTCGAGGTCTCCGCGCGCACCGGTGAGGGCGTGTCCGGCCTCGTCGCGGCGGTCGCCGACGCTCTGCCCGAGCTGGCGCACGAGGTGCGCGCGCTGGTGCCGTACTCGCGCGGCGACCTGGTCGCCAAGGCCTACGAGGAGGGGCGGGTCCTCAGCGAGGAGCACACCGGAGAGGGCACGCGGCTGCACGCGTTCGTCCCCGAACTGCTCGCCGCCAAGCTCGGGGAGTACGCGCCGAGCACGGCCTGACGGTCGCGGCGCGACCTGCCTGGAACGACGCCGAACGGCCGGGGCACCCCGCGGGGCGCCCCGGCCGTCTCGCGTGAGCGTGGCGCTCGTCACCCGAGACGACTCGCGAGTATTGGCGACAAACACTCGCATTCGTCCCGCAGGGGAGGTGTACAGGGGGTCGGAGAATGGACTACGGTTTTGGAGCACCGGCCGTCAGCGGCCGCTGTCCCCTCCCACAGGCGACGCCCCCAACCGCTGACACGGCCCTCGGCGGCCTCGCCGCCGCCCCGGCTCAGTCGGATCGTTCCAGATACGAGGTCGCTATGTCCGCCCGTGTACCCCACGACCGTGTCGCCAGCCGTCATCGGCGGACCTGACCGGCGGACACGAACCCATGACGCTGGTACTCCTCACCAACATCGGTCGGCTGTGGACCGGGAACGAGCTGCTGACCAAGGCGGCGCTGCTGCTCAATGGTGACCGTGTGGCCTGGGTCGGCCCCGCCGCCGACCTGCCGCAACGCATCCCCGGCGTGTTCGACGACCTCACCGACGTGGACGAGGTCGTCAACATCGGCGGCGCCCTCGTCACGCCGGGGCTGGTCGACGCCCACTGCCACCCCGTGTACGCGGGCGACCGGTACGCCGAGGTCAACATGTGGGCCAAGGGCGCGTCCAAGGGGGACATCTTCGCGGCCGGCGGGGGCGTGTCGACCACGGTGACGATCACCCGTGGGACCGACCCCTGGACGCTGTGCAACGCGGTGCGCGAGCGCCTGCGCCACTGGGTACTCACGGGCACCACCACGGTGGAGGCCAAGACCGGATACCACCTGACCCGGGACGGGGAACTCGCCGACGTGCGCCTACTGCGGTCCCTGGAGGAGGAACCGGGGATGCCGCGCCTGCATGTGACGTTCTTCCCCGCGCACGGGGTGCCGCCGGAGTTCTTCGGCCGTCCCAAGGAGTACGTGAGCACGGCCGCCTCGTGGCTGAGCGACGCCGCGATGGCCGGTGCCGACGGGGTGGACGTGTACTGCGACAACCAGCAGTTCACCACCGACGACGCGCACATGCTGCTGAGCGTGGGCCAGTCGGTGGGGCTGCGCACGACCCTGCACGCCTGCTCGCGCCCCCGCCACGGGGCCGTGCGGATGGCCGCCGAGCTGGGGTGTTCCTCGGTGGACCTGCTGCACGAGACCGACGACGAGGACATCCTGGCGCTGGCCGCCACCCGGACGCCGGTGGTGGCCTGCCCCACCACGTCGCTGCACGAGCGGCGGACCCCGCCGGTGCGCACGCTACTGGACCACGGGGTGCCGGTCGGGCTGGGGACGGACCACAACCCGGGTCAGTCCGGGGCCACGTCGATGCCGCTGATCATCTCGTTGGCGATCTCGATGTTCGAGATGACCGTCCAGGAGGCGCTCAACGCGGCCACCAGCGGTGGGGCGCGGGCGCTCGGTCTCGCCGACCGGGGAACGCTCACCCCGGGCAGCGTGGCGGACCTCGTGCAGTGGGACGCCGACCACGAGGGCGCGTTCGCGTGGTCGATGGGCCTGAACGCACTGCGTGTGTGGCATGGAGGGCGGGCGATCAACTAGCCCGCCCGTCGCCTTCGGCGCGGTGCCGCCCTCTCCGTCCCCTCCACCGCCCCCAATCGCCGCCGCATTCGCGCTCCGTCACCCCGTGCCGCCTCCCTCGGACGCCTCGGGCGCGGTACCTCCCCGTACGGACGCCCTCGCTGCTGTCCTCGCGCCCGGTTCCACCGACGCCGTCGGCCCGGACACCCCTCCGGACGGCTCCGGGACGCGGACCCACGACCCCGCGGTCGGCTCCGGGGGATCAGCGTGTGCCGCGGGCACGGGCGATCTCGATCACGGCGCGCTCCAGGGCGTACTCGGGATCGCGTCCGGCGCCCTTGATCAGCGCGTCGGTCTCGGCGACCACGCTCATGGCCCGGGTGATTCCGGCCGGGGACCAACCTCGGGCCTGCTGGCGGAGGGTGCGCATCTTCCACGGCGGCACCTTGGCCCGCTTGGCCAGCTCCGCCTCACTCGTACCCCGCTGCGGCTGGGCGGCCACGGCGATGCCGCGCACCGCGCCCGCGAGGGCGCTGTTGATCAGTACCGGGGCGGTTCCGACCGCCAACGACCAACGCAGCTGCTCCAGGGCCTCCGGCAGGCGGCCCTCGACGGCACGGTCGGCGACCGAGAAACCCGACGCCTCGGCCTTGCCGGAGTGGTAGCGGGCCACGGCGGCGGCGTCCACCCGCCCCTCGGTGTCGGCGATGAGCTGCGTGCACGCGGCGGCGATCTCCCGAAGCTCGGTCCCCACCGCGTCCACCAGCGCCTGCGCCGCGTCCGGGGTGATCTGTCGTCCGGCGGCGGAGAACTCGCCCTTGACGAACGCCACCCGCTCCGGACCCTTGGTCGGCCCCTTGCAGTCGACCCGCTGGGCGCCCGCCTCGACCGCCGCCTGGAGCAGCGCCTTCCCCTTGGCGCCTCCGGCGTGGGTCAGGACCAGGTGGACGTCGTCGGCCGGAGCCTTGAGGTAGTCGGTGACGGTCGCCGCGAGGTCCTTGGTGAGGTCGTGGGAGGAGCGCAGCACCACCACGCGACGGTCGCCGAACAGGGAGGGCGAGGTGGCCTCGACCACGGTGGACGGGCCCACCTGGGCGGGCACGAGGTCGTGGACGTCGACGTCGGGGTCGGTCGCGCGGACCGCCGCGACCGCGGCGGCGACGGCGCGGTCCACGAGGAGTTCCTCGGTGCCGACGATGACGGTGACAGGGGCGGGTGCAGGCATACTCCGAGGATGCCACGCTCCACCGACCGACCGGACTCGATCCGCCGCCACCGCCCCCCTCCGGGCCCCGCGCCACCGGTGGACGGGGCTCGCCGCACGGTCACCGGCCGGGGTCCGGGCCCCGCGCCACGGCCCGGACGGGACCGGTCCCACCACCGTCCAGGACGGCGACGTCCCCGTCGCGATCGGTGCGCATGTTGACCCGGCCCAGCCGCTCCAGCAGCGCCCACGTGTACGGGGACGGGTGCCCGTAGGAGTTGTCCTCGCCCACCGACGTCACCGTGACCACCGGGTCGGTGGCCGCCAGGAAGTCCGGGTCCTGGGTGTTCGCGCCGTGGTGCGGCGCGGTGAGGACGGTCACCGGCAGAAGTTCGGCCTCCGGACCGGCGAGCAGTCTCGTCTGGGCCTCCTCCTCGATGTCACCCGTCAGCAGCACCGACAGGGACGTGCCGTCCGCCCGCACCACGACGGAGCCGTCGTTGACCGACCCGGCGTAGCCCGGCGGCGGCCACAGCACACGCAGGAACCAGGGACCGACCCGGAAGGACTGCCCGCGCCGGCCCTCCCACAGTTCCACCCCCTCCTCCGCGAGCGCGCGGCCCATCGCGGTGTCGCCGAAGCCGTGCGGAGCCAGCGCGGCCCCGACCCGGCGGTGCCGCAGGACGCCGGGTGTCCCGTCCACGTGGTCGGCGTGGTCGTGGCTGAGCACCAGGAAAGGGACCTCCCGTACGCCCAGCCGGGTCAGGCACGCGTCGATCACGGCGGGGTCCTCCCCGGTGTCGGCCACGATCGCCGACCCCGCACCCGCCGACAACACGAACCCGTCCCCCTGTCCCACGTCGCAGGCGACCAGGTCCCACCCCGTCGGCGGCCAGCCGCCGGGGACGCATCGCGCCGCCAGGGACAGGACCAGGACCGCGACGACGACCGCCGCCGCCACGCGCAGAAGCCACCCCCGCGACAGCACCAGGACGAGCAGCACCCCCGCCAGGACGAGCGCGCCCACCACGTCCGGACGCCAGGGCAGTGCTCCGTGCGGCACCCGGGCCCCCGTCTCCGCCACCCACGCGATCCACGCCACCCCCCACCCCGGCGGATGCGCGGCGATCGCCGCGCCGACCGGCCAGAGAACGGACAGGACCGCGACCACGAACCCGGCGACCGTCACCGCGGCCACCACCGGGGCCGCCAGCACGTTGGCGGGAACGGCCACCCACGACACCTCCCCCGAGAGCGGCACCAGCACCGGAGCGACCGCGATCTGTGCCGCCGCGGCGACCGCGACGGCGTCGGCCGCCGGCTGCGGCAACCACCGCGACCACGTCCGGGTCCAGGACGGGACGAACGCCAGGATGCCCGCGGTGGCCAGGACGGACAGCGCGAACCCGTAGGAGGCCGCGAGCCCGGGCGCGACGAACAGGACCCCGAGGACGGTGACGCTGAGCGCTCCCAGAGCGGCGTGCGCGCGACCGGTGGCCAGCGCCAGGAGGGCGAGCGACCCCATGAAGGCGGCCCGGACCACGCTGGGCTCCGGTCGGCACACCAGGACGAACAGCCAGATCATCACCGCGCCGCCCGCCACCGAACACCACGTGGGCGCCCGCAGCCACCGGGCCAGCCCCAGCACGAACCCGGTCAGAACCGCCAGGTTGGCTCCGGACACGGTCAACAGGTGAGCCATGCCGGTCGATCGGAAGTCCTGCGCGGTGTCCTCGCGCAGCAGCGACACGTCCCCGACGACCAGCGCGGGGAGCAGCCCGCGCTCCGGCTGGGGGAGCGCGGAGGCGGCCTCGCGCAGCCCCGACCGCACCCGACCGGCCAGCGCCTGGACCCCGCTCGGCTCCGTCACCTCCTCCGGAGGACCCCGCACCAGGACCAGGGCCGACGTGAGCGGATCGCCCTCGGCGGGGAGGAAGACGCCGCGGGCGCGGAACGTCTGGCCCGGCAGCAGAGCGTGCCACCGCTCACCCGAGGCCAGGACCACCACCTCCGCGCCCGACGCGGTCCGCCGACCGTCGGCACGTACCCAGACCGTCCGGGCGCCCACCACCCACTCCGCGCGCCCGGGCCGGGGAGCTCCCGCCCGGGACCGCGGGTCCGTCCGCACGATCGCCGAGAACTCCGCCTCCGCCTCCCGGTCGGCCGCCCGCGCGGCCGCGCTGCCCGTCGCACGGGCGACGTGGGCGCCGGTGACCGCGGCCACCGTCGCCGAGCAGGCCAGGGTTGCCGCCAGGGTGAGGGCCACCGCCTCCAACGGCGGTCGCGCCCACACGTAGACCCCGACCGCGGCGCCACCCGCGACCGCCGCGCAGGCCCACGAGAGCCGGGGCGGCGCCGCCAGTGCGCCCAACGCCGTCAGCCACGCCATGACGGCTGGCAGGAGGAGCCGCACGTCGGGCGGCCGTCGCAGACCGAGCGCGTCCGTTCCCAGCCATGTCGTCACCGGGCTCACCCCGCCGTCACGTGTGGCCGGAGGGTCTCCAGGGTCCGCTCGCCGATGCCGTTCACCTCGACCAGGTCGTCGACGCTGGCGAAGGGTCCGTTGGCCGCCCGGTGCGCGACGATCTCGGCGGCGATGACCTCGCCGATCCGGGGCAGGGCGGTGAGCGCGGCGGCGTCGGCCCGGTTGATGTCGACCGGCGTCCCCGGCGCGCCTCCCGTGTCGGCCGACTGCGGGACGCCCACGAGCACCTGCTCGCCGTCGACCAGGGGACGGGCGAGGTTGAGGGTGTCCAGATCGGCGTCCGGCAGCGCACCGCCCGCCTCCTCCACGGCGTCGGCCACCCGCGAACCCGGGGGCACGGTGTACAGCCCGGGTTCGGCGACCTCTCCGCCCACGTGGACCACCAGGTCCTCCTGCGGTCGCGCGGGCTCGGGCGCCGTGCCGCCCGGGTCGCCCGCTCCGGCGGACTCCCCCGAACCGCCGCTCGCGGCGGGAGACACGGCGGTGACCGCCTCGGCGGTCACCGGCTCGGGCCGGTCGCGCAGGAGCACCAGGGCGGATCCCACCGCGATCAGGCTCAGGACGAGGAGGGCGAGGACCGCGCGCCGCGACAGGGCGGCGTCGATCCGCCACCGCTGGGTGACCCGTTCCAGCGCCGACGCCGGCGACTCGGGGAGGAACTCCTCGTAGCCCGACGGCGGGCGGTCGATCCGGTCGCCGTGGACGTCGTCCGCGTGGGGGCGCACCCTTCTGGGGTTCGCTGTCTGAGGGGTCGGTGGGGCCGTCGGGCGGTCGTGCCCGGTGCCCGTAGTGTCCGGCGGGCGTCGGCCGTCCGGATCGCCGTGCGCACCGCCCGTGCGGGTGCGCGCCCTCCGGGACGAGGCCGCCTTCGGGCGCGGTGGGTCCGTCGGGCGGTCGTCACCCGGGGCGGCGCCCCTCCCGGCCGCCGCGGACCCGGTGTCCCGCGCCGACTCCGGTGCCTCGGCGGCCGTCGGTCGCGGGGCGCGGGCGCCACGCGTCGCCGCGGGGTCCCGCCGCGGGGACCGTCCGTCCGCCACCGGTTCCCGGGCCTGCGGGGCGACCACGGCGTAGGGCGCGCTCGGGATCGCGGGCGGCGGCCCGGCGGTGCCGGGCGGCGGGTGCGGACCGTCGCCGTGGTCGGCGGTCCCGAGGGAGACCGTACGGAGTCGCTCACGGGGACCGGGGGCGGAGGGGGCACGTCGGATGCGGCGCTGAAGGCTCATGCCCTCCACGGTAGGAAAGCGCCCACGCGGTGTCAGCGGGCGATTCCAGGCTGTGGACAACTCGGGGATCCCCTCCCGAGCGACGACGAAGGGCCCGGTCCGGCGCACTCGCCGGACCGGGCCCCACCCGTCAGGGTTCCAGTCCTAGGCGGACTGAAGCTTGTGCAGGCGCTGGGCGATCGCGCTCTTGCGGTTCGCGGCCTGGTTCTTGTGGATGACGCCCTTGCTGTGCGCCTTGTCCAGCGCACGCGCGGCGGCGCGCTGGGCGACGACGGCCTGCTCGACGTTGCCGGCCTCGGCGGCCTCACGGAACCTGCGGATGGCCGTCTTCAGCGAAGAGCGCACCGCCTGGTTGCGGACACGAGCCTTCTCGTTCTGCCGAATGCGCTTCTTCTGCGACTTGATGTTCGCCATGCGAAAACGTGCTCCAGTTGATCTGATCATCGCGTCGGGTGAACCGGCGGCTCAGCTCGCGGGCAGCCGTACCGCGAGCGGCCGGCGCGGGCGCCGACACAGGGTGTGTGAGTCCTCAGGGCTCGAATGCGAACACGGAGGTCCGAGACACGGACTTCCAGTATGCCGCACGCGCGCACCACTTCGTGCACGGGCTGACCGGAGACCGCGGCTAGGTGAGCAGCCAGCCCGCGGTGTAGGCCGCCAGGTCCTCCGGGTCGGCCTCGTCCGCCACGTACAGGCCCACACCCAGCGTCATCCCCTCCGGCGGCTCCACGCGCGTCATTCCCAGACGCACGCCGGCGAGCGCGGTCGCCACCGACTCGGTGTCCTCGGCCGGCCCCCACTCCCCACTGGTGTGCGCCGGCAGGCCGAACCTCAGCGTCACCCCGTCCCGGCCGCTGAGCGCCGTCACCCCCTCGGTCACCTGCCGCACCATGAACCCCCCGTACAGGGCCTCCGCGGGCATGCCCGCGCCCACGCCCGGGAGGACGACCTCGTCCGCGTACTCGGTCACGCGGTCCAGGTACCCCGCGGACCAGTACTTCTCCTCGCCGCCCGCCACGAACGCCGGCACCCGGCCGCCGGGCGCCAACTCGACGTGCTGGGCCTGCACCGAGAACACGGCGTCCTCACCCAGCTCCTCGCGCACCATGCCCATCAGCTCCGGCACCGAGGGGTCGTTCACGGTGACCGGCCGGACCTCCAGGTGCAGCCCCGCGAAACCGTCGGCGGCGACCTCGGCGGCTGCGCCCGCCAGCGCCGCCCGGGCCTCCTCGTCGAACCGGTCCCGGATCAGCGAGGACCCCTCGGTCACGTGCCTCAGCCACGCCAGCGCCCGCACGTCCGGGTACCGCGACTCCAACCACGAGAGCAGCTCCCCGGTGCCGGGAACCCGTTCGACGGCGCCGTCGGCGCCGATCTCGCCCGCGTAGACGTACACCGTGTTCACCGCGCCGGTCGACAGAACGGCGTCGAGCGCCGCCGTGTCCTCCCACGAGCCCACCCAGGCCGCGTCGGCGCCCTGCGACGCCGCCCACGGCGCCGGCTCACCCGTGAACTGGTACCCCAGGAGCGCCGCGGCCCCCACCAGCACCACGACGATCGCCGCCAGCCCGGCCAGCACGCGTGTCAGAAACCACCTCAACGGTCCGTTCCTCCCCGGCTCTCGAACCCGCGCGCCCGGCACGCCTCCCGACGGCCCGTTCCCAGCTCCAGGTCGCATAATCTGGACACCGGTCCCGAATCCGCGCCCCATACTGCCCTACGGGTCGCGGGCGTCTCCGGAGAGGACGACCCCGTCCCCGTGGGATGATGGACGACGCCGTCGGCCCGAGCCGCGGCGGGGCGGAGCCCAGGGCCCGCCCGGGACCCGGACCCAACCTGTGAACGGAGCACGGTGGCACAGCCGAACTGGACCGATCCCGCGCTGATCCGCAACTTCTGCATCATCGCGCACATCGACCATGGCAAGTCGACGCTGGCCGACCGGATGCTCCAGATCACCGGCGTCGTCGAGGACCGCCAGATGCGCGCCCAGTACCTGGACCGCATGGACATCGAGCGCGAGCGCGGCATCACCATCAAGTCGCAGGCGGTGCGCATCCCGTTCACCGCGCTCGACGACAGGACGTACACGCTCGACCTCATCGACACCCCCGGCCACGTCGACTTCACCTACGAGGTGTCCCGCTCCCTGGCCGCGTGCGAGGGCGCCGTCCTGCTGGTGGACGCCGCCCAGGGCATCGAGGCGCAGACCCTCGCCAACCTGTACATGGCGCTGGAGAACGACCTCACCATCATCCCGGTGCTCAACAAGATCGACCTTCCCGCCGCCCAGCCGGAGAAGTACGCCGAGGAGCTCGCCGGGATCATCGGCTGTGAGCCCTCCGACGTGCTCAAGGTCAGCGCCAAGACCGGTGAGGGCGTCGAGGAGCTGCTCAACGAGATCGTCAACCAGGTGCCGCCGCCCGTCGGCGAGGCCGACGCGCCCGCCCGCGCGATGATCTTCGACTCCGTCTACGACACCTACCGCGGTGTCGTCACCTACGTCCGCGTGATCGACGGCAGGCTCAGCCCGCGCGAGCGCATCCAGATGATGTCGACCCGGGCCTCGCACGAGATCCTGGAGATCGGCGTCAGCTCGCCCGAGCCCAGGAAGTGCGACGGCCTGGGCGTGGGCGAGGTCGGCTACGTCATCACCGGCGTCAAGGACGTGCGCCAGTCCAAGGTCGGCGACACCATCACCTCCCTGAACGCACCCGCGACCGACATGCTCGCCGGGTACCAGGAGCCCAAGCCGATGGTGTTCTCGGGCCTGTATCCGATCGACGGCACCGACTACCCGGTGCTGCGCGACGCGCTGGAGAAACTCCAGCTCAACGACGCCTCGCTGGTGTTCGAGCCGGAGACCTCCGCGGCGCTCGGCTTCGGTTTCCGCTGCGGCTTCCTCGGTCTGCTGCACCTGGAGATCACCCGTGCCCGTCTGGAGCGCGAGTTCAACCTCGACCTCATCTCCACCGCGCCCAACGTGATCTACCGCGTGGAGATGGAGGACGGCACCGAGCACGTGGTGACCAACCCCAGCGAGTTCCCCGACGGCAAGATCGCCAGGATCTTCGAGCCCGTCGTCAAGGGGACCGTGCTCAGCCCCTCCGACTACATCGGCCAGATCATGGAGCTGTGCCAGGAGCGGCGCGGCACCATGCACGGTATGGACTACCTGTCCGAGGACCGTGTGGAGATGCGCTACACCCTCCCCATGGCCGAGATCGTCTTCGACTTCTTCGACCACCTGAAGTCGCGCACCAAGGGCTACGCCTCGCTCGACTACGAGCCCACCGGCGAGCAGGAGGCGGACCTGGTCAAGGTGGACATCCTGCTCCAGGGCGAGGCCGTGGACGCCTTCTCGGCGATCGTGCACAAGGAGAAGGCCTACACGTACGGCGTCGAGATGACCAAGAAGCTGCGCGAGCTCATCCCCCGGCAGCAGTTCGAGGTCCCCGTGCAGGCGGCCATCGGCGCCCGGGTCATCGCCCGGGAGAACATCCGCGCCATCCGCAAGGACGTGCTCGCCAAGTGCTACGGCGGTGACATCAGCCGTAAGCGCAAGCTGCTGGAGAGGCAGAAGGAGGGCAAGAAGCGCATGAAGATGGTCGGCCGCGTGGAGGTCCCCCAGGAGGCGTTCATCTCCGCGCTGTCCACCGACAGCGGCGGCGAGGACAAGAAGAAGAAGTAGGCTCCCCGGCCCCGCGCTCCCGGACCGGGAGCGCGGGGCCGGTCCGGTCAGCCCTTGACCGCGCCGGAGGTCAGGCCTTCGGTGATGAACCGCTGGAGGAACCAGAACACCGCCAACGTCGGCAGGGACAGCATCACCGCGCCCACCGCGAACATCCCGAAGTTGGCGTTGCGCTGCGAGGCGACCAGTTGGTACAGCCCCAGCCCGAGCGTCTTGGCGTCGGTGTCGCGCAGGAACACGCTCGCCAGCAGGAACTCGTTGATGGTGGAGATGAACACCAGCAGCGCCACGATCGCCAGGACCGGCGTGACCAGGGGCAGCATGATCCGGAAGAACACCTGCGCGTGGGTGGCCCCGTCGATCTGCGCGGACTCGTCCAACTCCTTGGGAACGGTGTCGAAGAAGCCCTTCATCAGCCACGTGTTGATGCTCAGCGCGCCGCCGAGGTAGACCAGCAGCAGCCCCCAGCGGGTGTCGAACCCGATCGCCGGGTAGTACTCGCCGATGCCGGAGAACATCAGGTAGAGCGCCACGATCGCCAGGAACTGCGGGAACATCTGGATCACCAGGAGCCCGACCAGCCCGACCCGGCGCCCCCGGAACCGCATCCGGCTGAACGCGTACGCCGCCAGCGCCGACAGCAGCACCGTGACCGCCGCGTTGGTGAGCGCGAAGAACAGCGAGTTGGCGTACCAGGTGGTGAACGGTGTGTTCTGGAACAGGTCGCGCGCGTTGGCCAGGCTCGCGCCCGTCGGCCACAGCTCCGCGCTGCTCAGCGTGCCCAGCGGGTTGAGCGCGGCCGAGAGCACGAACAGCACGGGGAAGAGGGCGAAGGCCGCGACCAGCCACATGACCGCGTGCCGCCAGCCCAGGCGGGCCGCCCACAGTCCGAACCGGGTCGCCGCGGTGCGTTCGTGGCGGAGCCGTGCGGCCCCGGCGGTCCGCGCCGTCATCAGTCCACCTCCTTGAGTGCCCTGCTCCGCCACAGGCTCACCACGGAGATCACCGAGACGATGACGAAGATCATCACCGACAGCGCGGCGGCGTACCCGTACTGGGCGGTGGCCTCGTTGAAGGCGAGCCGGTACGTGTAGGTGATGAGCAGGTCCGTCGCCCCGGCCGTGGAGTTGTCCGAGAAGAGCGGGCCGCCGCGGGTGAGCAGCCACACGGCGTTGAAGTTGTTGAAGTTGAAGGCGAACACGGCGACCAGGATCGGCGTCATCGCCACCATGAGCAGGGGCAGCGTCACGTGCCGGAAGGCCTGCCAGGCGTTGGCGCCGTCGATCCGCGCGGCCTGCTCCAGTTCGCGCGGGATGGCCTGGAGCGCCCCCGTGCTCACGAGGAACATGTACGGGTACCCGAGCCACACGTTGGCGAGGATGACCGCCGCCCGGGCGCTCCACGCGTTGCCGAACCAGTCCACCTGGAGTCCGAGCATCCGGTTGAACAGGCCGAAGTCGGTGTTGAACATGTCCCGCCACAGCAGGTACATGGCCAGCGAGCTCATGGCGTAGGGCAGGACCACCAGGATCCGGTACACGACCTTGCCGCGCATGCGCGGGACGTGCAGCGTCAGCGCCACGGCCAGTCCCACCACGAACACCAGGCCGGTCACGGCGACGGCGAAGGCGATGTTCCACACCAGGATGCCGAAGAACGACGAGGCGAAGGCCGGGTCGAGCAGGAACCGGGCGAAGTTGTCGAGGCCGACGTTCACCTGCCAGCCCTGCGGCAGGCGGTCGCCGTCCTCGGAGACGAACGCGCCGCGCTCGTCGTCGGCGACGTAGACGGTTCCGGTCTCACTGTCCGTGACGCAGTCACACCCGGCGTCGTAGGAGCGGACCGCCGTCCCCTCGTAGGCGGTGGACAGGCCGCTGGAGCGGATGCCCGTGCCGCTCCCCGTCGGGACGGCGAACTCCTCCAGCTCGGCGCTGCGGGCGTTGACCTGCGCGGGGGAGAGGATCGTGTACCCGAAGGCCTCGGTGACCTTGCCCGAGGGGTCGACGGTGGCGCCGCCGAGGCCGTCGAGCCCGTCGGCGTCGCCGACGAAGGCCTCGCCCTCTCCGTCGGTGAGGAGGAAGACCAGCTCGCCCGTGTCCGGGTCACCGGTGGTGGCGACGGTGAGCACGTACTCCTCGGAGTCGGGCGCCCGTGTCACGGACAGGGATTCGACGGCGTTGATCGCCTGCTGCTTGTCCCCGCGGTGGCCGTCGCTCATGTTGGTGACCGACGTGCTCATCGTGTACAGGACCGGCAGGATCTGGAAGGCCAGCAGGAACAGGACGCCGGGCACCAGGTACTTGGCCGGGACGGTGCGCCGGGACAGGTAGACGTAGTAGACCAGCGCCACCACGGCGACGACCAGCGCGAGGCCGAGCCAGTTGCCCGCGAGGTAGAGGGGCAGCAGGGCCCAGACGCCGAGCGCCGTGAACAGGCCCAGCAGGCCGATCTTGGCGATCCGCCCTGCCAGCGACCCGTCGCGGGCCCAGCGCCCGCCCGGCAGCGGTGGACGGGAGGGCGCCCCGTTCGCGGGGGCGCCCGCCGTGTCGGATTCGGGAACCGGCACGCCTACTCGCCGATCTGCTCGGAGATGGTCCGCGCCGCGGCCTCCATGGCCTCGCGGACGTCGCCGCCGCCGATGATCTCGGCCTGGGCGACGCCGAGCGGCTGCCAGGTCTCGCCCATCTCCGGGATGGACGGCATCGGCATGCCCTCGGCGCCCGCCTCGGCGATCGCGGCGACGTTGGGGTCGTCGGCCGAGACGCTCTCCAGGGCGTCGGCCTGGACGGGGACGCGCGGGTCGGCGTCGTACAGGCCCAGGATGAACTCGGTGTCGGTGACGAGGTTGGTCACGAACTCCTCGGCGAGCGCGGAGTTGGCGCTGCCCTCGGTCACGAAGAAGGACTGGTAGCCGATGTAGGGGCGGGCCGGGCCGGCGTCCTCGAACCCGGGGACGGGGCTGATCGCGTAGTCGATTCCCGACTCGTCGGCGTCGGCGAGGTTCCAGGGGCCAGCGACGAAGAAGGCGGTCTCCTCGTCGAAGAACAGCGCGGCGTCGTTCTGGGTGGTGATGGAGCGGCGGAGCACGCCCGAGCCGTCCTCGCCGTACTCGGCGATCCGCTCCATCGCCTCGATCGACGCGTCGGTGCCCACGCCGAGGTCCGCGGGGTCCCAGGTGCCGGTGTCGTCCTGGCCGAACAGGTATCCCCCGGCCGAGGTGAACAGGGTGTTCATCCGGTAGGGGTCGCCCTCCTGGCCGACCGCCATGGACAGTACCTCGCCGACCTCGCCGTCCTCCTGGAGCCGGGTCCCGGCCTCGACCATCTCCTCGAAGGTCGCCGGGGCCTCGGGGGCGAGCGCGGTGTTGCGCAGGAGGAAGAGGTTCTCCTGCGCGTAGGGGACGCCGAAGAGCTGGCCGTCGAAGGTCATGGCGTCCAGCGCGGTCCCGTCGAGCATCGCCGCCCGGTCCTCGGGCAGCTCGACCGGCTGGACGGCTCCGTTGCGCACCAGGTTCCCGGTCCAGTCGTGGGCGCCGATGAAGACGTCCGGGGCGTTGCCCGCCTGGTGGGCGTTGAGCACGTCTCCCTGCATGTCCTCGAAGGCCACGCTGTCCACGCTGACATTGATGCCGTTGGCCTCGGAGAACTGCTCAGCGGCGGCCTGGACGGCGTCGGCGCGCTCGGGGTCGGTCCAGACGACGAGCTCGCCGCCCCCGGACGCCTCGCCTCCGTCGCCCTCGTCGCCGCCGCAGGCGGTCGCCATCAGGGCGATCGCGGCGATACCGGCGAACGCTGGTGCGCTGCGGAATCTCATGGTGTCTTCCCTCCGGGAGGCGGTACTGATGGGGGTGCGCACGCGAGGGGCCGGTGGTCGGGACCGTCGCGGACCTGCGCTGTGGTGTGACATTAGCAATACCTTGCAAGTTTTGAAAGGTTTTGCAGACGTCGGGGATAAAGATGCGGAAACGTCCAGGAAACGGTCCGGTGATGGCGCACCGAGGGTGGTGGACACTTCTCTCTGCGTTGTCATCGCAGGTCGTGACGGTGCGGCGTGCGGTCACGCGTGCGGCCGTGCCCGACGTCGGGTGCGCGTGGAGGCGGTCCGGGCGGGCGTGCCGCGTGGGTGGTGGAGGGTGGCGAAGAGGGGGGTGCCGCGCCGGAGGCGTCGGTCGACGGCGGTGGGGGGTGACGGGTGGGACCACCCGTCACCCTCGGCGCCCGTGGACGAGCACGGGCGACGGACGCGTGAAACGGAGCCCTCACGCGGGCACGGTTCAGTTCCGCAGCCACACCGCCGTGTCACCGGGCAGGGTCAGGCGCCCCTCCGAGGGCGCCTCCACCGGCCCGCTGGCGACGAGCACCTCGCCCGCCGCGGCGACCTCGACCGGCGCGTCGCCGAGGTTGACGGCGCAGCGCACGCCCGGCTCGCGCTCGAAGCACAGCACACCCTCAGGGGCGTCCACCCAGGTCATGGTCCCGTCGCCGAGTGCCTCCAGCTCGCGCCGCAGCCGCAGCGCACGCCGGTACAGCTCCAGCGTCGACCCCTCGGCCCCGCGCTGGGCGGAACGCGCCAGCGCGCCCCACCCCTCCGGCATCGGCAGCCAGGGCACACTGCCCTCGGGGCCGAAGCCGCACGGGGCGGGCCCCTCCTCCCAGGGCAGCGGCACCCGGCAGCCGTCGCGCCCGCGCTCGGTGCGCCCCGACCGCTCCCACGTCGGGTCCTGGAGCGCCTCCTCGGGCAGGTCGGTGACCTCGGGCAGGCCCAGCTCCTCGCCCTGGTACAGGTAGACCGACCCGGGCAGCGCCAGCATGAGCAGCGTCGCCGCGCGCGCCCGGCGCAGCCCCTGCTCACCTCCTCCGAACCGCGTCACGTGGCGCGTCACGTCGTGGTTGGACAGCACCCACGTGGTCGTTGCGCCCACCGCCGCGTTGGCGGTCAGAGAACGTTCGACGACCTGGCGCAGGCGCCCGGCGTCCCAGGGCGCGGTCAGGTACTCGAAGTTGAACGCCTGGTGCAGCTCGTCAGGCCGCAGGTAGCGCGCCACCCGGTCGGCGTCCTCCACCCACGCCTCGGCCACCAGGGCGCGGTCGCCCGGGTACTCGGCCGCGATGGCGGCCCAGCGCCGGTAGATCTCGTGCACGCCGTCCTGGTCGAAGTAGGGCAGGGTCGTGCTGCCGTCGAGGAGGTCGGCCTTGGCGTCGTCGGCGATGTCGGGCAGGGCCGGGTCCTTGACCATGCCGTGCGCGACGTCGATCCGGAACCCGTCCACGCCGCGGTCCAGCCAGAACCGGAGCACGTCGTCGAACTCCTCGTGGACCTCCGGGTTGGTCCAGTCGAAGTCGGGCTGCTCGGCGTCGAACAGGTGCAGGTACCACTGCTCGGGCGTGCCGTCGGGCCGCTTGAGGCGGGTCCACGCGGGGCCGCCGAAGATCGACCTCCAGTTGTTGGGCGGCTGCTCGCCGTCCGGCCCCCTGCCGTCGCGGAACAGGTAGCGGGCGCGCTCGGGTGCGCCGGGCTCGGCGGCCACGGCCTCGCGGAACCAGCGGTGCGCCGACGAGGAGTGGTTGGGCACGACGTCGATGATCACGCGCACGCCGGCGTCGTGGGCGGCGGAGAGAAGGGCGTCGAAGTCCTCCAGGGTGCCGAACCTGGGGTCGACGTCGCGGTAGTCGGCGACGTCGTACCCGCCGTCGGCGAGCGGGGACACGTAGAAGGGCGTCAGCCAGAGGGCGTCGACGCCGAGCTCGACGAGGTGGGGGAGGCGTTCGCGGATCCCGGCCAGGTCGCCTTCCCCGTCGCCGTTGGAATCGGCGAAGCTGCGCACGTAGATCTGGTAGATGGCGGCGTCGCGCCACCAGTGTGCCTGGAGCAAAACGGGGGTCCTTCCCTGTGGGCCTCTGCAACTTCTTGCGCAAGATTACCGCCTACTTGCGGCCATGTGACGGTGATCTCGACTAGAGTTGTCCGCATGGGTCCACGACTTGCCGACATCGCGCGGCACGCAGGTGTCAGCGAAGCGACCGTCTCGCGGGTGCTCAACGACAAACCCGGTGTCGGAAGCGACACGCGCAAGGCCGTCCTGACCGCACTGGACGTCCTCGGCTACGAGCGGCCCGCCCGGTTGCGCCAGCGCTCGGCCGGACTCGTGGGGATGGTCATCCCCGAACTGGAGAACCCTGTCTTCCCGATGTTCGCCCAGGCGGCGGAGGGCGCCCTCGCCCAGCGCGGCTACACCCCCGTCCTGTGCACCCAGACCCCCGGCGGGATAACGGAGGACGAGTACGTCGAACTGCTGCTGGAGCGCAACGTCTCCGGCATCCTCTTCGTCTCCGGGCGCCACGCCGACACCTCCGCCTCCCACGAGCGCTACCAGGCCCTCGTGTCGCGCCGTCTGCCCATCGTGCTCGTCAACGGGTTCGCCGACGCCATCCCCGCCGCCTTCATCTCCTGCGACGACAGGGAGGCCGGGCGCCTGGCCGTCAACCACCTGGTCGCCCTGGGCCACACGCGGATCGGCTTCACCAGCGGTCCCGAGCGCTACGTCCCCGTCCGCCGCAAGCTCGACGGCTACCACCAGACGCTGGCCCAGCACGGCCTGGACGGCGGGGAACTCGTCGAGCTGTCCCTGTTCGGGGTCGAGGGCGGCCACGCCGCCGCCACCCGCCTCATCGAGCGCGGCGTCACGGCCATGGTCTGCGGCTCGGACATGATGGCCCTGGGCGCCATCCGCGCCGCCCGCCAACGCGGACTGCGCGTCCCCGAGGACTTCTCGGTGGTCGGCTTCGACGACTCCCAGCTCATCGCGTTCACCGACCCGCCGCTGACCACGGTCCGCCAGCCGGTCAACGCGATGGCGCTCGCGGCCGTCCGCGCCCTGTGCGACGAGATCGCCGGACACCACGTCTCCCACACCGAGTACCTGTTCGACCCCGAGCTGATCGTGCGCGGTTCCACCGCCGTCGCCCCGCCCCGCGTCGCCGCACCCGTCCAGCCGCGGTTCGCCGAGTCCGCGGACGCCACGGCCGGCGGCGCCGTGGAGTCCGCCCGCGCGTAGGAGGAGACCGGCGGGGCCGCCCCCTCCGCCTCGCCGGCCCGGGCACGTCGCCGGGTCGGCGACACTGGAGACATGCCTTCCGTTGCCCTCGACGGCGAACCCGTCCCGCGGGGCGGGGACCTTCCCGCGTCCTCCCTCGCCGAACTCGGCGACCGCCCGCTCGGGTTCTACGTCCACGTGCCGTTCTGCGTCACGCGGTGCGGCTACTGCGACTTCAACACCTACACCGCGGACGAGCTGGTCTCGCGCGACGGCACGGCCACCGCCTCCCGGGAGACCTACGCCGACCAGGCGATCGCCGAGGTCGAGCTGGCCGACCGGGTCCTGCGCGGTGACCGTCCCCAGGTGGGCACGGTGTTCGTCGGCGGAGGGACGCCCACGCTCCTGCCCGCCGAGGACCTGGGCAGGATCGTCGGCGCGATCCGGGACCGCTTCGGACTGGCCCCCGACGCCGAGCTGACCACGGAGGCCAACCCGGAGACCGTGGACCCCGCCTACCTGGCGCGGCTGCGCGAGGCCGGGTTCACCCGCGTCTCCTTCGGCATGCAGAGCGCCCGCCCGCACGTGCTGCGCGTCCTGGAGCGCGGGCACACGCCGGGACGGCCCGAGCGGTGCGTGGCGTGGGCCCGCGCGGCCGGGTTCGAGCACGTCAACCTGGACCTGATCTACGGCACCCCAGGCGAGAGCGACGACGACTGGGCCGCCTCCCTGGACGCCGCGCTGTCCGCCGACCCCGACCACGTCTCCGCCTACTCGCTCATCGTGGAGGAGGGCACCCGCCTGGCCGCGCGGGTCCGCCGGGGGGAGCTCACCGCGCCCGACGACGACACCATGGCCGACCGCTACCTCATGGCCGACGAGGCCCTCGCCAAGGCCGGGTTCGCCCCCTACGAGGTGTCCAACTGGGCGCGCACCCCGGAGGGCCGCAGCAGGCACAACCTCCTCTACTGGACCGGTGGCCACTGGTGGGGCGTCGGTCCGGGGGCGCACAGCCACGTCGGCGGCACCCGGTGGTGGAACGTCAAGCACCCCGCCGCCTACGCGGCGCGGCTGGCGCAGGGGTCGAGCCCGGGGCAGGCACGCGAGGTGCTCACCGCGGAGGAGCGCCGGTTCGAGCGCGTCCTGCTGGAGCTGCGGGTGGAACGGGGGTGCCCGCTCGACCTGTTGGAGCCGCGGGGCAGGGAGGCGGCGCGGCGCGCCGTGGCCGGGGGTCTGCTCGACCCCGGGGCCCACGACGCGGGCCGCGCCGTCCTGACCCGCAGGGGACGCCTGCTCGCCGACGCCGTGGTCCGCGACCTGACGTGATCCGTGTCCCTCCGGGACGCGGCCCCGCGCGGGACCGGGGCTACTTCACCCAGCTGACGTTGAACGGGTAGCGGTACCACTCGCCCCGGTTGGCGGCCAGGCCGCCGAGGATGCCGAAGACCAGGCAGACCACGGCCACGACGATCCACGTCAGCACTCCGATGATCACCAGCGTCAACACCCACGACACGACGATCCCGATCGTGATCAGCAACTGGAAGTTGAGCGCGTGCGCCGCCTGGTCGCGGACGAACGGAGACTCGTCCTTCTTGACCAGGTACACGATCAGCGGGACGAGCCAGCCGAACCCGGAGAAGAAGAATCCGGCCAGGCCGCCGCCCAGGTGGGCGATCAGACCCATCTGCCGTTCCGCCTGGTTGGGCTGGCCGGTGGTGGCCGACGAGGGCTCGGCGCCGCCGGGCGCGGGCCCGCCCGGCTGGTAGCCGCCGTAGCCGCCCGTCCGGTACCCGCCCGGAGCCTGGCCGCCGGGCGGCGGACCGTATCCGGGGCCCTCGCCGGGCGGAGGCCCGTACCCGGGCTGGCCGCCGCCTTCGGGCCCGCTGGCCGGCGGCTGGCCGCCCGTGCCCTCCTGGCCCTGTTGCCGCCGCTCCCGGTCGTCGGGTTCCTCGGGAGGTGGTGTGTTCGGGTGCGACATGGCGGTGTCCCTTCGTGCTGACTCACTCAGGCACTCATGGGGGGACTACTTCAGGAGTCGGATGCTCACCGGGTAGCGGTACCAGATTCCCTTGTTCGCGTTGGAGGCGCCCAGGACGCCGAGGACGATCGCGAGGATCCAGATCAGCGCGATCACGGCGATGCCGATCCAGGACAGCCCTGGGAAGAAGATACCCAGTCCGATGAAGACCACGCAGGCGAAGACGTAGGGGATGAGCAGCGTCAACTGGAAGTTGGCCGCCTCCGACGCGTGGTGCCGCACGGTCGGCGACTGGTCGCGCTTGGCGAGGTAGATCGCCAGGGGCGGGATCCACCCGAGGAAGGCGACCACGAACCCGGACAGGTGCGCGATCATCGACACGAGGGTGCCGTCGTCGGCCGGAGCGGGAGGCTGACCGTAGGGGCCGGGCTGACCGTGCGGCGCCTGGGCGCCGGGGAACCGCGGCGGCTGGGGCTGTCCGAATCCGGGCTGGGCCGGCTGACCGGGCCGGGGAGCGAATCCGGACTGAGCTGCCGCGAGCTGCTGGCCGTAGGACTGCGGGGGCGCGGCCTCCGGCTGCGGCGCGTACGGCGGCTGCCCCGGGGCGCCGGGCGGCGGGGCGAAGCCCGGCTGGCCGCCCGACGGCTGCTGGCCCTGCACCGGCTGGCCCTGGAACGGCTGCCCCGCCTGGCCCGGCGCGGGCTGCTGGGGATAGGCCTGGGGCTGAGCCTGGTCGGGCTGGGGAGCGTAGGGCTGCGGGGCCTCGGGCCGGGGAGCGTAGGCGGACTGCCCGCCCGAGGGCTGTCCGTAGCCCGGCTGCCCGCCCGAGGGCTGTCCGTGGCCGGGCTGGCCACCGGACGGGTGGCCTCCCTCCGGCCGCGGCGCGTACGGCGGCTGGCCGCCGGAGGACTGCGCGTATCCGGGCTGGCCCGCGTAGGGCTGCTGCTGCACCGGCTGGGCCGTGTAGGGGGGCTGCCCGCCGGAGGGCTGGCCGTGGCCCGGGGGCAGGGGCTGAGCTGCCTCCGGCCCCGGCGCGTACGGCGACTGCTCACCGGACGGCTGGGTCGGCCCGGGCTGTGCGGGCGGTTGCTGCGCGGACCCCTGCGCCTGGGCCTGGTCCGGCCGTTCCGGGGCCGACGGGGGCTGCTCCGGCGGCTGACCCTGCGGGTCCTCCGGGGACGGGGGGTTCGTCGGGGTCTCGCTCATGCTGATCCTTGGCTCCGCTGCTGAGGGGCGGTTGTTGTCTGGGGGTCTGTGCCGACGACCGCGGAGGGCCCGGGACGGGCGACCGGCACGACCGGACGCAGGGCGTCCTCGCCGTCGCCTGGTGTGAATCCTAGTGTTCGCCGGGATGCGGTCCCGTAACGAAGTCGATGAGCTCCTCCACGCGGCCGAGAAGGGACGGTTCCAGGTCGGCGTACGAGCGGACCGACCCCAGGATCCGGCGCCAGGCCCCACCGGTGTCCGTCCGCCAGCCCAGGGCCCGGACCACCCCCTCCTTCCAGGGGACACCCCGGGGCACCTCCGGCCAGGCCGCGATGCCCACGCTGCGGGGGCGCACCGCCTGCCAGACGTCGACGTAGGGGTGTCCGGTCACCAGCACGTGGTCGCCGCGGATCTGTGCGGTGATCCTGCTCTCCTTCGACCCGGGCACCAGGTGGTCCACCAGGACGCCCAGCCGGCGGCCGGGGCCGGGCGCGAACTCCGCGACGATCGCGGGCAGGTCGTCGACGCCCTCGAGGAACTCCACGGCCACACCCTCCACCCGGAGGTCGTGGCCCCAGACCCTCTCGACCAACTCGGCGTCGTGCGCGCCCTCGACGTAGATGCGGCTCTCGCGTGCCGTGCGCGCCCGGGCGCCCGTCACCGCGACCGAGCCCGAGGCGCTGCGCAGCGGCCCCCTCGGCGCCCCGGCGGGGCGGACGAGGGTGACCGGCTCGCCGTCCACCAGGAACGCCGCGGGCTCCAGATCGAACACGCGGCGCCGGCCGTGCCGGTCCTCCAGGGTCACGGTCGCCTTGTCCCAGGCCACCACGGCGCCGCAGAACGTCTCCTCGGCGTCCTCCACGACCAGGTCCCGGCTCAGCGGCGTCTCGCGGACCGCGCGCCTCCCGGGCCGTCGCCAGTCCTCGGCCAGCACGTCGCGGCCGTAGCGGCCGGTTCCCTTGGTAGCCACGGTCGTGCAGTCTACTGGTGCGGGGTCCGCGCCCCGTGAGGCGATCGGGTGCGGCGGCCGACACGGCCGCCGCCCGCCTGGCCGGCGTCAGCCGGGCCAGGAGGGAAGATCGGGGATCGGAGGCCGCGTTAGTACTCGTGGGTAGCCGACCGCGTTTGCGGCCGGGCATAGAATTAGCACTGAGGACCACGGAGTGCCAGGAGGTGGCGAGTTGCTGGATGAGCGCAAGCTCGCGGTCCTGCGTGCGGTCGTCGAGGACTTCGTCAACACCAACGAGCCCGTGGGGTCCAAGTCCCTCGCCGACCGGCACCGTCTCGGGGTCTCTCCCGCGACCATCCGCAACGACATGGTCGCCCTCGAGGAGGACGGCTACATCACCCAGCCGCACACCAGTGCCGGGCGCGTGCCGACCGACAAGGGCTACCGCCTCTTCGTCGACCGCCTCTCCTCGGTCAAGCCGCTGTCGGCGGCCGAGCGGCGTGCGATCGAGTCGTTCCTCACCGGAGCCGTGGACCTCGACGAGATCATCGCGCGCACGGTGCGCCTGCTCGCCCAGCTCACCCGCCAGGTCGCGATCGTCCAGTACCCCTCCCTGACCCGTTCGTCGGTGCAGCACGTGGAACTGGTGCCCCTGGGGGCGATGCGGCTGATGATGGTCGTCATCACCAACACGGGCCGGGTCGAGCAGCGGGTGATCGACGGCGCGGGCGAGATCAGCGAGAGCGCGGTCGGCGATCTGCGCTCCATGCTGAACCGGGCCATCGCGGGACTTCCCCTCGGCGACGTCCCGGACGCGGTGGACGACCTCCCCGCCCAGATCGACCCCGAACACCGCCCCATGGCCGTCTCGGTCCTCTCGGTCCTGCTGGAGAGCCTGGTCGAGCGGCACGAGGAGAAGATCGTCCTGGCCGGGACCGCCAACCTCGCGGCGGTGGACTTCGCGGCCAGTCTGCGGGACGTTCTGGAAGCACTGGAAGAGAACATGGTCCTCATCCGTTTGCTGGGTGAGGCGAAGGACCCTTCGATGCTGACCGTGCGCATCGGCGAGGAGAACTTCCACGAGGGTCTGCGGTCCACCTCCATCGTGTCGGCCGGCTACGGCGTGGGAAACCAGTCGCTGGCCAAGATCGGAGTCGTGGGTCCCACCCGGATGGACTACCCGGGAACGATGGGCGCCGTACGCGCGGTGGCCCGGTATGTCGGACAGATTTTGGCAGGACAGTAACTCAGTGGCCAGAGACTATTACCAGGTTCTCGGGGTGCGTCGTGACGCGTCCAAGGACGAGATCAAGAAGGCGTACCGCCGGCTCGCACGCGAGCTGCACCCGGACATCAACCCGGACCCCGCCACCCAGGAGCGCTTCAAGGAGGTGACCCAGGCCTACGAGGTCCTCTCCGACGAGAACAAGCGCCGGATGTTCGACATGGGCCAGGACCCCTACGCTCCGGCGGGCGGCGGCCCCGGCGGCTTCGGCGGCGCGGGCGGGTTCGCGTTCGACGACATCATGAACGCGTTCTTCGGCGGCGGTCAGCCCGGCGCGCGGGGGCCGCGTGAACGGGTCCGTCGTGGACGCAGCATCAAGATCCGCGTCGAGCTGGATCTGAAGGAGACCGCCTTCGGCGTCAGCAAGGACATCACCTTCCCCACCGCGATCCTGTGCGAGACCTGCCAGGGCGAGGGGACGGCCGCCGGGTCGCACCGCACCACCTGCGACATGTGCCACGGCCAGGGTGAGGTCTCCCAGGTCACCCGTTCCTTCCTCGGCCAGGTCATGACCTCGCGCCCCTGCCCGCAGTGCTCGGGCCAGGGCACGGTCATCACCGACCCCTGCGCCGACTGCGCGGGCGAGGGCCGGGTGCGGGAGAAGGTGACCCGCACGGTCAAGATCCCCGCCGGCGTCGACGACGGCACCCGCATCCAGCTCGCGGGCGAGGGCGAGGTCGGCCCCAACGGCGGACCGCGCGGCGACATCATCCTGGAGATCCTCCAGCGTCCCCACCCCACCTTCGAGCGCCGGGGCGACGACCTCCACTGCACGGTGACCGTTCCCATGACGGCGGCCGCGCTGGGCGCCTCCTTCGCCTTCGACACCCTCGACGGCACGGAGAACATCGACCTGCGCCCCGGCACCAACTCCGGCCACGTCATCACCCTGCCGAACAAGGGCGTCACCCACCTCGACGGAGGCGGGCGGGGCGACCTGCGCATCCGCGTCGACGTGGAGACCCCCTCCAAACTCGACGAGGAGCAGGAGGCCCTGCTGCGCAAGTTCGCCGAGCTGCGCGGCGAGGACCAGTCGCCGGGCCGGTTCAGTCCGGGACACGGCGGCCTGTTCGCCAAGCTCCGCGACGCCTTCGGAGCCAAGTGACCCCGCCGGTCTTCCTCGTCGGGACCGCCGACCTGGCGGCCGACCGGATCGAGGTGTCGGGTCCGGAGGGACGGCACGCGGCGGTCGTCCGCAGGATCCGCGAGGGCGAGACGGTGGACCTGTCCGACGGCCTCGGCCGACGTGCGCGCTGCACGGTGACCGGGGTCGCCAAGGACGGCATCGTCTGCCGCGTGGTCGACCGGTGGGACGAACCCGAGCCCAGCCCGCGCCTGACCGTCGTCCAGGCCCTGCCCAAGGGCGACCGCGGCGAGCTGGCCGTGGAGATGATGACCGAGGCGGGGGTGGACACCGTCGTGCCCTGGGCGGCCGAACGCTGTGTCACCCGCTGGAAGGGCGACCGGGCGGCCAAGTCCCTGGGCAGGTGGCGCGCCACCGCCCGGGAGGCCGCCAAGCAGGCGCGGCGGGGGCGGCTGCCGCAGGTGTCGGACCTCGCCGACCGCACGGCCGTGACGGCGCTGCTGGCCGGGGCCGACCTCGCCGTCGTCCTGCACGAGGACGGCGCCCGGCGCCTGGCCGACCTGGACCTGCCCCGGGGCGACGCGGCCGGGATCGTCCTGGTGGTCGGTCCCGAGGGCGGCTTCTCCGACGGCGAACTCGACGACTTCACCGCTGCCGGGGCGGTCCCGGCCCTGCTGGGCCCGACGGTCCTGCGCACCTCCACCGCCGGGGTGGCGGCGCTGTCGGTGCTCCAGACGCGCACCGGTCGATGGTGAGGGGCGCCCGCCGGGCGTGACGAACGGTCCGCGGCACGCGTGAGGTCGGGGCGCGCACGGACGACATGACATGGGGGCGTGCCCGGGATCCGGTCCCGGGCACGCCCCCGCGCTCGCTGCGGACGTCTGGTCAGCGCACCGTGGACTCCACCGGAGCGTTGGTCGTGTCCGTGCCGCCCGCGCTGTCCCCGGGCGACTGGCCGCCGTTCCCCGCACCGTCCGAGCCGCCGTCCTGGCCCGAGCCGTCCTCACCGCCGCCGGTGCCGCCGGTGCCGCCCTCGGAGTCGTCGTCGGTGGGCTCGTCGTCGGGGGTGGCGCACTCGTCCGCGGGGGGCGTCGACGGCTGCGCGCCGTCGGAGCTCTCCCGGTCGGTGGGGGTGGCTTCCACCGGGGTGCAGGTCGCGCTGGCCTGGATGTCGTCGGGCGACGAGGACGGCGCCCGCGAGGGTTCCGGGGTGGGCGTCGGAGCGTCAGTGGGCTCCGGCTCCGGAGCCGGAGTCCCACCGCCCGCGTCGGGGGTGGGAGCGTCGGTGGCGACGCCGTCCCCGGAGGGCTCGGCGGCCTGGGGCGTGCCCTCGCGGTCGGCGCCCGCCGTGGTCATCTCCAGTACGTGGTCGCGGACCTCGGGGCTGGAGATGACCACAGACGCGGCGATCAGGACCGCTCCCGCCACCGCGAGCGCCGGTCGTAGCCAGGGCAGTCCGAACCACGCCCAGCCGCGTCCGCGTTCGGTCCGCTCACGGATCAGGTTCAGGGCCTCGGCGGAGGGCTCGACCGCGTCCGCCTCGGATCTCAGGACCGAGCGGAGCCGGCTCTCGAACGCGTCGTTCTCGGATGGACTGGTCATGTCGTCTGCTCCAGGACAGAGCGGAGTGCGGAGATGCCACGGGACGTGTGACTCTTCACCGCGCCCTTGCTGATCCCCATGGCGTCCGCGATCTGCGCCTCGGACAGGTCGCCGTAGTACCGGAGCACGATGGCCTCTCGCTGACGGGTGGGTAGTTTGCGCAGGGCCCTGATGACGGCCTCGCGTTCCAACTGGCTCATGGCGCCGTGTTCCGCGCTGGGAGCGTCGGGCAGCGCCTTGGGCGCGTGCTTCTCCACGACGGCCCGGTGGCGCAGAACCGACCGGGCCTTGTTCACGACCGCCTGCCGGAGGTAGGACAGGGCCTTGTTGGGATCGCGCAGGCGTCGCCAGGCCGAGTGCATGGCGACGAAGGAGTCCTGCACGACCTCCTCCGCGGTCGCGTGGTCCCGGACGAGCAGCGAGGCGAGACGGACCAGGGGACGGTAGTGCTCACGGTAGAGCTCGGTCACCGCGTGGTCGGCGTCCCAGGCAACGGCGAGGGAAGCCGTGGTGGCTCCCGCCACCATGGTTTCAGTCGTCACATCAGTTCGACGCACACCCTTGTCGCGGGGTTTACGAAAGGGCATACCTCTTCTTTTCCAAGTAGGGGTGCGTTTCAGGCCGAACACGCCGGAGGGTGGACGTCGGCGGAGGAGGCCGACGACCCGCCGCGCACGGGTGCAAAGCCTATCGTGCTTCTCCCAAAGGAGACGCGGTACCAGGGTTTCCGGTTCCGAACCCGATGGCGTGCGGTGGGCGGGACCTGCGGCATCATGGGGACCGGACATTCCGAGACGGCCGCCACGGAGCCCCCCGCGCGGGCCCGCGCACGGGAACGATCCGGGCGGCAGTCCCCCGACGGAGGTACGCGATGGCCGAGGCCGACTGCCTGTTCTGCAAGATCGTGCGGGGGGAGGTGCCCGCCGAGATCGTCCGCGAGGGGAAGCGCACCGTCGCCTTCCGCGACATCAACCCCCAGGCGCCCACCCACGTGCTGATCGTCCCGCGCGACCACCACCCGGACGCCGCGGCCGCGGCCGCCGCCGGGACGGGGCTGCTGGACGAGATCGCGTTGGAGGCCCGTGAGGTGGCCGAGGCGGAGGGCGTGGCCGAGTCGGGGTACCGCCTGGTGTTCAACACCGGCAGCGGCGCCGGGCAGACGGTGTTCCACCTGCACGGGCACCTGCTGGGCGGGCGCGGTCTGAACTGGCCGCCCGGGTAGGGCTCCGGTCCCCGGTGCGGTCGAAAAAGCGATCGAGCCGGACGGAGGCGCGTTGGTAGACTCAAGGCGTGGTCCCAGGGGCCGGTGAGCCGCGCGAGGCGCCGGTCGAGGGGCGGGCCCGGTACCGGTTTCGGGTGCCGGGGGCGGCGCACCCCGCCGGAGCGGGCGGGGTCGGAACGAAGGGTGGGACAGCGGCCGCAAGGCCACGTCATGGCCGAGACAACGCACACGCAACCGCGACAGGACACGCAGGTCAAGGTCGTGGTCCCGGACGAGCACACCATGGTCGGCCTGCTGGGCTCGGGGGACGAACTCCTCCGGGCGCTGGAGCGGGCGTTCGAGAGCGACATCCACGTCCGCGGCAACGAGTTCACGATCAGCGGCAGCCCCGAGGAGACCGCGGTCGTGGTCCGCCTCGTCGAGGAGCTCATCGAACTCGCCAAGAGCGGCACCCACGTCACCCCCGACACCATCGACCGCATGGTCCACATGCTGCGCACGCCCGGCACGGAACGCCCCGCCGACGTGCTCACGACCAACATCCTGTCCAACCGGGGCAGGACGATCCGCCCCAAGACCGTCAACCAGAAGCGGTACGTCGACATCATCGACCGGCACACGGTCGTGTTCGGCATCGGACCGGCGGGAACCGGCAAGACCTACCTGGCGATGGCCAAGGCGGTCAAGGCCCTCCAGGACAAGGAGGTCAACCGGATCATCCTCACCCGTCCGGCGGTCGAGGCGGGCGAGCGGCTGGGTTTCCTGCCGGGCACCCTCTACGAGAAGATCGACCCGTACCTGCGGCCGCTGTACGACGCGCTGCACGACATGCTCGATCCGGACTCGATCCCCAAGCTGATGTCGGCCGGGACGATCGAGGTCGCGCCCCTGGCGTACATGCGTGGCCGGGCCCAACCGGTCGGGACGAAGGTCCTCACCCCCGAGGGCTTCCGTCCGATCGGCGAACTTCGGGTCGGCGACCTCGTTGTCGGCTCGAACGGTGAGCCCACACCGGTGATCGGGGTCTACCCGCAGGGCAGGAAGGCGATCTACCGATTCGCGTCGCAGGACGGCGCCTCGACCCTGTGCTCCGAGGACCACCTGTGGTCCGTGCGCACGCGCGACGACACCCGGCGCGGGAAGCCGTACCGGGTGCTCACCGCCAAGGAGATCATCGAGAGCGGCCTGCGGACAGCCCACGGCCACACGTACGAACTCCCGTTGCTCAGCGCCCCGGTGGCCTTCCCGGCACGGGACGTGCCCATGGATCCGTACGCCCTGGGACTGCTCCTGGGGGACGGGTGCCTGACCGGGTCGACGGTGCCGGGCTTCGCCGCCGAGGACCCGGAGCTGGCCGAGTCGCTCGACCGGCTCCTGCCCGGGGTCCGGGTGAGGTGGAGGTCGGGGCCGGACCACGTCCTGAACCGGGAATCCCAGCCCGGCGACGCCATCACCATCGCCGACCCGGTGACGGCCGTCCTGCGGGAACTCGGACTGTGGGGCACGGGCTCGGGCACCGAGTTCGTCCCGCACGACTACCTGTACAACACCGCCGACGTCCGGCTGGCCCTGCTCCAGGGGCTGCTGGACGCCGAGGGCGGACCGGTCACCCAGGCCGGTCGCAGCTGCCGGATCCAGTACGGCACCACCTCTCCGCACCTGGCGGAGGCGGTCCGGTTCCTGGTGCGGTCGCTCGGCGGAGTGGTGTACGAGCGCACACGCCGCGCGGAGGCAGGGGCGCCCGGCCGGGACCGGGGCCGGGAGGTGTTCCACCGCCAGGACGCCCACGTCCTGGACCTGCGGCTCCCCGAGGGGATCGCACCGTTCCGGCTCGGGCGCAAGATCGACGGGTACCGTGCCAGCGGCGGCGGCCGTCCGACGCGCTTCGTGGACTCCGTCGAACCGGCGGGGACCGAGGAGTGCGTCTGCATCCAGGTGGCGGCGGAGGACTCCCTCTACGTCACCGAGGACTTCCTGCTGACGCACAACACCCTGAACGACTCCTTCATCATCCTGGACGAGGCCCAGAACACCTCGCCCGAGCAGATGAAGATGTTCCTCACGCGGCTCGGTTTCGGGTCGAAGATCGTCGTGACCGGCGACGTCACCCAGGTCGACCTCCCCGGCGGGCAGACCAGCGGCCTGCGCACCATCGAGAACATCCTGAGTGACATCGACGACATCGCCTTCGTCCGCCTGTCGAGCGAGGACGTGGTCCGGCACAGGCTCGTCGGTCAGATCGTGGACGCCTACGGCCGCTACGACGCCGCCCAGGCCGGTCGGCCGGGCGCCAACGGAGGGCGCCCCCGCCGGTCGGGGCACCGGCGGAGCTCCGCCGACACCCCGACCGACGCCGGGGCGGGGAGCGGCCACGCCGAATAGCGGGCAGACTGGAGTAGTACGACGTCCGAGCTGATGGGCCCGCCGTGGTGCGGGCCCATCGGCGTCGGGCGTCCCGGCGCGGACGCGACGGCGACGCGCCGCCGGGCGGTCATCCCGCTCGGCCATGACGATTCCCAAGTGAGGCAGCCGCAACCGATGAGTATCGACGTCGCCAACGAGTCGGGCGTCACCACCGTGGACGAGGAGCGACTCTCCCGCCTGGCTCGGCACGTGCTCGACGCCATGCGCGTCCACCCGCTGGCCGAGCTGTCCGTGGTGCTGGTGGACGAGGAACCGATGACGGACCTGCACGTCCGGTGGATGGACGAGCCCGGGCCCACCGACGTCCTCTCCTTCCCGATGGACGAGCTGCGTCCCGGGGGCCCCGGCCGCACCAGCGAGCCGGGCGTCCTCGGCGACGTGATCATCTGCCCCCAGGTCGCCGAACGCCAGGCGCGCAAGGCCGGGCACTCGACCGAGGCCGAGATCGACCTGCTGTGCACGCACGGCATCCTGCACCTGCTGGGCTACGACCACGCCGAGCCCGACGAGCACAAGGAGATGTTCGGTCTCCAGGCCGAGATCCTCTCCGCCTGGCGTGAGCGTGAGGCGACCGTGTCCGGGGGAGACGAGAGCGACCGATGAGCGCCGCGTCGACCACGGACCCGTGGGCCGCGGGCGACCCCGTCCTGTGGGCGGGCGCGTTCGCCGCCGCCCTGCTGCTGACGGCCGCGGCCGGGTTCCTCGCCGCCGCCGAGGTGGCGGTCACCCGGGTGGCCTCCGTGGGGCTGCCCGAGGCGTCCGGTGAGCGGGGCTCCGCCCCGGGGTGGGCGCGCGTGGCCGCCGACCCCACCCGCCACCTGAACGTCCTGCTGCTCCTGCGCGTGGTCACCGAGGTGTGCGCGGTGCTGGCCACCGCGTCGGGCATGGTGGTCCTGCTCGGACCGGGCTGGCCCGCGCTGGTCCTGGCCCTGGTCGCGCTGGTCGTGGTCGAGTCGGTGTTCGTCGCGATCGCCCCGCGCATCCTCGGCCGCCAGTTCGCCGGGCCGATCGCGTTGGCGAGCGCGGCCGTCGTGCAGCCCCTGCAGTACGTGGTGGGGCCGGTCGCCCAGCTCCTGGTGGGGGTGGGCCGGGCGCTCACCCCCCGGGAGAAGGGGGACCGCGAGGGTCCGTTCAGCACCGAGGTGGAACTGCGCCAGCTCGTGGACCTGGCCGAGCGGGGCGAGGTGATCGACCCCGAGGAACGCCAGATGATCCACTCGGTGTTCAAGCTCGACGACACCTCGGTGCGCGAGGTCATGGTGCCGCGCCCCGACATCGTGTTCACCAACCGGGAGGCGGACGCCGACGCGGTCCTGTCGCTCGCGCTGGCCAGCGGCTATTCGCGGATCCCGGTGACGGGGGAGGACGAGGACGACGTGGTCGGCATCGTCTACCTCAAGGACCTGGTGGAGAGGCTGCGCGACCGCTGGTCGGCGACCGCGGGCGGGGGCACTGAGCCGCCGATGACCGCCGCGGACGTCATGCGCCCGGCCACCTACGTGCCCGACACCAAGCCGATCGACGAGCTCCTGCGCGAGATGCAGCAGCAGCGCAACCACGTCGCCGTGGCCATCGACGAGTACGGCGGCACGGCGGGCCTGGTGACGCTGGAGGACATCGTGGAGGAGATCGTCGGGGAGATCACCGACGAGTACGACCACGAGATCCCGCCGGTGCAGTGGCTGGACGAGTCGCGGGTGCGGGTGACCGCCCGGCTTCCGCTGGGGGAGCTCGCCGAGCTCTTCCCCGACCTGGACCTGGACGCCCCGGAGGTGGAGACGGTCGGCGGTCTGGTGGCGTACGTGCTGGGCCGGGTCCCCGCGGGTGGTGCACAGGCGCAATACGCTGGTCTCAGACTCACCCTGGAGGGTCGGGGCGGTCGCCGGAACCGCCTGACCACGGCCCTGGTGGAGCGCCTGCCGGACGACGGCGGGGCTCCCGGCGGCCAGGGGCGGAACGAGGACGTAAGGAGCACGGAGCAGTGACGGACACGACGGGGCTGGGCCCCGAGGACGGCAAGCTCATCACCCTCGCCCGGGCCTCCCGGGCCCGCAACGCGGCGGCCGAGGGCGCGGCGGTACGCGACGAGACCGGGCGCACGTACGTCGCCACGACGGTGTCGCTGCCCTCGCTCCGGCTCACCGCGTTGCAGGCGGCCGTCGCCGCGGCCGTGTCCAGCGAGGCCTCCGCTCTGGAGGCCGCGGTGGTGGTGACCGAGGCCAAGGAACTGAACGAGGACGACCGCGCGGTCGCGGACGACCTGAAGACCCAGGTGGTGGTGATCGCCGCCCCCGACGGGGTGCCCGCGAGCATCACCCGGCGCTGAGAAGGAAAGATGAACGACCTCGACCTGGAGAGGCTTCGGCTTCCGCTGCCCGCGCTCTCCCGTCCGGAGGGTTACCGCAGCGGGTTCGCCTGCTTCGTGGGCCGTCCCAACGTGGGCAAGTCCACGCTGATGAACGCGCTGGTCGGCCAGAAGGTCGCGATCACCAGCAACCGGCCGCAGACGACCCGGCGGACGGTGCGCGGGATCGTCCACCGGCCCGACGCCCAGCTGATCATCGTGGACACGCCCGGCCTGCACAAACCCCGCACGCTGCTGGGGGAGCGGCTGGACTCGTTGGTGCGGTCCACGCTGGTCGAGGTGGACGTGATCGCGTTCTGTCTGCCCGCCAACGAGCCGATCGGCCGGGGCGACGCCTACATCGCCAAGGAGTTGGCGGAGCAGACCAACACGCCGGTGGTCGCCCTGGTCACCAAGACCGACCTGGCCGACCGGGCGGCCGTCGGCGAGCAGTTGCTGGCGGTGCAGGAGCTGGGCGACTGGGCGGACATCGTGCCGGTGTCGGCCCAGGGCGGGTTCCAGCTCGACACGGTGACCGACGTGCTGTGCTCGCACCTGCCGGAGGGGCCGCCGCTCTACCCGGACGGCGACCTGACCGACGAGCCCGACGAGATGCTCGTGGCGGAGTTGGTGCGCGAGGCGGCGCTGGAGGGCGTGCGCGACGAGTTGCCGCACTCGATCGCGGTGGTCGTGGACGAGATGACCGAGCGGGAGAACACCCGGCCCGGCAAGGAGCTGGTGGACATCTACGCGTCGCTGTACGTGGAGCGCTCCAGCCAGAAGGCGATCGTCATCGGGTCGAAGGGGTCGCGGCTGCGCGACGTCGGCTCGCGGGCGCGCAAGCAGATCGAGGGGCTGCTGGGGCGGCGCGTCTTCCTGGACCTGCGCGTGCGGGTGGCCAAGGACTGGCAGCGCGATCCCAAGCAGCTGCGCAAGCTGGGCTTCGACCAACCGACCTAGTCTCTGCGGGCCTCCGCTTCGCTGAGGCCCGCACGGTAACCCCCGCAGGTGGCCGTTCCGGGAAACGGAGGCGGGGCCGTGACCACTCCGGTCACGGCCCGTCCGGGGAACGGGTCAGGTCTGGTGGTTGAGGTCGGAGGCCAGGGTGCGGGCGGCCTCCTGGACCAGCGGGGCGGCTCTGTCGACGAAATCCCAGGTCACACGGCGGTCCGGACCCGAGACGGACACGGCCATCCGGGAGGGTGCGCCCTCCACGGGCACCGCTACGCAGCGCACGCCGATCTCCTGCTCGCCGTCGTCGATGGCGAAGCCGCGTTCGCGGATGCGCTGCAGTTCGGCGACGAAGTCCTCGGGGCTGGTGATGGTGCGGTCGGTCGCGGCGGGCATGCCGGTGCGGCGCACGGTCGCCAGCGCCTCCTCGTCGGTCAGCTGCGACAGCAGGGCCTTGCCGACTCCGGCCGAGTGCGGCAGGACGCGTCGGCCGACCTCGGTGAACATGCGCATGGCGTGCGGCGAGGGCACCTGAGCCACGTAGATGACCTTGTCCCCGTCGAGCATCGCCAGGTTGGCGGTCTCGCCCAGGACCTCGACCAGGTGGGCGAGGTGGGGCCGGGCCCAGGTGCCGAGCATCTGGGAGGCCTTGTCGCCCAGGCCGATGAGCCGGGGTCCGAGGGCGTAGCGGCGCGAGGGCAGCTGCCGTACGTACCCGTTGCCGACCAGCGTCCGGATGATCCGGTGGATGGTGGGCAACGGCAGCTGGGACGACTCGGCGAGCTGGCTGAGGGAGGTCTCACCGCCCGCCTCCGCCATGATCTCCAGCAGGGCGAAGGCCCGTTCGAGGGACTGCACCCCACCGGATCGACCGCGCCTACCGGTCTCCTCAGGTAGGGGCGGGGTGTCGGTCTGGGTGGTCTGCGAGGCTGACAACGGTCATGCTCCCCTGTGAAGGCCGCTTGAAGTCACGGTCTTTATTCTGCGATACGAAAAGTACTTCCCATCTCTGAGTCCTCTATAGCACGGCACAGTCACGTAGCGCTGCCCCAAGCGCCACGGGTCGGGGCGATCGGGGGCACTCCCGACACCGCTGAACTCTTGTTATTCCGGATCGCAGAAGTTAGCATCCGCATATAGGAATTCTGGTGGGCCTTCCCTTGGCAGGCCGGACCACCCCTACGGAGAGGAACCGCAACGTGACAGCGGAGGACCCCCTGTCCCTCGACGAACTCACCACAGCGTTGGACGCCCGTCTGGCCGCCGCCGACGCGCGCCTGGCCCGCGAGTACCCCGGAGCCAACACCGCGCGCCAGCCGGTGCACACCGTCTACGTTCCCGCGGACCGGATCCGCCCCGGCCTCGCCGCCGACTGGGGGCGCCAGGCTCTGGCCGCCCTCGACGAGTTCGCCCCGAAGGCCGCCGACCTCGTCGAGATCACCGGGCTGAGCGAGTCCGCCGTCGCCGAGGCGCTGCCGCGCGTGCGCGCCAAGCTCGACCGCGAACCGATCGAGGACCTGCGAGCCGACCTGGAGGACGGGTACGGGAACCGCGGTGACGAGGCCGAGGACGCCGACGCGGCCTCCGCCGCCGGAGCCTTCTGCGCCGACCTCGCCGCGGGCACCGCCACCCCCTACTTCGGCGTCCGGATGAAGGGCATGGAGGCCGCCGGACGGCACCGCGGGGTCCGCAGCCTCACCCTGTTCCTCCAGACCCTCCTGGAGCGCCACGGCGCCCTGCCGGACAACCTCGTCCTGACCCTCCCCAAGATCACCTCCGTCGAGCAGGTCGAGGCCACGGCCTGGGTCTGCGACCGGCTGGAGCGGCGGTTCGACCTGCCCGAGGGCCGCCTGCGCTTCGAGCTCCAGATCGAGACCCCCCAGTCGATCCTGCTCCAGGACGGCACGGCCGCCGTGGCCCGGATGATCGGCGCCGCCCAGGGGCGGGCGAGCGCCCTGCACTACGGCACCTACGACTACAGCGCCGCCTGCGGGATCACCGCCGCCTACCAGAGCCTGGCCCACCCGGTCGCCGACCACGCCAAGGCGGTCATGCAGCTCGCCGCGGCCGGCACCGGCGTGTGGCTCTCCGACGGGGGCAGCAACGTCCTGCCCGTGGGCGGGCGCGCGGACGTCCACGAGGCCTGGCGACTGCACGCCGGACTGGTGCGCCGGTCCCTGGAACGCGGGTACTACCAGGGCTGGGACCTGCACCCGGGCCAGCTTCCCATGCGGTTCCTGGCCACCTACGCCTTCTACCGGGAGGCCTTCGCCCCCGCCGCGGCCCGCCTGAAGGCCTACTTCGGCGCCGTGGCCGGCGGCGTCATGGACGAGCCCGCCACCGCACAGGCGCTGGCGTCGGCCCTGGTCAACGGGGTGCGCTGCGGCGCGCTCGACGAGGCCGAGGTCCAGGAGCACACCGGGACGGACACGGCCGCCCTGCTGGGGCTGGCCACCCGCCGAGTCGGACAGGAGCAGTGATGACCACCCACGACCTCGTTCTGCGCGCCCGGCGCGCCGTCACCCCCGACGGCGAGCGGGCGGTGACCGTCGCCGTCGACGGCGGCCGGATCACCGCCGTCCTGCCGGGCGCGGACGCCGCGGCGGACGCGGCCAGGGAGATCGTCCTGGCCGAAGACGAGGTGCTGCTGCCCGGGCTGGTCGACTCCCACGTGCACGTCAACGAGCCCGGCCGCACCGAGTGGGAGGGCTTCGCCAGCGCCACGCGCGCCGCCGCGCTGGGCGGTGTGACCACGATCGTCGACATGCCGCTCAACAGCGTCCCCCCGACCACCACCGTGGACGGCCTGAACGTCAAGCGCTCCGTGGCGCGCGACCAGGTCGCGGTGGACGTCGGCTTCTGGGGCGGGGCCGTGCCCGAGAACAGCACCCCCGGCGCCACCGAGGAACTGCGGGCGCTGCACGAGCAGGGCGTGTACGGGTTCAAGGCGTTCCTGTCGCCGTCCGGCGTGGACGAGTTCGGGCACCTGTCGCCCGACCGGCTGCGTACGGCGGCGGAGGCGATCGGGGAGTTCGGCGGCCAGATCATCGTGCACGCCGAGGACCCCTCGGTCCTGGACGGGGCGCCCGCGGCGTCGGGCCGCGAGTACGCGGCCTTCCTGGCCTCGCGCCCCGACGAGGCCGAACACGAGGCGATCGCGCTGGTCATCGAGACCGCGCGCCGGACCGGTACCAGAGCGCACATCCTGCACCTGTCCAGCGCCTCGGCGCTGCCGCTGATCTCCCAGGCCCGTGCGGACGGTGTGCCGCTGACCGTGGAGACGTGCCCGCACTACCTGACGCTGGAGGCCGAGGCGATCCCCGCCGGTGCCACTCAGTTCAAGTGCTGCCCGCCGATCCGCGGCCACGCCAACCGGGACCTGCTGTGGCGGGCGTTGTCGGACGGACTGATCGACTGCGTGGTCAGCGACCACTCGCCGAGCACGCCGGACCTGAAGGACCTGGACACCGGGGACTTCGGGACGGCCTGGGGCGGGGTGTCCGGGCTCCAGGTCGGCTTCAGCGCGGTGTGGACCGAGGCGCGTCGGCGCGGGGTGCCGCTGGTGGACGTCGTGCGGTGGATGTCCTCCGGCCCGGCACGGGTCGCCGGGGTCCAGGGCAAGGGCTCGATCGCCGAGGGCAAGGACGCGGACTTCGCGATCGTGGCCCCGGAGGAGGCGCTGCACGTGGTCGCGCGCGACCTCCAGCACAAGAACCCGGTGAGCGCCTACGACGGAGCCGACCTGGTGGGCCGGGTACGCCGCACGATCCTGCGCGGCGCGGACGTCGACCTGTCCGCGCCCGCCGGTCGGCTGCTGACCCGGGGCTGAGTTCCCCTGGCTCCACGGTCCCGGCACGCGCGCGTGCCGGGACCTCGTGTGGGTGGCATGCGGCGGGCGCGGCCGTGGCTCGGGCCCGCGCCGGACGGGCATACCGGATCTTCACCTAACCACAAGCCATAGAATCATCACTCAGGGTACATATGCGGTGTTCATCAGGTGATTCCCGCGGAAGGGACTCCGTGGGCGGACAGGGGAGACGCATGCGTACCTTGAGCAGGACGATGGCGGTCGCGGGGCTGGCCGGGGCGCTCACGTGGGCGGGAGGAGGGCTCGCGCTGGCGGACGTCCGACCGGGCGTGAGCGTGGACCCGGGATCCGTGGAGATCTTGCTGGAGTTGGCCTTCGTCGTCTCCGTCCAGACGTCCGCCGCCGACGGCGGACCCACCAGCCTCGGACCGACGGTCGGGCCGCTGGAGCTCGGCGTGCTCCTTCCCGCGGTCCAGCACGCCCCGAGCGTGCCGAACCCGCCGCCGCCCGGCGACTGACGCCTGGCCACGGCGGCCCCGGCGCGCGCTCGCGCACCGGGGCCCTTTGAGTGCTCGGAGTCATCCGCTCCGGTGCTATACTTGTATAGCAACCAGGGAGGTTCACCATGTTGGCACTGCGTCTTCCGGCTGAGATCGAGGAGAGACTCGAAGCCCTGGCCAAGGAAACCGGCAGGTCGAAGAGCTTCTACGCCCGAGAGGCGATTGTCGCTCACCTGGATGAGCTGGAAGAGATCTACCTCGCCGAGAGCAGGCTTGAGGACCTGCGGGCGGGGCGGAGTAGCACGACGCCGCTCTCGGACGTGATGGACGAATATGGCCTGGAAAGTTGACCTCCACGATGATGCCAAGCGTGAGCTGCGCAAGCTGGACGGACAGGTCGCACGAAGAATCCTCCGGTTCCTGAACGACCGGATCTCGGGCACCGAGGATCCGCGCGCGCTCGGGGATGCTCTGCAGGGCAACAGACTGGGTGACCTCTGGCGCTATCGGGTCGGGGACTACCGGATCATCGCTGACATTCAGGACGGGATCGTCACGGTTCTCGTCCTTCACGTGGGTCACCGGGGCCAGGTGTACCGGGGCTGACGTCATCGGCGCCCGCTCGAAGCAACACTCGTTCCATGCACTCGACCTCCTGCCGAAGGGCGGTGTTGACCGTTTCCTCGGGGGTCGAGGTGCCCAGGACGGCGGCTCTGTCCTGTGCCTCGTCGTCGATGTCGATCAGGGCAACGCTCATGGTGACCTCCTGGCGTTCGATCTCCGGCCACTGTAGGGATGCGAGGTCGGTTCGCACCGCGGAATCCACAGACCGGTGGCCCCGGCGCGCGCTCACGCGCCGGGGCCACCGTCGGGCTCGGAGGGTCAGCCGCAGTAGGCGTCCTCCTCGCCGATGATGCGGTACGGGCAGTCGGCGTAGTCGAGCAGGCGCAGGACCGCCTCGCGGTTGCGTGCGGTCTCCCGGTCGATCACCGAGGACGGCGGGTAGAAGCCCCCGCCCCAGAAGCTGCTCGGGTACATCTCGTAGGTGAAGTTGACGATCCGCTGGTCGCCCCACAGCCAGTCGTTGATCGTCCCGTCCGTCACGTACAGGTCGCTGGACTGCTGGGGCGTGTACCCGTTGGCGCGGGCCATGTACGTGCCCAGGGCCGCGTGGGTGTCGTACTCGTCGCGGTTCATCCCGTTCGTGACCTCGCTGTAGGTGTAGCCGAACGGCCACAGGATGAGCTCGCTGTAGGTGTGGAAGTCGATCGCGGACGTGATCTGCTGCTCGCCGCCGACCACCCGGCTCCGCACGAAGTCGGCGACCTGGGCGACCTCGGGGGCGGACTCCGGGGCGGAGCCGCGGTAGGTCTCGCTCGACGTGCTGCCCGAGGAACCGCCGCAGCAGCCCCAGTTGTAGTCCCAGTTGCGGTTGAGGTCGGTGCCGACGTACGACGAACCCGCGTTGGGCTGCCGGTTCTTGCGCCAGTACCGCCACGACGAGCCCGCCATGTCGTACTCGGCGCCGTCGGGGTTGACCATGGGCAGGATCCAGATCTCCCGGCCGTCCACCAGGTCGGTGATCCTCGTGTCGGAGCCGTACTCGCCGGTGAGCAGCTCCATCAGGTAGACGGCCATCTCGACCGTCAGGTGCTCGCGCGCGTGCTGCGAGTGCGTGAAGAGGACCTCGGGCTCGTCCTCGTCGGTGCCGACGTTGTCGCTGATCTTGATCGCGATCAGCTCACGCCCCTGGTAGGAGTACCCGTAGACCGACTGGGCGGCGATGCCCGGGTTCTGGGCGACGACCTGGTCCACGGCGTCGCGCAACTCGGAGTAGGTGGTGTACCCGTCGTCGGGGGCGAACTGCGTGGTGGGCGGGTTGAACTCGGTGACCTCGTACCCGAGGCCGTCGATGGCCCGGGCGGTCTCGGCCGTCGCGGTGACGAGCACCGTGTCGGCGCTGACGTCGTCGATCGCGGCACCGGTCGAGGCGATCTCGGTCCGTTCCTGCGCCGTCGACACACCGCTGACCTCGTACAGCGCGGGGTCGTCCGCGGTGTCGGCACTGGCGGGGCTGAGCAGCCCGAGGACGAGTGCTCCGGCGGCGAGGGGGGCGAGGATTCGTCGGGGGGTGGGGGAACGCATGACACGGCCTCCGTGGAGCGGGGGGTGAGGCGTCGGACATTTGGCGTCATTGCTAAGGAATGCCGCAAATCCTGTCAATCCGTCTAACGCAGCGTGTCCATCGTGGCGGAACGCCTGGTTTGGCCCCTTGGGCAGGTGAGGCCCGCTTCCCCGTGCCGCGGACGCGCACACGCCGTGGCCGGATGTGGCCACGGCGTACACGGTGCGCACACAACGTACAGGGGCGTACACGGCGCGCACGCGTCGGCCGCCCGTGCGCGGCGGGGGCCGCCGTCCGGATCAGCCGACGGGGATGTCGGCCAGCGCCCATCCGATCGCCGCATCGGTCCCGGCCGCGTGGCCCCGCGCGAACTCCCGCTCCGCCCCGGCGGCGCCGATCAGCCCGTGGACGGCCCGGGTGAGGCGGTCGACGTCGAACCGGTCACCGGGCTGGAGCGGCACCCCGACGTCCTCGCGGGTGCGGGCGGCAGCGCCCAGCAACCGTGCGGCGAGCACGCCGTCCTCCTCGGCCAGCGCCACCCCGGCGAGCCCCTCCAGGGCGTAGGCCACCGCCCGAGGGTCGTCGCTCCGCCGGGCGTACTCCAGCCCCTCGGCATGCCGTTCCCGCGCCAGGGGCGCGTCCCCGCGCATCTCGGCGCAGAAGCCCAGTTCGGCCAGGAGGAAGGCCAAGCCGTGGCGGTACCCGTCCGCCCGGTGCGACGCCAGGACCTTCCCGAGGTGCCCCTCCGCCTCGTCCAGTCGGCCGCGCCGCCGTGCGCCCAACCCCAGACCCACCAGGGCGAACCGCTCCGGGTCCGGCAGCCCCTGCTCCCTGGCGACGGCGATGGCGCGCCGATTGGCCTCGTCCGAGGCGTCCAGATCCCCGGTGAGCAGGTGGACCCGCGCGACGCGGGTGTACTCCTCGGCCACCGACGGCCACAGCCCGATCCGCTCCGCCTGCTCCAGCGCGTCGCCGTGCAGCCGCGCCGCCTCCGCGTAGTCGCCCTCGATCCCCGCGAGCACTCCGAGCAGGTTGCCCGCCCGGACCCGCCCCCACGGCTCTCCGAGCTCCTCGAACAGCGCGAGGCTCTCCCGCGCGTCGCGTTCCGCCTCCGCCATCTGACTGTGCCGCACCGACCGCCATCCGCGCAGGTGCAGGGTGAAGGCCCGCCACCACCGGTCCGACCGTGCCTCGAACACCGCCAGCGCGGCATCCAGCCGCTCGTCCAGCGCGTCCAGCGGCTCCCCCTCCACCGCCGCCATGAACGTCATGAAGGCCAGGAGGGCGCGGGTACGGGCGAGGACCGCGGGATCCGGCAGCCGCGCGGCCAGGTCGAGCGCGGCCCGCGCCGACTCCATCGCCTCCGGGCCGGGCGTGACCGCGAACGACAGGGCGGCGTGCCAGAGCTGTCCGGTGGCGCGTTCGGCGTCGGTCGGCCCGCCCGGAGCGGCCAGGGCCAGCGACAGCAGGCGGTGCCCCTCCCGGTAGCGGCCCCTCAGGTACCAGTACCAGCCGAGGGCGCCGGCGATGCGCAGCGCCAGCGCGGCCTCGCCCTGGGCGGCGGCCCACTCCACCGACGTGCGCAGGTTCGCCGTCTCGTGGTCCAGCCACTCCAGGCAGAGCCCCTGCTCGCTGTCGGAGCCGAAGAGCCGGGGTTCGAACTGCGCGGACTCCTCGGCCAGGTATACGGTCAGCGCGCGGACGGCGGCGGTCTCCTCACCGGCCTCGGCCAGCCGCTCCCGCGCGAAGGCCCGGATGGTCTCCAGGAGCCGGTACCGGGTGCACCAGGGGTTCTGCTCGGCCACGACCAGGGACCGGTCCACGAGCGAGGCGAGCAGCCCGGCCACGGCAGGGGCCGGCACGGCGCGCGCCCCCTCCAGCGTGAGTCCGGCGATCGCCTCCGCCTTGTCCAGTCGGAACGGCCCGGCGTGCACCGACAGACGGCGCAGGACGGCCTGTTCGTCGTCGCTGAGCGGCTGCCAGCTCCAGTCCACCAGGGCGTGCAGGGTGCGCTGACGGGCGTGGAGGCCCGCCCCGCCGCCGCCCAGGACCTGGAAGCGGTGGTCCAGGCGGGCGGCCAGTTCGTGCACGCCGAGGGAGCGCACCCGCGCGGCGGCCAGCTCCAGGGCCAGCGGCAGACCGTCCAGGCGGCGGCAGATCGCGTCGACGGCGGCGGCGTTGCCGGCGTCGACGGCGAACCCGGGCAGGGACGCGGTCACGCGCTGGACGAACAGCTCGACCGCCGTGGACGCGGACAGCGCCTCGGGGGTGGCCTCCCGGGGCAGGTCGAGCGGCCGGACCTGGTGGAGGCGCTCGCCGGGAACGCCCAGGGGCTCGCGGCTGGTGGCCAGGACCCGCAGGTCGGGGGCCGAGCGCAGCAGCTGGGTCACCAGTGCGGCGACAGGGCCGGCTACGTGCTCGCAGTTGTCCAGGACGAGCAGGCCCGCGCCCAGGCACCGGCCGAGCCGGAGCGCCGAGGAACGCTGTCCGGGCGAGCAGCCCTCGTCGGACAGGCCGACGGCGGACGCGATGTCCTCGGCGACGCTCTCGGGCGTGGTGGAGTCGGCGTCGCGACCGGCGAGTTCGACGAACCACACTGCGGAGGAGGGCGGAGGAGCGGGGCGCACGGAGGCGAGCGCGAGCGTCGTCTTGCCCACCCCGCCCGCACCCATGAGGGTGACCAGGCGGAACCGCTCGACGTCGGCGCGCACGCGGGCGACGGACTCCTCCCGGCCGATGACCTCGGTCAGCGGGGCGGGAACGTTGCCCGGCAGCCGCGGCGGCGCCGCGGCCGTGTCCGGTTCGCCACCCGGCTCGGCCGGTGCGGGGCGCGCGGCCGGCTCCGCGTCGGTCCGGTCGTCCCGGGCACGCGGTCCGGAGGAACGGCCGCCCGTGTCACGTGCCTCCGCGGAGTGTCCCTCCGCGCCGCGCGACGCGGCGGCCCGGGTGAGCGCGGGGTCCTGGGCGAGGATGTCCTGGTGCAGCCGGACCAACTCGGGGCCGGGGTCCACGCCCACCGCGTCGGCCAGCAGATCGCGTATCCGCCGGTAGCTCTCCAGGGCCTCGGACTGGCGCCCGGCGCGGTACAGCGCGAGCATGTGGGCGGCGCGCAGGCGCTCGCGCAGGGGCTCGCGGTCCACCAGGTCGTCGAGCTCGGCCACCAGGGCGGCGTCCTCGCCCAGGTCGAGCCGGGCCCGGATCCGGTCCTCCACGGCCGACAGCCGCAACTCCTCCCACCGGGTGACGCTGGGGCGGGCGAAGGGGGCGTCCGCGTGGTCCGCCAGGGCCGGGCCGCGCCACAGCTCCAGCGCCCGGCCGAGGACGTCCGCGGACTCCCCGGGAGCCGCTCCGCGCGCCCGACCGGCCAGCTCCTCGAACCGCGCGGCGTCCAGCTGTGCCGCGTCGACCCGCAGCCGGTATCCGGCCGGCCCGGACTCCACCCGTTCCCGGTAGCCGGGCTCGGCGTTCTCCAGGGCGCGACGCAGCCGCGACACGGCGGTCTGGAGGGCGGCGGCGGGGTCGGGCGGGGGATCCTCCCACAGGTCCAGACTCAGCCGGTCGGCGGAGACCCAGCTTCCGCGGTGGACGAGCAGATGGGCCAGGAGGGCGCGGACCTTGGCGCCGGGAACGGTGACGGGCGTGCCGTCGTCGGTCCACACCGCGAGCTGCCCCAACACGCCGAATCGCATATCAGGCAGCTTATCCCGACGAGCCGGTCGCGTTCGGCGACGGGCGGACAGCCGACGGACAGCGGGCGGACAGCGGACGGCGGGAGGACGGCGAGCACTCCTCCCTACCGTCGGTGTCGTCAACGAGGGGCGGCGCCCCGCACACGACCTGGAGACGACATGAGTCAGCTGTTCGAGCCCATCACCGTCGGCCGCGACGAACTTCCCAACCGCCTCTTCATGGCCCCGATGACCCGGTCCCGGGCGGACGGGGAGGGTCGCGTGGGCGACCTGGTCGCCGAGTACTACGCCCAGCGCGCCTCCGCCGGCCTGATCATCACCGAGGGCGTCCAGCCCAGCGTGCGCGGCCAGGGCTACATCAACACCCCCGGACTGCACTCCGCCGAGCAGGTCGAGGCGTGGCGGAAGGTCACCGACGCCGTCCACGCCGAGGGCGGCCACATCTACGCGCAGATCATGCACACCGGCCGCATCGGTCACCCGAGTCTGTACCCGGACGGCGGCCTGCCGGTCGCGCCCTCGGCGATCGCCTCCGGCCAGTCCCTGTTCGACGGCTCCGGGATGGTCCCCCACCCGGTCCCGCGTGAGATGACCTCCGCCGACATCGCCGAGGCGCTGGACGACTTCGCCTCCGCCGCCCGCAACGCGATCACCGCCGGGTTCGACGGCGTGGAGCTGCACGGAGCCAACGGCTACCTCATCCACCAGTTCCTCGCCGACGGCGCCAACCAGCGCACCGACGAGTACGGCGGCGGCGCGGACGGCCGGGCCCGGTTCGCGGCCGAGGCGGTCGCGGCCGTCGCCGACACCATCGGCGCCGAGCGCACCGCCCTGCGCGTGTCCCCCGGGAACACCTTCAACGGCATCACCGAGACGGACTCGCTCGGCCAGCACCTGGCACTCCTGGCGGCCATCCCGAACCAGTCCGAGCTGGCGTTCCTCCACGTCGTGGGGATGGGTCCGCGTGAGCACGCCGAGCGCCTGCGCAAGGAGTGGGCGGGCACCTTCGTCTACAACCCCGCCGCGGGCCTGGACACGGCCCCCGCGATCCAGGCACGGGAGGAGGACCTGGCGGACGCCGTCTCCCTGGGCGCCGCGTGGCTGGCCAACCCCGACCTCGACGCCCGGATCAAGGCGGGCGGCCCGTTCAACGAGCCCGACTCCGCCACCTTCTACGGCGGCGACCACCGCGGGTACACCGACTACCCGACGCTGGGCGCCTGAGCCGCGCGGACGGCGCCCGGTCCGACCGGGCGCCGCCGCACCGTCTCCGCGGGGCGGTCACCCCCGGGAGCCGTCGGCGGACTCCGGCTCCTCTCCGCGGTAGGCCGCACCGGCCTGGTCGGTGTACGTGGCCTCGCCCGGACCGGTGCTGCCGATCTCGGCGGTGTCGGTCTCGGCCGGGGATCCCCCGTCCGGGGTCCGCCCGATCACGCTGAAGCAGATGTTGAGCAGCACCGACACCAGGGCGGCTCCGATGATGCCCGAGTGCGCGATCATCTCCACGGACTCGGGGAGGAAGGCGTAGAAGGTCGGATAGGCCAGCGGGATGACCGCCACGCCCATGGACGTCGCGACGAGCACCAGGTTGAGGTTGTCGGTGAAGTCGACCTTGCCGAGGGTCTTGACGCCGCTGGCGGCCACGCTGCCGAAGAGCACGAGCCCAGCGCCGCCCAGCACGGGGGCGGGCAACGCGGCCATCACCCCGCCCAGGATCGGGAACAGGCCGAGCGCCAGCAGGATCACACCGCCCGTCGCGACGACGAACCGGCTGCGGATCCCGGTGAGCGCCAGCAGCCCGATGTTCTGCGCGAAGGAGCTGGTGGGCGTGGCGCTGAAGACCGGCCCGATGATGGACCCGCTCACGTCGGCGCGCAGACCGGCGGAGATGCGCCTGGCGTCCACCTTCGACCCGGTGATCTCGCCGACCGCGATGATGTGCGAGGCGCCCTCGGTGAGGACGACCAGCATGATGACGCACATGGTCAGGACGGCGGCGAGTTCGAAGCGCGGCGCGCCGAAGTAGAAGACCGACGCGGGGTTGAAGACGATGTCGGCCTCACCGACCCGGCTGAAGTCGGCCATGCCGAAGGGCACCGCCGCGAGCGTGCCCACGACCAGTCCGAGCAGGACCGACAGGCGTCCCCAGAGGCCCGGGAGGACCCGGGAGCAGACGAGGATGAGTACGAGGGTGAACCCGGCGAGCGCGAGGTCGGCCAGCGGGGCCGCGGCCACCGTCGACCCGTCCTCCAGGGTCCGGGTCCCGCCGTCCATGATCCAGCGGGCGGCGACCGGCATCAGGCTGATCCCGATGACGGTGATGATCGTCCCGGTGACGATCGGGGGGAAGAAGCGGATCAGCTGCCCGAAGAACGGGGTCAGGATCAGGGCGAAGACCCCGGCGGCCATCGACGCGCCGAAGGCCACGGGCAGGTTCTCCCCGTTCGACCCGGCCGCCAGCGAGGTGATGGCGCTGACCGGGACGAAGGAGCAGGCGACCACGATCGGCATCTGCGCGCCGAGGCGCCGGTGGCCGACGGTCTGGAGGAGGGTGGCGATCCCCGCGGCCAGGAGCGCTCCGCTGACGAGGATGCCCATGGCGGCGGGCTCGTTCGCGAGTCCCGCGGCGGCGCCGATGACCAGGGCGGGCGCGACCGCGCCCGCGTACATGGTGAAGATGTGCTGCAACCCGTAGACGATCAGCAGCCGCAGCGGCAGCTTCTCGTCCTCGGCACGCACGGGGGAGGGGGATGAGGCGTTCGTTGTGGCCGAGTCCTTCGCGGACGGACTGTTCGACATGGCCAGTTTCCAGCCTTTGCGTCGGGCGGTCACCGGCGGGGGTGACCGGTCTCTCGGGCGCGCGGCCCGGTGGTGTCCACCGTCCGGGCGCCCGTTTCCGGGCACGCCGAGGAGCGGTGGGTCGGCCGCGTCGGTGCGCGGCTCGCGAGGCGGTGCCTCGAACTGGGATTGCGGCGGGAACCGGGGTCCGACGGGCTGTCCGGGCGCGCGTGGCGGGCACCTGCCCTGCTGCGCGACGGGCGGCATCCACCGCACACGCCCTGACGGACCCCGGGACGCGTGGGCTTCCTACACGAAGCCGGGGACGGCCTTCCAGGCGTCACCGGCGTCGGGAGCGTCGTCGCGCTCGACCGTGGCCTCGATCTTGCCGTAGGGGCGGTCGGCGGCGAAGAAGACCTCGTTCGGGTTGTCCAGGCCGAACGGCGACAGGTCCACCAGGAAGTGGTGGTTGTTCGGCATGGAGAACCTGATCTCGGCGACCTCGGGGTGCGCCTCCAGGACGGCCTTGCCCATCTCGTACAGCGTCTGCTGGAGGGCGAGGCTGTGCGTCTCGGCGAACGCCTCGAGGCAGATGGCGCGGATGGAGGAGTAGAGCTTGTCGAACTCCAGGTCCGTGCCGACGTAGCGCCAGCGGGCGGTGACGTCCGTGGCGAGGATCCGGTCGTCCGTCTCCTTGAGGGTGGTGTACTTGGTCTTCGGGTAGCCGTGGAACTCGGACCCGGTGGACTTGAGGACGGTCAGGCCCTCGAAGCCGGATACCACCCACTCCCGGTCGCCGTCCTTGTTGACCACGGTGGTGCGGGTCTCCGCGCCGCTGCGGGAGAAGGCGTGGTCGTGCGGGCCGTGCGCGGTGGCGATCCGCTCCCAGGAGTACTCCTGGATCTCCTGGCGCGCGCCGGACACGTACTCGTGCTCGTCGACGAAGTGGCGCGCGAGCCCGAGCGCGAAGTCCTCGATGGCGCCGACGCCGCCCCACTCCCTGGCCTTGGCGTAGACGGTGTTCTTCTGGGTGTCGGTCGGCAGGCACGTGCTGTTGTCGCCGACGGTGTGGACGGTCTCCAGGTCGCCGCGCAGCTGCGAGGTGACGTTGACGTCCTTGATCTGGTGGACCGCGGTGTCGCGGTTGACGTGGACGAGGCGCACCTCGGCCTTGCCGTACTGGTTGTCTCCGAGTCGGATACCCATCAGGGCGTACTCCATCCCATGTGTGTACATGACGTCGTTTCGCGCCGGGCGCCGCGCGCCCGCGCCGTGCGCACGAGGGAGGACCGCTGTGGACATGCGGAAGGACCTGTCACGCACTCGAAGAGGTTCGTGGTCAGCGCTGGGGGATTCGGGTCGTGTCGTGCTCCCTTCTCGGCGGATCCGACCGGGCCCTAGGAACCCCGGTAGGTCGAGTAGGCGAACGGGCTCAGCAGGAGCGGCACGTGGTAGTGCGCGTCCTCGTCAGCCAGGTCGAAGACGACGGTGACCTCCGGGTAGAAGCCCGTCTGACCGGTGGCGGCGAAGTAGGCCGCCGTGTCGAAGACGACCCGGTAGCAGCCGGCGGCGAGCCGGTCGGGCCCCAGGTCGGGAACGCGGCCGTCGTCGTCGGTGCGGCCCTCGGCGACGGTCTTCCACGAGGTGCGTTCCGCGTCGGCGGCGCCCTCCAGGCGGACCGGGACGTCGCGGGCGGGGCGGCCCAGCGACGCGTCGAGGATGTGCGTGGTCACGTGGCTCATGCGGCGTCCAGGAGTTTGTCGAGTCGTAGTCCGGCGATCTTGCGCAGTTCCTCGGCGACCACCCGCAGCTCGCTGGAGAGGTCGTTGTCGAGTCGCGCGACGAGGTCGGCCAGCAGCGCGCGGCTGGAACGGCCGCTGGCGCAGACCAGGTAGATCTGCCCGAACCGTTCCTCGTACTCGCCCTGGGCGAACTCGAAGATCCGCTGCACGCGCAGGGACGCGTCGTCGGTGTCGGCGGCGAACGCGGACTGCTCGCCGCGCGACCACCGTGCCTCGGTTCCCCTCCCCTCGGCCTTCTCCCCGATGCGCGGGTGGCGGGCCAGCGCGGAGGCGACCTCGTCCCCGGTGATCCCGCGCGCGTGCTTGTCGGCGAGTTCGGTGAGGGCGTGCCGGTCGGCGTAGGGCGCCTGCCCGGCCACGGCGTCGACCCAGCGGTCGATGTCGAGGACCTGGGCGAGTTCGACGCGCAGGTCGTCCCGTGACAGGGCGTTCAGGCGCGCGAGACCCGGATCGGCGGCCCCGTCCGGCTCTCGCGCGTTGGTCTCGGGCATGTGTTCTCTCCCCGTGTCCGGTGTGCGGTCACTCCCGTGAGGGGTCCCTACCCCGCTCACGGCACTCGGATGTTCCCACAGAGTCACCGGGCATTTTTCGTAGTGCAGAGGGTTGTTTCCGTATGGCGGATGGAGGGACTCTAACTCCAGACCGTGTGATCTTGTCAACACTGGCAAGGGGGGATTGTCGAAAAAGTCCGAGTTTCGTGCTCCCGCACGAAGATCGGGCGATCTTCCCGGTGGAACGTGCGGGGCGGGTGGAGTGTGCGGGGCTCGTGGGCGGGTCGGCGGCGGACGTTCGGCGATCCGGGGCGCATCGGGTGGTTGACAAGGTCACGCTGGGGGCGCACACTCTGATTATTCCTTCAAGTGAAAACTACTTTCCGCATCGCGGAACACAAGGTGACGGAGGCCAAGCATGAGCCACGCGCTGGGCTACACGGTGAACTGCTCGCTGCTGTTCACCGAGCTCCCCATCAACGAACGCCCCAGGGCCGCGCGCGACGCGGGCTTCCACGCGGTGGAGTTCTGGTGGCCGTTCGAGAGCGCGACGCCCGCGCAGGACGAGATCGACGCCTTCGTCTCCGCGATCGACGACGCCGGTGTCCGGCTGAGCGGCCTCAACTTCTTCGCCGGCGCCCTTCCCGGTCCCGACCGCGGCGTCCTGTCCCAGCCCTCCCGCAGCGACGAGTTCAAGGCCAACACCGAGGTCGTCGCGCGCATCGCCGAGCGCACCGGCACCACGGGCTTCAACGCCCTCTACGGCCTGCGCCAGGAGGGCGTGGACCCGGCCGAGCAGGACCGCCTGGCCCTGGAGAACACGGTCGCCGCGGCGAACGCCGTGGCCAAGGTCGGCGGCACCGTGCTCGTCGAGCCGATCAGCGGCTCCGAGGACTACCCGCTCAAGACGGCCGCCGACGCCCTCGCGTTCGTGGCCGAGGTCAAGGAGGCCGGGGCCGCCAACGTCGCGTTCCTCGCCGACTTCTTCCACCTGGCGGTCAACGGCGACGACGTGGCCGCGGTCGTGCGGGACCACGCCGCCGAGTTCGGCCACATCCAGATCGCCGACGCCCCCGGCCGGGGCGAGCCCGGCACCGGGTCGCTGCCCCTCGACGAACTCCTCACCGAGGCCGAGGCCCGCGGCTACCGCGGCCTGGTCGGTCTGGAGTACAAGCCGACCGTGCCCTCCGCCGAGAGCTTCGGCTGGCTGAACCGCTGACCAGCCCCGTCCCAGACGGGCGGCCGCCGCACGCGGCGACCGCCGTCGGCCGTCCGCCCCGCACGCCCTCGGGGCGGGCGGCCGCACCACCCGGACGCGTTCCACACACCCGCAGACGACAGACCACGAAAGGGGCGGACATGCCCGCCAACAGCAACATCGCCTTCATCGGACTCGGGATCATGGGCCTGCCCATGGCCACCAACCTGGTCAGGGCCGGGTACAGCGTCACCGGTTACAACCTGGACCAGGCCGCGATCGACAAGCTCGTCGCGGCAGGCGGCAAGGGTGCGGGCAACATCGCCGAGGCCGTGGCCGGCGCCGACGTCGTCATCACGATGGTCCCGGACTCCCCCCAGGTGGAGGAGGTCCTCACCGGAGAGGGCGGCGTCTACGACAACGCCGAGGCCGGAGCCCTGGTCATCGACATGAGCAGCATCCGTCCGGACGTCACCCGCACCCTCGCCGAGACCGGCGCCGAGCGCGGCTTCCGCGTCCTGGACGCCCCGGTCTCCGGCGGTGAGGCGGGCGCCATCGAGGCCAAGCTGTCCATCATGGTCGGCGGCGCGAAGGAGGACTTCGACACGGCCAAGCCGATCTTCGACGTCCTCGGCACCACCCCGGTCCTGGTCGGCCCCAACGGCGCCGGTCAGACCGTCAAGGCCGCCAACCAGCTCATCGTCGCGGGCAACATCCAGCTCGTGGCCGAGGCCCTCGTCTTCCTGGAGGCGCACGGCGTCGACACCGAGGCGGGCCTGGAGGTCCTCGGCGGCGGGCTCGCGGGCAGCACCGTGATGGCGCGCAAGGGCGAGGCCATGCGCAAGCGCGAGTTCCAGCCCGGCTTCCGGATCGCGCTGCACGACAAGGACATGAAGATCGTGACCACCGCCGCCCGCGAGGCCGGCGTGGCGATTCCGCTGGGCGCCCAGGTGGCCCAGTTCGTCGGCGCCCTCAAGCACCAGGGCCACGGCGGGCTCGACCACTCCGCGCTGCTGAAGATCGTCGAGCAGCTGTCCGGCCGCACCGAGTAACGGCCACCTGGAAATGGGCTTCCGCCGGCGGTACCGGCCTGCCGTACCCACGTCTTACGTGTGATCCGCGTGGCTGACGGCGGCCTCGGGTGTTGGCCGCACCCTGGGTCCCGCCGGCGGAATCCGTCAACCCCCCTAGCACTGAAGGGTTCGCTTCAAATGGTACAGATGCCCGCGATGAACGCCGTCATCGAGGTCCTCAAGGACGAAGGCGTGGACACCGCGTTCGGCTGCCCCGGCGCCGCCATCCTGCCGCTCTACAAGGCGATGGAGGAGGTCGGCGGCATCGAGCACCTGACCGTCCGCCACGAGGAGGGCGCCACCCACATGGCGGACGGGTGGTCGCGCACCACCGGCAAGGTGGGTGTCGCCATCGGCACCTCCGGTCCCGCCGGCACCAACATGATCACCGGTCTGTACACGGCGATGGCGGACTCCGTGCCGATCGTCTGCATCACCGGCCAGGCCATGACCTCCCTGCTGGACAAGGAGGGCTTCCAGGCGGTCGACATCGTCGAGATCGCCAAGCCCGTGACCAAGTGGGCCGTGCAGATCAGGGAGGCGGCCACCGCCCCCTGGATCTTCCGCGAGGCCTTCCGCGTCGCCCAGGAGGGCCGTCCCGGCCCCGTCCTGATCGACATCCCGCTGGACGTGGCCAAGCAGGTCATCGAGTACGACCCGTCCATCGACGCGCCCCTGAGGATCAACGCCGTCGAGCCGCACCAGCCGCGCGTCGAGCGCGCCCTGGACCTGCTGCTGGCCGCCGAGCGCCCGCTCCTGCTGTCCGGCGGCGGTGTGATCCTGTCCGAGGCCTCCGAGGAGCTCAGGGAACTCGCCGAGTACCTGAACGTCCCCGTCCAGGTCACGCTCATGGGCAAGGGCTCCTTCGACGAGGACAGCCCGCTCTACTCCGGCATGACCGGTGTCCAGACCTCCCAGCGCTACGGCAACGCCTCCTTCCTGGAGTCCGACCTGGTCCTGGCGGTCGGCGCGCGCTTCGGCGACCGCCACACCGGCCAGATCGACGTCTACCGGGGCGACCGGAAGTTCATCCACGTCGACATCGAGCCGACCCAGATCGGCCGGGTCTTCGAGCCGGACCTGGGCGTGGTCTCCGACGCCAAGCTGTTCCTGTCCGCGCTCCTGGAGACCGCCCGGGCGCGGGGCCGCAGGGCCGAGGTCCAGCCGTGGGTGGACCGGGTGAACGAGCTCAAGCGGACGCTGACCCGCCGCGAGGACTTCGACACCGTGCCGATCAAGGCGCCGCGCGTCTACAAGGAGATCAACGAGGTCTTCGACGCCGACACCTACTTCGTCACCGCGATCGGCCTCTACCAGATCTGGGGCGGCCAGCACCAGAAGGCCTACAAGCCGCGCCACTACCAGATCTGCGGCCAGGCGGGCCCGCTGGGCTGGGAGATCCCGGCCGCCATCGGTGTCAAGAAGGCGCTCAAGAACACCGAGCCGGACGCCGAGGTCGTCGGCATCGTCGGCGACTACGGCTTCCAGTACATGGTGGAAGAGCTGGCCGTCGCCGCGCAGTACGACGTCCCGTACGTGATCATCATGATCAACAACGAGTACCTGGGCCTCATCCGCCAGGCCTCGCTCCCGTACGAGATGAACTACCAGGTCGACATCCACTACGACGAGTTCGGCACCGACAACGTCAAGATCATGGAGGCCTACGGCTGCTCCGGCCGCCGGGTCGCCGACCCGGACGAGATCCGGGACGCCCTGGAGTGGGCGCGCAAGGAGGCCAAGGCCACCTCGCGTCCGGTTCTGGTCGAGATCATGATCGAGCGCGAGGCGAACACGCCGCACGGCCCCGCCATCGACGCGGTCAAGGAGTTCGAGCCCCTGCCCGAGGCGTAACGGGCCGGGGGACCGGTGTCCCTCCGGGGAACAAACAGACAGGCGTCGCGGTCGTAGTGAACGGGTTACGGCCGCGACGCCGCCATTCCCACGCGATGCCACCGTTTCCACGACAGGGAACCAGGCCACGCGCATGGTGTCCCAGGATGTGGACGTCGAGTACCAGCATTCCGGAGCACTCTGCTAGCGTGGCGACCACTATGCTGCGCGAGCTGCTTCTCCTTAGTGGCCGCGGCGGGGGTCGTTAGACGGTCGGCTCCCTCGCCGCGGGACTTCGGCTTGCCATGGTCGGCCACTGACCTCACGCCAGCAGATCCTTCAGGAGACACCCGATGGTGCCGCAGCAGCAGCCCAGTCCCATGCCCTTCCAGCGTTATCAGCCCTTCCAGCCGGTCGACCTGCCCGACCGCACGTGGCCGTCGAAGACGATCACCGAGGCGCCCCGGTGGCTGTCCACCGATCTGCGCGACGGCAACCAGTCGCTGATCGAGCCGATGGACGCCGAGCGCAAGCGCGAGATGTTCGAGCTGCTGGTCAAGATGGGCTACAAGGAGATCGAGGTCGGCTTCCCCGCCGCCAGCCAGACCGACTTCGACTTCGTACGGTCGCTGATCGAGGGCGACCTGATCCCCGACGACGTCCAGATCTCGGTGCTGACCCAGGCCCGCGAGGACCTGATCGAGCGCACCGTGCAGAGCCTGGTCGGCGCCAAGCGCTCCACCGTCCACCTGTACAACGCCACCGCCCCGACCTTCCGCCGCGTGGTCTTCCGCGTCGACCGCGAGCAGTGCAAGGACATCGCCGTCGAGGGCACCCGGCACGTCATGCGCTTCGCCGAGCAGTACCTGGGCCAGACCGAGTACTTCGGCTACGAGTACTCGCCCGAGATCTTCGTCGACACCGAACTGGACTTCGCCCTGGAGGTCTGCGAGGCCGTCATGGACGTCTGGCGGCCCGGCCCCGGACGCGAGATCATCCTGAACCTGCCCGCCACGGTCGAGCGCGCCACCCCCAACGTCTACGCCGACCAGATCGAGTGGATGAGCCGCAACCTGAGCCGCCGCGAGCACGTGGTGGTGTCGGTCCACCCGCACAACGACCGCGGCACCGGCGTGGCCTCCGCCGAGCTGGCCGTCATGGCCGGTGCGGACCGCGTCGAGGGCTGCCTGTTCGGGCACGGCGAGCGCACCGGCAACGTCTGCCTGGTCACCCTGGGCCTGAACCTGTTCAGCCAGGGCGTCGACCCCAGGATCGACTTCTCCGAGATCGACGAGATCCGCCGCACGGTCGAGCACTGCACCCAGCTGCCCGTCGCTCCGCGCCACCCCTACGGCGGCGACCTGGTCTACACCGCCTTCTCCGGCTCCCACCAGGACGCCATCAAGAAGGGCTTCACCGCCCTGGAGGCGGAGGCCGCCGCGGCCGGGACCCCGGTCGACGCGTACGCCTGGGACGTGCCCTACCTGCCCATCGACCCCAAGGACGTGGGCCGCAACTACGAGGCGGTCATCCGCGTCAACAGCCAGTCCGGCAAGGGCGGCGTCTCCTACATCATGCAGCGCGACCACTCGCTGGACATGCCGCGCCGCCTGCAGATCGAGTTCTCCCGGGTCATCCAGGAGCACACCGACGCCGAGGGCGGCGAGTTCTCGGCCGAGCGCATCTGGGAGATCTTCTCCCGCACCTACCTGGCCGACTCCGGGTCGGTCGCGGTCCTGGCGCACCGGTCCACCACGGCCGAGGACGGCACCTACCGGATCGAGGCCGACGCCCGCGTCAACGGCGAGATCCGCGAGCTGACCGGAACCGGCAACGGCCCGATCTCGGCGTTCTGCGACGCCCTGACCGACGTCGACGTCAAGGTCCGCGTCATGGACTACGTCGAGCACTCGCTGGGCGGGGACGGCGACGCCCGCGCCGCCGCCTACGTGGAGGCCGAGATCGACGGCGCGGTCGTGTGGGGTGTCGGCATCCACAACAGCATCACGACGGCCTCGCTGAAGGCCGTGTGCAGCGCGATCGCCCGCGCCTGACCCACCGGTCCGCCCCGGACGCCCGCCGCGCGGGTGTGCCGGGGCGGACGCGTGTCCGCGCGCGGCCCGTTCGTCGAACGCGCGGCTACACCCAGCCGAAGAGCTGGGTCCAGGCGTTGCCCGACTCGCCGACCCCGATCGCGACGAGGTCGCAGTTGAGGATGTTGGCGCGGTGCCCCGGGCTGTTCATCCAGGCGTCCATCACCTGCTCGGGGCTGGTCTGGCCCTTGGCGACGTTCTCCGCGCCCCACGAGTCGTACCCGTGGCGCTCGGCCCGGTCGCCCGGCCCCTCGCCCTCGGGGCTCTGGTGCGCCATGTAGTTCCGGGCGTCCATGTCCTCGCTGTGCTCCTGGGCGGCGGCCGTCAGCCGGTCGTCCACGCGCAGCGGCCCGCATCCGGCCTCGGCCCGCTCGGCGTTGACCAGTTGTACGACCTGGTCGACCTCCGGACCGCTCAGCGGGGTCTCCGGGGTGGAGCCGCCCCCACCCCCGTCGCCTCCGCTTCCGCCGCCGGAGCCCGAGTCGCCCGAGCCGCCCCCGGACTCCGAACGGCCGCTGTCGGCGTCCGTGTCGTCGGCGGGGGCGTCGGAGGCCGTGGCGCGGGCGGTCGCGGGCTCCGAGGAGTCGGTCCGGCCCTCCCGCGGCGTGGCGGTCGGGGTCTCGAAGAAGTCGTCGTCGGTCACGGTGGCGGGGACCGCGGAGTCGTCCGCCACGGCGTCCCCGATCTGTCCGGCGGTCGGGGCGCCGCCGGATGAGCTCAGCGGGTTGATCTGATCGCCCAGGTCGGTGACCAGGAGGGTTCCGGCGAGGGTCAGTCCGACGGGCACCGCCGCCAGACCCGCTACCAAGGGCAGCGGACGGCGCCGTCCGCCGCGTCCCGAGCCCCGTCCGTGAGCGCTCGCCCTACGCCTGCCTCGGCGGCCTCGTGCCATGTCGCTCTACCTTCCGTGCGGGTGCGGATGGGGGGTGGCCGCGTGTCGTGGGGACGGTCACCGGGGGATCCCCTCGGCCGCGCCTGTGCGTGTGTGCGGCCGGGTGGCTCCGCGCCTCGGGGCGGCCCGTTCCTGGTTCCTGGACACCGGGCGCCACTCTCGGGCGTGGGGAGCCCGTCGCGGAGCACTTAGCGCGTGAGAGTAGAGCAAATGTCTCGAAAAGGGAATCCAAACCGTAATAAAGCTGGTCGTGGTGGTCGCCTCCCCGCGGCCGGATGTGCGGAGGGACGGTGGGATCCGTGAGAATGGAGGGGTGAGTCTCTATCGCGACGAGGGCGTCGTCCTGCGCAACCAGAAGCTGGGCGAGGCCGACCGCATCGTCACCCTGCTGACGCGGCGCACCGGACTGGTCCGCGCCGTCGGCAAGGGGGTGCGCCGCACCAAGTCGCGCTTCGGCGCCCGTCTCGAACCGTGCACCCACGTCGACGTGCAGCTCTACACCGGCCGCACACTGGACGTGATCACCCAGGCCGAGACCGTGCGCTCCTACGGTGAGGCGGTCGTGCACGACTACGCCCGCTACACCGCGGCCACCGCGATGCTGGAGACCGCCGAGAAGATCGTCGCCGTGGAGAAGGATCCGGCGCTGCGCCAGTTCCTCCTGCTCGTCGGTGCCCTGCGCGTCCTGGGCGAGGGATCGCACGACGCCCGGATGGTCCTGGACGCCTACCTGCTCCGGTCGCTGGCCGTCGCCGGGTACGCCCCGGCCCTGGGGGAGTGCGCCCGCTGCGGCAGCCGGGGGGAGCACCGCGCGTTCGCGGTCCACGCTGGCGGTATGGTCTGCTCGGTGTGCCGTCCCCACGGCGCCGTGCACCCGTCCGTCGAGACGCTGCGCCTGATGACGGCGCTGCTCGAGGGCGACTGGGACAGCGCGGACGCCAGCGGGGGAGGGCACCGTTCCGAGTGCAGCGGGTTGGTCGCGGCCTACCTGCAGTGGCACCTGGAGAACGGAATCCGATCACTGCGGCACGTGGAGCGTTCTTGAGCCTGTTCAGCTTCGACACCGGAAACCGGCGGGAGTACACCGAGCCCGTCCCGCACCCGAGCGGGGCGCGCCCGCCGGAGCTGCCCGCGGACCTGGTGCCCCGGCACGTGGCCGTGGTCATGGACGGCAACGGGCGCTGGGCCAAGGAACGCGGTCTGCCCCGGACCGAGGGGCACAAGGCGGGGGAGTCCTCCCTCTTCGACGTCATCGAGGGCGCCCTGGAGCTGGGCATCCCCTACCTGTCCGCCTACGCGTTCTCCACGGAGAACTGGAAGCGCTCTCCCGACGAGGTGCGCTTCCTCCTGGGCTTCAACCGGGACACCATCCGCCGCCGCCGCGACGAGCTGCACGCCCGCGGCGTGCGCGTGACGTGGGCCGGTCGTGCCGGACGGCTGTGGAAGAGCGTCATCAAGGAACTCCAGGACGCGGAGGAGATGACGCGGGACAACACCCGACTCACCCTCCAGTTCTGCGTGAACTACGGGGGCCGGGCCGAGATCACCGACGCCGTGCGCGCGCTCGCCCGCAAGGCGGCCGACGGGCGGATCTCCCCGGAGAAGATCAGCGAGGACGCCATCGCGCGCGAGCTGTACGCGCCGCACGTGCCCGACGTCGACCTGTTCGTGCGCTCGTCCGGGGAGCAGCGGACCTCCAACTTCCTCCTGTGGCAGTCCGCGTACGCCGAGTTCGTCTTCCTGGACACGCTCTGGCCCGACTTCGACCGCCGCGACCTGTGGCGCGCCTGCGAGACGTTCGCCGGCCGCGACCGCCGCTACGGCGGCGCCGTGCCCAACCCGGTTCCGGGAGAGTCCCGGTGACCGCCGCGACGGGTGCGGACGGCGCCCCGCTCGTGCGTCCAGGCATGTCCTACGTCGCGGTGGGCGACAGCTTCACCGAGGGCGTGGGCGACCCCTACCCGGACGGAGTCTTCCGGGGCTGGGCCGACCGCCTGGCCGAACACCTCGCCGACCACGTGGGCGAGGTGCGCTACGCCAACCTGGCCGTGCGCGGCAAGCTCATGCGCCAGATCATCACCGACCAGCTGCCCGTGGCGCTGGACATGGCGCCGGACCTGGTCAGCCTGTGCGCGGGCGGCAACGACCTGCTGCGCCCCGGCGGCGACCCCGAGCGCATGGCCCGCGTCCTCGACCACGCCGTGGGACGGCTGCGGTCGCGCGGCTCCGAGGTCATCCTGTTCACCGGGGTCAACGTCTCGACGGGGTACATGCGCGGCGGCATCGGCCTGTTCGCCCGCTACTACATGAACGTGCGCGCGATCGCCGACGCCCGCGGCTGCCTGCTCGTCGACCAGTGGTCGATGCGAGTCCTCACCGATCCGCGCGCCTGGGACGCCGACCGCCTGCACATGTCCTCCGAGGGGCACCGCAGACTGGCGCTGCGCGTCGCCGAGGTGGTCGGGGCGCCCACCGGGCGGCGTTGGGACGAGCCGTGGCCGGACCGGGAGCCGGTCAGCTGGACCCAGGCGCGCAGGGAGGACCTGACCTGGGCCCGGGAGTCGCTGGCGCCGTGGATCGGCCGTCGCCTGACCGGGCGCTCCTCCGGAGACGACGTCACCGCCAAGCGGCCCGAGCTGGCACCGGTCGTCCGGGGAGCCGTGGAGCGGCCGGAATCCGAATCCGTGTGACGTCCCCCGCAAAACCGGACAAACCATCAACCTACTGTCGCGTAACCATGGCCCAAAGTTGCATGATCGTGCACCATGAGCGGCTTTGGGAACAGTGATCTCACGAACCGGGACATCCTGTCCTACGTCGCCCTCGGTGACAGCTTCACCGAGGGCATGAGCGACCCGTACCCGGACAGCGACAGTGTGCCCAACGGCCGGTACCGCGGCTGGGCCGACCGGGTGGCCGAGCACCTGGCCGAGCACGCGGGCGAGGTGCGCTACGCCAATCTCGCCGTGCGCGGCAGGCTCATCGGCCAGATCCGGTCCGAGCAGGTGCCCAGGGCGGTCGAGATGTCCCCCGACCTGGTCACCCTGTGCGCGGGCGGCAACGACATCATCCGCCCCGGCAGCGACCCCGACCGGGTCGTGCGCGACTTCGAGGCGATGGTGGCCGAACTGCGCGCCACCGGCGCGCGCGTGGTCGTCTTCACCGGCTTCGACACCAACTGGCAGCCGGTCATGCGCCACCTGCGCGGCAAGATCGCCACGTACAACATGCACATGCGCCACGTCGCCGACCAGTACGGCTGCGACGTCGTGGACGTGTGGAGCATGCGGATCCTCTCCGACTCCCGCGCCTGGAACTGGGACCGCCTCCACCTGTCCGCGGAGGGCCATCGCAGGCTGGCGCTGCGCGTGTGCGAGGTGCTCGGCGTGCCCGTGACCGGCGACTGGAACGAGCCCTGGCCTCCGGCCGAGCCGCGCGACTGGCGCAGCGCCCGCCAGGAGGACCTGCACTGGGCCCGCGAGTTCCTCGTGCCGTGGATCCACCGCCGCCTGACCGGACGCTCCTCCGGCGACGGCGTGCGGCCCAAGCGGCCCACCCTGGAGCCGTGCCGCCGCTCCGACCGCACGGAGTGAGCGGACCCGCCGACCGACCGCGCCGCCTCGGGAGCCGCCCCGGGGCGGCGCGCCGCGTTCCGAGCCCCGCGGCGCTACGCGACCGCGCCTCGTTCCCGGAGCGCTGGACCCGCCTCGCCGAACGTGCGGGACGGAGACGGGACGGGACGCGTCGTCCGTAGCACCCCGGAATCAGCTCACGAACGCGCGCACTCGGCGCAGGTCCCGAAGACCTCGACGGTGTGCGTCACCCCGGTGAACCCGTGCCTGGCGCCCACCTCGGCCGCCCACTCCTCCACGGCCGGACCCTCGATCTCCACGGCGGTGGCGCACTTCCGGCACACGAGGTGGTGGTGGTGCTGTTCGCTGTCGCACGCCCGGTAGACGGCCTCGCCGTCGTCGGTGCGCAGCACGTCCACCTCACCGGAGTCGCTCAGCGCCTGGAGCGCGCGGTAGACGGTGGTCAGGCCGATCTTGGAACCCTCGGCGCGCAGGTCCGCGTACAGGTCCTGCGCACTGCGGAAACCGGTGGACCCGGTCAGCGCCTGGCGGACCGTCTCGCGACGCGTACTCATTTCCTCACCCTCCCCCGATCGGTCTGGGGCATCGTACCGGCCGGGGCGGCCCCCTCGGGTCCGCGGGCGGCCGAGGTGCGCCTCCGGGACCGGCGGCCCAGGAGCCCTCCGACGGCCACCGCCGCGCAGAACACCGCCAACGCGAGGATGACGATCGTGGCGCCGGGAGCCAGGTCGGCGTAGAAGGCCGTGGTCAGCCCGCCCAACGAGGAGAGCAGTCCGATCACCACGGCCAGGGCCATGGTCACCCGGAAGCTCCGGGTCAGCTGCTGCGCGGCGGCCACCGGCACGATCAGCAGCGCGCTGACCATGAGCACGCCCACCACGCGCATGGCGATGACCACGGTCAGCGCGGCCGTCACCGCGAGGAGGACGCTCAGGAACCGCACCGGAAGGCCGTGCGCCCGGGCCACCTCCTCGTCCTGGCACAGCACGAACAGCTCACGGCCGAAGAGCGCGACGACCGCGACCACCCCCGCGGCCAGCGCGCCGACGAACCACAGGTCCTGCTGTTCGACGGTGCTCACCGAACCGAAGAGGTAGGAGGTCAGCGTGGCGTTGCTCGCGCCGGGCGTGAGGTTGATCAGCAGTACGCCGCCGGCGATCCCGCCGTAGAAGAGCAGCGCCAGGGCCACCTCGCCGCTGGCCCGGGTCCGCACCCGCACCAGTTCCATGACGATGGCCCCCAGCGTCGCCACGACGGCCGCGGTGAGCACGGGCGAGGTGCTGGTGAGCAGCCCCAGGGCCACGCCGGTGAGGGCGACGTGGCCGATGCCGTCGCCCAGCAGCGCCAGACGGCGCTGGACGAGGAACGTGCCGACGACCGGTGTGACCAGGCCCACGAGCATGGCGGCGATCAGCGCGCGCCGCATGAACTCGTACTGGAGCAGTTCAGTCACGTCCGGGCACCTCGAGTCGGATCAGGTCCGCGGGCGCGCCGTCCGTGGCCGCCGCCGCGCGGGGGTCGGGGTCGTTGGGGTCGGGGTGGGGGTGCTGGTGCTCGTGGCCCGGGCGCGCGCACTCGCCGGTCGCGGCGGGCGCCCGGCCGTCGTGGACGACGCGCCCGTGCCCGAGGACGACGGCGCGTTCGATGACGTCCTCCAGCGGGCCCAGCTCGTGCAGGACCAGGACCACGGTGGAGCCCCGGTCGCGCAGGTGCGTGATGGTCCGGGCGAGCGCGCGCTGGTTCTCCGCGTCCACGCCAGCCATCGGTTCGTCCATGACGAACGTGTCGGGGCGTCCGGCCAGGGCACGGGCGATGAGCACGCGCTGCTGCTGTCCGCCGGAGAGCTCGCGCACGGAGTCGCGGGCGCGGTCGGCCAGCCCGACCGCCTCCAGGGCCTCGTGCACGGCGGCGCGGTCGGAGCGGCTGGGGAACAGGGAGAGGCGGCCGCGCGCGGCGACCTGCCCGGAGGCGACGATCTCCCGCACGGTCGCGGGGACCGCGCCGCCGGCGGTGAGCCGCTGCGGGACGTAGCCGATCCGGTTCCAGGAGCGGAAGCGGCGCAGCGGGCTGCCGTGCACCCGGACCTCGCCGTCGGAGAGCGGCACGATCCCGAGCAGCGCGCGCATGAGCGTCGACTTGCCCGAGCCGTTGGGCCCCAGGACGGCCGTGGTCTGGCCCGCGTGCAGGTCGAGGCTCAGCCCGTCGAGGACGGGGTCTCCGTCGTAGGCCACGCGGGCGCCGAGCACCTGGAAGGCGGGAGGGGCGTCTGGGGACCGCTTCCCGTCCCTTGTGAACTGGTCTGACACGGTCTCAGTATGGAGAAAATGAAAATGATTGTCAAAAATGGGAGAGGGGTGCCGCGCCGGAGGCGTCCGTTGAGGGCGGTGGAGGGCGGCGGGGAGTGGCGTCCGTCTCAGAATCCGAGGAGACGGGCGACGGCCAGGACCGCCACCACCACGGCCATGAGCACGCGCGGGGCCCGCTGCCGGGAGTTCAGGGACGGCCACGCCACGTAGGCCAGCCACAGCAGGAACACGAGCACCAGGAGCAGGCACGGAGCGCCGATCCACCACGGGGCCGTCAGGCCCGCGATGAACAGCACGCCCAGCACCAGCGGCGGCAACCAGCGGGGGCACTGGTACAGCCACACCAGCAGCACCGCGCTGCGTGCCTCGACCGCCCGGCGCAACCGGCCCGCGCCCGGAGTGTGGAGGGAGTCACCGTCGGGGAGGGGGCGTCCGGTGCCGCGCCGCCGTTCCTCGCCGTGTTCGGGGGAGACCATCGCCGTGCGTTCCTCGTTCCCGTGGAGGCCTGCGGGCCGGTGCGGCGACCCGGTGCCCCGGCCCGCCGCCACACCGTGGGGCACGGTGCCCCGGCGCCTGTGATACTTGTTCTGTTCGACCCTAGTGCAGGTCCCTGGCGCGGCGCCGGGAACGGGCGCGCTCCCCGGCCGTCGTGCGCCCTCCCGCCGCGCCGCCGCTCCCACGGGCGGCCCGACCTGGCACGCGCGGGGTCGGTGATCATCTAGATTCGGTGGGTGGTCGTCTGACAGAGCGGCCCGTGTCAGCCGGTGCCCGCCCGTTGCCCGCCGCAGCGAACCCTCCGGAGTGTGTCTACTTCCGTGCCCGAACCCACCGTCATCGTGACGTTCGACGTCACCGAGCCACACCTGCAGCACTGCCTCGACTCCCTGTCGCGCCAACGCGACGGGGACCGCACCGAGGCGGTGGCCGATCCCCGCCCGGACGTCGACCTCCAGGTCGTCCTCGTCCCGGTGCGCGGAGGGCACGACGAGCGCCCCGGCGACGCGCGCCCCGGGAGCGAGGACGACCCGTCCGACGAGGACGGCTCCGAGGACGCCGACACCGACGCCTCGCCTCAGGGTGAGGAGGAGGGCGACGACAGCGACGAGTCCGTCGAGTCCACCCGCGAGGACGCCCTCGCCACCGCCGTCTCCTTCGCGGCCTCCCCTCCGCCCGGCATCACGGCGACCCTCGTCGGCGGCGACCCCGCCCCCGACCCGACCGCCGCCCGCGCACGCGGCGCCGCCGCCGCGACCGGCACGCACCTGCTCTTCCTCGACGGCGCCGACGCGCTGACCGGATACGCGCTGGCCTACCTGGCGCGCACCGCCGCCGACACCGGGTCCGACCTCGTCGTCGGCAACGCCTACCAGTTCAACGAACTCGGCGCCGCCCAGTCCAAGGCCCACCGCAGGTACGGGACGCGTCCCCGCATGGCCGAGGACCCCCGCTCGGTCCCCACGCTGGCCTCCGACCGCACCGTGGGCAACAAGCTCTGGCGCCGGGAGTTCTGGGAGTCCCTGCCCGACAGGGGGCTGGCCCCCGAGGACGCCGACCTCGGCCTGCGCCGCGCCGTCCTGTCCGCCCGCGCGGTCGACGTCCTGCCGGCCCCCGTCCTGCTCGTCCGCGAGCGTGAGCGCGCCCCGATCGCGCTCGACGCCGACGTCCTCACCCGCCGCGTCACCGCGATGCGCGACCTGGCCGAGACCCTGCCCGCCGCCGACCGCGACCTGTGGGACCGCACCCTCCTCCAGGGCGAGCTGCACCAGCTGGTCATGCGCCTGGACGACGCCGAGGCACCGGTGCGCACCGCGATCGTCGCGCTGCTCGCCTCCTTCCTCGACCACGTCTCGCCCGGTGTCCCCAAGGGACTGCGCGCCCTGCACCGGCTCCTGCACCACCTCGTGCGCCAGGGCCGCGCGGACGACGTGATCGAGGTGGTCACGTTCGCGCGCAGCGTGGAGCTCAAGAAGGCCGACGTCGTCCGGCGCGGTCTGGGCTACTACGTCCGCTACCCGTTCTTCGAGTCCGAGGACCCGGCCAGGGCCGTGCCCCGCGAGGTGTACCGCCTCGACGACGAACTCAAGGTGCGGCAGAAGACCGAGGACATCCACTGGAAGGACGGCCGCCTGCACATCAGCGGCCGGGTCGGCATCCGCCACCTGCGCGCCCGCAAGCGGTGGCAGCAGCACGTCGTCGCCTTCGCGGTCGACACGGGCAGCCGCCGCCGCGTCCGCCTGCCCGTGCGCACACGCCTGGCCGCGGAGTACCGCCTGCCCGACGTCGCCGACGCCGCCCGCCACGACTACGGCGGCTTCACCGTCGTCCTGGACCCCCGCAAGCTCCGTACCGCGGGCCGCTGGGAGCCCGGCGAGTGGAAGGTGGAGCTGGTCGTCCTCAACCGGGGGCTGACCCGCCGCCGCATCGTGGCCGGCCCCGTCCCCGGACCCCCCGAGCGCCCCGGCTACCACCAGGTGGACGCGGACGTGTGGGTCCGGCCGCAGTGGAACCGGGACCGCCAGCTGGTGGTCAGCGTCGACCCGGCGCGCGCCCGGATCGGCGGCCACCGCTTCGACGCCCACCGCGGTGAGCTGGAGCTGGACGGCGAACTGGTCGCCGCGCCGGCCGCCGAGGCCGATCGCCTGCGTCTGGTCCGGCGCCCCGGCACGGCCGTGCTCACCTACCCCGTCGCCGTCCACGGCGGTCACTTCACCGTCCGGGTCGGCGCCGACGAGCTGTTCGACCGCGCCGTCAGCGAGTGCGGCGGCGTGATCCGCCAGGAGGAGTGGGACGCGCACCTGCTCACCCCGGGCGGGGCGACGGTGCCCATCGTCCTGCCCGACCAGGTGGCCACCACCGCCTACGCCTCCGAGGGCACCCACCAGGAGCTGGCCGTCCAGCGCACCGCGACCGGCTTCGTCAAGCTGCGTGCCGGACACGCCCGACCCATGGTGGGCGCCGCCCGCTGGGAGGGACGCGTCCTGGTCCTGGAGGGCGAGTTCACCGCCGACGCCACCCTGCGGATCGTCGCCAGGGCGCGCGGTCGCGACGAGGAGCACGAGCTCCGGGTGGAGCGGACCGGATCCCGCTTCAAGGCGCTCCTCTCCCCGGCCGACATCACCACGCTCTCCGGCGACCTGTCCCTGCCCGCCGGCTCCTACCAGCTGTGGGGCCGGGTCGCCGACGGCGGCGCCGTCCAGGGCGGGGCGACGGACGTGGGGGTGGAGTTCACCGACGCCCTCATCGCCGAGATGCCCGTGCGGATGGAGACCGGCGAGCGCGACTACACGCTCGCCTACCAGGGCCGGGGCATCCCCGTGCTGAGGGTGGGCAGCGACCTGCGCCCGGCCGAGCGCGGCGCCTTCGCCCAGCGCCAGCTGCGCGAGACGTTCTACCCCGCCCAGCGGCGCGAGCCGATCACCGAGGGCATCCTCTTCGACACCTACACCGGCCGCCAGTACTCCGACAGCCCGCAGAGCGTCTACGCCGAGCTGCGCCGTCGCGAGCGGTGGGCGGACTACCCGATGTCCTGGCTGGTCGCCGACGGCCAGGTGAGCCTGCCCGAGGACCTGTCTCCGGTGCGGCTCCGGGGCCGCGAGTACTACGAGGCGCTCGCGCGCAGCCGCTTCCTGGTGACCAACTCCCGCGAGCCGGCCTGGTTCCACCGCCACCCCGACCAGGTGGTCGTGCAGACCTGGCACGGGTCGATGCTCAAGCGCATCGGCTTCGACGTGGAGAACATCCGGGGCAAGTCGCGCGACTACTTCGACAAGCTCGCGTGGGAGACCCGGCAGTGGGACTACCTGGTCTCGCCCAGCCCGTGGGCGACGCCGATCCTGCGCAGCGCGTTCCGGTTCGAGGGCGAGATCCTGGAGACCGGCTACCCGCGCAACGACATCTTCTTCGCACCCGACAGGGAGCGGATCGCCGAGCGGACGCGCCGCCGCCTCGGCCTGCCCGAGGGCAAGCGGGTCGTGCTGTACGCGCCCACGTGGCGGGACGACAAGTACTACACGCGCGGCAAGCACAAGCTGGACCTGCACCTGGACCTGCGCCGGATGTACGAGAAGCTCGGCGACGACCACGTGCTGCTGGTGCGGCGGCACCCGAGGGTGGTCGACAGCGTGCCGATCGTGGGTGAGGACTTCGTCTACGACGTGTCGCTGTACCCGGAGATCATGGAGCTGTTCCTCATCACCGACGTGCTCGTCACGGACTACTCGTCGATGATGTTCGACTTCGCCAACACCGGCCGCCCGATGCTCTTCTTCACCTACGACCTGGAGAGCTACCGGGACAACCTGCGCGGGTTCTACTTCGACTTCGAGGAGACCGCGCCCGGGCCGCTGCTGACCCGGTCCGACGACGTCATCGGCGCGCTGCTGGACATCGACGACGTCGCCGAGCGGCACGGCGGGGCCTACCGGGCCTTCGTCGACCAGTTCTGCCCGCTGGACGACGGCCGCGCCGCCGCGCGTGTGGTCGACCGGGTCTTCGGCGGGGCCTGACCCGCGGTGGCGACCGACCGGCGCCCCGGGACCCGTTCCCGGGGCGCCGGCGCGTCCCCGCCTCCCGTGCGGTTGAATGGCGGCGTGATCGTCATCACCCGCTACTCCGTGCCCGAGGCCGACACCGCGGCCTTCCAGACCGACGCCGCCACCGCCGTGGACGCGCTCTCGCGCCGCCCGGGGTTCCGGGGCCACCGGATCGGCCGCGCCGCCGACGACCCGACCCTGTGGACCGTGGTGACCGAATGGGACGGCGCGGGCTACTACCGGCGGGCGCTGTCGGACTTCGACGTGAAGGTCCAGGCGGTGCCGCTGCTCTCGCGCGCGATCGACGAACCGACCGCCTTCGAGATCCTGGCGGGCGGCGACGCCTGAGCCGCCCGACACTCCGTGCGCCGCCGGTGGAATCGTGCGTGAGCGCTTGCCCGGTGCTCTAGCCTGGGAAGGCGGGTTCGCGGCGTGCCTCTCCCTGGTTGCGCCGGGCGGCCCGCTTCCCAACCAACTCCGATGTATCGCGCACCGCGATCCACCGACCGCCAGCCGGATGGAGAGTCACCCATGGCCGCCAAGTCAGAGGCAATGGACGCACTGGTCAACCTCGCCAAGCGCCGAGGTCTGGTCTACCCCTCCAGCGAGATCTACGGAGGTCTGCGAGCCGCCTGGGACTACGGTCCGCTGGGTGTGGAGCTGAAGGCCAACGTCAAGCGCCAGTGGTGGCGCTCGATGGTGCAGGAGCGCGAGGACATCGTGGGCCTCGACTCCAGCGTCATCCTGGCCCGCGAGGTCTGGGAGGCCTCCGGCCACGTCCAGGCCTTCGTCGATCCGCTCACCGAGTGCCAGTCGTGCCACAAGCGCTTCCGCGCCGACCACCTCGTCGAGGCCTACGAGGAGAAGCACGGCCGCGAGCCGGAGGAGGGTCTGGCGTCGCTCGCCTGCCCGAACTGCGGCGCGAAGGCCTCCTTCACCGAGCCGCGCATGTTCAACGGCCTCCTGCGCACCCACCTGGGCCCGGTCCAGGACGACAAGGGTCTGGCGTACCTGCGCCCGGAGACGGCGCAGGGCATCTTCGTCAACTACAAGAACGTGGAGCAGAGCGCGCGGCGCAAGATCCCGTTCGGCATCGGCCAGATCGGCAAGTCGTTCCGCAACGAGATCACCCCGGGCAACTTCATCTTCCGGACCCGCGAGTTCGAGCAGATGGAGATGGAGTTCTTCTGCAAGCCGGGCAGTGACGAGGAGTGGCACCAGTACTGGATCGACACCCGCTTCCAGTGGTACGTCGACCTCGGTATCGCCAAGGACAACCTGCGGCTGTACGAGCACCCGGAGGAGAAGCTGTCCCACTACTCCAAGCGCACCGTGGACGTGGAGTACCGCTTCAACTTCCAGGGCAGCGAGTGGGGCGAGCTGGAGGGCATCGCCAACCGCACGGACTACGACCTGAGGACGCACTCCGAGCACTCGGGCGTGGACCTGTCGTACTTCGACCAGGAGAACAACGAGCGGTACATCCCGTACGTCATCGAGCCCGCGGCCGGTGTCGACCGCGCGGTGCTGACCTTCATGCTCGACGCCTACAACGTCGACGAGGCGCCCAACGCCAAGGGCAAGATGGAGAAGCGCGCCGTGATGCGGCTCGACCCGCGCCTGGCGCCGGTCAAGGCCGCGGTGCTGCCGCTGTCGCGCAACGCGGACCTGTCGCCGAAGGCGCGTGACCTGGCCGCCCGGCTGCGCAAGCGCTGGAACGTGGAGTTCGACGACGCCGGTGCGATCGGCCGCCGCTACCGCCGCCAGGACGAGATCGGTACCCCGTTCTGCGTGACGGTGGACTTCGACACCCTGGAGGACGACGCGGTGACCGTGCGCGAGCGCGACACCATGTCGCAGGAGCGCGTGTCGCTGGACCGGGTGGAGACCTACCTGTTCGAGCGCCTGCCCGGCTGCTAGTCGGCCCGAGCACCTCTCTGGGTGGCCGCCCGTCCCCCGTGTGGGGGCGGGCGGCTCCGTGCGTCCCCGCGCGGTTGTTCAGCTGGGCTGGAACCGGCGTATGGGTCCGTCCGAAACGAGGTGCGAATTCTGCGCCTCCGTACCATGAGCGCCCTTCTGGCGGCCGTTCCGAGGGCCGTGGCGCGACACGTGCCGTCGGGAACGGAGCGAAGTCCCGCGTCGCCGCGCCGGCGGGTATCCAATGGGAGCCGTCCACAGCCCACACGGAGAGGGACGGTCCTGTGCACGACAACGAGGTCATCTTCTACACCGAACCCAACTACGGCGGCGCCTCCTACAACTACAAACTCGGCGACGACGTCGACCTGGGCAACACCTCACTGAACGACAAGTTCACCTCCCTCAGGGTCGGTCCCAAGGTCAAGGTGGTGGCCTGGCAGCACTACAACCAGACGGGCACGTTCCGGGAGTGGGACGTCGACCAGCCCGACATCACCGAGATCGGAGGGCTCACGCGGTTCCGCGTCCTGGACGGCGGTACCCTGCCGGTCGCCGTGCGGTTGGAGGACAAGACCGGGGGCAAGCCGCGCCAGTTCTCGATGAAGGTCGAGTCCCGGGACGTCGGAACCGCCCTCGTCTACTCCGGGGACCGCGAATTCGGCCTGGTCGGCCTCATGCCCGAGGACGGGCCTCCGGTCACGACGGCGATCCACGTGCGCAACGAGCAGAGCGGGGTCTACGTCGCCACGGGCTCCGTCTATTTCGCGTGGGACAAGAAGACCAAGTCGGTCAAGATCGCCGACGAGACGAACTTCCCGACGAACATGGCGCACAAGCGCGAGGGCCGCAACGCGTTCGTCTGCCAGCTCAAGAGCGTCGACTAGCGTCCGTTCCGCGTGCGGTTCCCGGTGCCGCGGCCCCGGCCGGTGCGGCGTCGCCGCGGCTCCGCGTACGCGGGGGGTTCGCGGCCCGGTGGGGGCCGAGGTTCGGGAGGGGCGGAGGTCAGGCGTCCTCCGAGGTGCGCGGCAGTTCCTTCCGGGCCCGGTCGAGCTTGCGGATCTCCTCGGCCAGCGACGCGATGGACTTCTCCGTCCGCTTCAACTTCCTCACCGGGTCCTGTACACCGGGATAGGGGTCTTCGACACCTTTGAGGATTTCCTTGGCGATGTAGAGGATAACGCCGCCAGACGCGAAGTAGGCGAAGATGGCGGCGGCGACGGCCGACGGGAGACGGGGCCACTCATCGGGGGAGAGCCCCGCCCATCCCACCACTCCGAACGCGATTGCGGCGGCGATGGTGTTCACGGTGATGTACCTGGCGTTGTTCTCGACCTTGTTGGCCTTCCTGCGAGCGGGCAGGTACGTCTCCAACCGCTCCTTCCTCGCGCTGAGTTTCGTGTGCCTGGCCGCCATGTCCCGGAGCACGCGGCACAGGAGCCGGATGATCAGGTGACGCGCCACGCGTTCCGGGAGCGAGGCGTCCTGCGGGGGCTCAGGAGGGAGTGCCGCCCTCGATTCTTCCTCCAGGGACGCGCGATCCTCGTCCACGAGCCGTCGCCACCGTTCGGGTGAGAGGACTGCGTGCACGAACACCTCTTCCCTGATCTGGAAGTCGAACGCCTTCTCCTTCCTGCGTCCGCTACCCCGTGCCCATGCCATGTACGGGCGGCGGATGTCCGCGAAGACCCCCATCGACCTTCGGACGTCGTCGGTGAGCCTCCTGTACTCGGCACAGCCGTCGCCTCGCGCACACCCGTGGTCGGAGTCACGGCACTCGAACGCGGACGCGATCTCCATGATCTCGACGTCGAAGTCGGAGTTGGCGTCCAACGGGTCATCGATCCCGTTTGACTCCTCCCGCAACCTGGACAGGCGCAGATCGACCTCTCCGAAGACCGGCGGCAGGTCGGGGCGCGCCTGGGAGATGAACGCCAGGAGGGTGATCCCGGTGTCCCCGGGCGGTTTCCGCAGCAGGCTCCGGTCGATCCGGGCGTCCCCCAGATCCTCGATGATCCAGGTGGCCAGGGCCGCCCGCTCGTCGGAGTCCTCGAACACCCCGCCCGCCGCGCCCAGGTCGGCCGCCATGGCTTCGGCGAGTTCACCCACCCCGTGGTGGAGGCGTCCGGCGAACCGGTAGGGAGGGGTCGCCGGATCGGAGGGCGTCGCGGTCCGGTCCGGTTCGACCTCCTCGGCTCCGGAGTCCACGATGCGGGCGGATGGTGGTTGCGGATCCTCCCGGGTCACCTTCCGGGTCTCCCACCGGGTCGGGGGAAGCGGGTCCACGTCCGTGGCCATGACCCGCGTGGCCGCGGTGTTCCCCCGGTTCAGCGCGGTGTCGACATCGGCGCCGTCCACCGGGAACCCCAGGAGGGTGTTGAGGACCCGATGAGCGCTCGGGCGGTCCTCAGGAGCCTTCGCCAGGCACCGGGCCACCAGGTCGCGCAGCTCGTCGGGGACCCCCGAGCAGTCGGGCTCGTCCATCAGGATCCGCTTGACGACGGCGGTCTGGCGGTCGCCGGAGAACGCGTGCCGCCCGCTGGCCGCGTAGACGATGACCGCGCCCCAGGCGAAGACGTCGATGGCCGGGGTCAGGTGCGAGGCGTCGTCGAGCCGCTCGGGCGCCATGTAGTGCAGGGTCCCGATCTTCGCCGTTGCGGTGAACCGGGTGGTCTCCTCGAAGGCTCGCGCGATCCCGAAGTCGATCACCCTCGGCCCGTCGGGGGCCATCATGATGTTCTCCGGTTTGAGGTCCCGGTGCACGATCCCGGCGCGGTGGATCGCGGTCAGCGCGGTCGCGGTCGAGACGGCCAGGCGTTGCAGGTCGGCTCCGGTACGCGGGCCCTCGGCCCGGATCTCCTGGGCGAGTGTGCGCCCCTCGATGTACTCGCTGGCGATCCAGGGCCGGTCGGCGTGGGGGTCGGCGTCCAGGACCCGGGCCACGCAGAAGGGGCTGATCCGGCGTGCCGCGTCCACCTCGTCGGCGAACATCCGGGCGAAGCGCGGGTCGGTGCCCGGATCCGCGTGGAGCAGCTTCACGGCGGCCAGGCCGCCGTCGGGTGCCTCGGCGAGGTGGACGGATCCGAAGCCGCCCCGGCCGATCTCCCTGATCAGCCGGTATCCACCGACCGCTCTGGCTACCGTGCTCATGCCGCACCATGCCTTCTCTGTTGGGAATCGGTGCTCTGTCCGTGCCGCGGGACCTCCGACGTGTATACCGCCGCGACGCTCCGCGGTGAAGGGGGATCCGTGATGCGGCCGGACCTGGCCGCGTGGGGCACGGCCATCCCGCGGGTGAGGGGGACGACCGCGAGTGGAAGACTCGCCGCCATGGGAAAGATCCACGACTCCATCGGTGACCGGCTCGCTCGGTTCCTCCTCGGCCAACCCGTGTTCTTCGTCGGGACCGCGCCCCTCGCCGGGGACGGTCACGTCAACGTCTCCCCCAAGGGGATGGGCGGGACGTTCGCCGTGCTCGACGAGCACCGGGTGGCCTACCTCGACTACACGGGATCGGGCGTCGAGACGATCGCGCACCTGCGGGAGAACGGCCGTATCGTGCTGATGTTCTGCGCGTTCGACGGGCCGCCGAACATCGTCCGCCTCCACGGCACCGGCCGGGTTGTCCTGCCCGGCGATCCCGGGTTCGACGGGCTGCGCGCCCACTTCCCCAAGGAGCGGACTCTCGGGCAGCGCTCGATCGTCGTGGTCGACGTCCAGCGCGTCTCCGACTCCTGCGGGTTCTCCGTGCCGCTGATGGACGTGCGCGGTGACCGCGACCTGTTGGACCGGTACCAGGAACGCCGGGATCCCGCCTACTTCGAGGACGTGTGGCGGACCCGGAACGCCACCAGCGTCGACGGACTGCCGGGCGTGCCCCGGAACACCTGAACAGTCGGGGCGCGGGCACGGCGAGACGGCCGGACCCGGGGGGATTGGTTTCCGGCCGTCTCTTGGTCCTCTCGGCCGCACACGACCGCGAGATCCTGTTCTTAACTTAGCGGTAGGGCGTGCGCGGTACGCGGTCGTTTGGTGCGCGTTGTCCTACCGCGTAAGCGAATCGTGACGCCGGGATTCGGCGTCGCCGACGAAGCGGCCCTGATACCGGTTCTCGCCGTCCGCCGGGCGGCGAGAACCCGTGATGCCTCGATTCCCTATGCCTAGGTCTGCTAGGGTGACAACCCCTAGCGGAACTAGGCATGGGAAGTACACGTGCACATCGACAAGGACCTGGTCGCGGCGTCGGCCACGCCGCTCGTCCTCGGCATCCTGGCCGAGGGCGAGTCCTACGGTTACGCCATCGTCAAACGCGTCAACGAGCTCTCCGGAGGGCAGATGCAGTGGACGGACGGGATGCTCTACCCCCTCCTGCACCGCCTGGAGCGCAACGGCTACGTCCAGGCGTCCTGGGGTACGTCCGACGCGGGCCGCCGCCGCAAGCACTACGCGATCACGCAGGCCGGACTGGAGACGCTGGCCGAGCGGCAGAAGCAGTGGAGCGTCGTCGCCGACGCGCTCAAGCAGGTGTGGCAGGCCGCAGCGCAACCCCCGCTCCTCGGGGGCGCCGCGGCAGGGGGGATCGCCTGATGAGCGAGGCCGCACGCGGTGACGTCCTGGAGGCCCAGATCGACCAGTGGCGCGGTTTCGTGCGCCGTCGTCGGGCCATCGCTCCGTCGGACGTCGAGGAGATGGAGGACCACCTGCGCGAACAGATCGCCGATCTGGGGGCGAACGGCCTCGATGCCGAGGAGGCCTTCCTCGTCGCGGTCAGGCGCATGGGCAACCTGGACGAGGTGTCGCGCGAGTTCGCGCGCGAGCACTCCCATCGGCTTTGGAAGCAGCTGGTCCTGGTCCCCGAGGCCGACGACGGCGCTGGCGGGCTGACGCGCTGGCGCGAACTCGGTGTGCTGCTCGCGTTCGCGGTCGCCGCGGGGGTGGCGGTCAAGCTCCTCTTCACGACCGTGGACGACGATTTCGCGCAGGTCCGCAACTTCTTCTTCGTGGTCCTCCCCTTCCTGGCGGGGTGGTTCGCCTGGAAGCGGGGCGTCACGTGGCGGGTGTGCGCGGCGGTGGCCGCCGTCGCGGCGGTACCGGCCCTGGCGGTGAACCTCTACCCGTTCGAGACGATCTCCGGCCCGTACCCGGCCCCCGGGATGACCGACCTACTCGCGATCACACACGCTCCGGTGGTCCTGGGGCTGCTCGTGGGCGTCCTGCACACGGGCGGGCACTGGCGGTCCCACGACCGGCGGATGGACTTCGTGCGGTTCGTGGGCGAGCTGGCGATGTACCTGGCGCTGATCGCGCTGGGGTCGATGGTCCTGGTCGGGCTCACCTTCGGGGTGCTGGCCCTGGTGGACGTCGACCTGGAACCGTTCTTCGAGGACTGGCTGCTGCCGTTCGGCGTGCCCGGTGCGCTCCTCGTGGCCGCGTGGCTGGTGGAGGCCAAGAAGAGCGTGGTGGAGAACATCGCGCCCGTGCTCACCCGGGTGTTCACACCGCTCGCGCTTCTGATGCTGGTCGCGGACCTGGTGGCGCTCCTGGTGAACGGTCCGCTGACCACGGTGGACCGCGAACTCCTCATCCTCATGGACGCCGTCCTGGTGCTGGTCCTGTTCCTGTTGCTGTACTCGATCTCCGCCCGCGATCCGCTGGCCCCGCCGAACGTGTTCGACTGGCTCCAGCTCGCGCTGGTCGGTGCGGCGCTCGCGGTGGACGCCGTCGCGCTGACGGCGATGCTGACGCGGATCGCGGAGTTCGGGTTCACCGCGAACAAGACCGCCGCGCTGGGGCTGAACCTCGTGCTGCTGGTGCACCTGGTGTGGTCGGCGTGGCTGATGCTGGGCTTCGTGCGGGGCCAACGTCCGTTCGCCGCAGTCGAGCGGTGGCAGACCGCCTACCTGCCGGTCTACGCGGCCTGGGCGGGGCTGGTCGTGCTGGTGTTCCCGCCGGTGTTCGGCTTCGTCTGATCCGGACGATGACCGCGCCCCCGCGCGTCGGGTCTCTCCTGGGGACCTCGGCCGCGCGGGGGCGCGATCTGTGTCCGGGGCAGCACTCTTCGGGGCGGGCCCTTCGGAGGCGTCGGCCCTGGTGGAAACGGCGGACGGCGCGGGCGGAGGTGGAACGTCCTACGCTACGACGCTTCCGAGGCGTCGGGCAGCACGCCGGAGATCCGCGACAGCGTGCCCTGCCGGTTGCTGACGTAGATCAAGCCGTTGTCCCGGTCCAGTGCGACTCCGGCGACCGTGCCGAGCCCGTCGGCCACCACACGCCGCAGGCCCCTGGCCTCGCCGTCGGCCGCGACGACCTCGTGCAGCCTGCCGCCGCCCGAGTCGGAGACGTAGGCATGGGTCGCGCCGTCCAGCGCCAGACGGACGCTTCGCCCGAGATTGGTGGCCACGACCTGCGGAGCGCCGCCATCAGACCGCAGGTCGACCTCGTACAACCCGCCGAGGTCATACTGGCCGACGTACGCCTTACCCCCGTTCAGCGCCACTCCGGCGGCCCGGGGCACGTCCCAGGTGCGCCGCCTCTCCGCTGGTTGGATGTTCAGGTCGAACTCGATCAGTTTCCCATGCTCGACGTCGGTGACGTAGGCCTTGCCGTCGGGCAGGTCCAAGGCGACGCCGTACGCGTTCACGCCCTCGGCGACCGTGACCGGGGCGGCGGAGCGGTCGGCCAGATCCACCGTGAACAGGCGCTTGCCGCCGTAGTCGGTCACGTAGGCCTTGCGTCCGGGCGGGTCCAGCGCCACATCGTTGACCTGTCCCAGCTTCTCCAGGACCCAGTCCGTGTCGCCGCTGGCGAGATCCACCCTGTACAGCTTGCCGCCGTTGTACCGGTCGGTGACGTACGCCTTCTGGTTCACCAGGTCCAGAGCGAGGCCGTCGGCCGTCCCCAGCCCGGTGGCGAGTTCGACGGGAGCCTCCTTCGGGCTCTCCTCCGCTTCACCGCCGCCCTTGTGCAGCGGGTGGTACTTCTCATCGAAATGAAGTTTCTCAAGCTCGAAGATCTCGTGCACCCCGGCGAGGGTGGAAACGACCTCGGCTTCCCCCTTCTGCATGAACGGTTTGCCCTCATCGGTCAGGTCGAAGGCCTCCGTGGGCGCACCGGTCTCGCCGAGTTTCCACGCGATCACCGTGGAGTATTCCGGTTCCTGGGCCTGTGGGCCGTTCGGGCGGGTCTCCTTGACCTCCACGGGTTCGGGGAAGTACAGGGCGACCCATCCGCCGAAGGAGATGGGGTACTCGTAGTCGAACCTCCTCACCTGGCGCCGCTGCGTGGCCAGGACGTCCACCCGGCTGCCGACCTTTCCGCTCAGCGTGGACGATGTCTTGAACGCGGTGGTCAAGGAACCACTGACGGAAGCGGTGATCCCGAGCATCAGCTGCGCCGACAGTTCCCCGGTGCCCGTGGCGGTACTCGTGGCCGTCGTCGTACTCGTCGTCTGCGACTGGGACTCCGAGTCGACGCCCTGATTGTCCTTGCTGTTCTTCAGGGTGGTCTTCTGGGAGTGGTTCGCCGCCATGCTCTTCTGCAGTTGCTGCTGCAGTGAGGCGGTGGCCTTCGCCCCGAAGGTGAGCTGTACCTGCCCCTGGAGCGACCAGCTGATGGTGTTCGAAATCGAGAATTCGACGGTGTGCGACCAGTCTGTGGGGATGGGGTCGGTTCGATTGACGTACGTCTGCTTGGAGATGACGTCAGGCGGCGGCTGCGCGATGTCGCTTCGCTCTTCGACGAGCGGTACGCCCACCGTCATGTACGCGCTCCAACCGCGCTGGCGCGCCGTGTCCTCCTCGTCGGGAAAGTCGCCGAATCGTCCCTTGTTCAGGGAGAACCCGGTGGGGGAGACATACCGGTCCTTTCCGTCGGCTGATTTCCTCTCGGCCTTCCGCCTCAGTTTGTCCTTGTCCCGCTCCAGGATGGCACGGGCCTTGTCGGCGATGTTGAGTTCCTTCAGGTTCCGGCCGGTCAGCGGATGGCGTACGAACCGTTCGCCAAGATGCGCCGTGCTCACGTTGTTCTTGGTGGCTCCGCCCATGCCTCTCAACCTCCTTGGGTATCAGGAATCAACCGGTGTGTCAGTTCGTCAGCCCTTTTCGCGCTTCTTGGCTGACCCGTAGCTGTCCCTGCTCAGTTCCTCGCGCTCCTCCTCGCTGATGGTCGGCCGATCTTCGTCCCCGATCTCGACCCTCACCTTCGTGAACGCCTCGTCCTTGGTCGACGAGGCCATATCGGTCGTCGATGCGGGGTTCTCACTGGCATCCCGCTGCCTGGCGGCCGCTGTCCGGGTGTTCCTGAACAGGGGAGTGATGAAGTTGCCCATGATGTCGAGCGCCTCCGGCGACGTCTCGCGTATGATCTTCGGGTCACGCGCGGTTTCGGGAATGTCCTCGAAGAGTTCGGGATCGACCCCTTCCCGCTCGGGCCGAGCTCCGGGAATCCTTTCGTGGACGTTCTGGGCGGAGTCTTCCGCGGACCCGGCCTCGCCCGCGCCGCTGTCGAAGATGTTCTTGAAGGTCATGGACGTCCCTCCGAGTATTCTCGTCGCTCGAACAGCCACTCCAAGAGAGGGAGGGCTCTTCTCGCCCGGTCAGGATTCCCCGCATTTGAAGGCGCCACGGTGTGGTGCCGATGCGGCCTCGGTCATGCTGCCTTCTCCGCTCCGACCATGGCCAGAGCGAGATCCGTCGCACGGGGGATTTCGGATCGCCTTTAATTGCCGCAAAGTCGAAGTAAGCCCACAAGAAGGAAAAGTCGGAAACTTGAACTTTGTAGAGTACTGGGGGTGACGTTCTCAATCTCCGTCAACGAGGACTATGTCATGGAATGTGGGCGTATCGAGATGGTGACTCTCCGGGGCGGATGCGACTCGACTCGGGGTGGACGAGGTGAGAGGGGGTGCCGTTGCCAGTGTTTCGAGTGATGTCCGAATGTCCGGATCATCGGAGCCCGTCGGCCGTGGCTGAACCTCTCCGGGAGACGTTCGGCCGCATGCCCCGGGGAATGGGAAATTCCTGGTTCCGGAATGCACAAAAATGTCCGCCTCGTAGTCCCGGCCGAGGGCCGTCGCCGGGACGCGCGGACTACCGGACGTCGATCTCCACACCCGAGGCGAGCAGGCCGGTCAGGGACAACCCGAACGTGCGGCGGAAGGTCTCGCTCAGGTGCGACGGCGAGGAGAAACCGGCGTCGGCGGCGCAGCGGGTGAGGTCGTGGCCGCTGTCCAACCCCGCGCCGACCACACGCAGCCTGGCCCACTGGCGGTAGCGGCGGAAGGTGGTCCCGGTGACGGCCGCGAAGGCCCGCAGGAAGTGGGACACCGACATGCCGACGGCGTCCGCGGCGTCCCGGGCGCGGGGGAACGCCGACGGATCCGAGCGGATCGCGCGCACGACCCGGATGACCCGGGGGTCGGGCGGACGCGGCGGCGGCGTCAGGATCGACAGCAGGCGGTCGAGCGCGTCCACCCCGGTGCGGGCGGCGTCGAGCAGGGCGGCCTCGTGCCGGGAGTCGAAGCCGTAGGGGCCCTCGGCCCGGGTCATGCCGTCGAGCAGAGCCTTCGACGCGGCGCCGCCTGGCTCGGCGTACAGCAGCAGGATCCACCCGTCGGTGACGATTCGGTGCCGCGCTCGGGCCGCCGCGAACACGCTGCACGCCGTGTGCTCGCCGCTCTCGGCGGTCTCCAGACGGAACGGCCCGTCCAGCCCCAGCCCCAGGCAGGCCACCGGGGTGGAGTGCACGCCGACGTCGAGTTCGGGACCCAGGTATCCGACGTGCCCGGGCCGGACCCACAGCACCGGGACGCGGGAGCACGTTCGTGAAAGCGCCGGCGGTGGCATGGCCGCGATTCTAGGCGCAGGCGGACGCGGTCGGACGAGGCCGCGCCATGGGAAGGGAGGACGGTCGGACATGACGACGCGAATCGTGTGCGCGGGCGACAGCAACACCCGTGGTGAGTACGGGGTGGGGTACGTGGGGCTGCTGCGGGAGCGGTGGCACGGCCGCGGCATCGACGTCGTGGCGGAGGGCGTCAACGGGGACACGTCCCACAACCTGTCGCGGCGCCTGGACCCGATCGTCGCGCTGCGGCCCGACGCGGTCACCGTGCTCATCGGCTCCAACGACGTGTGGGGCTCCCTCACCGAGGCGAACGGGCGGCGGCTCATGCGGCGCAAGGAGCTCCCGGAACCGCCGACGCTGGACGGGTACCGCGACCGCCTCGGCGGGATCGTCGCCCGGCTGCTCGGGGAGACGGACGCGCGGATCGCGGTGCTGTCGCCGCCGGTGCTGGGCCAGGACCTCGGCGGGCCCGCCGTCCAGGCGGGTGAGCGGTTCGCGGAGGTGACGCGGGAGGTCGCCGAGGCGCGGGGCGTCGCCTACCTCCCGCTGTTCGAGCGGCAGAGCGGGTACCTGCGCGAGAGCGGCGCGCGGCCGGTGCCGCTGCCGGACGGGCTGCGTGAGCGGTACACCTCGGTCCTCCAGCACCGTCTGCTGGGCCGGAGCTACGACGCGGTCTCGGATCGCCGGGGCCTGGCGCTGACCACGGACTTCGTCCACCAGAACAGCCGCGGCGCGGCGATGGTCGCCGATCTCGTGGACGGCTTCGTACGGCAGGAGGCGCCGTCCCCGGTTCAGCCCGAGGTGTAGACGACGAACGACACGGCGATGTACTGGCAGACGAACGCCGCGATGGTCAGAGAGTGGAAGATCTCGTGGAACCCGAACCAGCGCGGCGCCGGGTCGGGCCGCTTGAGGCCGTAGACCACCGCGCCGACGCTGTAGAGCACACCGCCCACCAGGAGGAGGATCCACGTCGCCGGGTGCGTCCCGCCGATCAGCTGCGGGAAGAACAGCACCGCGACCCAGCCGATCGCCAGGTACAGCGCCGTCGACAGCCAGCGCGGCGCACCGAGCCACAGCAGCTTGAACCCGACCCCCGAGACGGCCCCGCCCCAGATCAGCACCAGCATCGCGGTGCGCAGCCCGCCGTCGAGGACCAGCACCACGAAGGGCGTGTAGGTGCCCGCGATGATCAGGTAGATGTTCGAGTGGTCCATGCGCCGCAGGACCTTCTGCGCCCGCGGCGACCAGCGGCCGACGTGGTAGACGGCCGAGGTGCTGAACAGCATCACGGAGCTGAGCGCGTACACCGCGCTGGCGGCGCGCGCGGGCCACGTCGGGGCGAGACAGACCAGCACGATTCCGGCGGCCAGCGCGAGGGGCGCCGTGCCCAGGTGGAGCCATCCGCGTAGCCGGGGCTTGACCGCCTCCAGCAGCTCCCCGGCCGCCGTCGCGGCCCGTCCGGAGACCCCGCCGTGCCCGTGATCGGCCACCGCGCTCCGCGCCTGCTCGTCCGACACCGCAGTGCACCTTCCCTCGTGTTGTCCCGCCCGATGGCGGCCCACGACGGAAGCCTAACCTACGGAGGCGTAGGTTACTTGCTGGTCAACATGTGTCGCGCGGCACAGTGTGCGGCTCCGGGGCGGGGGAATTGGTCAGGTGTCCGTTCCGACGGCGTGCGTGCCGCTTCCGAGCCGCCAGTGTGCGCGTGTGCCCCCTGTGACCAGCGGTGTCGCGAGACTCCGACCCTCATCCCCCGTATCCTGGGATCAGGGATTCGTGTACCCGAACTGAACCATTGGTATAGACCTTTTCGATGCTCTTGAACTGCGAAAACGTCGAAAAACTGTGGTTCGTGGAGAGGGAAGGTTGCCGGGTGTGGAAGAGTCGCGGCCACGCAGACAGGGGTCGGTTCGCGACGCAGCCGCCGACATGACGAGGGAGCACCCCCGTGGCCAAGTACGTCTACAAGTTCACCGAGGGCAACAAGGACCTCAAGGACCTCCTCGGCGGCAAGGGAGCCAACCTCGCCGAGATGACCAACCTCGGTCTGCCGGTGCCACCGGGCTTCACCATCACCACCGAGGCGTGCCGCCACTACCTCGACAGCGGCGAGGTGCCCTCCGGTCTGGACACGGAGATCGAGGCCAACCTCGGGGAACTGGAGAAGGCCATGGGCCGCAGGCTCGGCCAACCCGACGATCCGCTCCTCGTGAGCGTACGTTCGGGCGCCAGATTCTCCATGCCCGGCATGATGGAGACCGTCCTCAACATCGGTCTCAACGACGAGTCGGTCGTCGGCCTGGCCGACCAGGGCGGCGACGAGCGCTTCGCCTGGGACTCCTACCGCCGCCTCATCCAGATGTTCGGCAAGACCGTTCAGGGCATCGACGGCGAACTGTTCGAGGACGCCATCGACGAGGCCAAGGCCGCCAAGGGCGTCACCGACGACCTCGACCTGGACGCCGCCGACTTCCGCGCCCTGGTCGACCGGTTCAAGGCCGTCGTCCACGAGCAGACCGGCAGGCCCTTCCCCACGGACCCGCGCGAGCAGATGGCCCAGGCCGTCAAGGCGGTCTTCGACTCCTGGAACGCGCCGCGCGCCGTCCTGTACCGCCGCCAGGAGCGCATCCCCGCCGACCTGGGCACGGCGGTCAACATCTGCTCCATGGTCTTCGGCAACCTCGGCATGGACTCCGGCACGGGCGTCGCCTTCACCCGCGACCCCGCCACCGGCCAGCCCGGCGTCTACGGCGACTACCTCCAGAACGCCCAGGGCGAGGACGTGGTCGCGGGCATCCGCAACACCGTGCCCCTCAGCGACCTGGAGAAGATCGACGCCCGCAGCTACCAGGAGCTCATGGGCATCATGGACACCCTGGAGAACCACTACAGGGACCTGTGCGACATCGAGTTCACCATCGAGCGCGGCAAGCTGTGGATGCTCCAGACCCGTGTCGGCAAGCGCACCGCGGCGGCCGCCTTCCGCATCGCCGACCAGCTCGTCGACCAGGGCGTGATCAGCCTCGACGAGGCCGTGCAGCGCGTCACCGGCGACCAGCTCGCCCAGCTGATGTTCCCGCGCTTCGACGACGACGCCGCCGCCGACGGGGCCCACCGCCTCGGACGCGGCATGAACGCCTCGCCCGGCGCGGCCGTCGGCAGGGCCGTCTTCGACTCCTACACGGCCGTCAAGTGGTCGCGCAGCGGCGAGAGGGTCATCCTGTGCCGCCGCGAGACCAACCCCGACGACCTGGAGGGCATGATCGCCGCCGAGGGCATCCTCACCAGCCGGGGCGGCAAGACCTCCCACGCCGCCGTCGTCGCCCGGGGCATGGGCAAGACGTGCGTGTGCGGCGCCGAGGAGCTCGACATCGACACCAAGAACCGGCGGCTGACCGCCCCCGGCGGGGAGGTGGTCGAGGAGGGCGACGTCATCTCCATCGACGGCGCCAGCGGCGAGGTGTTCCTCGGCGAGGTGCCCGTCGTGGACTCGCCGGTCGTGCGCTACTTCGAGGGCGAGATCGACCCCGCCTCCGACCAGGCCGACGACCTCGTCCGCGCCGTCGACCGCCTCATGCACTACGTCGACGCGGCCCGCCGCATGTACGTGCGCGCCAACGCCGACACCCCCGAGGACGCCGCGCGCGCCCGCCGCATGGGCGCGCAGGGCATCGGCCTGTGCCGTACCGAGCACATGTTCCTCGGCGACCGCCGCCAGCTGGTGGAGCGGCTCATCCTCGCCGACACGGCCGCGGAGCAGCAGGAGGCCCTGGACACCCTGCTGCCGCTCCAGCGCGAGGACTTCGGCGGCATCCTCGCCGCCATGGACGGCCTGCCGGTCACGGTGCGCCTCCTCGACCCCCCGCTGCACGAGTTCCTGCCCGACATCACGGAGTTGTCGGTGCGGGTGGCCGTGGCCGAGGCGCGCGGCGAGAGCCACGAGAACGACCTGCGGCTGCTCCAGGCCGTGCACAAGCTGCACGAGCAGAACCCGATGCTGGGCCTGCGCGGTGTGCGGCTGGGACTGGTCGTGCCGGGCCTGTTCACGATGCAGGTGCGTGCCATCGCCCAGGCCGCCGTGGACCGGATCCGCGGGGGCGGCCGCCCCCGCCCGGAGATCATGATCCCGCTGGTCGGCACGGTGCAGGAGCTGGAGATCATCCGCGACGACGCCCTGCGCGTGCTGCGCGAGGTGGGCGAGGAGAACGGCGTGGAGCTGAACTTCCCGGTCGGCACCATGATCGAGCTGCCGCGCGCCGCGCTCACCGCCGGCCAGATCGCGGAGAACGCCGAGTTCTTCTCCTTCGGCACCAACGACCTCACCCAGACGGTGTGGGGCTTCTCGCGCGACGACGTGGAGGCCTCCTTCTTCTCCGCCTACCTGGAGAAGGGCGTGTTCGGGGTGTCGCCGTTCGAGTCGCTGGACGTGGACGGCGTCGGCCGCCTGATCCGCATCGCCGTGGAGGAGGGGCGCGCCGCGCGTCCGGGCATCAAGCTGGGCGTGTGCGGTGAGCACGGCGGCGACCCGGCGTCGGTGCACTTCTTCCACGACGCGGGGCTGGACTACGTGTCCTGCTCGCCCTTCCGTGTGCCCGTGGCCCGCCTGGAGGCGGGCCGGGCCGCAGGGCGCTCCGCGAGCTGACGGAGTGGGGGCGGGGCGGGCGGTCGGATCCCGCCCACCCCGCCGCCTCCGACGCGGTGCCCTCCGCTCCCGTACCTCGCCCGATGTCGTACGTGGGAAGCCGCGAACGCTCTAGACTCGTGCCGGACCCCTCGGTGGCCACGACATGAGATGTGACCCTATCGTGATATATTCTTGACCATTGATGCGTCCGCCGTTCCCCGCAGTCCTCTCGCGCACGCGGTGCCCCCGGGTGCGTCGACTTCCGTTTCGGTCGCCCGATCCGCCCCCACCGGGTCGAGGAGGTACGAACCAGCGGAGGTCGGTGGCCGTCCCAAGGGGTGTAGTTCTCCCGGGCAGTGATGGTGCGGAGGTGAGCCGGTGCGAACGGCGAGCGACGGGCGCGGTGACGACCCGGGGGAGTACCGGGTCCCACCTGTCCCATCCGGCGATGAGAGCACACGCGTGTTCACGCGTGATCAAGCCCGCGAAGCCCTGGCCGACACCACCCGCGCCTTCACCCGCGAGGCGGAGTCCACCCGCGCGTTCGCCCGCGAGACCGGGACCGCGGGGGAAGCCGCCCCGGACACCGCGGCCACCAGGGCCTTCACCCGCGACCAGGGCGGCGTCGCCGACACCTCCGGCACGGCGTCCACCCGCGCGTTCACCCGGCCCGGCGCCGCCACGGGGGAGGCCCCCCTCGACCCGATCGACCTGGTCGCCCCGGTGGATCCGATCGACCCGCCCCTCACCGGCACGACCGACCGGAGTTCCGGGAGCGGCTTCACCCGGCGCTTCGTACGTGAACGGCCCGGCGCGCGCGGCACGCCCGCCACGGAACGCCACACACCCGTCACCGATCCGTACGATCCCTACGTGCCGATCGAACCCCAGGACCCCTGGCCCTCCGTGGACGACCCCGATCACGGGCCCGCGCCCGCCGGCCGCGGCCACGACCGGGCGGAGGACGCGCGCGGGCCCCGGGGCTCCCGCCGCGACCCTGCGCGGCCCGCCGCGGTCCGCCCGCGCCGGCGCCGCCGTCTCCGCGTGCGCTGGGTGGTCGCGCTGGTCCTGCTCACACTGCTCGCGCTGCCGCCCGGAACCTGGGCCTGGGTCTGGTACACGGCCAGGCAGGACGACCGCGATCCCACCGACGCCATCGTCGTCCTGGGCGCCAGTCAGTACAACGGCGTCCCCTCGCCGATCTTCGAGGCCCGCCTCCGGCACGCCCAGAGCCTCTACGAGAGCGGGGTCGCCCCCGTGATCGTCACCGTCGGCGGCAAGCAGCCCGCGGACAACTTCACCGAGGCGGCGTCGGGGCGGAACTGGCTCGTCGGGGTCGGCGTCCCCGCCGACCGGGTCATCGCGGTGGAGGAGGGCAGGGACACCCTCCAGAGCATCCGGGCCGTCGCCGAGGTCTTCGAGGCCAACGACTGGGAGACGGCCACCCTGGTCTCCGACCCCTGGCACAGCCTGCGGTCCGAGCGCATGGCCGAGGACAACGGCATCGAGGCGGGCACCTCCCCGTCGCGTTCCGGACCCGCCGTCATCGAGCGCCGTACCCAGCTCTGGTACATCACGAGGGAGACCGTGTCGCTCTGGTACTACTGGATCTTCAACGACAGCAGCGACATCCGTGTCGACGCGGCCTGACCAGGGGCGATGTCATGGTTCGTCCGCACCGGTGAGTAGAGTCGGTACACGATGACGAACCGAGCGGGAACCGAGGGCGGTGTCCCCGGCTACGCGCCGCGGGACACCGCGCGCATGGCGGGCGAGTCCCGCAAGAACCGGGCCAGGGGCCCCTTCGAACGCGACCGGGCGCGGGTGCTGCACAGCTCCGCGCTGCGCCGCCTGGCCGCCAAGACCCAGGTCGTCCAGCCGGGGGTGAGCGACTTCCCGCGCACCCGGCTGACCCACTCCCTGGAGTGCGCGCAGATCGGCCGGGAACTCGGCCAGGCCCTGGGCTGCGACCCCGACCTGGTCGAGGCCGCGTGCCTGTCCCACGACCTGGGCCATCCGCCCTTCGGGCACAACGGGGAACGCGCCCTCGACGAGGCCGCGGCCGAGTGCGGCGGGTTCGAGGGCAACGCCCAGAGCCTGCGGTTGCTCGTGCGGCTGGAGGGCAAGGTCGTCGCCCCGGACGGACGGAGCAACGGACTCAACCTCACCCGCGCCACCCTGGACGCCACCGTCAAGTACCCGTGGCGCAGGGGCGAGGGCGGCGACACCCGCAAGTTCAACTGCTACCCGGACGACATCGAGGTCTTCACCTGGCTGCGCGAGGGCGCGCCGAGCGGTCGCACGTGCTTCGAGGCGCAGGTGATGGACTGGTCGGACGACGTCGCCTACTCCGTGCACGACGTCGAGGACGCCCTGCACGCAGGTCTGGTGAGCATGGCGGCCCTGCGCAGCCCGGTCGAGCGCGCCGAGGTGTGCCGCACCGCCGCCGACCGCTACTGCGACGCCGACCCCGCCGAACTCGAACAGGTCCTCACCGACCTGCTCGCCGAACCGATGTGGCCCGGCGAGTTCACCGGTGACCTCACCTCCCTCGCAGCGCTCAAGAACCTCACCAGCGAACTCATCGGCCGCTTCTGCCTGGCCGCCGAGCGGGCCACCCGCGAGGCCCACGGCCCCGGGCGCCTCACCCGCTACCACGCCGACCTCGTCCTTCCCCGACGGGCACTGCTGGAGTGCGCTCTGCTCAAGGCGGTCGCCGCGCACTTCGTCATGTCCCGGGAGGAGGCGCTGGCCTACCAGATCGAGGAGCGGCGCACGATCACGGAGCTGGTGGCCGCCCTGCGCGCGGGCGCGCCCGGTGAGCTCGACCCGCAGTTCCGCGCCGCCTACGAGGCCGCCGGCGACGAGGCCGCCGCGTTGCGGGTGGTCGTCGACCAGGTCGCCTCGCTCACCGACACCTCCGCCACCGCCCTGCACACCCGCCTGGTCGGCTGAGCCCGGTCCGTGCCCGGTCAGGGCGCGCGTGTCCGGACCGGACACGTCCGTGTGACCTCCTTGACACCGCGGACGCCCACGGCCAACGATGGTGCCCGCGCCACCACCGGCGACCGCGGCGAGGAGGCCCCCGATGTCCGCACGCAACGGGCGCGCGCCGGTCATGGCCGACGTCGCGCGGCTGGCCGGGGTCTCCCACCAGACCGTCTCCCGGGTGGTCAACGGGCACCGCAACGTGCGGACGGAGACCGTCGTCCGCGTCCGCGCGGCCATCGACGCCCTCGGCTACCGGCGCAACGCCACCGCACGCGCCCTCGTCACCCGGCGCACCCGGCTCCTGGGCGTGCTCACCCCGCCCACCCCCGCCCAGCCCCGGACCCTGGCCGCGGTCGAGCGCGCCGCCCGGGGAGCCGGGTACTTCCTGAGCGTCGTGGGGCTGGACGGGCACTCGCGCGAGGACACCGCGGCGGCCGTCGCCACCCTGGCCGACCAGGCCGTGGAGGGGTGCGTGGTCCTGACGCCCCGGCGGTCGGTGGCCGAGGCCCTGGGCGACCCGGCCGCCCCGCGGCCGCTCGTCGTGGTCGGCGGCGGCGCCGGACCTGGGCTGCCGACGGTCGACGCCGACCAGGAGGGCGGGGCCCGCGCCGCCACCCGCCACCTGTTGGACCTCGGCCACCGCACCGTGCACCACATCGCCGGTCCGCCCGGCTGGCTGGAGGGCGAGGCCCGCGCCCGGGGGTGGCGCCGGGCGCTCCGCGAGGCCGGGGCCCCCGTTCCCGAACCCCTGGGCGGCGACGGCACACCCCGGTCCGGCTACGAACGGGGACTGCGCCTGGCCGGGGCGGGTGAGCCGGTCACGGCCGTGTTCGCGGCCAACGACGCCATGGCGCTCGGGCTCCTGCGCGCTCTCCGGGAACGGGGGATCGCGGTCCCCGAGCGGGTCAGCGTCGTCGGGTTCGACGACGTCCCCGAGGCCGCCTACCTCGCGCCCCCGCTGACCACCGTCGGATACGACGCCGACCGCCTCGGCCGGGCGAGCCTGGAGGTCCTGCTCGCCGAACTCGCCGGTGGAGGGGTGGGGAGCGGGCCCCCACCGCGCGTCGTGGTCCCGGCGCGGTTGAGCGTCAGGGACAGTACCGGCCCCGCGCCGGGCCCGTCCTGACCGGGACGCGCCGGGCGCGGACGGGCCGGTGCGGCCCGGTCAGGACGGGGTTCAGCTCCGCGCGGACCTGCCGCCGCGCACCTGCCGCGTCCGACGCGACCGGGCCGCTACGGTGCTTCGGGCCGTGCCGCGGTAGGCGCCCCGCGGGCCCCGGCCGTCGGCCACGACGCTCTTCACCGCGTTCTCCGGACCGGGGGCCGAGTCCGCCGTCGCGGAGGGCGCGCCCGACTTCCCGGACCGCTGCGGCAGGTGGGCCTTCGCCCGCTCGGTCAGCGCCCGCACCGTCTTCGTGACGCGGTCCAGCCTCTCGGTGCCCTCACGCATGCGCTGGACCGCGTTCGCCGTCCGCACGGTCAAGGGGTCCACGCCCTCCCCCCACCTGTAGCGGAACCGTTCCTTCCAATCCATGGCCCCGGCGTTCGTGAATCCGCTCACCCGCTCCGGGTCGGCCCCCCAAGCCAGCCGGTCGATCTCCCTGACGAGGGCGGCCCTGGTCCCGGGCGCCGCCGGGTTCGCCGGGAGGTCGAACCGCTCGGAGTCCCGTAGCCGGGACTGCAGTCTGTCGAGCTCCCTCCAAGCGTCGGTCCAGCTCGTCTTCGCGGCCTCTGCCCGCGCCACGGCCTCGTTGAGTTCGGCCCTGAGGTGCCTCGGCGCGCCTTCCGCCCAGGGAAAACGCGCCCGTGCCTGTGCGGTCAGCGGGTGCTCACCCGTTCCCAGCTGGATCTCGGCCATTCCTCGACTCCACTACGCCGTTGGGACGCGGACCCCGGGCAGCCTACTGGTCGCCGCCGACTCCCGGAAGACCTGTTCCCGCTCCCGCTCACGCGGGTCGAACGCCCGCCGACGGATCCCGTGCGGACGACGGACGCTTGGTCCCCGGGGCGAACTAGGCTGGCACCCGTGGCAGGCCGGATCAAAGACGAAGACATCGCCCTGGTGCGCGAACGCACCCCCATCGCGGACGTGGTGGGCGAGTACCTCCAGCTGCGCAGCGCCGGAGGCGGCTCGCTCAAGGGACTGTGCCCGTTCCACGACGAGAAGTCCCCCTCCTTCAACGTCACACCGGCCAAGAACCTCTGGTACTGCTTCGGCTGCAACGAGGGCGGCGACGTCATCTCCTTCGTGCAGCGGATCGACAGCCTCAGCTTCACCGAAGCCGTCGAGTCCCTCGCCCGGCAGTCCGGCATCACCCTGCGCTACGAGGAGGGCGGCCGCAGCGCCCGGCGCGACGAGGGCAAGCGCCAGCGCCTGCTCGACGCCCACCGCGCCGCCGCCGAGTTCTACGCCGAGCACCTGCTGTCCCCCGAGGCGGCCACCGCGCGCCGCTTCCTCACCGAGCGCGGCTTCAACCGGACCCACGCCGAGCGCTTCGGTCTCGGCTTCGCCCCCGCCGGGTGGGAGAACCTCACCGCTCACCTGCGCCGCAAGGGCTTCACCGACCAGGAGCTCATCAGCGGCGGTCTGGCCAGTCAGGGCCGGCGCGGCGCCTACGACCGTTTCCGCAACCGCCTGCTGTGGCCGGTGCGCGAGGTCACCGGCGAGGTCGTCGGGTTCGGCGCCCGCAAGCTCGATCCCGAGGAGGACGGGCCCAAGTACCTCAACTCACCCGAGAGTCCCATCTTCCACAAGGGGCGGCTGCTCTACGGGCTCGACCTGGCCAAGCGGGACATCTCCCAGAAGGGCGAGGCGGTCATCGTCGAGGGTTACACGGACGTCATGGCCTGCCACGACGCCGGGGTGACCACCGCCGTGGCCACGTGCGGCACGTCCTTCGGCGAGGACCACGTCAAGATCCTGCGCCGCATGCTGCTGGGCCGCACCAACCAGGGCGGCCGGGTGGTCTTCACCTTCGACGGAGACAAGGCGGGCCAGAAGGCCGCCGTGCGCGCCTTCGCCGAGGAGCACGGCTTCACCTCCGAGACCTACGTCGCCGTCCAGTCCGACGGCCTCGACCCCTGCGACCTGCGGTTCCAGCACGGTCCGCAGGCGGTGGCCGATCTGGTCGACGGCGCGGTGCGGCTGTACGAGTTCATGATCCGCAACGTCATGGAGGGCTACGACCTGTCCTCGCCGGAGGGCCGGATGGCCGCCCTCGACGCGGCCGCGCCGATCGTCGCCAGCATCCGCGACGAGGGCGTGCGCCGCAACTACGGGGCGAGCCTGGACCGCTGGACCGGCATCATGGACGAGGCCCTCGTCCAACGCCGGGTCGCCCAGCACATGCGCGCGGGCGCCGCGCGCGGAGGCGACCGGCGTCCCCGCGCCGAGTCCCGGCCGGTTCCCACCCCGGACGCGGGGGAGGCCCCCTACGACCTGCGCGACCCCTCGGTCCAGCGCGAGCGGCAGGCGCTGAAGATCGCCGTGCAGTTCCCCGGGTTGGCCCGGGGGTTCGACGAGTTCACCGACGAGGACTTCACCGTCCCGCAGCACCGGGCGGTGCGCGCCCTCGTCGCCCAGCACGGCGGGGTGGCCGCCGCGCACGACCCCCAGGCGTGGGTGAACGACCTGCGCGAGGCCGCGCCGAATGACGCCCAGCGCGATTTCCTCACCCGTTTGGTGGTCGAGCCCGTGGAGTTCTATGGAGAACTCGACGAGCATTACGCGACTCAAATGCTGAGCACAATCAGGACTCATTCCATCAATCGGCGGGTGGCAAACCTCAAATCCGAGCTCGCCCGCCTCGAAGGAACGTCTCTGGTCGAGGAGCAGCAGCGGGTATTCGCCGAACTCATGCGCCTCCAACAGGTCAAACGTGCCCTCCAGGAGAGTGCCCAGGGGTGAATGTAGCACCGGGGTGACAATAATGGGTCTCCCCCTCGGGGCGTCTGGAGCTGCACAATGTAGTGGTGGCTTCCACGGTTGTGACGAACGAAATGCCGCCGGTTCAACGGGTGGTCCGACTTCTCCCGGACGCGGGTCGGGGAACGGTCAGTCGCGGTGAGGTCGCCTCCGCCCTGGAACGGTTGGACGCGCCCCCCGACGCCCTGGACCAGGCCGTCGCCCAACTGGCCCGGATCGGAGTCGAGGTCGCCGACCCGGAGGAGACCGGGCCCCCGATCGACGGGGGCAGACGGTCGGGCTCGGACCTGGTCCGCCTCTACCTCAGCGAGATCGGCCGGGTCCCGCTGCTGACCGCCGAGGAGGAGGTCGACCTCGCCAAGGCGATCGAGGCGGGCCTGTACGCCCAGCGTCGGGACCCGGACGGGCGGGCGTGCACGTCCGAGGAGCTGACCTCTCTCATCGAGGAGGGGCGCCGCGCCAAACGGAGGCTGATCGAGGCCAACCTCCGCCTGGTCGTCTCGATCGCCAAACGCTACATGGGGCGGGGACTGCTCTTCCTCGACCTCATCCAGGAGGGCAACCTCGGCCTGATCCGCGCGGTGGAGAAGTTCGACTACGCCAAGGGGTTCAAGTTCTCCACCTACGCCACGTGGTGGATCCGCCAGGCCATCACCCGGGCCATCGCCGACCAGGCGCGCACCATCCGGATCCCCGTGCACATGGTGGAGACGATCAACAAGCTCCTGCGGATCCAGCACCGGCTCCACCAGCAGCTGGGCCGCGAGCCGAGCACCGCCGAGATCTCCTCCGCCGCCGGGTGCGGCGGGGAACGGGTACTGGAGATCCAGCGGATCGCTCGGGAACCGGTGTCGCTCCAGTCGCCGATCGGGGAGGAGGAGTCCGACTTCGGCGACTTCATCGAGGACTCCGACGCCGTGGTACCCGTGGAGGCGGCCTCCTTCACCCTCCTGCAGGAGCAGTTGCGCGCCCTGCTGGGCGACCTGTCCGAACGCGAACGCCGCATCATCCGGTTGCGCTTCGGCATGGCCGACGGCCACCCCCGCACACTGGAGGAGGTCGGCCGCGAGTTCGGTGTGACCCGCGAGCGCATCCGCCAGATCGAGGCCAAGACGCTCGCCAAGCTGCGCCATCCCTCGCGTGCGGGCACTCTGCGCGACTACCTCACCAGCGACTGAGCGGCCGCGAACGAGTCGGCGGCCCCGCGGGTTCCGCGGCTCGGGAAATGGCCCGATGTGGCCGTCTTGCCCCGAACCCCCTGTGCTCGCGGTGCGCCGTGCCTAGGGTCGAGGGGTGCAGGTCAACCGATCCTCCCCGGCCCGACCCCTCCACCGCCGCCCCCTGCCCCTGCTGGCCGCCGCCGTGGCCGCCGTCGCGCTCGCCGCGACCGGCGTCGTCCTGCTGGGCGGCCGTGAGCCCGAGCGCGTCGCCTACGTCGCGGGCTGGAACGTGGCCGACCGCGGCTTCACCGTCGCGGACGTGGCGGCCAGCGGCGCGCCGGAGCACCTGACCCGCCTGATGTGGGCGTTCGGGGACGTCAGCGAGGACGGCCTGTGCCACATCCCCTCCGGACGCGACGACCAGCCGTGGGAGCTGTACCAGCGGCCCTACACCGCCGAGGAGAGCGTCGACGGCCGAGCCGACCGCCCCGACCAGGACCTGGCCGGAAGCCTGCACCAGCTGCGGCTGCTCCGCGCCGACCACCCGCACCTGGGCGCGAGCCTGTCGCTGGGCGGCTGGAGCTGGTCGACGTACCTGTCCGTGGCCGCGCGTACCACCGAGTCCCGGGAGGCGTTCGTCGCCTCCTGTCTGGACCTGTGGATCCGCGGCGACCTGCCCGTCCTCGACGGCGGCGCCCAGGGCGGCGAGGGCGCGGCGGCCGGGGTCTTCGACGGCATCGACCTGGACTGGGAGTGGCCGGGCGGGCAGGGCGACCCCGGCAACGTGGTCCATCCCGACGACCCCGCCAACCTCACCGCGCTGGTCGCCGAGTTCCGCCGCCAACTGGACGCGCTGGGCGAGGAGACCGGCGCCGAGTACACGCTGTCGGTCTCCCTGCCCGGCGGCGCCGAGGCCGGCTCCGACTACGAGGCCGCGCTGTTCGACCTCGTCGACTTCGCCACCGTCCAGGGGTACGACTTCGCCGGCCCGTGGAACGAGCGGACCGCCCACCACTCCAACCTGTACGCGCCCGCCCACGACCCCGGGGCCGACAGCGTCGACCGGGCCGTACAGCGCTATCTCGACCTGGGCGCGGACCCGTCGCGGCTCGTCGTGGGCGTTCCGGCCTTCGGGCGCGGCTGGCAGGGAGTGGGCGCCGAGGACGCGGGTCGCGGCCAGGCGGCCGAGGCCCCCGCCGACGACGCCTACGACGGCCCCACCATGGCCTTCTCCGACCTGGAGGAACGCGGCGGGCGGCGGTTCCTCGACGAGGAGGCGGGCGCCTACTGGATCTACGACGGCGACACCTGGTGGACCTACGACAACGCCGACGTGATCGCGCTCAAGGGCGAGTACGTCCAGGAGCGCGGCCTGGGCGGGCTCATGGTGTGGAACCTGGACATGGACCCCGAGGGTGAGCTGGTCCGGGCCATGGCCGCGTCCCTGGACTGACCGACGCCGATCGGCCGTCCTCCCCCGGATCCGCCGGCCCGTGCGGCGGGCCGCGGCGTCGCCGTCTCCCGATCGGGGCGATCCGGGGGCGTGCCGCGGTTGCCACGCCCCGACCCGGACGGCCACGCTGAGGACATGGCCGACGCGCAGCTCTCCTCCTCCCGCACCGCCCCCGCCGACCTCCGCCGCGATCTGGAGCGCCGGATCCGGGGGACGGTCGCCTTCGACCCCGGAACGCTCGCCCTGTACACCTCCGACGCCTCCAACTACCGACGCGTCCCCCTCGGCGTCGTCATCCCCGAGACCGTCGACGACTGTGCGGCCGCCGTCCGCACCTGCGCCGAGCACGGCGTCCCTGTCGTGCCCCGGGGCGGCGGCACGTCGATCGCGGGCAACGCCATCGGCACCGGCGTCGTCATCGACACCTCGCGCCACCTCCGCGCCATCGAGCACATCGACCCCGTGGCCCGTACCGCTACCGTGCAGCCCGGCGTCATCCTCGACGACCTCCGCGAGGCGGCGTCCGCGCACGGGCTCACCTTCGCCCCCGACCCCTCCACGCACAGCCGCTGCACCGTCGGCGGCATGGTCGGCAACAACGCCTGCGGCTCCCACTCGGTGGCCTGGGGCACCACCGCCGACAACATCGTCTCCCTCGACGTCCTCCTCGCCGACGGCACCCGCATGACGGTCGGCTCCCGCCACACCCCCGAGGAGTGGGCGGAGCTGACCCGGCTTCCGGGGCGCGAGGGCGGGATCTACACCGCAATCGACCGGATCGTCGAGGAACACCGCGCCGACCTGCGCACCGCCATGCCCGAGTTCCGGCGGCGCGTCTCCGGCTACGCCCTGGACCGCCTGCTCCCGGAGAAGGGCCGCGACGTCGCCGCCGCCCTCGTCGGCACCGAGGGAACGTGCGTCTTCGTCCTGGGCGCCACCGTCCGCCTGGTCGAGGCGCCGCCCGCCCGCGCCCTGGCGGTCCTGGGCTACCCCGACGCCGCCGCGGCCGCCGACGCCGTGCCCGACCTGCTCCGCCACGCGCCGCTGACCGCCGAGGGCATCAACCACCGCATGGTCGCCGCCCTGGACCGGCACGGGTCCCGGAGTCGCGTCCCCCTGCCGGAGGGCGGCGCCTGGCTCCTGGTGGAGATCGCCGGAGCGGAGCCCGCCGAGGCCGCCGGGGCGGCGGAGCGGATGCTCTCCGAGCTCACGGGGGCGTCCCAGCCGCAGGACGCCGTCGTGGTCACCGACGCCGCGCACCAGAGGGCCCTGTGGCGGATCCGGGAGGAGGGCGCCGGGCTCACCCAGCGCACGCCGGGCGGGGACGACGCCTGGTCGGGCTGGGAGGACGCCGCCGTCCCGCCGGAGAACCTGGGCGGCTACCTGCGCGACTTCGACGCGCTCATGGAGCGGCACGGCCGCTTCGGCGTCGTCTACGGCCACTTCGGCGACGGGTGCCTGCACGTGCGCATCGACTTCGGCCTCACCCGCGAGCGGGGCCGGCGGGAGTACCGGGCGTTCATGGAGGAGGCCGCCGACCTGGTCGTCGCGCACGGCGGCTCCCTGTCCGGCGAGCACGGGGACGGGCAGGCCCGCTCGGAACTGCTCCACCGCATGTACCCCGAGAGGATCATCCGGGCGTTCGGCGCGTTCAAACGCGCGTGGGACCCGGACGGACTGATGAACCCCGGCATCATCGTCGACCCGCTGCCCCTGGACGCCGACATCCGGGTGGCCGAGGACACGCGCCCGCCCGCCTCCCCCCGCCACCCCCGACGGACGGCCTCGGAGCGGTCCCGTCCGGTGCTGCCCCTGCTCTCGGAGGTCGCCCTCGCCTACACCGACGACGACGGCGACTTCGCGCGGACCCTGCGCCGCTGCTCGGGGGTGGGCAAGTGCCGACGCCAGAGCGGGCCCGGCGTCATGTGCCCCAGCTACCAGGTCACCCAGGAGGAACGGCACTCCACGCGCGGGCGGGCCCACCTGCTGTTCGAGATGGCCAAGGGGGAGGTCATCACCGACGGGTGGCGGTCGGAGGAGGTGCGCGAGAGCCTCGACCTGTGCCTGTCGTGCAAGGGCTGCCTGAGCGACTGCCCGGTCAACGTGGACATGGCCGCCTACAAGTCCGAGTTCCTGCACCAGCACTACCGGGGACGCCCGCGTCCGGCCGCGCACTACTCGATGGGCTGGCTGCCGCTCTGGGCCCGTCTGGCCGCGCTGGCCCCGGCCGAGGCCAACCGGGCCGCACGCCTGCCCGGCGTCTCGGGGCTGGTCAAGCGGCTCGCCGGAGTGGCCGCGCGGCGCGACCTCCCAGCCTTCGCCACCACGACCTTCACCCGGGCCTTCCGCCGCCGCCAGCGGCGCGGTCAGGCCCGTACGGGCGGCCGCCGGGTCGTCCTGTGGCCCGACACCTTCGGCAACCACCTCGACCCGGGGGTGCTCGCGGCGGCCACGCGGGTGTTGGAGGACGCGGGCTTCACCGTCGTGCTCCCCGGGGGCCAGGTCTGCTGTGGGCTGACGTGGGTGTCCACCGGCCAACTCGACGTCGCCCGTGCGGTGATGCGCCGTGCCGTGCACGCCTTGGAGCCGCTCGTCGCCGAGGGGCTGCCCGTGGTCGGACTGGAGCCCAGCTGCACGGCGGCCCTGCGGCACGACCTGGTGGAACTGCTGCCCGGCCCCGCGAGCGAGCGGGTCGCGGAGGCCGTGCACACCCTGGCCGGGTTCCTCAACGCCCACGCTCCCGCGTGGCGGCCGCCCCGGCTCTCCGCCGCAGCGCTGGCCCAGGTGCACTGCCACCAGCACGCCGTGATGGGGTTCGACGCCGAGCGCGCACTCATCGCCAGGGCGGGGATCGACGGGGAGGTCCTGGACTCGGGCTGCTGCGGACTCGCGGGGGACTTCGGGTTCACCGAGGGGCACTACGAGATCTCCACCGCCATCGGGGAACGCGAACTCCTGCCCCGGGTGCGTGCGGCGGACGCGGACACCCTGGTCCTGGCCGACGGCTACAGCTGCCGGACCCAGATCGACCAGGGCACCGGCCGCCGGGCCCTGCACCTGGCGGAGGTCCTCGCCCGGGGGATCGCCGCGAGGGGCGCACCGGGCTCCGCGGGAGGAGCCGAGCCGCGAGCGGGGAACGAGCGGTAGGCGTGGGCGACGACGAAGGGCCCGGTTCTCGGCGCCCCGGGCCCCGCGCCGGGCTCGCGAGGCCGAGTCAGACGCCCATCTGGTCCCGGAGGGTGGCCAGGACGTGTGAGACGGCGTCGGACAGGGCCTGGTCCTCCGGGTCCAGGCCCTCGCTCAGGTGCACGCGCCAGCGCGCCTCGCTGCTCCCGGGGGGCCGGCGCGCCACCAGGCGGAAGCCGGTGGCCGAGTCGCCGCGGGGGTAGGGGACGAACCGGTTGACCAGGATGGTGGCGGTGACGCGCTCGGCGACCGCCTCGGCCATGCGGCGGTAGTCGACGGCGTCCTCGGCCGGTTCCGCGCGCAGCCGGACGGTCTGCCGCCCCTCGCCCTCCTCGTCGAAGGTCAGCGTCTCCGGGGTCCACCGGGCCTGGTCGATGTCCTGCCAGGGCACCGCGCGGCCGTCGGGCAGGTACAGCGCCCGGGTGGTCGCGACCAGGAGGGGCTGCTCGCCCTCGGTCGCGCGTACCGGTGCGTGGGCGAGCACGCGCTCGCCGCGCTCCAGTCGCGCGCGGACCGACTCGGGCACCCCGCGGCCGAACAGGCCCACTAGCTGTCCCGAGGGCTCTCGGACGAGCCGTTGGCGCTCGACGGGCCGCCCTCGGCCATGTGCCGCTCCCACTCGACGAGATCCCGCTCCTCCTCCGTGGGGCGGGCGAGGAAGTCGCGCAGGGAGGTGACCGGAAGGGTGCCGACGGCCTTGTCGTAGACCGTGCGCCCGGCGTTGCCGACCTGTGCGCCGACGAGCCCGGCCACCTCCTGCACGACCGGGTTGTCGGCGACCTTCCGGGCGGTGCGGACGAGCTGCTCGTAGCGGGCCCTGCCCGCCTTGGCGCCCAGGACGTAGCCGACGGCGAGTCCGGCGGCGAAGGTGATCCGGTAGCGCATGGGCTCCCTCTCCAGGCCTTGGTGGCGATCGGGACGGTTCGTGCCCTGACGTTACCGCGTCGTGGCCGCGGCCACACGGCCCGACACCGGTCACGAGCACTCCGCGAGCGCGCTAGGCTGGTGCTTGTCGCGGCGACCCCCGTCAGGACGCCGCGGAACGCGATCCCGCGTAGCTCAATTGGCAGAGCAGCCGGCTGTTAACCGGCAGGTTACTGGTTCGAGTCCAGTCGCGGGAGCGGGCAAGGGCCCTCCCCCTGGGAGGGTCCTTCGTCGTGTGCGGGGGTCCGCCGGTGGTTCGGAGCACCGGCGGCGGTGGCGGCGGAAGGCGGAAAACCCGTCCCGAGCACCCCTCGGTAGGCGCTAGGGTAGTGCTTGTCGCCGGGCCCCGAGGGGCGCTGGCGGTCGCGATCCCGCGTAGCTCAATTGGCAGAGCAGCCGGCTGTTAACCGGCAGGTTACTGGTTCGAGTCCAGTCGCGGGAGCTGTGGAGGGTCCTTCCCGGAAGGGGAGGGCCCTTCGTCGTTGCCGGGGTGGGCAGCACGACGCCCCTCACCCGCTGTCGGGCCGGAGGGGCTCCAACGCGGGGGAGAGGGGGCGACGGGTTCAGATCCGGCCCACACCGCCGAGGATCAGCCGACGGTTGCGGCGGGGCATCTGGTAGGTGCCCGGGATGGGCGGCGCGACCGGCAGGGTGCGCCAGCGCTGCACCTCGAGGATTCCGGGGCTGAGGATCTTCCAGCCGTCGAGGAGCGACTCCACCGCGCGGCGTCCGCGCCACCAGCCGGAGCCGAGGTGCTCGACGAAGACCTGCTCCAGCCGGGTGGCCCGCATCGCGTCCTTGGAGTACTGGCCCGGGTCGGGGCGGCAGTAGTGGCTGAGGACGACGTGGCTTCCGGGGGCGAACGCCGAGCGCAGGGTCGCGATGTGCCCGGCCGGGTCCTCGTCGTCGGACACGTGCGGTACGACGCCGGCGACCAGCAGTCCGACCGGCTGGTCGAGGTCGAGGAAGCGGCGGGTCTCGTCGTCGCGCAGGACCTGGCCGGGCTCGGTCAGCCCGCCGCGCACGGCCGTGACGGTGCGGCCGTCGCAGATCAGGGCGCGCAGGTGGGTCAGCACCATGGGGTCGTCGGTGGCGTAGACGACGCGGACGTCCGGTTCGCTCGCGAGGGCGATCTCGTGCGGATCGCCCGGAGTCGGCAGACCCGAGCCGAACTGGAGGAACTGCCGGATTCCCGCCTCCTCGACGAGGAAGCGGACCGCGCGTTGGAGGAAGGCGCGCTCGCCGAGCACGATCTCCTGGAAGCCGGGCGCGGCGTCGTCGGCACGAGTGGCGAGCTCGCGATCGCTCTCGAAGTGGTCCTTGCCCTTGAGGTGGAAGGAGCGCAGCCGAGCGATGCTGGGCTGCGCCAGGTCGACGGTGGGCGGCGGATTGGCCCGGACGTGTTTGCCCCCCGCCTGCCTCAGGAAATCGGGGGAGGTGAATCGCGACATCGCCGTCCTCTTGTCGTGAGGTGGGGAAGTGTGGTCGACTCCTGGGATTGTATTCCTCACGGGCGGTGTTTGTTAACCGAGTCGAGGATACGGGTTGTAAAAAAAGCGGGATGGGGGTGCTCTTGTGCTCTGGCCGGTTGGGCGTTACTCCAATCTCGGGGCAAGCGGGGCGTATACCCTTAATGTCCATTTTGCGAGGAATCGACGGAGGCGTGCGAGCCCCGGGGCCCCGCTCCGGCGGGCCCGCGGAGACTGCGGGGAAACCGGTTCGGCGTCCTTCCCGGGGGTGGCGGAGGCCAGCTCGGGGCCGCTTCCTCGAACAGGTATCGGAAGACGTGTTGTCCGCGTATGTCGGCAAAGTGCCACCAGGCGCATACGGAGCGGAGTAGAATAAGGTCGCCGTGAATACGGGCGAGTAATTCGCGATGCGTTCTCGCTGCCTGCGCGAATACCGTCGCCCGGGCAGCAATGCGCAGGAGGCGCCGGGTTCGCCTCCCGGCCGAAAACCCTCGGTGCGTCCTTCCCGGAACCCTCGCCACGTCCGGATCCGATCCCGCCGGGCGCGGCTAGCCTGGGGGGATGGACCGTCCCCACACCATCCTGAGCTGCGCCATCTCGGTCGACGGGCGCATCGACGACACCAGCCCCGAACGGCTGCGGCTGTCCAACGAGGCCGACTTCGCCGAGATCGACGCGCTGCGCGCCGAGTGCGACGCGATCCTCGTCGGCGCGGGCACGCTGCGCGCCGACGACCCCAGGCTTCTCGTGCGCTCCCCGGAACTGCGCGAACGCCGCCGCGCCCAGGGCCGCACCGAGCACCTGCTCAAGGCCGTGGTCACCCGGGGCGGCGACGTCGACCCCTCCGCGCGCCTGTTCGCGACCGGCGACGCCGGGGCGGTCGTCTACACCGGCGGCGACGGGGTCGGACTGGCCCGCGAGCGCCTGGCCGCACGGCCGACCGCCGAACCCCCCGCCGAGGTCGTGGACGCCGGGGACCCGCCGACCGCCGAGGCGATCCTGGCCGACCTGGCCGCGCGCGGCGTCGGACGCCTGCTCGTGGAGGGCGGCGGCCACATCCACACGCTCTTCCTCACCTCGGGCCTGGTGGACGAACTCCGCCTGGCGGTGGCCCCGTTCTTCGTGGGCGAGGCGGACGCCCCGCGCTTCGTCCTGCCCGGCGCCTTCCCGCACGGCCCCGTGTCGCCCATGCGCCTGGTCGAGAGCCGTGCGCTCGGCGACGTCGCCGTCCTGCGCTACCGGCTGGGGGCGGGGGAGTGAGCGCCGGACCGCCGCCGGCCGCGGGCGACGCCGACGCGCACTGGCTGCGCCGGGCCGTCGACCTGTCGCGGAACTGTCCGCCCTCGACCACGGCCTTCTCCGTCGGCGCGGTCGTGGTCGCCGCGGACGGGACCGTCCTGGGCGAGGGCTACTCGCGCCGCGACTCCCCGCACGACCACGCCGAAGAGGTCGCGCTCCGGGGAGTGGACGCGGCCGACCCCCGCCTGGGCGGGGCCACCCTCTACACGTCGCTGGAACCGTGCAGCGCCCGCGCCTCCCGCCCCGTGCCCTGCGCGGAGCTGGTGCTGGGCACCCCGATCCCGCGCGTGGTCCTCGCCTGGCGCGAGCCGGAGCTGTTCGTCGACTGCGACGGCGCCGAACGGCTGCGCCAGGCGGGCCGGGAGGTCGTGGAACGCCCCGACCTGGCCGAGGGCGTGCGCGCGGCCAACGCCCATCTGCTGGCGGGCGGCGACCCCTAGCGCGGGGGCGGGGCCCGGAACGAGCACGGTTCGGGCGCCGCCGGGGATCGTGAGAAGGCGACCGCGCCGTCGACGTCCCGCCTCAGAGCCGGTTGACGTCGGTGACCCGCACGACCGCGTGGCCCTCGGCGTCGGAGGCGGCCAGGTCGACCTCGGCGCTGATCCCCCAGTCGCGGTCGCCCGCCGGGTCGGCCAGCACCTGCCGGATCCGCCAGAGCCCGTCCTCCTCCTCGATGAGCAGCAGCGCGGGGCCGCGCGCGTCGGGGCCGGTCCCGATCTCGTCGTGCTCGTCGAAGTAGTCCTCCAGGGCCTCCTCCCAGGCCTCGGCGTCCCACTCGCCGTCGGAGTCCAGCCCGCCCAGCTCGTCGTAGCGGCGGCGGGCGGCCAGTTCGACCCGGCGGAACATCTCGTTGCGCACCAGGACCCGGAACGCCCGCGTGTTGGCGGTGACCGGGCGGACCCGCTCCTCAGCCTCGGCCTCCCCGTCGGGGGACTCCTCCTCGGGGTTGGTGAGCCGCTCCCACTCGTCCAGGAGGCTGGAGTCGACCTGGCGGACGAGCTCGCCGAGCCACTCGACGAGGTCGCGCAGCTCCTCGGTCTTGGCGTCGTCGGGAACGGTCTGGTTGAGGGCCTTGTACGCACTCGCCAGGTAGCGCAGCACCAGACCCTCGGAGCGGGCGAGCTCGTAGAAGCCCACGTACTCGGTGAAGGTCATCGCCCGCTCGAACATGTCGCGTGCCACCGACTTGGGCCGCAGCGGGTGGTCGCCCACCCAGGGGTGGCCGCGCCGGTAGACCTCGTAGGCGTGGTCGAGCAGCTCCTCCAGCGGCTTGGGGTAGTCGACCTCCTCCAGCCGCTCCATGCGCTCCTCGTACTCGATCCCGTCCGTCTTCATCCGCTGGACGGCCTCGCCGCGGGCCTTGTTGAGCTGGGCGCCGAGGATCTGCCGGGGGTCGTCCAGGGTGGATTCCACGACGCTGAGCACGTCCAACGCGTAGCTGGGCGAGGCCGTGTCGAGCAGTTCCAGCGAGGCCAGGGCGAACGTGGACAACGGCTGGTTGAGCGCGAAGTCGGCCTGCAGGTCCACCGTGAGGCGGGCGGTCCGGCCCTGCCCGTCCGGTTCGGTCAGGGTCTCGACGATGCCGCCGTCGAGCAGCGACCGGTAGATGGCGATCGCCTCGCGGATGTGGCGGCGCTGCGTCCTGCGGTCGTCGTGGTTCTCGGTGAGCAGGTGCCGCATGGCGGTGAAGCAGTTGCCGGGACGGCCGATCACGCTGAGCAGCATGGCGTTGCTGACACGGAACCGGGAGGTCAGCGGCTCGGGCTCGGCGTCGATGAGCTTGTCGAACGTCGCCTTGTCCCAGGAGACGAAGCCCTCGGGGGCCTTCTTGCGCACGACCTTGCGCCTCTTCTTGGCGTCGTCGCCCGCCTTGGCCAGCGCCTTCTCGTTCTCGATCACGTGCTCGGGCGCCTGGGCGACCACGTTGCCCACGGTGTCGAACCCGGCGCGCCCGGCCCGCCCGGCGATCTGGTGGAACTCGCGGGCGCGCAGGCGGCGGACCCGGACGCCGTCGTACTTGCTCAGGGCGGTGAAGAGCACGGTGCGGATGGGCACGTTGACGCCCACGCCCAGGGTGTCGGTGCCGCAGATGACCTTGAGCAGCCCGGCCTGGGCCAGCCGTTCGACCAGGCGCCGGTACTTGGGCAGCATGCCCGCGTGGTGCACGCCGATGCCGTGCCGCACGTACCGGGACAGGTTGCGGCCGAACCTGGTCGTGAACCGGAAGTTGCCGATCTCCTCGGCGATCGCCGCCTTCTCCGCCTTCGTGCACATGTTGATGCTGGTCAGGGACTGCGCCCGCTCGACCGCCTGCGCCTGCGTGAAGTGGACGATGTACACCGGCGCCTGGCCGGTGGACAGGAGTTCCTCCAGGGACTCGTGCAGCGGCGTGACCCGGTAGTCGTAGTAGAGGGGGACCGGGCGTTCGGCGGAGGCGACCACGGAGGTGGACCGCCCGGTGCGCCGGTTGAGGTCCTCCTCGAAGCGCGTGACGTCGCCCAGGGTGGCCGACATGAGGAGGAACTGGCACTGGGGCAGCTCCAGCAGCGGCACCTGCCAGGCCCAACCGCGATCGGGCTCGGCGTAGAAGTGGAACTCGTCCATGACCACCGTGCCGATGTCGGCGCGGCCGCCCTCGGCGAGCGCGATCTGGGCCAGCACCTCGGCCGTGCAGCAGATGATGGGGGCGTCGGCGTTGACGCTGGCGTCGCCGGTCATCATGCCGACGTTGTCGGTGCCGAAGATCGCGCACAGGTCGAAGAACTTCTCCGAGACCAGGGCCTTGATGGGCGCGGTGTAGAACGCGCACTCGTCCCGGGACAGGGCGGCGAACAGCGCGCCCGTGGCGACCATGCTCTTGCCGGAGCCGGTCGGGGTGTTGAGGATGACGTTGGACCCGGAGACGACCTCGATGAGGGCCTCCTCCTGGTGCGGGTAGAGCGTGAGACCCCGCTCCTCGGCCCACAAAGCGAACGCCTCGAAGAGGGAGTCGGGGTCGGGTTCGGCCGGAAGCACATCGATGAGACTCACACTTCCTATACTGCCCGCTCCCGCGCACCCTTCGGGACGGTCGTCCGCCGAGGCCGCCGGACACGACGACGGGCGCGGCCCCCGGAGAGGGGGACGCGCCCGGGGCGCCCGGGAGGGCTAGACCAGGCCGAGCCCGCGGACGGTGTCGCGCTCCTCGACCAGCTCCTGGACGGAGGCGTCGATGCGGGAGCGGGAGAAGTCGTCGATCTCCAGGCCCTGGACGATCTCCCAGCGGCCGTCCCTGGAGACGACCGGGAAGGAGGAGATGAGGCCCTCGGGAACCCCGTAGGAGCCGTCGGACGGAATGGCGGCGGAGGTCCAGTCGCCCTCGGGAGTGCCGTTGACCCAGTCGTGGACGTGGTCGATGGCGGCGTTGGCGGCGGAGGCGGCCGAGGACGCGCCCCGGGCCTCGATGATCGCGGCGCCGCGCTTGGCGACGGTCGGGATGAAGTCGTTCTCCAGCCAGGCCTGGTCGTCGACGGCCTTGGCGGCGTCGGCGCCGTTGACCTCGGCGTGGAACAGGTCCGGATACTGGGTCGCCGAGTGGTTGCCCCAGATCGTGAGCTTCTTGATGTCGTTGATCGACACGCCGAGCTTCTTGGCGAGCTGGGTGAGCGCGCGGTTGTGGTCGAGGCGGGTCATGGCGGTGAAGCGCTCGGCCGGGACGTCCGGCGCGTGGCTCTGGGCGATGAGGGCGTTGGTGTTGGCCGGGTTGCCGACGACCAGGACGCGGATGTCGTCGGCCGCGCCGGCGTTGATCGCCTCGCCCTGGGGCTTGAAGATGCCGCCGTTGGCCTCGAGCAGGTCACCGCGCTCCATGCCCTTGCCGCGCGGACGGGCGCCGACGAGCAGGCCGACGTTGGCGCCCTCGAAGGCCTGGCGGGCGTCGTCGAAGATGTCGATGCCCTGGAGGAGCGGGAACGCGCAGTCGTCCAGCTCCATGGCCGTGCCCTCGGCGGCCTTGACGGCCTGCGGGATCTCCAGCAGACGCAGCTTCACCGGGGTGTCGGCTCCCAGCAGCTGACCGGAGGCGATCCGGAACAGCAGGGCATAGCCGATCTGGCCAGCGGCGCCGGTGACGGTGACGTTGACGGGTACTTGGGCCATGACGTGAACTCTCCTGACGACGAAGTGCGACCCGAGATGTTACCAACGGGTAAGAAGCGGCGTCGGCGCCGGGGAGCTGGGGTCCGGCCAGGCGCGAGCCGCACCTCACCACCCTAGACCGCCCGTCTCCGGGAGGGGTGACCCAGGTGCGCGGAAGGAGACCGTGCCCTGATGGCGCCGTGTGCCAATCCCCTTCGGCGTCGGATTTCCGGCGCGGAAACGCCGGACGCACCCTGTTAGGATGACGTTTGCCGACGACGGCGGGCCGGTAGCTCAGCTGGTTAGAGCAGGGGACTCATAATCCCTGGGTCGCGGGTTCGAGTCCTGCCCGGCCTACCCTCTCCGACCCGAAAGAAGCGCCGCCGACCTGCACGGACAGGTCAGCGGCGCTGGCATGTGCCCCGCGGACTCCCGCGGTCCGGTCCGCGCGGGGAATGCGCGTCGCCGGAACACCTCGCATCCGAACGTCATTCGGCGTCGGACTTCGCCTTCGCGGTGCGCGAGGCCGAATAAGACGACAAGTCCGACATCGCCCGTACGGCCCACGCATTTCGCCACCTGTGAAGGGTGGATTCCTTCATTCAGGCCAACCACCGCGTGGTTCGCGGCGCGCCGGGTCAGCGCGCCGCGGAGGACGTGCCCGCCCGGTGCGCGAGCGCACGGTGCAGCCCGCGTTGAACGGAGGGGCCGGGCTGGAGCGCCTTGCGGCCGTCCGCCGCCGCCCGCACTCCCTGAGCGATCCCCGGCGCGCGCGAAGCGCTCCTCTCGCGGCGCTCCACCGGCGCCAGGGCGATCACGGACCGCCCCATCGCGAGGCCGAGGGCCGCCACCGCCTCGGCGATCTCCTCACGGGGCATCACCTGCCGCACCTGATCACCGGGGACGACCATGCGGCGCGGCTCCTGGCCGCGCAACGGGGCGCCGGCCACGATGCCCTCGACCAGTTCGCGCAGCGCTCCCCACACCTGCGGCAGGTCCAGCAGCCGCTCGGTGGCGTGGAACGCGGCCGTCCTGGTCACGCGGGGGTCGCGCTCGAGTTCCGTGATGCGTTCGGTGTCGTAGGCGGTCGACTCGTCCACGGCGCCCGCCAGGAGCATCGCACGGCTCACCTCGGGATCGGTGAACCCGCGGTGCCGCATCCACCGCACCTGGGCCAGCACTCCCCCCGCCAACGCCATGACCTCGCCCTGGGCACTGACCCCGTTCGACGACCAGCGGACGTGGCCGCGCGCGGGTTCCAATCCTCCCGCCCGCCCGTCCCACTGCGGGGGGAACTCCAGTCTGATGCCCGAGACCGGCATACCCACCGCCTCGGCGATCACCGCGTGGCCCATCTCGTGGGCCACGACCACCTCGTCCAGCAGGTGCTGGGCGGCATGTGCACCGGATCCGCGCGGTTCGGGCATGGTCCACGGCTCCTCGACACGTCCACAGGGCCCGGGATCGGGCGCTCACAAGGTAGCAGCAGGGCCCCCGCCCCGCACCGGCTCCGTGGCGGGAGGACCGACCACCGCCACCGGCCCGAGGACGGGGGCGACGCCCGCCAGCGCCCCACCCGGACCGGGCGGAGCACTGGCCGCGGTCGCTACTTCACCCAGGTGACGTTGAACGGGTACGTGAACGGCTGGCCCTGGTTGGCGGCCTGTCCGGCCCGCACCCCCATGACGATCGAGAAGATCAGCGCGGCGATCCAGATCAGGTAGCCGATGAGCACGATCATCAGCAGACCGGAGACCACGTAGGCGATCAGCATGACGAGCTGGAAGTTCAGGGCGGCCGCCGCCTGCTGCCGGACGAACGGGGAGTCGTCCTTCTTGATCACGTAGATGATCAGGGGAACGATCCATCCGAGGATGCCGCCGCCCACATGGGCGAAGAAGGCCATCTGCCTGTCGTCGGGCGTGGGCTGGCCGCCGTGCCACTGCTGGCCGTGCGGAGGGTGGCCGCCGGGCTGGTGCCCGTATCCGGGCTGGTCGTGCGGGGGAGGGTAGCCACCCGGCTGGGCCGGGTAGCCGCCGCTGGGGTAGCCGCCGCCGGGCTGGCCGGGCGGCGGGGCGTAGCCGCCCGTCCCCTCCTGGTGGGCGGGCCACTGGCCGGGGCCCTGGCCCTGTCCCTGGCCGTAGGGGTCCTCCGGCGGGGGCGGGGGCGGGTGCGGGTAGGACATGGTCTTCTCCTTCGGTGGGTTCGGGGGAACGGCCGCGATGGTCCCACCTCAGCAGACGGTCACTGGTGGGTGTCGGTTCCCGGCGGCCGGGAACGGTGGGGTCTCGTGGCCTCGGCACTCGATGACTAGCATGCCAGGACGCGACCGGCGAATCCCATGCCGCGGGTGCCCGACCCGCACGGCTCCGCCGGGGTGCCCGGTTCGGTTCGGGATCCCGTTCCGAGAAATCACGGAAAATGTGAAAAGCCTTCATGAAAGAATGGGCCCGACACCCGTTTACTCCGTCCGGTCCGTGACGAACGGCGTGGATTCCTTGTGTGTTCTCCGCGCTCTTCCGTGTCGTCCGCGCCGCGCCTGATGCCGGATTTCTCCCCGCAGTTCCGAGTGCTCCCCTAGACTGGTGGCCCACCCGGGGTGATGGTGTCGCACGTCTCATCAACCGCCGCCCGCCCTACGTCGTCCGACATGTCGGTGATGGAACAGCGGAGAGGCGAGTGGTGAGCCGGGGTGAGCGAGGACGGCGGAGAGCACCCGCCCGACGGGGACGCCACCGGGCGTGGTGGACGAGCGCGGGTGCGGCCGTCGTCGCGGTCGCCGCCGCCGGCGTGGTCCTCCACGTCCTGCCGGGCGAGGCCGATTCCCCGCCGCGCGCCGCCGCGTCCCTGGCCCCGGCCCCCTTCGCCGACCTCGTCGACCGCATCGGGGTCTCCTCCGACGGCGCCGCCGTCACCGGTGACCTCGACGGCGCGGGCAACAGCCTGTCCGCCCAGACCCTGACCGCCGCCGGATGGCTCCCCGGGAGCCGCGTCACCGTCCTCGGCTCCTCCGTCGACCTGCCCTCCTACGGTCCAGGGCGGCCCGACCACCTGGTCAGCGAGGGCCAACGCGTGCGCCTGGAGGAGAACCGCGTCCACGCGGTCACCTTCCTCGCCACCGCCGTCCGCGCCGACGATGTGGACGCGCCGGTCCTGGGCGCCGGCCGCGTGGTCTACGCCGACGGCACCGAGGAGGAGTTCACCCTCTCCGTCCCCGACTGGGCCAGGGGTCCCGCCGCCGACGCCGTCCTCACCCTCCCCTACGCCAACGCCGTGACCGGGTTCGGCCGCGTCGGCTCGGTGCGCCTGTTCGCCCGCACCGTCCCGGTCGACCCCCTGCGCGAGGTGTCCCACGTCGTCCTGCCCCGGTCCCCCGTCGGCGGCGACCTCCACGTGTTCGCCGTGGAGGGGGCTCCCGTCGGCGACGACTGGGTCGGCACCTGGTCCCGCTCCACCTCCGCCCTGCTGGAGGTCGGCCCCTGGGAGGACCAGACACTGCGCCTGGTCGTGCGCACCAGCACCAGCGGCACCACCGCGCGCATCCGCCTCGACAATACGTTCGCGACCCGCGCCGTGACGATCGGTGCCGCCTCCCTGGCGCTGCGCGGAGACGGAGCCGGGACCGCGGGGGCGGCGGTCCCGCTCACCTTCGACGGCGCCTCCGGAACCGCCATCCCCGCCGGCGCCCAGGTGTTCAGCGACCCCGTCGCGCTCCGGCTGCCGGCCAACACCGAGGTGCTGGTCAGCCTCCACCTGCCGGAGCGGGTGACGAGCGCGCCGGTCCACTACGCGGCCGTGGACCCGAGTTTCACCAGTCCGTCCGGGAGCGGCGACCAGACCCTGGACACCACCGGGGAGCCGTTCACCGCACCGGTCACCCAGTGGCCCTTCCTCACCGGCCTGGAGGTCCTCGGCGCGCCAGGCGCGGTCGCCGCGGTCGGAGACTCGCTCACCGACGGCGTCGGCGCCACGCGCGGCGCCCACACCCGCTGGCCCGACGTGCTCAGCGAACGGTTGGCGGCCCAACCGGGGATCCCCGACCTCGGCGTGCTCAACGCGGGCGTCGCGGGGAACCACGTCGTCTCCGACCCGTACACGGGGGAGGGCCCGGCCGCCACCGCGGCCGGGGTCGGCCTGCGGCACCGGTTCCAGCGCGACGTGCTGGCCCAGAACGGGGTGGACGCCGTCGTCGTCTTCGCCGGGATCAACGACCTGCGGTGGGGGACGCCCGCGCGCGAGGTGATCGCCGGGCTCGACGGGGTCGCCGCGCTCGCTCGGGAACGGGGACTGCGGGTCTTCGTCGCCACGCTCGCCCCGTGCGGGGGCGAGCGGCTGTGCACGCCGGGGATGGAACGGGAACGCCAGAAGGTCAACGCCCACCTGCGGGCACAGGCGGACGCGCCGGACTCGGTGTACGACGGGGTGTGGGACTTCGACCGGGTGCTGCGCGATCCCGCGGACCCGACGCGGCTGCTGCCCGCCTACGACTCCGGAGACCACCTGCATCCGGGCGACGCGGGGTTCCGCGCGATCGCCGAGTCCGTCGACCTGTACGCGCTGGTCGGGGGCTGAACGCCGGATCTCCTGCGGCCCGCTCAGCGCGGGCAGCCCAGGTGGTGGTGGACCACCAGGTCGACGTAGACCGCGCCGAGGTCCTCCAGACTCAGCCCGCCGTCGGGGTCGTACCAGTGCAGGAGGGAGTCCAGGGTCTCCAGGACCTCGTCGGCCGCCCGGCCCGGGTCGCGGATCTCGAAGGTCCGGGAGACGACGCCGTCCCTGATGATCTCCCGGAGGTGTTCGCGGTAGGCGCGGGTGAGGCAGACGATCTCTCTGTGCCGGGAGGGATGGACGGCGCGCAGCACCGGCAGGAGCTCGTGGCCCAGCGCGGTGGCCGCACGATGCTTCCACCCGAGGGCCACGTGCCGTCTGACCAGGTCCGCCATGCGGTCGCGCGCGGGCGCGGCGGCGTCGTCGGCGGCCAGCTGTCCGTCGACGCGCTCGCGGGTGGAGCGCAGCACCACCGCGTAGACGAGGTCGAAGCGGGTGGGAAAGGCACGCCGGAGGGAGGCGGCGGCGGTTCCGGTCTCGGACGCGATCCGCTCGGTCAGAGCGGACATGGCGATGCCGCGCGAGCCGTGTTCGGCGAACAGGCGTGCCGCGCAGTCCAGGACGGGGGCCGTGGTGCGCAGGGCCTGAGGGGAGGTGTCGGCCGTCATCTGTCAGGTATCTCGTCGTTCGGAAGACGCCGCGGGGGTGCGGCGGCGTGGGGACTGATCCGGTGGGAATCCTTTCCGAGGATAGCCCGAGAGGATCGCCCCATCGCGTGGAACGCGGGAAATCGGCGTGGATTGCCGTGGTTATGTGGCACATGATGTAGATGTGCCCGTTGTCGAGCGAATGGGGGCGTGAATCCCGATTTCCAGGCCGCCCCGCGCACTCGCTCCTCCCCTGGTGACCTGCTGTTTCCCTGGGTCGCTCAGGGTGATCCCGCGGTCTGGCGGCCTCCCCTCTCGGCGTCCTTCGTCAGCGCCGTCAGATCCTCGATCCGTTCTGTCGAGATCACGTCGACGCCCATTCCCATGTGCCGCGCCATTTCTGGAAACTCGTTCACGTTCCACGCGGCCACGCGATATCCGAAACGGTGGATCTCCCCGATCCGCTCCCGGTTCAGCAGTGTGTGCCGCACCGCCAGACAGCTGGGGCGCAGGCTCCGGGCCACCTCCTCCGGGGGCAGCCCCGGCTGGTCCCACGGGAGCAGCAACGGCGTCTCCGCGCTGCGCGACCGCAGCGCTGCCAACGCCTCGGCCGAACCGGTGAACGGGACCCGGTCGGCCAGGCCGCGCTCGCGCAGCAGGGCGTCCGCGGCCAGCGCGGCGTCCGGGGCCGCGGCGTCGATCAGCAGGGGCGGAACGGTCCCCGGACGGAACTCGCCGAGCACCTCCATCAGGGTGGGGACGCGCCGATCCACGTCGTCCCGGACGGCCGCCAGTTCGGCCAGGGTGAGGTCGGCGACCGGACGCGGTACGCCGCCGGGTGCGGCCGTGACGCGCTCGTCGGCCAGCACGGGGTACCCGTCCGAACTCAGATGGACGTCGACCTTGACCAGGTCGGCCCCGGCGCGCCACGCTGATCGCAGGGCGGGGAGGGTGTTCCCCGGTGAATGCGCGGTGTCTCCGCTCAGTGCGATGGACAACGTCATGGTGCCAGAGTGGCAAAGTCGGCGGCCCCGCGTGGTGCAAACAGGAAAAACGCCGACCAAGGCGGACCGGCGCGACGGGCCGCGGACGGCGCCGCCGCGCGGCCACTGCGAGCCGTGTCACGTCGCCAGGTCCCCGACCCGGTCCCCCGAACTGGGAAACTCTGTTACATGAGATCGTGTGAGCACGGTGTCCCCAAGGTCGGCCCTGGAGTGTGAGGCGAACGATGATCCCGGACCAGCGACGAGAGCACATCCTGAAGCTCCTGCAAGAGCGTCACGTGCTGAGCATCAACGAGCTCACGTCCATGCTGTCCGTGTCGCACATGACGGTCCGGCGCGACATCCAGGCCCTGGAGAACGACGGCAAGGTCCTGTCGGTGACCGGCGGCGTTCGGCTGGCGGCCCGGCTCAAGAGCGAGCCCTCCTACCTGGCCAAGGCGCAGCTAGAGGTGCCCGCCAAGCGGGCGATCGCGCGCGCGGCCGCCGATCTGGTGCGGGAGAACTTCACCATCTACCTGGACGCGGGGACGACCACCCTGCAGATGGTGCCGATGCTCACGGACAAGGTCGGTCTGACCGTCATCACCAGCGACTTCAACGTCGTCGGCCACCTGATGGAGTACCCGGGGATCGAGCTGATCCACACCGGAGGCGTGGTGTCCCACTCCGACCACTCGTCGGTGGGTCAGTTCACCGCCGACTTCCTCCGCAAGGTCAACGTCGACCTGGCCTTCATCGCCAGCAGTTCCTGGGACGCCGAGCGCGGGTCGACGACCCCCTCGGAGGCGAAGGTGATCGCCAAGCAGGAGCTGTTGCGGATCGCGTCCAAGAGCGTCCTGACGGTGGACAGCACCAAGTACGGCAAGTTCGGCACGTTCCGGGTGGCGAGCCTGGAGGCGTTCGACCTCATCGTCACCGACGACCGGCTCCCGCGCTCGGCGGTGGACGAGCTGGCCGAGCGGGACGTGCGCCTGAAGTTGGTGGGGTGTGACTGACGCGCCCTGACCGGGGCGCCGTTCGCGGGAGCGGCGGCGGAGAGGCTCAGTCCTCGTCGTCGTCGATCTCGGCCGGAGCGAACAGGGCCAGCTCGGTGCCGTCGGGGTCGAAGAAGACGAGCGTGGAGCCGTCGGCGTCGTGGCTGGTCGGCGTGTGCTCGACGTCCAGCTTCGTGAACCGGTCCTCCCACGCCTCCAGCTCGCCGAGGTTGTCCACCCGGAGCACGAGCCGGTCGAGGCCGCAGCGGCGGTGGTCGAACTTGCCCTTGAAGTTGTCCTTGTGCTGCACGAGGTCCAGCAGGAACCCGCAGGAGTGGCGGCACTCGGTGCGCAGTGTGCCGTTCTCGTCCTCGCTGCGCAGCTCCTTGAATCCCAGGACCGATCGGTAGAAGCGCACGCTCTCGTCCCGGTCGCGAACGGAGAGGGTGACGCGGGCGAGACCGCAGATCTGGGGCACCTTGACCTCTCTTCGTCGTCGGCTGGATCCGGGCTTCATGGTGGTCAGTAGATCGAGCACGGTCATCGAGCCTAGGGCCGATCCCACTGTGCTCGGCCACGCCTTAACGCGCGCTTAACACGCGATGTTCCGAGTGTCACGCGGTGCCGCTCCCGAGCGGCGCGCGGGCCCCCTCACCTGCCCCTCCGGTGCTCTCCGCGGGCGCGTCCGCCCGTGTGTACCAGCGGCTCCTCATCGCCAGGACGGTCACCAGGGCCGCGACGAGAGCGCCCGCCGTGGCCAGGGCGAACGCGCCCTGGTGGCCGTGCGCGTCGGCGAGCGACCCGGCCGCGACCGACCCCACCGACTGGCCGAGGATGAGGAAGCTCAGGATGAGCGCCATCGACTGCGACATGCGGCTCGCCGGGGCCGCCCGCTCGATCAGCCCGAACAGGCTCACCAGGTGCGGGCCGATCGCCACGCCGAGCACGAGGATGGCCGCGGCCAGCGCGGCGGCCCCGTCCGCGAAGTAGAGGGGGAACGTGAGCGCGAACAGCGCCCCCGCGGCGACCCGCACCCGTGCGGGCAGCGTGAACGCGACGGGCAGGGACGCCATCATGAGACCGGCGACCGCGCTGCTGGATCCCTGGAGGGCGTACATCAGCCCGGACAGGTCGCCGTAGCCGGAGCCGGTGGCGAAGGCGGTCACCCCCGTGGACATGCCGCCGAAGAACAGCCCCTGGCAGAACATCGGGACGGCGATCACCATCAGGGCGGGGGTGACGATCCGCCCGCCCGCGCCCCGAGCGGGCGGCGACCCCGGCGGAGCGGTCGGGTGCAGGGCGAAGACGGCCCCGAACAGCCCGATGAGGACGGCGGCGCCCAGCACGCTCGCCGAGGGGGAGAGCGTGACGGTGAGCACGCCGACCAGTGCCGGGCCCAGGACGAAAGCGGCCTCGTCCAGGACGCCCTCGACCGACATCGCGGCGGACAGCGAGCGCTCGCGCCCGGCCGCGCCCCGGTCGTCGGTCCGGATCAGCACCACCCAGCGGGTGCGGGCCATCGGGCCGATCTGAGGCATGCACAGCCCGGCGAGGGCGGCGAGGACGGTCAGGAAGGCGGCCGACCGGTCGGCGGCGACCGCGCCGACCAGCAGGACGATCAGTGCGGAGTCCACCAGGGCCATGACCAGCACCGGGCGGCGCTGCCCGTGGCGGTCGGCGAACCGCGCGATGACGGGGCCGCCGACGGCCTCGCCCAGGGCGAAGGCGCCGCTGACGATCCCGGCCTCGGCCACGCTGCCGGTGGCCGAGGTGACCAGCGTCAGCAACCCGATGAGCGCCATGGATACAGGGAGCCGGGCCAGGAACGTGGCCGTCAGAAGGGGCCACCCCGCGATCGCGTCCATGCGCCGCAGCGTCTCCAGTGGTGACATCCGCTCCCCGTCCCGATCGTGCCGTGTCCCTCACGGATTGCAGCACGGAGGTCGCAGACGGGCAATCGTCGGGAAGACCGAAATTCATCCCATGATATGGCTGTTTCTGGGGTGATGTCGTGGTCAGGCACGGTCCGTGGGGGCGTGCTGGGTGACGAAGGTGGTGTGAACCTCCGACTTTCGCTGGTTCCGTGGCCCCGGTCCGCTCTGTGTAGGTTCGTCCCATGGATCTCTCCGAGCCGCTCCGGGCCGTGCGCCGCGCCCTGCGGCCACTGCCCGGCTGGCCGTCCCGCCACGCCCTGGCGCGCGACGCTGCCCTGGCCCTCGCGGTCGGCGCGGGCGTGGTCCTGGAGGGCGTCGTGTCCTGGACCTCGGGTACGGGGGATCCGGTCGAGACCGCGGCGCTGCACGCGGCCCTCGTCGTGGTCGGGCTGCTGGTGATCGTGCTCACCCGCCTGTACCCGGTTCTGGCGGTGGTCGTGTCCCTGCTGGCGAGCCTGGTGTCGCTGAGCATCGGGCTGCTGGTGATCGTGGCGTCCTACCTGTCGGGCCGCCGGGCGCCCAGCGTGTGGCCGGCCATCGGCGTCTTCGCCGTCGGTACGGGCGGCCGGTTGGTGTTCCTGGGCACGGTGGCGTCCGCCGGGGTCGACGCCTGGTCGGTCACCCTCGTCGTCGTGGTCTTCTACCTCGTCCTGCCCTGGCTCGTCGGTGTGCACCGTCGACAGCAGGCGGAGCTGAGCGCGGCCGGATGGGAGCACGCCCGGCAGCTCCAGCGCGAGCACCGGTTGACGGCGGAACAGGCGCGGTCGCGGGAACGCTCGCGCATCGCCCAGGACATGCACGACTCCCTCGGACACGAGCTGAGCCTCATCGCGCTGCGCGCCGGGGCCTTGGAGGTCACGCCGGACCTGGCGGACGGGCACCGCCGCGCCGTCGCCGAGCTGCGCGCGGACGCGGTGACCGCGACCGCCCACCTGCGGGAGATCATCGGCGTCCTGCGCGCGGACGCCGAACCCGCCCCGACGGTCCCCGTCGACGAGGGCGTGCCAGCCCTGGTCGAGCGGGTCCGTGCCTCCGGCATGCGGGTCATGCTGGTCCGGGAGGGCGACCTGACGGACCTGCCGCCGATGGTCGGGCGGGCCGCGCACCGTGTGGTCCAGGAGGCCCTGACCAACGCCGCGAAGTACGCGCCGGACGCCTCCGTCACGGTGTGGTCGATCACCGACGGCAGGACCCTGGAGGTGCGCGTGACCAACGCGGCGCCGGTCGGCGTCCTGCCGGAGACGGCGGAGGGCGGCGGCCGCGGCCTGATCGGGCTGCGCGAGCGCGTCCGGGTGGCCGGGGGGTCGTTCGCGGCCGGGCCGTCCGACGGCGGGTGGGAGGTGGCCGCGACGCTGCCCCTCGGCGGGGCGGTCGCCGTCGCCCCGGACGCCGACCCCGAGAGCGGGGACGGCGACGACATCGACCGGCTGCAGCTGGCGGCCCGCCGGAGGTTCCGCGGGTGGACGCTGGCGCTCGTGGCCTTCCCCGCCGTGTGCCTGGTGGCGCTCATGGTCGTGGCGGTGGGACCGGTGTCGCTGGCGTGGGAGGCGCAGTCGCTGCCCCCCGAGGACCTGGCGCGGATCGGGGTGGGCGACACCCGGGAGGAGGCCGAACGGTACCTGCCGGACCACGCCGTGCTGATGGGCGAGGGCGAACGTGCGGGGTACCGGGAACCCGAGGGCGCCGAGTGCTCCTACTACCACGACGGATCACACGTCCTGGACCCGGACGCGGCCTTCCACCAGGTGTGCTTCCGCGACGGCCGGGTGGTCGGGGCGGGGGTCGCCGCGCGCCGCTGAGCCGCCGCCCGGCGGCGCGAACCGGCGCGCGGGGTACTTCGTCCCCATTCCCGTGAACGAGAGAGCGAGGAGACCGATGATCCGGGTGCTGATCGCCGACGACGAGGCCATGATCCGGGCGGGCGTGCGCGCCATCGTGCAGAGCGACCCCGGGATCGAGGTGGTCGCCGAGGCCGCCGACGGGCGCGAGGCCGTCGAGCTGGTGCTGTCCCACCGCCCCGACGTCGTGCTGCTCGACATCCGCATGCCCCGCATGGACGGTCTGGCGGCCACCGCCGAGATCCGCCGGGTCGCGCCCGGCACCGCGGTGGCCGTCCTCACCACCTTCGGCGAGGACGGCTACATCTCCCAGGCGCTGGGCGACGGCGCCGCCGGGTTCCTGCTCAAGGCGGGCGACCCGCGCGAGCTCATCGCCGGGGTGCACGCGGTCGCCGAGGGCGGCGCCTACCTGTCGCCCCAGGTCGCCAGACAGGTGATCACGCACTACGGGGGCGGTCGGGCGGCCCGCGAGGCCGCCGCCCTGGCCCGGGTCGAGCGGCTCACCGACCGGGAGCGGGACGTGCTCGCCCTCGTGGGGGCCGGGCTGTCCAACGCCGACATCGCGCGTCGCCTGTTCCTGGTGGAGGGCACGGTGAAGAGCTACGTGAGCGCGATCCTCAGCCGCCTGGGCCTGCGCAACCGCGTGCAGGCGGCGATCCTGGCCCACGAGGCCGGACTCACCGACACGGTCGACACGTGATACCGCGTGCGGTCGGGGGCCCGGTGAGGGAACATGGGTGGCATGGTGAGCACGAGGCCCTCCGCGGACCTTCCCGGTCCGGGAGAGGGGGCGGGACTGAGGTGGTTCAGGTCGGCCTGGCGGAACCTGGCGGGCGCGAGCCCCGACGCGGTGGCGGTGGGGGACGAACTGCTCGGCCGCTGGGGCGAGGAGCACCGCAGGTACCACACGCTGTCGCACCTGCTGCACACGCTCCGAGCCGTCGACACCCTCGCCGGCCAGGCACGGGACCCGGACGCGGTGCGCTATGCCGCCTGGTTCCACGACGCCGTCTACGAGGGCCGCCCCGGGGAGGACGAACGCGAGAGCGCGCTGCTCGCCGAGCGCCTGCTGACGGCGCTGGAGGTCGCGCCGGAGCGGGTGAGGGAGGTGGCGCGCCTGGTGAGGATGACCGCCGACCACCGGACCGAGCCCGGCGACGCCAACGGCGCGGTCCTGTCCGACGCCGACCTGTCCGTGCTGGCCTCGCCTCCGGACGAGTACCTCGCCTACACGGCCGCGGTCCGCGCGGAGTACCGGAGGGTGCCCGACGCGCTCTTCCGGGCCGGGCGGCTCCGGATCCTGCGGAAGCTGGTGCTCGCGCCCCATCTCTACGCGACGGAGTACGCCCGCGCGCACTGGGAGCCGCGGGCCAGGGGGAACATCGAGGCGGAGATCAGGCGTCTGGAGGCCGTCGACAGGGTCGAGCCGCCTCGGCTCTGACCGGGGCCGGCCGCCGGGTCTTCGGCCGCCGAAGCCCGGAGGCGCGCAGCCGGGTGACCAGCTCGCGCCCGCTGACGTGTTCCGCGCCCAGCTCCACCGCCCGGGCGTGCAGGTGCTCGGGGATGTCGTAGTGGTCCCGGTCGAAGGCGCGCGGGTGCACGCCGAGTGCGCGGGCGAAGGCGTGCAGCTCCTCGTACGAGTGGTCGCTGACCAGGTGGGCGAAGAGCCAGCCGCGCGGTCCGGGCCAGACGGGCGTGTCGATGAGGACGCTCATGAGGCGCGCGGAGCGGTCACGGCCCGCCAGGGCACGGGGCTGGACATCACCATGGTGCTGGAGGGGCGTCCGTGCTCGGCGAGCTGGTCGATGACCTCCTCGAAGTGCTCCATCGAGCGCACGGCGACGAGCAGGACGCAGCAGGCGTCACCGGTCACCCGGTGCACCTGGAGGATCTCCGGCAGGTCCAGGGCGGCGGGTTCGCGCAGCAGGCAGTGCGCGCCGAAGCACTCCATCCGTACCAGCGCGGTCACCGGGAGTCCGGCGGCGGCCGGGTCCACGTGCGCGTGGTAGCCGGTGATCACGCCGCGGTCGGTGAGTCGGCGGACACGGTCGGCCACCGCCGGGGCGGAGAGGTTGACCCGTCGGGACAGCTCGTTGAAGGAGAGCCGCCCGTCCCGCTGGAGCTCGGAGAGGATCCGCTGGTCGACGCCGTCCAGCGGGTGAGGTGGTCGCGAGGTCATGCCTTGTGTTCCTGAACTCGAAGCCGTTTTCCCGTTATGAATGGTAGGTCAATGTCCGACTTGTGTCGCCATTGACCCTTCCTCCATCCGGCCCTCGTGTTCGATCATGTGTACCCGCGCTGAACCGGGTTCGGGAGACCCCCGCGCCGCGGTGGCGCCACGACACGGATCGCAGTAACGACGAGGGGTTCCCATGGTCACCACGCCCGCCCAACAGTGTCCGTACGCGCCGGGCGGGGACGACGAGGCGGCCGCGACGCACGGCGGCGGCCCGACGCTCTCCTTCGAGCGCGCCACTCCCTACGTCGAGTACGCCGGTGTGGACACCCTCCTCAGCCTCCAGAACACGCGTACCGACGAACCCGCCGAAACGGCGTTCATCGTGAGCACGCAGGTCATGGAGTTGCTCTTCACGCTCGTCCAGCAGCGCTGGGAGGCGGCCCGCGACGCCCTGGAGGCCGACGACGTCCCCGGAGCGCTCGCGTGGCTGCGCCGGGCGTGCCACGCACAGGACGTGCTCAACGCCTCCTGGGGCCTGCTCTCCGACATGACGCCCACCGAGTTCAACCGGTTCCGCCCCGCCTTCGGCGAGGCGTCCGGCTTCCAGTCCTACGGATACCGCGAACTCGAGTTCCTGCTGGGGAACAAGTCCGCCGCGATGATCCGCCCGCACAAGGCCATGGGCGGTGTCGTGGCCGAGCTGACCCGGCTCCTGGAGGGCCCGAGCCTGTACGACGCCGCGCTGCGGCTGCTCCGCCGCCGGGGGCTGCCGGTCCCCGACGACCACGTCGAGCGCGACTGGACCGCGGACTACGAGCCCAGCGCCGGGGTCGAGCACGCCTGGGCGCTGGTCTACGGCGACGACCGGCCCGGCAACGAGCTGTTCCTCCTGGCCGAGGCGCTGCTCGACGTCGCCGAGCGGGTGACCCGGTGGCGCCACAGCCACCTCGTCGCGGTCAAGCGCGCCATGGGGGCCAAGCCCGGAAGCGGCGGCTCCAACGGCCTGAACTGGCTCGCACGCAACGCCGAACAGGACGTCTTCCCGGAGCTGTGGTCGCTCCGGAACACCATGTGAGCACCGGCACCACCCGCACCACCAGAAGGCAGGAACCGATGACGCCCACCACCCGTGAGGAGTGCGCCGCCCTCGACGCCGCGGACCCCCTCGCCCCGCTCCGCGAGGAGTTCGTGCTCCCCGAGGGGGTGATCTACCTGGACGGCAACTCGCTCGGGGCGCTCCCCAGGTCCACGCCCGGCCGGGTCGCCGACATGATCGAACGCGAGTGGGGCCAGGACCTCATCCGGAGCTGGAACACCGCCGGGTGGTGGGAGAAGCCGCGCACCCTCGGCGCGAAGGTCGCCCCGCTGGTCGGCGCCGACGGCGACGAGGTGGTCGTCGGCGACGGTGTCTCGGCCAACCTGTTCAAGGTCCTCATCGCGGCCCTGCGCCTGTCCGACCGCTCGGTCGTGCTCGGCGAGGCCGGCAACTTCCCCACCGACCTGTACGTCACCGAGGGCGCGGTCGCGCTCGCCGGGGCCGTCCAGCGCCGGATCGACCCCGACGGTCCCGGGCTGGCCGAGGCGCTGGCCGCGGACGACGTGGCGGTGGTGCTGCTCAGCCATGTGGACTACCGCACCGGCACCCTGCGCGACATGGCGGGCATCACGCGCCTGGCCCACGAGCACGGCGCCCTCGTCGTCTGGGACCTGTGCCACAGCGTGGGCGCGGTGCCGGTCGACCTGTCCGGCTGCGGAGTCGACTTCGCGGTCGGCTGCACGTACAAGTACCTCAACGCGGGGCCGGGCGCGCCCGCCTTCCTGTACGCCGCCCGGCGCCACCACGCGGTGGCCGACCAGCCGCTCAGCGGGTGGCACGGGCACGCGCGCCCGTTCGACTTCACCGCCGGCTACGAGCCCGCGCCCGGCGTGTCCCGCTTCCTCAGCGGCTCGCAGCCGCTCGTGGCCGACGCCGCCCTGGAGGCCAGTCTCGACGTGTGGGCCAAGGCCGACATGGGACGGGTGCGCGCCAAGAGCCTGGCGATGACCGACCTGTTCCTGCGCGTGACGGGCGAGGCGGGCATCGCGTCGGCCACCCCGCTCGACCGCGCGCGGCGCGGCAGCCAGGTGGCGCTGTACCAGCCGGAGGAGGGCGCGGGCTATCCCGTCGTGCAGGCGCTGATCGAGCGCGGCGTGATCGGTGACTTCCGGGCCCCCGACGTCATGCGTTTCGGGTTCACCCCGCTTTACCTGCGTTACGTGGACGTCTTCGACGCGGCCACCGCCCTGGTGGAGGTCGTGCGGACCGGGGAGTGGCGTGCGGAGCGCTTCCTCCGGAGCGCGCAGGTGACCTGATCCGCCGCCGTCGCGGCCGATTCCCGATGCCCCGGAGGACCGTGTCCCCCCGGGGCATCGGCTTTTCCAAAGACGGCGGACAGGGTGACCGGGGGCACGGAACGGGGTTACGTGGCCTTTGCCACACGGGGCCGCGATCGGGCCCGGCCAGCGCTGTCCATATCAGGGGCATCCGACGGGTCCTACCCTTGGGTAAACACTGTTGCACAGGCGTTTCAGCAGGTGAGAGCTGGTGTCATGTGACTGTGGCGCCAAGCACGGACGCGGTCGCGATTTCGGGGAGAAGAAGCGCGATAACGCCTTAGTGATAGGCGTTCCAGCACTTCTCCGGCGCTTTTTACTTTGTTTCTCGGTGTTGGTATTCCGCTACGACGCGTCATTTTACCCGCGATCCTTCGGTACTTTACCGAACCGTGGGTTAGTGTCGCTCGTGATCGGTTCGAGATGACACATCGAAGAGCCGATGCCGAGCCCCTGGACGGCCGCGCGCCGCAGGGGAGTCGAGACCCTCTTCCGGGAACCGGGCCGCACGAACCACGTGTCCGCCCTCTGGATCGCCGAGTCCATCGGCGCCCCCGTTCCCGCCCGCCCTCGCCGCCGGCGACGCGGGAGTCCCCAACCATGACGCCCTGACGCGGGTGTGCCCGAGCGTGCCCGCGTGCCCTGGGGCGCCATGCCCACGGTCTTCTCGGCCCTGTCGCCTACCTGGCTTATTTCTCCATGAGCAACGAGACTCCGATTCAGCACGGCCACGTCACCGCCACCTACTTCTGGGACGACGGTTCCGGGATCAACGGGGACACGGGTGCCCCCGCATACGGCCTGCCCATGCAGAAGGGCCTGTTCTCCAGCCCGAGCTGGCCGCTGGGCACCGAGGGCTACATCGTCTACGAGGGCGAGGAATACGAGTTCTTCATCGGTGACCGCGGGCCGGGCGTTCCCTCCTACGACTGCGACGTCCTGCTCGACATCGACGGCAAGACCTTCGCCGACATGATGGGTACGAGCTGGAACGAGTCCAGCCTGACCGTGGGCGGCGGCAACGGCCACGCCGAGGTCGAGTACTTCATCACCGAGTGGGGCGACGGCTACGGCACCCCCGGCGCTCCCCACCCCTTCCAGCAGCCCGAGAACCCCTGTGAGGACGCGGTCTCCCCGCTTCCCGAGCCCGAGCCGGTCGAAGAGCCCGAGCCCGAGGCGACCGAGGAGGAGACGGCGGAGGAGTCCTCCCCGGAGAAGGAGTCCGAGGACGGCCACCCCAAGGCCGCCGAGGAGCAGGACGACCAGTCCCAGCAGGCCGCCGCGGCCAGGGGCCGGGACGGCGACGACTCCGGCGTGACCGCGCAGACCGCGGCCAACGACCTGTCCGCCATCGAGCTGACCGGTGCCGAGGGCGCCCTGGGCGCCACGGGTCTGCTGACCCTGGCCCTGATCCCCGCCGTCCTCGTCGCGTTGTTCTTCGCCTGGACCCGCCGCCCGGCCGGCGCCCACGCGGGTGCCTCCGAGGACCAGGGCAGGGGCCTGCTGGCCGAGAGCAACGGCCGCCACGGTCTGGGCTCCCTGATGGACCGGATCCCGTCCCTGGTCGACCGGTTCCGCCGCAAGTAGTCGGCCCGTACCCCGTGACGGGGTCCGAGGGGCCGCGGTCGTCAGCGACCGCGGCCCCTCGACGCGTCCCGGAGCGGGCTCAGACGTCGCCGATGAGCAGCCCCGGACGTTCCACGCAGTCGGCGACGAAGCGCAGGAAGCCGCCCGCGGCACCGCCGTCGCACACCCGGTGGTCGAAGGTCAGGGTGAGTTCGGTGGCCGGGCGCGGCACCACGGCGTCGCCGACCACCCAGGGGCGGCGCACGATCCGGCCCACACCGAGGATCGCCGCCTCGGGGTGGTTGATGATCGCGGCCGACCCGTCCACGCCGAACACGCCGTAGTTGTTGACGGTGAACGTCCCGCCGCGCAGCGCGTCGGGGCCCAGCGTGCCCGCCCGCGCGGCCTGGGCGGCCTCACCCAGGCGGGCCGACAGGTTCCGCGTGGTCAGGCGGTCGGCGTCCCGCAGGACCGGCACCACCAGACCGCGCGGGGTCTGCGCGGCGAATCCCAGGTGGACGGGGTCGAAGCGGACGACCTCGTCGCGTTCGGCGTCGAAGTGCGCGTTCAGCTCCGGGAAACGCGCCAGCCCCAGCAGGGCGAACCGCGCCACCAGTGCCAGCACGCTCACCGGCCGGTCCGGCGCCGCCTCGTTGAGTTCCCTCCGCAGCTCCACCAGCCCGGTCGCGTCGGCGTCCACCCACACGGTGGCCTCGGGGATCTCCCGCCGGGACCGCTCCAGGCTCCGGGCCATGGAGCGGTGGGCGGCGCGCAGGGGCGTCCGGCGGGTCCCCGGCGGATCGGCCCGGCGCGCGCGGGCGGCGGGGCCGCCGGCGACCAGGGCCTCCACGTCCCTGCGCAGGACCAAGCCGCCCTCACCCGTTCCCCGGACCGCCCCCACGTCGATCCCGTGCTCCCGGGCCAGGCGCCGTACCAGCGGCGACACCACCCGCGTGCGCTCGCCGCCGCGCGCGCCGGAGGTGGTGGGCGGGCCGCCGGTCGCCGTCGACCCGGGCGGCCCGCCCGCCCCGCGGGCGCGCCGACGCGAGGTCGGTGCGCCCCGTCCCGTGCCGTAGCCCACCAGGACGGCTCCCGACCCCGTGGATTCCCCGGCGGCCCCGTTGCCGCCGACGGGGCCGGAGCCCTCCCGTGCGACCGGCACGGTGGTCTCCCGCACGGTGATGAGGGGCGCGCCGACCGCGACCGCCTCTCCCACCGCGCCGTGCAGTTCGGTGACCGTGCCGCCGTACGGGCACGGCACCTCGACCGCGGCCTTGGCGGTCTCCACCTCGGCCACGGGCTGGTCGACGGCGACCTCGTCGCCCACCGCCACCAGCCAGGTCACGATCTCGGCCTCGGTCAGGCCCTCACCGAGGTCCGGCAGGGCGAACGACCGCGTCCCGTTCACGCCCCCACCCCCGGGGCGCCGGTGTCCGACGTCCACCCGGCCTCCCACTGGAGCCGGTCCACGGCCGCCAGGATCCGGTCGACGCCGGGAAGGTGGAGGTGCTCCAGCTTCGGCGGGGGATAGGGGACGTCCAGGCCGCCGACCCGCAGGACCGGAGCCTCCAGGTGGTGGAAGCAGCGTTCGCTGACCCGCGCGGCCACCTCGGCCCCGTATCCGCCGAACACCGAGGCCTCGTGCACCACGACCGCGCGGCCCGTCCGCCGCACCGACGCCGTCACGACGGAGTCGTCCCACGGGGCGAGCTGGCGCAGGTCCACCACCTCGATGGAGCGCCCCTCCTCCGCCGCGACCGCGGCGGCCTCCAGCGCCGTCTCGACCATGGGGCCGTAGGCCACGAGCGTCACGTCGTCCCCCGGGCGGCGCACCACGGAGCGCGCCATCGGCTCGGTGCGCACCGGGAGTTCGACGTCCTCCTTGGACCAGTAGCGGCGCTTGGGCTCCAGGAAGACCACCGGGTCGTCGCACGCGATCGCCTCACGCAGCATCGAGTAGGCGTCGGCCGGAGTGCCCGGTGTGACCACCCGCAGTCCGGGGGTGTGCGTGTAGTACGCCTCCGAGGAGTCGCTGTGGTGCTCGACGCCGCCGATCCCGCCGCCGTAGGGCACGCGCACGACCACCGGTACGGCCACGGTGCCCCGGGTGCGGTTGCGCATCTTGGCCAGGTGGGAGACGAGCTGTTCGAAGGCGGGGTAGGCGAAGGCGTCGAACTGCATCTCCACCACCGGGCGCAGGCCGTACATGGCCATCCCGATCGCGGTGCCGATGATGCCGGACTCGGCCAGCGGGGAGTCGAAGACGCGGTCGGAGCCGAACTCGCGGCTGAGGCCGTCGGTGACCCGGAAGACGCCGCCCAGCGCGCCGACGTCCTCGCCGTAGACGACGACGTCGGGGTCCTCGGCCGCGGCGTCGCGCAGCGCCTGGTTGAGGGCGGCGCCCATGGAGATGCCGGCGGGGGAGGAGGGGGCGGGGGGAGTGGGGGGCGTACGCGTCATTCAGGACTCCCGCAACCCGTCCACCAGCGCCTGTCTCTCCTCACGGAGTATCGGCGGGACCTCGGCGTAGACGTCGCTGAACAGGGACGCGGGGTCCAGTTCGTCCTCGCCCGCCATCCGCTCGCGCACGGCGGTGGCCACCTTCTCCGCCTCCGCGTCGTAACCGGCGAGGATCCGCCCGGTCTCCTCCCCGTCGCCGAGCACGCCCTCCCTCCGGATCAGCGCCTCCATCCGGGGGAGGGGGTCGCGTTCGACCCAGTACGCCACCTCGGCCTCGTCGCGGTAGCGCTGGGGCGCGTCGGAGTTGGTGTGCGGGTCGACCCGGTAGGTCAGCGCCTCGACGATGGCGGGTCCGGCCCCGGCACGCGCCTCGGCGAGCGCGTGCGCGACCACCGCGTACACGGCGGCGGCGTCGTTGCCGTCGACGTGGTAGCCGCGCATGCCGTAGCCGACGGCCTTGTGGGCGAGGGTGGGGGCGGCGGTCTGCGCGTGCAGGGGCACGCTGATCGCCCAGTGGTTGTTCTGCACGAGGAACACGACCGGGGCGTTCCACACGGCGGCGAAGTTGTAGGCCTCGTGGGCGTCGCCCTCGCTGGTGGCGCCGTCGCCCATGATCGCGAGCGCGGCCACGTCGCGGCCCTTGCGCCGCGCGGCGTAGGTCAGTCCGACGGCGTGCGAGGCGTTGGTCGCCAGCGGCGTGCACTGGGGCGCGCAGCGGTAGCGGTGCGGGTCGTATCCGGCGTGCCAGTCGCCGCGGAAGAGGGTGAGCGTCTCCACCGGGTCGACGCCGTGCGCGACGAGGGCGACGCTGTCGCGGTAGGTGGGGAAGAGCCAGTCCTGGTCGGACAGGGCCAGCACGCCGCCGACCTGTGCCGCCTCCTGACCCGTCGACGACGGGTAGACGGCGAGGCGGCCCTGGCGGGCGAGCGTGCTGGCCTGCTGGTTGAAGCGGCGGCCGATGACCATCGCGCGGTGGAGGTCGGCGAGCCGGCTGTGGTCGGGAGCGGTGAAGAAGGAGTGACTCACACGCTGGCCGTGCCGGTCCACGAGGCGCACCGGCTCCGTCGAGGGGAGTGGAGGAACCGGACGGTTGCGCTCATCGGTGTGCTTCATGTCTTGAATATGAGGTGAATCACCCCATACTGTCGATATCCCCGTACCGATGCTAGACGAATTGTCTCGTATCACCCCAAGGCGGGACGGATCATCTCAGACGGTGCACGCCCGAGCGGTATGAGGTAAGACACATGGCAGTTCGGTTGGACGACACCGACCGGCGGATCATCGCCCTGCTGCGCGCCGACGGACGCATGTCCATCCGCGCGGTCGCCGAACAGGCGCACATCTCCCGCGCCAACGCCTACTCCCGCCTCGAACGCCTGCGCGAGGAGGGGGTGATCCGAGGGTTCACGGCCGTCATCGACCCCGAGAAGTACGGCACCGCCCTGTCGGCGTACGTCTCCGTGCGCATCGAACAGCACTCGTGGGACCGCTTCCGCGGCTACCTCCGCGACATCCCCGAGGTCGACCACGCGGCGCTCGTCTCCGGAGACGTCGACCTCCTCCTCCTGGTCCGGGTCGCCGACGCGGCCGCCCTGCGGACCTTCGTCCTGGAGCGGCTCCAGCGTCTCCCGGAGGTGAAGAGCACCCAGACGATGTTCATCCTCGACGAGCCGCACCTGTGACGCCAGTCCACTCCGCACGGAAATGGATCTTCCGGAGCGCGGGTGGACCCCCAAGAATGGACCCATGCCTGAGTACCGCATCGTCGACGCCTTCACCGACCGGCCCCTCGCGGGCAACCCCGCGGCCGTCCTCATCCTGGACGAGCCCTACACCGACGCGTGGGCGCAGGGGGTGGCGGACGAGTTCAACCTCGCCGAGACCGCCTTCGCCCGCCGCGTCGAGGACCCCGGGGCCGACTACGAGCTGCGCTGGTTCACACCCACGGTCGAGATCGACCTGTGCGGCCACGCCACCCTCGCCACGTCCCACGCCCTGGCCGAACTGGGCGTGCCCGGTCCCTACCGCTTCACCACCCGCAGCGGGATCCTCACCGTCACCTCCGACGGGGAGCGCATGTGGATGGACTTCCCGGTCAACCGGGCGGAGAGGGCCGAGGCCCCCGACGGTCTGGCCGAGGCGCTCGGCGCCACGGCCGTCTGGACCGGACAGGTGGGGGAGTTCCTCCTCGTCGAACTGGAGGACGAGGCCGCCGTACGGGGTCTGACGCCCGACATCGCCGCGCTCGCCGCGCTGCCCCACAACATCGTCGTCGTGACCGCCGCGGGATCGGAGACCGACATGGTCTCCCGCGTGTTCGGACCCCGGATCGGCATCGCGGAGGACCCGGTGACCGGCGCCGCCCACACCGTCCTGACGCCGTTCTGGGCCGAGCGGCTGGGCCGCACCGAGCTGACCGCCCACCAGGCGTCCAGGCGCGGCGGCGAACTGCTGCTCCGCCTGCCCGAGGACGCGCCCGGGCGCGTCCTCATCGGCGGCACGGCGGTCTCGGTCGCCACCGGCACGCTCAACCTCTAGGTGAGCGCGGCGCGGAACGCGTCGAACGCGCCGTAATCTGGCGGCATGCCTGAATTCCACGTGGTCGACGCGTTCACCGACCGGCCCCTCGCGGGCAACCCAGCGGCCGTCCTGGTCCTGGACGAGCCCTACGCCGACGCGTGGGCGCAGGGGGTGGCGGCCGAGTTCAACCTGTCGGAGACCGCGTTCGCCCGTCGGATCGAGGACCCGGGGGCCGACTACGAGCTGCGCTGGTTCACCCCGAAGGTGGAGGTGGCGCTGTGCGGCCACGCCACCCTGGCCACCGCCCACGTGCTCGCCGAGGCCGGGGCGCCCGCGCCCTACCGCTTCAGCACGCGCAGCGGCGTTCTCACCGTGACCCGTGACGGCGGCCGCATGTGGCTGGACTTCCCCGCCCGGCCCGCGCGGCCGGTCGACGCCCCGGACGGACTGGCCGCCGCGCTGGGCGCCGATCCCCTGTGGGTCGGACGCGGCGGGACCGACGACCTGCTGGTCGAGGTCGCCGACGAGGCCGCCGTCCGCGCGCTCGCCCCCGACCTGGCCGCGCTGGCCGCGATCCCCGCGCGGGGCGTCATCGTCACCGCGCGGGGCACGGACACCGACATGGTCTCCCGTTTCTTCGGGCCCAGCGTCGGCGTCCCCGAGGACCCGGTCACCGGCAGCGCCCACACGGTGCTCGCGCCGTTCTGGGCCGAGCGGCTGGGCCGCACCGAGCTGACCGCCCACCAGGCCTCCGCCCGCGGCGGCGACCTGGAGCTGCGTCTGCCCGCCGACGCCCCCGGGCGCGTCCTCATCGGCGGCTCGGCGGTCACCGTGTCCCACGGGACGCTGCGGCTCCAGGCGTACTGACCCGGCGGGCGCGGGAGGTGCGGGACGGGCGCCGCCGCCCTCCGGGGCCGGTGCGCCTAGGGTTCGGAGGGAGCAACGACGACGAGGGAGAACGAGATGGCCGAGCGGTGGGCGACCAGGGAAGAGATCATCCGGGCCCGTGAGGGACTGGAGGCGGCCCACACCGGGTGGCGGCGGCCGGCCGCCTACGGGATCGGCGTCGAGCGGGACGGCGGCACGGTTTTCGGACTGACCAACGCCGGGGGCAACTACCTGCCCGCCGTCGTCCTGGGGCGCACGCTGGGCCACGTCTCCGGGACGGCGACCCACCGCATGACGGTCGACCGGTTGGACGCCGCGATCGCCGGGCTGGCCCCGGCGGAGGCGTGCCCCGACTTCGACCACCCGAACCTGCACCACTGGCGTGATCTGCGCGCCGAGGTCGCCGAGAAGGGCGGCCAGCTGGTCGCGGTGTTCGTCGGCGACCTGGCCGACCCGCCCGTCGACGACCACGACGCCGCCTTCCGCGCCGCACTGGCGTAGCGCCCCGCGGCGGAGATCGCGGCCGCCGTCGAACGGGAACATGAATCCGCCGGAATCAAGGTTTCCCCCGCACGGGACATCGACTTCCGGTAGAAATGAACCAAGGCACCTCCCCACCCCTCCCGGGGAGGTGCGGCGCCCCAGCCGCACCCCGGAACACCCCCTTGGTACCGGGAGGCTGGGGCCACCCCGCAGGGATCGGCCCCGGAACCGCCACCGGGGCCGATCCCCTCAGGGCGCGGGCCAGGCGAGGGTCATCATCCCGCACCCGTACGCCCGGGCCCGGCCCACTCCCCGGGTCAGCGTCCGGCGGAACGCCGCCGCGTCGGTCACCCGCAGCGTCCCCTCCACCGTCGCGGTCTGGAGCACCACCGCGCGCCCCCCGCCCTCATCGGCACCGCGCCCCTTGTGGAACCGCAGCCGCTGGCTGTCCCGGATCTCCACAGCGTGCGCCGGAGCGCCCTCCGGCGTCGGGACCGGTCCGGGCGGGATCTCGAAACCCCACTTCGCCGACCGGTCGACCAGCCACTCGACCCGGGCCGCCCCGGCCAGCGGTACGACCTTCCCGCGCCCGCGCCGACCGTCCGGGCCGATCCGTCCCGCCTCGGCCTTGACCGGGTTCACGGTCAGCCGGAACACGTACTCCTGACCGGGCGAGAGCCGTTCCAGGAGGGAATGGAGCGACCTCGTCTCATAGGGCGCCTCCGCGCCCGGCCAGCCGTAGTCGTCGGTGATGTTCTCGAAGGACGGCCTGTCGGGCGACGACACCCACAGCACGGGCCGCCGCCGGTCGTCGGCGTCCAGCCGCCACAGCACGCGCGGCCCGTCGTCCGCTCCCGTGGGCGGGTCCTGCGCGAACGACGACAGCACCGCCGCGTGCAGGCGCTGCGGGCTGCCGAGGAAGAGCTTCGCACCCCGGCGTCGAGGGTTGAGGAACACCCGGCTCAGGTACACCAGCCGTTCCCTTCCGCGAGCGGAGCCACCGCGCCTTCGCCGTCGGGGGCGGAGCGGGTGCCGCGCGCTCCGGCCAGCCGGGTGCGCGGCGCCCGCCCGTCGTCGGACGGGGACGGGTCGGTCCTGCCCCACGGGACGGGGACCAGGGACGGGGGAGGGACGGCGGAGGGGGTGTCGGCCATGGCGTCAGGTATACCGCCGGGCGGTGACGTTCCGTGCCCGTTCGGCCGGATCCGGTCACCGAAGGCACGGGTCCCACCCCGGCGTCGGGTTGTCCACAGGCCTCCTCCGGCGGGTCGCGATTCCACCTACCCTGGCTTGAGTAGTGCCACGAACACAGGGGGAGACCACCATGGCGGGACGGTACGGGGGCGGCGGCCAGGGGCGCCGACACGGCGGCGGGGAAGGCCGTGGGCCGGGGCGCGGCGGCCGCAGGCCCGAGCCCGAGCCGATCCGCGGCGTGCGCGACGACGCCCGGCTCTCCTCCGAGCTGCTGCGCATGGACGGGGACTCCTACGGCCGCTACAAGTCGCTCAGGGGCGACTGGGACTTCGGCGACTTCACGCTCACCGTGCAGCACGCCCAGGCCGACCCGTTCGCGCCGCCCTCGCGCGTGCGCGTCCTCGTCCACGACGCGGGCATCCCCAAGAGCGCCTGGGCCGACCCCGTCCGGCGCCGCGCCACGGCCGACCACCTCGGCCGCCGCGCGCGCCGCCTGCTCAGGGGGTCGCTGCTCAGGATCGACACCGGCGGCCAGGAGGTCATCGAACGCTCCTCCTGCCAGCTCACCGACGGCGGCATCGACCTGCGCATCGGCATCGACCTGCCCGGCCGCGGCCGCCGCATCGACGGCCGGGCCGCCGAGCGCGAGCTGTGCACCACCCTCCCCGACCTGGTCGACGACCTGTACTGGGAGGAGATCGACGTCGCCGAGGCCGAGGCCTTCGCCGACAGCGTCGCCGACACCGTGGCCCTGCGCGCCCAGCTGCGGGAGCGGGGCCTGGTCGCCTTCGTCGCCGACGGCGCCATCCTGCCCCGCCGCAGCGGCGTCAGCGACGAGCCCATGACCGGTGGCGCGGTGCCCTTCGAGTCGCCCGCCTCGCTGCGGGTGAGCGTCGACCTGCCGCACCGCGGCACCGTCACGGGCATGGGCGTGCCCGAGGGCATCACCCTCATCGTCGGCGGTGGTTTCCACGGCAAGTCCACCCTCCTGCACGCGCTGGAGCGCGGCGTGTACGACCACATCCCCGGCGACGGCCGCGAACTGGTCGTCACCAGGGACGACGCCGTCAAGATCCGCGCCGAGGAGGGCCGGCGCGTGGAGCGCACCGATGTCAGCCCCTTCGTGCGCGGCCTGCCCACCGGCGCCGACACCAGCGACTTCCGCACCGAGAACGCGTCCGGCTCCACCTCTCAGGCCGCCAACATCTGCGAGGCGGTCGAGGCGGGCTCGCGCACCCTGCTCGTGGACGAGGACTCCACCGCCACGAACCTGATGATCCGCGACGAGCGCATGCAGGCCCTCGTCCACGGCGACCGCGAACCGCTGGTCCCGTTCATCGACCTCGTCCGCCCCCTGCACCGCGAGCACCGCGTCTCCACCGTCCTCGTCATGGGCGGCAGCGGCGACTACTTCGACGTCGCGGACCAGGTGGTCATGCTCGACGCCTACCACCCGCACGACGTCACCGGGCGTGCCCGGGCCCTGGCCCGGGAGCGGACCGACGCCGACTTCGCCGCACCCCGCCACCGCGTCGTGGACCCGGCCTCGGTCGACCCCTCGACGGACCGGGGCCGGAGCAGGATCAAGCGCCGCGACATGGACGTGCTGGTCTTCGGCGACCACGACATCGACGTGCGCTCGGTCGAGCAGTTCGTCGACCCCGGCCAGATCACCGGCGCCGGGCTGGCCCTGCGCGAACTCGTGCGCGGCCGCCACCTGGACGGCGCCCGTACCCTGGCCGAGGCCCTGGACTCCCTCGAACGGGCCCTGGCCGAGGACGGCGTCACCCTGCTCGGCGGGGACTTCGGCGGCGACTACGCGCTGCCGCGCAGACACGAGATCGCCGCCGTGCTCAACCGACTGCGCGCCCTGCGGGTCGCCGAGCAGCGCTGACTCCGCCGCGCCGGAGCCGCCGTCCGGCGTCGGTGTGGTCGCCGTCACCCCGGAGTGAGAGGGCCCTCCCACGGCCCTCTCCCACCGGTCATGGGTCGGTATTGTGGACAAGCAGGGCATACCCGCCCGTGCCGCGCACGGGCGGGTCCCCACGGGCCTCGCGGCACCGTGCGCGGCCGTTGACCTGGCCGCGGCCCCGGCGTCGCCCCCTGCGCTCCCGACCACTTTGGAGACGAGAACCCGGTGCGTGAACCCGCAGAACTGTACGAACTCCACCCCGGCTTCGACGACGTCGCCGGACTGGCGATGCTCGTCTGTCTGGACGGCTTCGTCGACGCCGGTCACGCCGGGCGCCAGCTGGCCTCGGCGCTGTTCGACCGGTTCACCGCGGAGGAGATCGCGACCTTCGACGCCGACCGGCTCGTGGACTACCGCTCCCGCCGCCCGACGATGACCTTCGTCGAGAGCGCCTGGACCGACTACGCCGAGCCCAAGATCGCCCTGTACCGGATGCACGACGAGGAGGGCGCGCCCTTCCTGGTCCTGCACGGGCCCGAGCCCGACCGCGAATGGGAGCTGTTCGCCTCCGCCGTCGGCGTCCTCGTCGACCACTTCCAGGTCACGTTGTCGGTCAGCGCCCACGGCATCCCCATGGCCGTCCCGCACACCCGACCGGTCACCGTCACCCCGCACTCCACCCGCCCCGAACTGGTCGCGGGCCACACCCCGTGGATCGGTCGGGTCGAGGTCCCCGGCAGCGCGGTCTCACTGCTGGAGTACCGCCTCGGCCAGGCCGGCCACGACTTCGTCGGCTACGCCGTCCACGTGCCCAGCTACCTGGCCCAGTCCGAGTACCCCAGGGCGGCTCTGGCCGCCGCCGAGCACGTCTCCGGGGCGACCGGCCTGGACCTTCCCACGAGCGCGCTGGAGGACGTGGCCGGGGCCACCGACGTCGACATCGCCGAACAGGTGGCGGCCTCCGAGGAGGTCCAGCGTGTCGTGGCCAACCTGGAACGCCAGTACGACGACATCATGTCCTCACGGGTCGACAACGGGGAGCGGCCCACGCTCCCGCTCGCCGACGACGAGGGCGGACTGCCCACCGCCGACGAGCTCGGCGCGGAACTCGAACGCTTCCTCGCAGAGCGCGAGGGCGACGGAAACGGATGACCGTGTTCTACCAAGTGCTCTTCCGCTCGGTCCTGCGGCACATGGACGCCGAGACGGCCCACAAGCTGAGCTTCGCCGCCCTGCGCGGCGCGGCGGCCGTCCCGGGCGTCGCGGCCGCCATGGGCCGGGTGCTGGGCCCGCGTGAGCCCGAGCTGACCGTGCACGCCCTGGGCCGGGAGTTCCCGGGCCCGCTGGGCATGGCCGCCGGGTTCGACAAGAACGCCGAGAGCCCGCGCGGCCTGGCCGCGCTCGGCTTCGGGTTCGTCGAGATCGGCACGGTCACCGCCCAGCCCCAGCCCGGCAACCCGAAGCCGCGCCTGTTCCGGCTGGTCGAGGACCGGGCCATCGTCAACCGGATGGGCTTCAACAACGAGGGTTCGGCCCTGGTCGCCGAACGCCTGCACCACCAGGGCGCGGCCGGTCGTCCGCTGCTGGGCGTCAACATCGGCAAGACCAAGGTGACCCCGGAGGAGGACGCCCCGGCCGACTACGCGACCAGCGCCCGCCGCCTGGCCCCGTACGCCGACTACATGGTGGTCAACGTCAGCTCGCCGAACACGCCCGGGCTGCGCAACCTCCAGGGCGTCGACCAGCTGCGCCCGCTGCTGGCCGCCGTGCGGGAGGCCCTGACCGACGCCGGTCGCCCGACGCTGCCGCTGCTGGTGAAGATCGCCCCGGACCTGGCCGAAGAGGACGTCGACGCGGTCGCCGACCTCGCCCTGGCCGAGGGCCTGGACGGCATCATCGCCACCAACACCACCATCTCCCGTGGCGGCCTGTCCGCCACCGCCGAGGAGGTCGAGGCGGCCGGGGCCGGCGGTCTGTCCGGCGCCCCGCTCAAGGACCGCTCCCTGGAGGTCCTGCGCCGGCTGCGCGCCCGCGTCGGGGACCGTGTGACCCTGGTCGCCGTCGGCGGCGTCGAGACCGCCGAGGACGCCTGGGCGCGCATCCGCGCCGGGGCCACCCTGGTCCAGGGCTACACCGGTCTGATCTACGGCGGTCCTCTGTGGCCGCGTCGCGTCCACCGCGGTCTCGCGCGTCTCGTGCGCGAGGCCGGATACGCCTCCGTCGGCGAGGCGGTGGGCGCCGACGCGCCGCCGCCGGGCCTGACCCTGGTGGGCGACGACGTCGAAGCCGCCTCCTGACCGGTCCACCGCACCGGCGCCCGGTCGCCCGCCCCGACCTGGCGCCGCCGTGCCGGGCGTCGCGCCCCGCTCCGTCGCCGCACCGGCGGTTCCGTGACCGGTGGCCGCCCGGGGGCACCGCGCGGGAGCGTCCGACCGCGACGGAGCCGAGGGCCGAAGACCGGGTCCGACCGGCGGAGCGCGGGCCCTTCCCGTCCCGGTCGAAACGCCGGGTCCTCCGTGCGTCGGGACGCGGGGTCCTCTCCGTTCCGGTCAGGACGCCGGGGTCTCACCTCCGGTTCCGGGCACCCGCGCGCCGACCGGATAGGACTCTCCGGGCTCCGGGTCCCCGATCACCTGGGACACCGTCGCGAAGGCGAAGCCGTGCTCGCGTAGCCGCTCGATGATCCCCGGGACCGCGGCCACGGTCGGGGGCAGGGTGTCGTGCAGCAGCACCACCGCGTCCCGCTCCGCCGTGCCCACGACGCGCTCCACGATCCCGTCCCGGTCGAGCCCCATCCAGTCCTCGCTGTCCACGTTCCACAGGACCTGGGCCATCCCCTGCTCGCCGATCTCGTCGAGCACCTCCGGCGAGCTGTCGCCGAAGGGCGGTCGGAACAGCCGCACCGTGTGCCCCGTGTGCCTGCTGACGATCGCGCTGACCGTCGACACCTGGCGCGGCAGGTCGGCGACGGGCATGTCCGGCATGTGCTCGTGCTGGTCGTTGTGGCTGGCGATCTCGTGCCCCTCGGCGTAGGCCCGCCGGTAGACCCACGGGTGGGTCAGCGCCGGGTCGGCGTTGAGGAAGAACGTCGCCGTCACCTCCTCCTCGGCCAGGAGGTCCAGCAGGTGCACGGAGGTGTCGGCCGGGCCGTCGTCGAAGGTCAGCGCCACGCACCGGACCTCCTCGTCCCGGCAGTCGAGGTCCTCGTCCCCGGCGACGACCTCCCCGGGCACGGAGGGGCGCGGGTCGGGGGTCGCGCCCGCCTCGGGCACGGCGTAGTCCGGCTCCTCGCGCAGCGACGCCGACCGCGCGCGCTCGCCCAGCTCCGACAGCAGCGGTTCGGCCGCGGCGGCGTCGACCGCCACCGCGATCCGCCCGGGGGCGGAGTCCGGCGGGTGCCCCTCGCGCACGGGCGACAGGTGGCCGTCGTCGAACTCCACGACCAGGTCCCCCTCGGCGTTGAAACCGATCGAGTCGTAGCTGGCCCGGATCGGCAGGAGGCTCGCCACGTCGACGTCGGGGTGGTCCGCCAGCTCGGTCCGGAGGATCCCGTTGAGCTCCGCCAGCTCCTCCTGCCCGGCGATCAGTTCCGAGGAGTAGCGGGTCAGGCCGGTCGCGGCGTCGTACCAGTAGGTCTCGTAGCCCTGCCGCAGCCCGTGCAGGTCCTCCTCCGTGCGGATCAGCCGCACGCCGAGCACCCCGTCCCCGGCCGCGACGACCTCCCAGTCGACGCTCAGGCTCACCGGGTCGCGGCTGGCGCCCCGGAAGTCGAGCACCTCCCGGTCGACGAGCCGCGCGAGCCCGTCGGCGAAGGCGGGCGCGCCCTCGAACTCCGGGTAGGCGACGCTGACCGCGAGGCCCTCGGGGACGTACGGGTGGTCGGCGAAGTCCGCGGCGTCGCCGGTCCACTCGGAGACGGGTCCCTCGGCCGCGTCCAGGACGACCGGGATCCGGTCGGCGGCGCTCGCGTCGCTCTCGGGGGTCGCGCACGCCGTGGCGGTCAGCGACACCGCCGCGATGACGGCGCCGGGCCAGCGGAGGCCGACCCGTCCCACGTCAGGGCCGTGGACGCTCGGAATCTGACGTGCTCGGGTCGGCTGCTCCACCGGACTTGCTCACCTCTGCCGGACGGTTGGCGGTTGATGGCAGCAACATAGGTGACCTGGGCCACTCGGCTGGGGCGGTGTCCACATGTGGTCATCCCCCTGGCGCGGGCGGCGCTGTCGTGTCAGTCTTCGCCGTGGTCCGCGTCGGCCCCGTCCGCGTGCTCGTGGCCCTCGTGGCCGCCCTCGGCGTCCTCCTCCGGGTGGCCGTCGTGGTAGGCGGCGCCGGGTGTGGTCGTGCCCAGCAGCTGGGAGACGGTGACCATCGTGTATCCGCGGGCGTCCAGCTCACGGATGATCCGGTGGGACGCGTCGATGGTGGTGCCGTGGATGTCGTGCATGAGGATGATGGCTCCGTGGGACGCGCCGTCCAGGGCGCGGCCGGTGACCACCGAGGCGTCGCGGTCCTTCCAGTCCATGGTGTCCACGCTCCACAGGATCTGGGCGAGCCCCATCTCCTCGGTCACGGCGGCGACCCCGTCGTCGGTGGCGCCGTAGGGCGGGCGCATCAGGTCCATGGTGTAGCCGGTCTCGCGGTACACCTGGGCCTGGACGATCTCCAGCTCGCCGCGGGCCGCGCCCTGGCCCAAGCCGGACAGGTCGGGGTGGCTCAGCGTGTGGTTGGCGATCTCGTGGCCCTCCGCGTAGGCGCGCCGCACGATCCGGGGGTGCTCCATGACCGGGACTCCGGTCACGAAGAAGGTGGCGCGGGCGTCGTACTCGGCGAGGGTGTCCAGCAGTTCGGGGGTGCGCCCACCGGGGCCGTCGTCGTAGGTCAGCGCCACGCACCGGGTCTCCGGGTCGGAGCAGTCCACCCCGTCGTCGACGGGCGGGATCAGACCGGGCTGCTCGTCGTCGGTGCCGTCCTTGTCGGCCTCGGGGCGCCCCGCCACGGCGAACGCCTCCACTCCGGTGGTCGCGGCGTCGCGGGCGCGCAGGCCCAGGTCCGACAGCAGCGGTTCGGCCTCGTCCCGTGCGACGACCACGTGCACCGGCCCGACGTCGGGCGCGGCGACCTGTGCGGCGTCGAACTCCACGACCAGGTCGCCGTCGGGGTTGAAGCCCACCGAGTCGAACAGCGCGGCCACCGGCAGGACGGCGGAGGCGTCCACGTCGTCGGTCGCCCGCTCCCGGACGAGTCCGACGAGTTCGGCCAGCTCGTCCTGTCCCGCGATCAGCTGGTTGGAGCCGTGCGCGAGTCCGGTGTCGGCCTCGTACCAGTAGGTGGTGTGGCACTCGCGCGAGCCCTCGGAGTCGGTCTCCGTACTGGTCATGCGCACGCCGACCAGGTTGTCGCCGGCCGCCGTCAGGCCCCATGCGGCGGTGTAGGACTCCGCTCCCGGGTTGGCCGCCTCGAAGGCGGCCACGTCGGTGTCGAGGGCGCGCGAGAGGAAGTCGGTCAGCGGCTCGGCGTTGGGCAGGACCGGATAGGTCACGTCCGCGGCGATGCCGCCGTCGTAGGGCAGTGCGGTCTCCTCCACGTCGACCACGTCCGCCGGGTCGACCACGGTCAGCCGGTCGGGCTCGCCCGTGGCCGGCGGCGAGGCGTTCTCCTGCGTCGATCCGTGCGCCGTGCCGTCGGCGGCGAGGTGTCCCGGGGCCGCCGTGGATCGGGTCGCGAGTATCAACAGCCCCGCCAGCACCGCCATCGCGACCACGATCGTGAGGAGGGGACGATCGGCTGCCATGGTCTGAGGGGACTCTTTGTTCACCAGGGGTTCTCCACGTTCATCGTCAGACGAACGTTCGCGGGGACGGCGGGGGAGTGCCGTCTCCGCGCAACGCGTATGTCGGGTGTGACGCGCGCCACGGGGCAGGGGTTCACGGCGGGGTGGCGCGCGGGAATGGGGTGTCCACACCAGGTGCAGGGGCGTGAGGGGGCCTCCCTATACTTGCAGGCGTGGAAGGTACGCGCTCCACTTCCGAGCCGGGTGTCACCGGGGAAGAGTGTGGTGCGCGTCGCAAGAGGGAACCCGGTGGGAATCCGGGACTGCCCCGCAGCGGTATGTGGGAACGACAGTCGCCAGAAGCACTGGTAATCCGGTCGGTTTGGTCGGAATCTGGGAAGCGGTGACCAGTAGGTCGTCGGTGCGCGCACCGGCGGTGCCCACGAGTCCGAAGACCTGCCTCCACCCGGCGGCGCACCCGTGCCGCCGGTGGTCCCGTGCCCCGAGGGAGGGCCGAGGTCGGCGGCGAACAGGTGCGTGTCCGCGGAGCGCCCCTCGGTGTGGCCTGCCCTCGGAGTCCCCTCGCGGTCGGAACCCGGCTTTCGACGAGGGAGAGAAGCTTCATGACCACGCCACCGGCCGCGAAGGCGGCCGTGCGCTCCACGGTGCACGGCTACCCCAGGATCGGCCCGCGCCGCGAACTCAAGCGCGCCAGCGAGTCCTACTGGAAGGGCCGCACGAGCGCCCAGGACCTGGACGCGGTCGCCGCCGACCTGCGCGAGGGCGTCTACGCCCAGCTGCGCGAGGCGGGCGTCGACGACCTGCCGTCCAACACGTTCTCCTACTACGACCACGTGCTCGACACGGCGGTCCTCTTCGACCTGGTGCCGTCCCGCTTCGCCTCCCCGGCGACCGCGGAGGACCGGGACGAGCAGCTGCGCCGCTACTTCGCCCTCGCCCGGGGCGTGCAGGGCGCGCCGCCCCTGGAGATGACCAAGTGGTTCGACACCAACTACCACTACCTGGTCCCCGAGCTCTCGCCGAGCACCCGTCCCCGCCTGGTCGGCGACAAGCCGGTCGCCGAGTTCCGCGAGGCGGCGGAGGCGGGCTACCGCACCCGTCCGGTCCTCGTCGGTCCGTTGACCTTCCTCCTCCTGGCCAAGGCCGCGGACGACGCGCCCGAGGGCTGGTCGCCGATCGAGCTGCTCGACCAGCTCCTGGACGCCTACGCGCGCCTTCTGGCCGACCTCAGGGCGGCCGGCGCCACCGAGGTGCAGCTGGACGAGCCGATCCTGGCCACCGACGAGGGCCGCGCCGCCGTCGGCCACCTGGAGCGCGTCTACCAGCGCCTGGGCGGGCTCACCGACCGTCCCTCCCTGCTGGTCTCGACCTACTTCGGCTCCATCGGCGCCGCCGCGCTGCGCGTGCTCAAGGACTCGCCGGTCGAGGCGGTCGGCCTGGACCTGGTGACCGACTCCGAGGGCGTCGACGACCTGGTCAAGGTCTCCGGGCTGGGGGGGACCCGCCTGGTCGCGGGTGTCGTCGAGGGCCGCAACGTCTGGCGGACCGACATCCCCGCGGCGGTGGCCACCCTCGGCACCCTCCTCGCCCTCACCGACGAACTGACCGTGAGCACCTCCTGCTCGCTGCTGCACGCGCCGATCGACCTGGACGCCGAGACCTCCCTCGACCCCGAGCTGCGCGCGGCCCTGGCCTTCGCCAAGCAGAAGGCCGAGGAGGTCGCACTGCTGGGCCGCGTCCTGTCCGAGGGCGCCGATGCCGAGCACACGGGCCGGGAGTCCAGGGGCGCCGGCCCCGCGTTCACCGACGCCCGGGTGCGCGCCCGCCTCGACGCGCTGGGCCCGGAGGCCTCCGAGCGTCCGCAGGACCGCGACGTCCCCACGGACACGCCGCTGACCACGACCACGATCGGGTCCTTCCCGCAGACCGCCGAGCTGCGGCGGGCGCGCGCCGCCCACCGCAAGGGCGAGCTGGGAGAGGAGGAGTACCGCCGGATCCTCCGCGAGGAGGTCGACCGCGTGATCGCGCTCCAGGAGGAGATCGGCCTGGACGTGCTCGTCCACGGCGAGCCCGAGCGCAACGACATGGTGCAGTACTTCGCCGAGCAGCTGCGGGGCTACGCCACCACCGAGAACGGGTGGGTGCAGTCCTACGGTTCGCGCTGCGTGCGTCCCCCGATCCTGTACGGGGACGTCTCGCGCCCCGAGCCGATGACGGTCGAGTGGATCACCTACGCCCAGTCACGCACCCAGAAGCCGGTCAAGGGCATGCTGACCGGTCCGGTGACGATGCTCGCCTGGTCGTTCGTCCGTACCGACCAGCCGCTGGGCGACACCGCCCGCCAGGTGGCGCTCGCCCTGCGGGACGAGATCGCCGACCTGGAGCGCGCCGGGATCCGCCACATCCAGGTGGACGAGGCGGCGCTGCGGGAACTGCTGCCGCTGCGCGAGGAGCAGCGGGCCGCCTACATGGACTGGGCGGTGGGCTCGTTCCGCCTGGCCACCTCCGGCGTCGCGCCGAGCACGGTCATCCACACGCACATGTGCTACTCCGAGTTCGGCCTGATCGTCGGCGGGATCGAGGCGCTCGACGCCGACGTCACCAGCGTCGAGGCCGCCCGCTCGCGCATGGAGCTGGTGGAGGACCTCGGCCGCCGCGGCTACAAGCGCGGGATCGGCCCGGGCGTGTACGACATCCACTCGCCGCGCGTGCCGTCGGTGGAGGAGATCGAGGCGTCGCTGCGTCTGGCGGTGTCGCACATCGACGCGGGCAACCTGTGGGTCAACCCGGACTGCGGTCTCAAGACGCGCGGGTACGCCGAGACCGAGCAGGCCCTGCGCAACATGGTCGAGGCGGCCAGGCGGGTACGGGCCGACCTGCCCGGCGCGGACTAGTCGGGGCGAGCGCCCCCTCCGCGACCCGGGCTCGCGAGCGCGCGGAACAGGGGGCCGCGGCGATCCGCCGCGGCCCCCGTCGTCCCCGGAGCGGGATCAGGTGCCGACCAGGGCGAGCGCCTCGGCCCCGGCGTTGAGCATGATCTCCTCGGTGTGGTCGGGCAGGACCAGGTCCTCGGGGCTGCCCCCGGTCAGGAGCGAGGGCATGATCTGGTACTCGATCCGGATGTTGAGGTTGGCGCTGCGCACGAGCAGGACCGCCTGGGGGACCTCGTCGCCCACGTAGTCGTAGCGCGTGACCACGAAGCGCGCCTGGTCGCCGAGGTCGACCTCCCGGTCGTCCTCGACGCCCTCGGCGACGTAGAGCGAGTACTCGTTCGCGCCCGTGACGTCCTCCCGGGCGGCCTCGAAGTCGGCCGTGGCCTGTTCGACGGAGTCGGCGGCCGAGTAGGGCACGGAGTAGGTCAGACGCAGGGACGCGTAGTCGTCGGGACCGTTGCCCTCGGGAGCCTCGGCCAGTGTGCTGGAGCACCGGGCGGTGGTGTCCTGCACGGACTTCTCGGCGGCCTCGGTGAGCAGGAAGTCGGAGGTCACCTGCTCGGTGAAGGCGTCGCAGGGCTCGGCGGGCACCGCGTAGGGCGGCTCACCGGCCGGCGCGGCGTCGGAGTCGGGCGCGGGCTCGTGCGGGTCCTCCGCGGCGCCGGTCTCCTCGGCGGTCACGGTCGTGTCGTCGGCGGCGGGAGGGGTCGGGGAGCCGTTGGTCACGAGCGTGACCAGCACGGCGATCACGAGCACGACGATGATGACGCCGCCGACGACGACCACCCACAGGCCCGCCTTGCTCCCGCCGCTGCCCGAGGGCTGGGGAGGGGCGTACCCCGGGCCGCCGTAGTGCTGCTGCGCGCCCCCGTACATCGGCTGGTCCCCGCCGGGGTACCCCGCGCCGTAGCCGGGCTGGCCGCCGGTGTTCGGGTCGTACGGGCCGCCCTGGGGCGGCTGGGGCCGTCCGTAGGGCGGCGGGGATCCGTGGTCACCGCCGCCGTAGGGGTTCTGGGGCGGCTGGTTGTAAGGTCCGTTCTCGCTCATGGCTCCCCTCGCCCGGTGGTGTGCTGTGTCGATGACGCCCGAGAGCGCCGATGGGTTCGCGCGTCCACCGCGGAGCGGGGCCGCCGAGGGGGCGAGGCGGCGGTCCGGGACCCGCGGGGGAGGGCCGCCGATCGTGCCGACCCGTGGGCGAGGACGGGTGGCGCGGGCGGGCGATCCCCGGTGTCGTGAGGAGGTCCCCGGCGCCGGGGCGGGGCCCGTGAGCCGTCGGACACGGTCGTCCCCGCAGGCCGGGGCCGGGACGTGGGTCAATCCTAGTCGCGGGAGGCGCCCGAGGCGCAGCCGGGATACCGGACCGGTGGGTGAATCGTCACCGTTTCGTGTCGCCCCCGTGCGACCGGGCGCGTCCGGGGGCGTCGTGGCCGGTCGCGGCCACCGGGTCAGAACATCGAGATGTGCACGTGGTCGAAGTGGTTCTCCGTGACACTGCCGCGGTCGGCCATGGAGCGCCAGCCCTCGCCGCCGCGCCGGATGTCCCAGATCTGCTGCCGGTAGATGATGTACATGATCCCGAAGTCCTCGGCGTTCTCCTTCGCCCACTCGGCGATCTCGTACCCGCGCTGGACCTGGGCCTCCGACGGCATCTGGCCGTCGCCGTCGACCATGAAGTCGCAGGCCCGGCCCTTGGGGTGCTCGCCGACCACATAGCCGCCGACCGCCCGGTAGCAGCCGTACCCTCCGACGTCCCGGCCCTCCCCGAAGCGGGCGAGGACCTCGTCGCGCATCTGGCGCGTGCGGGGGGTGATGTTGTCCGGCGGCTCCATCGGCTGGTTGGGGTGGTCGGCGATCATCCGCTGCACCTCGCGCCGCTGGTCCTCCAGCTCGTCCAGGTCCTCCTCCACCTGGGCCAGCCGCTCCTGGGCCTCGGCCTGGGCCGCCTCGTCGCGCTCCAGGGCCTGGTCGAGCTGCGTGATGAGGTCGTCGTGGGTGGAGGCCAGGTAGTCGATGATCACCGCGCGGTCGATGATCTCCTCCGGGTCGGAGTCGACGAAGAGCGACATCGACGGGTCGATCCCCTGGCCGGTGTAGGCGGCGACCGCCAGGGAGCGCACCTCGGCACGGGCCGCATCCACCTCCTCCCGGGAGGCCTCGGCGCTGGTCTCGGCGGTCTCGGCGTCCTCCATGACCGCCTCCATGTCGCGCAGCTCGCCCTGGAACTCCTCGGTGAGCGACTCGGCGCGGGAGCGCAGGGTGTCCATGTCCTCGGGCTCGCGCGGCGCGACCGCGGCTCCCGCCCCCTGCGGGACGGCCGTCAGAAGGGCGGTCAGGGCGATGGCCAGGGCGCTCGCGGTCACGCGCCCTGGGCGTACGGAGGGGACGCCGCGGGGCAGGAGCTCGGCCAGGACGTCGTTCCACGTCCATACGCGGGGTTCCGGCGCCCAGAAGTCGGCGTACGGGTCGTTCCCGGACGCGCGGGCGGTGCCGTCCTCGCGGATCGGGTCGTCGGGCTGCACGATGTGATCGCTCCTCGGGCCCGAGGCGTCCCCCGGCGGGGCGTCGGGCGCTCATGCTGGTGTGTCCCGGGGCGGGTGTGGGGACCGTCCGGGCCGGAACCCTCGCGCACGCGGTCGTTCGGGGCGAGAGTCACGGGATCGTCATGAGTGTAGGCGCGACCGTGCGGATTGGGGAAAGGCGCGGTCAATGACACATCACCTCAAAACGTTCAGTGTGGTCAAAATAACCTGATCGCGGACACCACATCCGCCGACCGGACCCGCCCGCACGTGATTGGCTTGGGGTCGGGTCCGGCTCGTGCGCGCTCCGGCGCGTCGCGCCCCTCCGGCCCCCGGGCCCTCCGTACGCTCGGACGCGGGCGTCCGCACCCGCGCTTGAGTCCCGCCCCGGGCGATCCCCACGGGCGCCGGGACACCACCGCTGAGACGTCGATGGGAAGACCGTGATTGACGCAGTGGGCCTGCACAAGGCCTACCGGTTGCACAAGCACCGGGTGACCGCCCTGAAGGGCGTCGACCTGCGGGTCGAGCCCGGTGAGATCTACGGTGTCGTGGGGCAGAGCGGCGCGGGCAAGAGCACCCTGCTGCGCTCGGTGAACCTCCTGGAGCGCCCGGACTCCGGCACGGTCGCGGTCGACGGCCAGGAGCTGACCGCGCTGCGGGGGTCCCGCCTGCGCGCCGCGCGCCGAACCATGGGCATGGTCCACCAGCACTTCGCCCTGCTGTCGTCGCGCACGGTCGCGGGCAACGTCGGCTTCCCGCTGGAGGTCGCGGGCGTGGACCGCGCCCGCCGCCGGGCCCGGGTCGGCGAGCTCCTGGAACTGGTCGGGCTCGGTGACAAGGCGCGCGCCTACCCGTCCCAGCTCTCCGGCGGGCAGAAGCAGCGCGTGGGCATCGCCCGCGCCCTGGCCTCGGCCCCCAAGGTCCTGCTCAGCGACGAGGCGACCTCCGCACTGGACCCGGCCACCACCGACTCCATCCTCGCCCTGCTCGGCCGCCTGCGCGACGAGCTCGGGCTGACCATCCTGCTGATCACCCACGAGATGGACGTGATCAAGCGGATCTGCGACTCGGCGGCCATCATGGAGGGCGGGGAGTTCCGCGAGTCCGGCCGCGTCCTGGACCTCATCGGCACACCGGGCTCGCTCCTGGCGCGGTCCCTGTTCCCGATCCCCGAGGACGGGGGGCCCGACACCGTGACCGTCACCTACCCGCGCTCCTTCGACGAGCCGCTGATGTCGGAGCTGACCCGCCGCTTCGACGTGGACGCCAACATCCGCGGCGGCGGCGTGGAGCGCGTCGCCGGGCAGTCGGTGGGCCGCCTGAGCGTCGACGTGCGCGGCGCCCGCCGCGCCGAGGCGCTCGCCTTCCTCTCCGAACGCGGTCTGCTGGTCGAGGAGGCCGGACAGTGATCACCCCCGCCCCGACCCTCGCCTCGGCCGCCGAGCCCTCGGGCCCGGCGGACGCGGTCGTCGACTTCGTCCTGGCCTGGCCCGCGATGTGGCCGGACCTGTGGCTGGCCACCATGGACACCGTCTACATGGTGTGGTGGGCGACCGTCTTCAGCGTCCTGTTCGGCCTGCCCCTGGGCGTGCTGCTGGTGGCCACCGACCGGGGCGGCCTGACCCCGGCCCCCGCCGTGCGCGCCGTGCTCGGCGCCGTCGTCAACGTCGGCCGCTCCCTGCCGTTCATCGTGCTCATGGTCGCGGTGCTCTCCCTGACCCGATTCCTCGTCGGCACGACCCTGGGCCCCACGGCCGCGATCGTCCCGCTGAGCATCGGCGCGATCCCCTTCTTCGCGCGCCTGGTGGAGACCGCCGTGCGCGAGGTCGACCGCGAGGTCGTCGAGGCCGCGCACGCCATGGGCACGCGCAGGCTCACCATCGTGGGCAAGGTGCTGCTGCCCGAGTCGCTGCCTGGCCTGGTCGCCGGACTGGTGATGACCGTGGTCACCCTCATCTCCTACTCCGCGATGGCCGGCGCGATCGGCGGCGGGGGCCTGGGCGACCTGGCCATCCGCGAGGGCTACCAGCGCTTCAACGACCACTACCTGTGGGCGACGGTCATCCTGCTCATCGTCATCGTGCAGGCCTGCCAGAGCCTGGGCGACCTGGTGGTGCGCCGCCTGTCCCGCCGCTGACGTCCACTCCCCCCTTCCCCCCGCCTCCCCCCGCCGAGGTGTCCGCTGTCCAGTGGAGAAGGGGAGACGGAGATGGCGACACGGAGCGCGAAGACGCGTACGGGCGCGGCCGCGGGGTTGGCCGCGGTGCTGCTCGCGTCGTGCGGGAGTCCGAGCGAGCGCGCGCAGGAGGAGGGCGGCGACGGCGGGGCGCTGACCACGCTGAGGGTCGGCGCGACGCCCGTGCCGCACGCCGAGATCCTGGAGTTCGTCGACGACGAGCTCGCGGCCGAGGCCGGGTTGGCCCTGGACGTGGTGGTGTTCACCGACTACAACCAGCCGAACGCGGCGCTGGCCGAGGGCGAGCTGGACGCGAACTACTACCAGACGCTGCCGTTCCTGGAGGAGTACCTCGCGGGCAACCCCGACACGGCCCTGAGCTACCTGTCCGACGTGCACCTGGAGGCGTTCGGGATCTACTCCGACGAGGTCTCCGACCTGGAGGCCCTGCCGGAGGGCGCGCGGATCGGACTGCCCAACGACACGTCCAACATGGGGCGGGCGCTCGACCTGCTCGCCGACCACGGGGTCATCGCCCTGGCCGACGACGCCGGGACCACGCCCGCGCTCGACGACGTGGCGACCGCGGGGGCCGAGCTGGTCCCGGTCGAGGCGGCGCAGCTGCCCCGCTCGCTCCAGGACCTGGACGCCGCCGTGGTCAACGGCAACTACGCCCTGGAGGCCGACCTGCCGGCGACGGCCAACGTTCTGGCCTGGGAGGCCACCGAGGGCAACCCCTACGCCAACGGGCTGGTCGTGCGCACCGGGAACCGCGCCGACCGGCACCTGCTCCAGTTGGACGAGCTGCTGCACAGCGAGGAGGTCCGCGCCTTCATGGAGCGGCGCTGGGCGGGCATCGTGATCCCCGTGGGGATGGAGGAGCCGTAACGGTTGGGTCTCGCCGCCCGGCTGCTTCGTTGACAGTGCGGGCGGCGGTCCGCTTCGATAATGGGAGCGCTCCCAAACGTCCGGACATGGAAGGTGCGTGCCGTGACCGACCGAGAAGAGTTCCCCGAGGGCTTCCTGTGGGGAGCCGCCACCGCCTCGTTCCAGATCGAGGGTGCCACCACCGCCGACGGGCGCGGCGCCAGCATCTGGGACACCTTCTGCGCCACCCCGGGCAAAGTCCTGGGCGGCGACACCGGCGACCCGGCGGACGACCACTACCACCGCCACGCCCAGGACGTCGGGCTCATGCGCGAGCTCAACCTGGGCGCCTACCGCTTCTCCGTCGCCTGGCCGCGCGTCCTGCCCGAGGGCTCGGGCGAGGTCAACCGCGCCGGACTCGACTTCTACGACCGCCTCGTCGACACCCTCCTGGCCGCAGGCATCCAGCCCTGGGCCACCCTCTACCACTGGGACCTGCCCCAACGGCTCCAGGACGCGGGCGGCTGGCCGCACCGCGACACCGCCCGGCGGTTCGCCGACTACGCGGCCGTCGTCGCGGAGAGGCTCGGTGACCGCGTCCGCCACTGGATGACCGTCAACGAACCGTGGTGCGCCTCCTTCCTCGGCCACCACCTGGGCGTCCACGCGCCGGGCCACCGCGACCCCGTCGCCGCGCTGGCCGCCGCCCACCACCTGCTGCTCGGGCACGGCCTGGCCGCCGAGGCGATCCGCTCGACCGGCCACGACGCGCGGATCGGACTGGCGCACAACCAGGCGGTCATCCGCCCCCACTCCGCCACGGCCGAGGACGTGCGGGCGGCCCGCCGCGCGGACGGCGTACGCAACCGGATCTTCACCGACCCCCTCCTGCGCGGCGCCTATCCGGCCGACGTGCTGGCGGACCTGGCCCACCTCACCGACTTCTCCTTCGTCGCCGACACCGACCTGGCCGCCATCGCGACCCCGCTCGACTTCCTCGGCGTCAACTACTACGCGCCCGAGTGGGTCGCCGCCTCGGCCAAGGGCCTGGACCCGGACACGGTCAGCGGCGGCGGAGTCGGAAGCGGCGAGGACGGCGGGGGCGGCGCGTGGATCGGCGCCACGCCCGAGGAGGTGCACGTCTCCCAGGGGCTCCCGGTCACGCACATGGGTTGGGAGGTCGACCCCAGCGGCATGTACGACGTGCTGCGGCGCCTGGCCGCCGAGAGCGGCGGAATCGACCTGTACGTCACGGAGAACGGGTGCGCCTACGAGGACACCGTGACCGGCGACGGCGCGGTGCACGACCCCGACCGCATCGCCTACTACGAGGGCCACGTGCGGGCGGCCCTGGAGGCCGTACGATCGGGCGTGCCGCTGCGCGGATACTTCGCGTGGTCCCTGCTGGACAATTTCGAGTGGGCGTGGGGATACTCGCGCAGGTTCGGACTCGTGCACGTCGACTACGCCACGCAGGAGCGCGTGGTCAAGGACAGCGGCCGCTGGTACGCGCGGCTGGCGGGAACCGGCCGCATCCCGCGGCGGTAGGACGGCACGTCCCCACAGGAACCGAAGGAGCAGCGAGTGGCCAGGAGCGGTGGCGGTCGGCGTCGTCCGACGCTGGAGATGGTGGCGGAACGCGCCGGTGTGGGCCGGGGCACCGTCTCCCGGGTGATCAACGGGTCGTCCCAGGTGAGCCCCCGCACCCGGGAGGCCGTGCACAGCGCGATCGCCGAACTGGGCTACAGCCCCAACCAGGCCGCGCGCACCCTGGTCACCCGCCGCACCGACACCGTCGCCCTGGTGGTCTCCGAACACCGCGACCGGCTGTTCACCGACCCCTACTTCGCCGACATCATCCGCGGCGTCAGCTCGGTCCTGCACGAGCGGGACCTCCAGCTGATGCTCACCACCGCCCGGACCGAGGCCGAGCACGAGAAGGTCGGCGACTACCTCGGCGGCTCCCACGTCGACGGCGCGCTGCTGGTCTCCATGCACCGCGACGACCCGCTTCCGCGCCGGCTGGCCGAGGCGGGCGTCCCCGTGGTGCACGGCGGCCAGCCGCACCCCACGGCCAGGCCCGCGCCCTACGTCGTCGACATGGACAACGTCGGGGGGGCGCGGGCCGCGGTGCGCCACCTCCTCGACACGGGCCGACGCCGCGTCGCCACCATCACCGGTCCCCAGGACATGACCGCGGGCCTGGCGCGGCTGACCGGCTACAGGGAGGTGCTCACGGAGGCCGGGATCCCCGCCGACGAGCGGCTCGTGGCCGCCGGGGACTTCAGCGTCGAGGGCGGCGCCCGAGCGATGGAGCGGCTGCTCGAGGCCGGCGGAGCGCCCGACGCCGTGTTCGCCGCCTCCGACCTCACGGCGCTGGGCGCCCTGCGCGTGCTGCGCGAGCGCGGTCTGCGCGTGCCCGGCGACGTCGCGGTGGTCGGTTTCGACGACACCCTCATGGCCCAGCACTGCGATCCGCCGCTGACCACGGTGCACCAGTCCACCGAGCGCATGGGGCAGGAGATGGCGCGCCTGCTCGTCGACGTGGCGATCCCGGGGACGCGGGAGAGCGCGACGACCATCCTGGACACCCGTCTGGTGGTGCGCGACTCGGCCTGAACCGACCCCGCCCCCTGGCCCGCCCGAGCGGCCGTGCACCCGCTCTGACCCGCAATTTCGTCCGCGTTCACGGGTGGACGCGCGCCCCGCCGCTGTGTCAGGCTGGTCGCGATTTCGCGGGGAGACGGTGGGAGCGCATGGACCCGACGCGGGAACCGACGCACACGCGGTGCGCGATAAGCTCATGCGGTTGGTGCGAACGGAGCGGCGTCGACTGCCGGTTCTGTTCCGGCACGGGGTGGTGGCGGCCCGAACAGCCGCACCGGGACGGCAACGGCGTCATCGTCTGGCGACGGGTGGACGAGCCGTGCCGGGGCTGCGCCGGGACGGGCAAGGAGCACAGCCCCGTCGCGGCGGTGTGAGCGCGCCCGCCCGGACGATGAGGAGCGACGTTGGACTGGGTGACCTACCTGTCCCCGAGCGGCGGCGGCGCGCGCCTGGGCGCCCTGGAGGACGGTGACGTCCACGGCTGCCCGGTGACCGACGACCTGGCCGCGCTCCTGGACGCGGGCCCCGAGGCGATGGCCGAGGCCCACGCCCGCGCGGTCGACGACCCGGTGGAGATCATCTTCGAGCCCGAGGCGCGCCTGTGCGCTCCGCTGGTCCCCGACGACCCCGTGCCGGCGCGGTTCGGCGGCACCGCGAGCGCCCTCGCCCCGGACCTGGTCCGGGGCGTGGACGACGGCGTGGTGGCCGGTGTGCGCAGGGCGCGGATCGGACTGGCCGCCGTCGCGGGCGCCGCGGGGCCCACGACCGCCTACACCATGGCCTGCCTGTGGCTCGGCGCGGAGGGCGCGCCCCTCCAGCTGACCCTCGGCCCGGATCTGGTCACGGAGGACGAACTCGTCGACGCGGACGGAGCCCGGGTGCAGGAGTTCGCCGCCTTCGTGGACGGCCGCCAGATCGGGTACGGCGGAGCGGACCCCCGGGACGCCTGGTTCACGGCCGGGTCCGGCCGTGTCCGCGCCCTGCTGTGCCTGGAGACCGAACCCCTGGGCCCCGACGACGAGGTCGAGGTGCACGCCGGGCCGCTGGGCGGATTCGAACTCCGGCTGGGCTCGCTGGTCTGACCGTCCGCCCGATCCCGGTCACGCGGCCGTACGGTCAACCGGTGAACTCCCAGTGCCAGGGTTCGAAGCCGCCACGAGCCCAGTCGGGGTTGATCCAGCCGTGTCCGGGCGCGTGGGCGAGCATCCACGCGTGCTGCGGACTGCCGAAGTCGTGCACTCCGCCGCACAGGTCCACCGCCAACCCCAGGCCGTGCTGGCTCGTGCCCGGACGGGCGGCCATGCCCGGCAGCATCTCCTGGAACAGGCGCACCTGTTCGTGGTACGGGCGGTAGGAGTCGGCCACGCACATCGGCACGCCGAACCGCGCGCGGTAGGCGGCGTCGAGTGCGACGAAGGCCGCCGCCGCGTCCGGCCGCAGCCACTCGCCCGCCTGCGGGAGCGGGCACAGCGCCGACACGGGGTAGCGGCCGTTCACGTGCGAGCCGCCGTCGCCGCCCGAGCACACCAGGGTCTCCGGGGCGCGCCGCGCACGGTCGCCCCCGGCCTCCTCCTGGGCGCCGACCGCCGGCACTGCCTCCTCCGTCGTCCCCGTGCCCTCGGCGGGCCCCCGAGCGGACTGGGCCCCCCGTGCCGCACGGCGCTCGGCGAGCAGCCCCTCCAACCGGGTCTGCTCGTCCAGCAGCTCCCCGAACCGGTCCTCCTGGGCGTTCAGGGCGGCCTCCGCCTCCGCGCGGGCGGTGGCGGCGGCCTCGGCCGCCTCGGCCCGTTCGTGCTCCGCTCCCTCCGCGAGGTCGGCGAGGGCGCCCGCCGCCAGGCGCGCGGCCTCGGCACGGTCGAGCTCGGCGGTGCGGTGCCCGGCGAGCAGCGTGAGGTAGGCGCCGCGTTCGAGCAGGTCCTCGGGGCCGCCCATCCAGGCCCGGGCCGGGTGCGCGGATCCGTCCATGTAGGCCGCGGCGGCCTGGCGCGCGGCGGCCAGACGGGAGCCCTCGCGCCGGGCGCGGGCGGTCTCGGCCCGTTCCTGGGCGGCTTCCCGACGGGCGGTGGCCTCGGCCAGGCGCCCGCTCTCGCGCCGGTAGTCGGCGATCCGGTCCACCGCGGTGCCGCGCAGAGTCTCCAGCTCGGCACGCAGGGCAGCCAGTTCCACGCGCACGTCGCCGAGGCCCTCCTGCTCCGCGGCGCCGGGCGGCCCCGTCTCGGCCAGGGCCGGGGCAGCGGTGCTGAGGACGAGGAGGACCGCGCTTCCCCACACGAGTACGGTCCTGACCGAAAAGACGCGACGGCCGCGCAGAGGACCCTCGGTCCGGAGTCCGGCACCGACCGTGTCCGACGGTGGGCGCAATGGGGTGCACGGCATCGGTTCCTCCCCAGGACCTGCATATACGTCATGTCACGATGTCATGTCGGGAAGGTGGTGATGGGGAGGCGAAGCGCGTGTCCAAATAGTTACCAGCACCGGTGGTGGGGTTTCGGACTGCGTGGATGACCTGGGTCATTGGTCAGAATCTCGACAGCCGGGGCGAAGCGGCGCCGGACGGGCGCGGATGATCCCGCCGAAGGCCGTCAATCGGGCGAAGCGAGTCCATCGCGCCCATTGGTACGCTATCCACCGCACGCGCACCTAAGGAACCTGTTAGGTGGGCGGCGCCTCTCCTCCCAGGCGAGTCCGGCGGACAGTCTTCACATCTTCCCCAAACTCCCACCGCTTCCTGATCCGGCGGGCCGCAGGGTCCGAACCGATCACCTCCGAAGACTGCTTCGGTCAGGAGTGGTCAACCCCTGGGTTCAACAGCCGTTCGAGGCGGTGACACGAAAGGTTGCGAGGGTCCGTGTCGACACGAGCGACAGCAAGCGGGGCCAATGCGCAGAGCGAGGCAGCGCAGCCCGAACACGCAGATGCCGCGCCCCGGCGCAGAGCCGACTGGTGGCGGCCACGTAACTGGCGGGTGCGCTCCCGACTGGTGGCCCTCATCGTCATTCCCACAGCCGTCGCGCTCGCGCTCGGCGGTCTGAGGGTCTACGAGTCCACGGACACCACCGTCACCCACGCGCACATCCAGGACCGCGCCGAGATCGGTGTCCTGGTCGTGGAGATGGCCAACCAGCTCGGCCGGGAGCGTTCGGCCAGCGCGGTCTACATCTCCGACGACCCCGACCCCTCACGCCGGTCCGACGACCTGCGCCAGCGGCTGGAGGAGCAGCGCGACGCCTCGCGCGAGCTGTACACCAGCCTCATGGCCCAGCTCGACGACATGGGGGAGATGGACGGCGATCTCGCCACGACCCGCCTCGACAACATGCGGACCCAGCTGCAGAACCTGGACACGCTGCGCGAGGAGGTCGACACCACCCGCGTCACGGTGCTGCCCGTGGTGACGAACTACCGCACGATCTCCCGGTCGCTGCGCGAGTTCAACCAGACCATCGCCGACGAGAGCGGCGACACCGACCTGCGCGAGGCCGTGCGTGCCCTCACCGCCCTGTCCAGCGCGCGCGACCAGCTCTCCTACGAGACCGCGCTGATGAGCCACTCGCTCTCGCGCAACACGATGACCGGCGGTATCGCCGAGGCCATCGAGTCCAGCCGGGCCAGGTACGAGAACGAGATCTCGAACTTCGTCCAGGCGGCCTCGCCCGAGCAGCGCGCGATCTTCGACGAGAACTTCACCGGGCTGGAGGTCAGCCAGGTCTCCACGATGCGCATGCGCGTCATGTACCGCGCGGACCGCGGTGACAGCCTGACCGGTGTCACCTCCAACGACGGCCCCGAGGACTACCAGGAGATCGCCGACACGGCCCTGGACCTCCTCCAGACGGTCGAGACCGAGATCGCGGGCGAGATCGCGAACGACGCGGACCAGCTGCGCACCGCCGCCATGATGCGCACGGCCACCGACCTCGTCGTCGTCGCGCTGGTCCTCCTCGCGGTGTTCGTCCTGACCTCGCTGGTGGTCCGCTCCCTGGTGCGCCCCCTGCGCACCCTGGAGGACGGCGCCCGCCGCATCGCCGAGCGCGACCTGCCCGAGGCGATCAACCGGATGCAGGAGGCGGGCAGCGCCCCCGACGTCCGCGTCACGCCGATCGAGGTCGACACCAGGGACGAGATCGGCGAGGTGGCCCGCGCCTTCGACGACGTCCACCGCGTCGCCCTCACCCTGGCCTCCGACGAGGCCGCCCTGCGCAGCAACGTCAACGCGATGTTCGTCAACCTGTCCCGCCGGAGCCAGACCCTGGTGGAACGGCAGCTGCGCCTGATCGACGGTCTGGAGCAGTCCGAGCAGGACGCGGACCGCCTCTCCGACCTGTTCCAGCTGGACCACCTCGCGACGCGTATGCGCCGCAACAACGAGAACCTGCTGGTCCTCTCCGGCCAGGACAACACCCGCAAGTGGGCCCAGCCGGTCCCGCTGGTCGACGTCCTCCGCGGCGCCGTCTCCGAGGTCGAGCAGTACGAGCGCGTCAACGTGCGGGCCCCCTCGCACATCTCGGTGCTCGGCCGCCCGGTCAACGACGTCATCCACCTGGTCGCCGAGCTGGTCGAGAACGCCACCTCGTTCTCTCCGCACGACACCGAGGTCCTGGTCAGCGCCAAGACCCTCGCGGGCGGCGGCGTCCAGGTCGACGTCACCGACAGCGGTATCGGCATGGCGGCCGAGGACCTGGCGGCGATCAACGCCCGCCTGGCGGCACCGCCGGTCATCGACGTCGCGGTCTCGCGCCGCATGGGCCTCTTCGTGGTCTCGCGCCTGGCCCACCGCCACGGCATCGAGCTCAGACTGGCGGAGGCGCACGGCGGCGGTACCACGGCGCGCGTCATCTTCCCGCCGGACCTGCTGATCACCCCGGTCGAGGGCCAGCACGCCGTGGGCGGCGCCGAGCCGCGCGCACAGCTGCCCGCGGGCGCGCCCGACACCTACGCCGAGGCCGAGGCCGCCTTCGCGTCCAGCCCCGCTCCCGCGGAGCCGGGCGACCCGTGGCAGACCCAGGACACCACCTCCGACCTCGGCGCGCTCGGCGGGCTGCCCAAGCGCCAGCCGGGCACCACCCGCGGCGACGAGCACCCGCCCAGCGGCCAGGACCTGTGGGACACCGGCCAGAACGCCAACGGCTCCGGATCGCTGTTCGAGCCGACCCGCGGCGCGGGGACCACGGGGCCCGGCGGCGCCGACCTGAACCAGCCGGTGATCGACCCCTACGACGTCTCCGACGAGGAGGAGACCCGCCCGGACGGTCCGGGACGCAGCCTCTTCGACCCCGCTCCGCGCGCCGACGGCGGCGGGTCGGTCTTCGGCGACAGCGGGTCCCCGAGCCGCTCGACGGACACCGGCGCGTTCAGTCGCCCCAGCGACACCTCCTCGTTCTCGCGACCCGCGGACACCGGAGCCTTCTCGCGTCCCGCCGACACCGGGACCCACGGCCGCTCCGACACCGGCGGCACGGACTTCTTCGGTTCGGGCTCCTCGTCCGCCTCGGGCGGGCGCCGGGACTCCGACCCGCTGTCCGGCCGCAACACCGCCGGCGCGCACGAGCGTCCGTCCACGCGCGGCGGGGACACCGAGTCCTTCCCGCCGGTCTCCTCCGACTGGGGGTCGCGTCCGGCGGCCCGACCGGAGCCGACCCCGCCTCCGGCGCCGGAGCGTCCCCAGTCGGGCAACGACACCGGGAACTGGCGCACGGGCGGTTCGGACTCCCGCGAGGGCTACGGGTCGACCGCCTACCTGTCCCGCCGTTACGGGGGCGCTCAGGGCCCGAGCAACACCGTCGTACCGCCGACCCCTGCGGATGAGGGGTCGGACTCGCTGCCGATCTTCGACGCCATCGAGTCGAACTGGTTCAAGCGCCGCAGCGGCGGCCCGACCGTGGACTCCACCGAGACCGGCCCGATCCGCAAGGTCGACCCCGAGCAGCCCGCCCAGGGACCGACCGGCGGGCCGACCGCCCACGGGTCGACCGGCGTGCGGTCCGCCCCGACGCCGGCCGGTGCGCCGTCCGCCTCCCCCGGCCAGAGCGCCGGTACGGAGCGCGACTGGGAGTCGGCGGCCGACCGCGGTTGGCAGGCCGCGCGCACCGCGGCCGAGCCGCTCGCCGGCGGACTGACCACTTCGGGCTTGCCAAAACGTGTTCCCAAGGCAAACCTTGTGCCGGGGACCGCTCCTCGACCGGAGAACTTCAAGCAGATGCCCACGCGCAGCGCGGACCGTGTCCGCAACCGCTTCTCGGGCTTCCAGAAGGGTGTTCGCGAGGGGCGTAACCAGCTGGGTGACGGCTCGACGGAGGGATGACGCCGGTGGAACGTGGTGGGACGGGGTCCCCCTTATTCGAGGAAGCCGGATGCAATAGCATCTACCGAGCTTCTCGGACGGGCTACACCCAGCGCTTGACGAGAGTCGAACACCAGACCCCCGGTGGCCGTCCCCTCAGACGGCTCCGGATCGGACGCAGGAACAGTGCTGTCACATGCCGTGCCGGCGGTAGCAGTGCGGTGAGACCAGCCGGCGAACTTGGACAGGAGATCAGATGAGTCGACAGGTCAATGAGCTCAACTGGTTGATCACTGACTTTGCCGACCGGGTTCCGGACGTCGCCCACGCGATCGTCGTCTCCTCGGACGGCCTTCCGTTGGCGTCGTCGGCGGGCTTCCCGGCTGACAGGGCGGACCAGCTGGCGGCCATCGCCTCCGGCCTCTCCAGCCTGACCCAGGGGGCGTCCCGGGTGTTCGAGGGTGGAGCGGTCGCCCAGACCGTCGTGGAGATGGAACGGGGGCTGATGCTCATCATGGCCATCAGCGACGGTTCCTGCCTGGCGGTCCTGGCAGCGGCCGAGAGTGATCTGGGTCTGGTCGCGTACGAGATGACCCTGCTCGTCGAGCGGGCGGGGCGGGCGCTGACACCAACGGCGCGCACCTCGGGAATCCACTGATCCACCACCGACAGGAGGAAGTGGTGGCACCTCACAGTAGAGATGCCGGGAGCGCCTCGTGGTTCGGACAACAGCCGAGCGGTCCCTCCACCGGAGGGATCCCGTCTGTGCCGGGCGGCGGAGATGTTCCTCGACCTATCCAACAACCGTACGAACAACGACCCGCGGCGGGGAGCGCGCCCAGTTCACTGGTCCGCCCCTACGCCGTGACCAAGGGTCGCACCAAGCCGAAGTCGCAGCTTCCCCTGGAGGCGCTGATCTCGGCGACGGCGGCGGCCCGCAACGAGTCTGGGACGCTGACGCCCGAGTGGCAGGCGATCAGCGACCTGTGCCGGGAGTGGCGGTCCGTGGCGGAGATCTCCGCGCTGCTGCGGATGCCGCTCGGTGTGGCACGGGTGCTTGTGGCGGACATGTCCGAGCAGGGACTGGTCCAGATCAGGTCTTCGCTGAACAACGACGCCCGTCCCAACACCAACCTGCTTGAAAGGGTGCTCAGTGGACTTCGCAAGCTCTAGCCCAGCCGAGGAAGGCGGTGCTGGGGGGAACGCGATGACGTCGGTCAAGATCGTCGTCGCCGGGGGCTTCGGTGTCGGGAAGACGACATTCGTTGGCTCCGTCTCCGAGATCGTGCCGCTGACCACCGAGGCGGTCATGACCAGCGCCAGCGTCGGGGTGGACGACCTCGCCAAGACGCCGGACAAGCAGACCACCACCGTGGCGATGGACTTCGGCCGCGTCTCCCTTGACTCCGACCTGATCCTGTACCTGTTCGGCACCCCCGGACAGCACCGGTTCTGGTTCATGTGGGACGACCTGGTCAAGGGCGCCATCGGCGCGGTCGTCCTGGTGGACACCCGCCGCCTGGCGGACTGCTTCCCCGCGATCGACTACTTCGAGGAGGCGCGCCTGCCCTTCATCGTGGCGATCAACGGGTTCGACGGCTACTACCCCCACGCCGCCGACGAGGTCCGGGACGCGCTCACGCTCAGCCCGGACATCCCCATCGTCCAGGTGGACGCCCGCGACCGGGCCTCCACCAAGTCGACGCTCATCACCCTCGTCGAACACGCCATCACGGTGGGGGACCCCGAGGGCGCGGCAGGACAGCCCACCTCCACTGGCGGCCAGAACTCCTGGCGCTAGTCCCGGGCCCGGGGTCCCGCACAGAGCACGGCCCGGTTCCCGCACGGCGGGGACCGGGCGTCCGTGCTGGCATCATGGGGGAATGAGCTCTCCCTCCCAGCCCGACGCCGAGGCGATGACACAGCGGTTCCGACAGGTGGCCGAGCGGGTGCTCGACGCCCTGCTGGAGGACGCCCCCGAGTGGGCCCTGGAGCTGGGCGACACGCGCGGCGCGGCGCGGCTGTCCGACCACTCCGTCGAGGCCGACGCTCGGCGCGTCGCCGTGCTGACGGACGCGCTCGGTTCGCTGGACGAGATCGACGGCGACCTCATCCCCGAGGGCGACCTGGTCGACCTGGAGATCCTGCGCGCCAGACTGAGCGCCGACCTGTGGCACACCGCCGAGCTGCGTCCGCGCACCTGGAATCCCCTGCTGTACTCCCCGGGCGAGGCCGTCCACGCGCTGCTGGACCGCGACTCCCTCCCGGTGCCCGAACGCCTGGAGGCGCTGGCCGCGCGCTGCGCCGCGCTGCCCGACTACCTCGACACCGCGCGCGCCCGGCTCTCCGAGGGGCCGGGCATGCCGCGCGTCCACGTCGAGACCGCGCTGGCCCAGCTCGCCGGTGCCCGCGCCATGCTCACCGACGGGATCCCCGACCTGCTCCGCCGGGAGCCGTCCCTGACCGGGCGGGTCGACCCCGCGCGCGAGGCGGCCCTGGCCTCGGTCGAGCGGTACGGGGAGTGGCTGCGCGACCGGGTCGAGACCGCCACCGCCGATCCCCGTCTCGGCGAGCGGGACTTCGCGGCCCAGCTCTGGTACACCCTGGACTCCGAACTCTCCCCCGAGGCGCTGCTGGTGCGGGCGGAGAGCGACCTGCTCGCCACGGAGGAGGCCATCGCCGAGGCCGCGGCGGAGTACGAGGGCCGCCCCCGCCGCGCCGGCCAGGTCGCCGAGGTCCTGGCGGGACTGGCCGACGCCACCGCCACCGACGCCGACGGGGTCCGCCCGACCTGCGCTGACGCGCTGACCCACCTGTGGGACCGGGTCCGTCGGCTCGACCTGGTCACCGTGTACGACGACCCCGTCCGGATCATCCCCATGCCCGAGGCGCGGCGCGGCGTGGCCGTGGCCTACTGCGACCCGCCCGGGCCGTTGGACCCTGCCGCGCACGACATGCCGACGCTCGTCGCGGTGGCCCCGCCGCCCGCGGACTGGCCTCAGGAGCGGCAGGACTCGTTCTTCCGCGAGTACAACGGCACCATGCTGCGCAACCTCATGGTGCACGAGGCCGTGCCCGGCCACGCGCTGCAACTGGCCCACGCCAGCCGCCACGACGGCGCGACGCGGGTGCGCAGGACGCTGTGGAGCGGCACGTTCGTCGAGGGCTGGGCGGTCTACGGCGAGGAGGTGCTCGCGCGCCACGGCTGGCGCGACGGCTCCGGGGATGCCGCCCGCCGCGACAACCTCGCACTGCGCCTGATCCAGCTGAAGATGCGGCTGCGCGCCCTGCTCAACGCCGTCCTGGACGTGCGCGTGCACACCCGGGACATCACCGAGGCCGAGGCGATCGCCCTGCTCACCGAGCGCGGCCACCAGGAGGAGGGGGAGGCGGTGGGCAAGTGGCGCCGCGCCCAGCTCACCAGCGCGCAGCTGTCGACGTACTACGTGGGGTACACGGAGGTCGCCGAGATCGCCCGGGACCTGGCCGCCCGGCGTCCGGAGCTCTCCGAGCGCGAACGGCACGACGCCATGCTCGCCCACGGGTCCCCGCCGCCGCGCCACCTGCGCACGCTCCTGGGCCTGGCGGACCAGTGCTAGCTCCGGGCCGCCCGTCGCCCCGCGCCGCCCGGGGGCCGCTCCGCGCCGGGGCGGACACCCTCGACCGACGCCTGCGGCCCGGTACCCGCTCCGGTCGGGCGCCCCGAGACCGGGGATGCTTCCTCCCCGGCTTCGCCTGACGCTCGTTCCCCGCTCGCGGCTCGCCTCGTCGTGCGGCACCCCGGCGGCGCCCGAACGGTCACCCCCTGGAGCGACGATCCCCGGTTGTCCACAGGCGGACGGTCGCCGCTGACCGCATGTCCGCCGTGCTCCTATGCTGGGGTGCGGACGATCCCGGACGGCCGGAGCCGGAACCTCCGCCGGGCCGTACCCGACCCGGGCGCGTCCGGTGGACGCCGCCCGTCCCAGGGCGCGGCGGGTCCCCGCCGCGCACGGCCGCGCCCCCGCGCCCGGCGCGCGTCCACGCACGATCCCACGAGAGAACCCGAAGGAGGCAGGGGCTCCCTCCCCGGCGCGCGAGCCGGGGCGACGGCCCCGGAGAGCCGATGAGCGGTGTCGAGAACGGGCCCGAACACGGGCCGTCCAACCCCCCGGGAGCGGGGACCGGCGTCCCCGACGGATGGGAGCGGCTGTGGACGCCGCACCGCATGGCCTACATCAAGGGCGAGGGCAAGCCCACCGGGTCCGGCCCCGAGGACGGCTGTCCGTTCTGCGACGCCCCCGCGCTCGACGACGCCTCCGGGCTGGTGGTCGCGCGCGGCAAGACCGCCTACGCCGTGCTCAACCTCTACCCCTACAACAGCGGCCACCTGCTCGTGTGCCCCTACCGGCACGTGTCCGAGTACACCGCGCTCGACGAGGACGAGACCGCCGAGCTCGCCGCGCTCACCCAGGCGGGCATCCGCGCGCTCACCGACGCCTACCGGCCCCAGGGGTTCAACATCGGCATGAACCTCGGTACGGTGGCCGGTGCCGGAATCGCCGCCCACCTGCACCAGCACATCGTCCCCCGCTGGGGCGGCGACACCAACTTCATGCCGGTCATCGGCCACACCAAGGTCCTGCCCGAGATGCTGGAGCAGACCCGCGCGAAACTGGCCGAGCACTGGCCCGGGGCCTGACCGTCCCACCCTCCCGCGCCGCCCGCGCCGACGAACGGGCGGCGCGCCACCCCCGCCGGGCGCGGTTCCCACCCCCGGAGCCGTTCCCGCCCTACCATCACAAGAAGACATGCTGAGAATCCTTCGCCCCATGATCTCCCGGGTCACCACTCCGCTCGGCCGGAGTCTGGCCCGGATCGGCCTCACGCCGAACATCATCACCATCGTCGGCACCGTGGGCGTCGTCGCCAGCGCCCTGTACTTCTATCCGCGCGGGGAGCTGTACGCCGGTTCGGTCGTCATCGCCGTCTTCGCGCTCTTCGACATGCTCGACGGGGCCGTGGCCCGCGCCAACGACAGCGCCAGCGGCTTCGGCGCGTTCCTCGACTCCAGCCTCGACCGGGTGGCCGACGCCGCCATCCTCGCCGGGCTCCTGTGGTGGTTCATCAGCGAGGGCGACGACCCGCTGCTCGCGGGGGTCACCCTCTTCTGCCTCATCGCGGGCTTCATGGTCTCCTACATCAAGGCACGCGCCGAGGGCCTGGGCGTCAACTGCGACGTCGGCATGGCCGAGCGGACCGAGCGCCTGATCATCATCCTGGTGGCCGCGGGCGTCGGCGGGTTCGGCGTTCCCTACGTCCTGGCCGGCGGCCTGTGGCTGCTCGCGGGCATGACCCTGCTGACCGTCCTGCAACGGCTCGTCGAGACGCGCGCACGGCTCAACGAGATCGACGAGGGCCAGCGGGACGTGGACACCAACGGCGCCAACAGCGAGGCCTGACCCCGCCCGGAGGAGGACGAGGAAGCACGACGTGGACGAACGCATGGCCGACCTGGCGTACTCGGCCGGGTGGACGATGGTGCGGCGCTCGCCCGAACGCCTCGGTCGCGCGGTGTTCGAGCGGATGGCCGACCACGCCTGGCGCACCCACAACGGGGGGACGCGCGGTCTGGAGCGCAACCTGCGCCGCCTGCTCGGCCCCGACACCACAGACGCGCGGCTGCGGGCGCTCTCCCGCGCGGGGATGCGCTCCTACATGCGCTACTACTACGAGATGTTCCGGCTGCCCGCGATGGATCGGGACCGCGTGCTCGGCGACACCCGGCAGAGCGGAATCGAGGCGCTGGAGAAGAACCTGAACGCCGGCCGCGGCGTCATCGCGGCGCTGCCGCACATGGGCAACTGGGACCACGCGGGCGCCTGGATCGCCCTGCGCGGTTTCGCGCCGACCACGGTGGCCCAGCGGCTGCGTCCCGAGAGCCTCTTCCGGCGGTTCACCGCCTACCGCGAGTCCCTGGGCATGGAGGTCCTGCCGCTGAGCGGAGGCAAGGACACCGTGGGCACCCTGGCCCGGCGGCTGCGAGCCGGGGGGCTGGTGTGCCTGCTGGCCGACCGCGACATCGGCGGCAGCGGCCCCGAGGTCGAGTTCTTCGGCGAACTGGCGCGCATGCCGTCCGGACCGGCCGCCCTGGCCCTGAAGACCGGCGCCGCCCTGATGCCGGTCTCGCTCTGGTACGACGGCCCGTACTGGAACATCCGCGTCCACGACGAGGTCCCCGTCGCGTCCGGTGAGACCCGGACCGACCGCGTCCGAGCCACCACCCAGGGGCTGGCGCGCGTCTTCGAGAGTGAGATCGCCGCGCACCCGGAGGACTGGCACATGCTCCAGACCGTGTTCAGCGCCGACCACGAGGCCGACCTGCGCCGACGGCGGGAGCGCGCCGAGGGGACCGGGCGCTCCGAACGGGACGCGTGACCGTGGGCATGCGCGTCGGGCTGGTCTGCCCCTACGCCTGGGACGTGCCAGGCGGGGTCCAACAGCACGTCGGGGACCTGGCCGACGCCCTGATCGGCATGGGCCACCACGTGTCGGTGCTCGCGCCCGTGGGGGAGACCGGCGCCGACCTGCCCGACCACCTGGTCCCGGCCGGCCGCCCGGTGCCCGTGCCCTACAACGGTTCGGTGGCGCGCGTCAGCTTCGGCCCGCGCACCGCGGCGCGGGTGCGGCGGTGGATCGACGAGGGCGCCTTCGACGTCCTGCACATCCACGAACCCTCCGCGCCCAGCGTCTCCCTTCTGTCGTGCTGGGCGGCGGACGGCCCCATGGTCGCCACCTTCCACACGAGCAACACCCGGTCGCGTGCGATGGCGGCCGGGTCCGCGGCGCTGCGCTCGGCCATGGAGAAGCTCAACGCGCGCGTGGCCGTGTCCGAATCCGCGCGGCGCACCCTGGTCGAACACCTGGGCGGGGACGCCGTCCTCATCCCCAACGGGGTGGCCGTGCACCGCTTCGCCGACGCCGAGCCGCTGGCGGGCTGGCCCGGCGACGGCGGCTCGATCGCCTTCCTCGGCCGCCTGGACGAGCCGCGCAAGGGACTGTCCACCCTGTTGGAGGCCTTCGCCCTGCTCGCCCCCGCGCGCCCCGGGTTGCGCCTGCTCGTCGCCGGTCCCGGCGACCCCGGCCCCGCCCTGGCGTCGGTCCCCGAGGGGATGCGCCACCGGATCGTCCTCCCCGGCCGGCTCGACGACGCGGACAAGGTGCGCGCCTACCACTCCGCGGACGTCTTCTGCGCCCCCAACCTGGGGGGCGAGAGCTTCGGCATCGTGCTCACCGAGGCCATGTCGGCCGGTGCGGCGATCGTCGCCAGCGACATCCCGGCCTTCACCGCCGTGCTGGAGGGGGGAGCGGCGGGCGAGCTCTTCCGGGCGGGCGACGCCGCCCACCTGGCCGACCGCGCCGGTGACCTCCTCGACGACCCCGAGCGCCGCGCCCGCCTGGGCAGGGCGGCCCGCAGCGCCGTGCGCGCCTACGACTGGGAGACCGTCGCCGCCGAGGTCGTCCACGTCTACGAGACCGTCCTGATGTGGGACGGACCGGATCGGACCGCCCCCGGAGTGCGCCTGGACACCGGTCCGCGGGCCACCGCACTGCTGCGTCGCGGGGTGGGGTGAGCTGTCCTGGTCGAGGACGCCCTCTTCGTCGTCGTGGTCGCCGCGGCCGTCCTGGCGCTGGTGCTGACCGGCTTCTACCTGTCGTGGCGCGCCACCCGGCTGGACCGCCTCCACCACCGGGTGGAGACCGCCCGCGCGGCCCTGGACGCCGCGCTGCTGCGGCGGGGCTCCGCCGTCCTCGACCTCGCCTCGGCCGACGGTCTGCCCGCGGACCGCGCCCGCGCGCTCGCCGAGGCCGCCACCGCCGCGCGCCGGGCCCGCGAGGGGGAGCGCGAACTGGCCGAGAGCGCGCTCTCACGCGAGCTGCGGTCGGCGCTCGGACCCCTGCGCGCCACCGCGCACCTGCGCGACCGACTGACCGAGGTGGCCGGTGCCGCCCGCGGCGTCCAGCTGGCCCGCACCTTCCACAACGACGCCGTGGTCGACACCCGCCGCGCCCGACGGTCGCGCCTCGTCCGCGCCCTGCGCCTGGCCGGAACCGCGCCCCTCCCGGACTTCTTCGAGATCGACGACGAGCCGCCCGCGGCACCCCCTCCGTCCACCGGATCCGACACCCTGTAAGAGGACGGCCCGCGAAAACACCGATCTGGCCAAAGTGGTCGGGAGGGGGAGGAACTACCATGGTGCCCTGGTAGACCCAGGGTGCGCGGCGCCGGTGGCGTCCGCGGCCCCCCGCGTGACCGCCACCGCTGCCGGGGCCCACCGCTACCCATGCTGTCAACACCTACGGGACGGGAGTCCACCACCGTGGCCACCAACGCATCGAACACCGCCGACAACGCCGTCGGCACACAGCGCGTCAAGCGAGGCATGGCCGAGCAGCTCAAGAACGGCGTCATCATGGACGTCGTCACCCCCGAGCAGGCCAAGATCGCCGAGGACGCCGGTGCCGTCGCGGTCATGGCCCTGGAGCGCGTCCCCGCCGACATCCGCAAGGACGGCGGTGTGGCCCGCATGTCCGACCCGGACATGGTCGACGGGATCGTCGAGGCCGTCTCCATCCCGGTCATGGCCAAGGTCCGCATCGGCCACTTCGTCGAGGCCCAGGTGCTGGAGCACCTCGGCGTCGACTTCATCGACGAGTCCGAGGTCCTCACCCCGGCCGACGAGGCCCACCACATCGACAAGTGGGCGTTCACCGTCCCGTTCGTGTGCGGTGCGACCAACCTGGGCGAGGCGCTGCGCCGCATCGCCGAGGGCGCGGCCATGATCCGCTCCAAGGGCGAGGCCGGGACCGGCAACGTCGTCGAGGCCACCCGCCACATGCGGTCGATCCGCGCCGAGATCCGCCGCCTGGGCACGCTCGACGAGGCGGAGCTGTTCGGCGCCGCCAAGGAGCTGCGCGCCCCCTACGAGATCGTCAAGGAGGTCGCGGCCCTGGGCAAGCTCCCGGTGCCGCTGTTCTCCGCGGGCGGTGTCGCCACCCCCGCCGACGCGGCCCTGATGCGCCAGCTGGGCGCGGAGAGCGTGTTCGTCGGCTCGGGCATCTTCAAGTCCGGCGACCCGGCCAAGCGCGCCGACGCCATCGTGCAGGCCACCCTGCACTACGAGGACCCGGGCGTCATCGCGCGCGTGTCCCGCGGCCTGGGCGAGGCGATGGTCGGTATCAACCTGGATGACCTGAAGGACTCCGAGCGTTACGCGGGTCGGGGCTGGTAGGTCGGCTCCGGGTGGCGGGTTCGCCCGCCACCCGCGCCAGTGTTCGACTTCGATGACACGACGAGTGAGGCCGTTCTTGACCGACAGACCCACCATCGGCGTCCTCGCCCTGCAGGGCGACGTCGCCGAGCACCTGCACGTTCTGGAGCAGCTGGACGTGCGGACCGCCAAGGTGCTCGGGCCCGACCAGCTCGACACCGTCGACGCCCTGGTCGTCCCCGGAGGCGAGTCCACCACCATGTCCAAGCTGGCCGTCCGGTACGGTCTGCTGGAGCCGCTGCGCAAGCGGGTCAGGGCGGGAATGCCCGCCTACGGCACGTGCGCGGGGATGATCATGCTGGCCGACCGCCTGCTCGGCGGGATCGACGGCCAGGAGACGATCGGCGGCATCGACATGACGGTGCGGCGCAACGCCTTCGGCCGGCAGACGGAGTCGTTCGAGGCGGCGGTGCCCGTGGAGGGCGTCGGCGAGGAGCCGTTCGACGCGGTGTTCATCCGGGCGCCGTGGGTGGAGTCCGTGGGTCCCGACGTGACCGTGCTCGGTCGCGTCCCGGGTCCCGACGAGGCCGGTAGGATCGTCGCCGTACGACAGGGCGGCCTGATGGCCACGTCCTTCCATCCCGAACTGACCGGCGACGCGCGCATCCACCGCCTCTTCGTCGACATCGTGAAAGGACACGCATGAGCGGCCACTCGAAGTGGGCCACCACCAAGCACAAGAAAGCCGTCATCGACGCCAAGCGCGGCAAGCTCTTCGCGAAGCTGATCAAGAACATCGAGGTGGCCGCGCGGACCGGTGGTGGAGACCCCGAAGGCAACCCGACGCTCTACGACGCCATCCAGAAGGCGCGCAAGAACTCGGTGCCGCTCGACAACATCGAGCGCGCCCGCAAGCGCGGCTCCGGTGAGGAGGCCGGCGGCGCCGAGTGGCAGACGATCATGTACGAGGGCTACGCGCCCGGCGGCGTGGCGATGCTCGTGGAGTGCCTGACCGACAACCGCAACCGCGCCGCCTCCGAGGTGCGCGTGGCCGTGACCCGCAACGGCGGGAACATGGCCGACGCCGGGTCGGTGTCCTACCTGTTCAACCGCAAGGGCGTCGTCATCGTGCCGAAGGAGGGCACGACCGAGGACGACGTGACCCTGGCGGTGCTGGAGGCGGGCGCCGAGGAGGTCGAGGACATCGGAGAGGCGTTCGAGATCGTCTCCGAGGCCACCGACATGGTCGCCGTGCGCACCGCGCTCCAGGAGGCGGGGATCGACTACGAGTCCGCCGACACGAACTGGCTGCCCACCATGGAGGTCCCGGTCGACGCCGAGACCGCCAAGAAGGTGCTGCGGGTGGTGGACGCGCTGGAGGACTCCGACGACGTGCAGAACGTCTTCACCAACGCCGACATCCCCGACGAGGTCATGGCCGAGATCGGCTGACCCTTCGGTGACCACTACGCCGGTGGCCGCGCCCGTGCGGGGCGCGGCCACCGGCGTTCGCGCCGTGGGGAATCCGCCCGCGAGCGCGTGCGCCGCCGTACTCCGGAGCGGAGTCCACGGGGAGGATGCTCCAACGCGGTGAGAAGGTGCGCACGGTTCCCTGGCCGGAGACGAAAGCCCGGTCGGATCTCCAGATGTACCGGATCGAATCCGAAGAGCTGGCGGAAGAACAGCTCAGCAAGCTGCCGGCGCACGTGCTTCCCCTGATACTTGGGTTGTTCGGGCTCTTGGAACTGCGACCTTGGGCGACCCCTGCAACAAGGAGAAGCCGGAAGGCGACATCCTGTGCCACACCGTCGGAGAAGACGGTGAGTGTCCAGTCATCTACCTGGTCCTCGACGATCGGGAGCTTGTGGTCATCCTCCGGTTCTTCTGGGTCTGACGCGTCACTCGCACGGTGGGGGGACGTACACGAACGGCCGGGTCCAGGTCACCAGCGCGAACCCGCGCCTGCGCAGCGCGGGTTCCGGCGTGGTCAGGGTGAAGGCGTGCGCCCGCCCTCGCCCCCGTGCTCGTCGTAGTAGCGGGCCATCAGTTCCCAGTACACGAGCAGCAGGGCCATCGAGGCGGCGGAGGCCGTGGCGGCGGGCGCCAGTCTTCGGCGGCGAGCGGCGACGACCGCCACCAGACCGACCGCCGACGCCGCCGCGTTGACGGCCAGGGCCGCGTCCCTGGGCCGGTCGGTCAGCCAGATCTCCTCGCCGAGCATCGCCCGGCTCGACCACGCCCGGTCGTCAGCGGGCTTGGGGAAGATCACGGGGTTGAGTGCGAACCACACGGTCACGACCGCCGCGTGCTTCCAACTCCGCGTCCACACGGGGACCAGCACCAGGGGAGCGGTCGCCCACCGGCTCCAGGCACTCCACGGATGCGCGTGTCTGGCGAAGACCGCCCTGCGCAACCGTCCGAGCCTGCTCGGGGGAGTGGTGGTCATCTTCGTGCTCCGTCCAGGATCGAGAACGCCGTCCAGACTTCCCGGCACATCAGAACGCCACGGTACGTCGGTGCTCCGAGGCGATCAACGGAGTTTCGGGGGCCGGTGGAGAACCTCGTGTGGAGGCGGGTGCCGAACGCTTCCCCTGGGACCCGCCGAGCCCGGGCAGGACGCTTGTCAGCCGCTCTTCGCGTGTACGAGATCCGCGTGCCCGGGTGCGCGAGCTCCGAGGAGGCGATCGCACTCCAGGACCCGATCGCGCGGATCCCGAGCACGCGGGCCCGTGTGGGATCCCGTGGGGCTTCCACGTGGACGGCGGACCGGGTCGCCGAACGCGCGGCCGCGGCCGTCGGCGTCGAGCTGTACCGGATCGAGCACGGCCCGGCCTGATCCCGGCGTCGCGACCACCGCACGGCCTTGACTCCGAACCGGCCGCCCAGGGCCATGCCGATCGCGGTGTGCGTGTGGCCGTCCATCTCCATGCCCCGCGAACAGGCCGACGGCCCCAGGTTCAGGCCGTCTCGCCAGCCGTAGGACCTGAGCAGCGCGGTCACCGCGGCCTGGGCGTCGTCGCCCGCCGCCTCGTCCAACGGTGCCGCCCGCATGGTTCCTGGGTTTCCGCCCAGTTCCGTTGGCGCGCCGCCGACGTGGAGTGGTGGACCGGGTGTTCCGTCACCCCCTCCCGGGACCCGCCCCGGCCGCTACCGAGGACGCCGTGCAAGTTCGGCGAAGGCGCGGATCCTGGCGTTCTCCCTGGTGGTCTTCCACACAAGCCCGTAGTGTGCCTCGGAGGCGTCCTCGACGGGGACGTAGGCGAGGTCTGGCCGGGCGTAGTAGCGGGTGGCCTGGCAGGTGAGGGGGAGGATCGCCTTGCCCGCCGCGACCAGGGCGAGCGCCGCCTGGAAGGTCGTCACGGACGGCCCGCGGCGGATGGGTCTCCCGCTACTCGCCCGGGGCGGGATGTGCTGGTCGAGCCAGTACGCGGGGGCGCCGTCCACGGTCGGCACCGTGTCCTCGGCCAGGTCGTCGAGGAGAACGGACGTCCGACCCGCGAAGGGGTGGCGGGAGGGGACGGCCAGGACCCAGGTCTCGCGCAGGAGCACGGGGCCGACGGTCAGGTCGGGCTCGTCCACCGGAAAGAGAGTGGCCAGGAGGTCCACGCTCTCGTCGCGTAGGGGCGCCAAGTGGTCGTCGATCTGCGTCTCCAGGGTCAACTGGGCCTCGCAGTCCGGGTGGCGGTCATGGAACTCGTCGATGATCAGGCTGAGCTCGTGCGCGGTCGCCGGGCCGAAGAAGCCGAGGCGCAGCGCCCCGCGGATTCCGCGTCCGGCGGCCGCGGCCTTGGCGATCTCCCTCTGGATCTGTCGGTGGGCCGGCTCGATCCCGTCGCGGAGCTGCCGCCCGATCGGGGTGAGGCTGACGCGGCGGCTGGTCCGCTCGAACAGCGGGGTACCGATGCGGCGTTCCAGTTTCCTGATGATCTGGCTGGTACGGCCCTGAGACAAGCCGAGCCGTTCTGCCGTGCGGCGGAAATGCAGTTCCTCGGCGAGGGTGAGGAAGGTTTCGATCTCGTACTCGTTCAACGTCCGCTCCACTGGTGAACAAAACTCACCGGCAGTGTGTCAGACTGCGATTGTTCCGGCAGGTGGGAGCGACCAAGCTGGTTGTGGACACCAACCGTGACACACGTAGAGGAGACACGAGGATGCAGGACCGGTTCCACACCCCTCTGACCGACGACAACGCCGCCGTGCTGCTGGTGGACCACCAGATCGGGCTGTTCACCGGCGTGCGCGACATCGCCGTGGCGGAACTCAAGCACAACGTCACCAGCTTGGCCAAGGCGGCTCAGCGGTTGGGTCTGCCGACCGTTGTCACCACGACGTCCGCTGACAGCATGTGGGGACCGCTGGTCCCCGAACTCCGGGAGGTCCTCCCCCAGGACCTGAAGGTGATCGACCGATCCACGGTCAACGCCTGGAACGACGACCGTGTGCGCTCCGCCGTCGAGGCGACCGGGCGCAGCAAGCTGATCATCGCCGGGATCTCGCTCGAAGTGTGCGCCGCGTTTCCGGCGATCTCCGCGAGCGCCGCCGGTTACGACGCCTACGTGGCGGTCGACGCGTGCGGCACGTTCTCACAGACCAAGCGGGAGACCGGTCTTCTGCGCCTGCTGCAGGCAGGAGTGATCGTGAGCGACTACGCCTCGCTCGCCGTCGAGGTCCTCGCCGACAACGCGCGCGCGGACGCCGGGCAGGTCTACGGGGACCTCGACATGCCGTTCGCGACGCTGGTCGGTCAGCTGTCCGCGGTCTACGGTCGCTGATGGCGGTCATCGTCCTCCTGCACGCCTTCGGGTCCAGTCACCGGGCGTGGAGGCCGCAGATCCCACGGCTGCGCGAGGCACATCGGGTGCTCGCCCCGGACCTGCCGGGCCATGGCGGCTCGCCCGGACCGTTCTCGCTCGAACGAGCCGTCGGATCGGTCCGCGATCTGGTCCTGGCCGAGGACGAGCCGGTCCACCTCGTGGCCGTCTCCGGATCGGTCAGCGTGGCACTGCTGGTCGCGTTGTCGGAGCCCGCTCGGGTCGCGGGACTGGTCCTGTCCGGAGGCGCGGCGCGCGGCCGTCCGGGTGATGCCGTGCAACGTCTGCTGATGCGCCTGTTGCCCGAGGGCGTCATCACAGCCATGCTCCAGGGCGTATACGCCGGTGGACAGGTCGAGTATCGGGCCCAGGCCGCCGAGGACCTCCGACAGGCGGGGAAAGGCGCCCTACTCTCCGGACTGGCGGGGCTGGGAAGGCTCGATCTTCGCGCTCGGCTCGGTGAGATCACGGTCCCCACCCTCGTACTCAACGGGGCCATGGACCAGGCCAACCTGGCACCTGCCGAGGAGATCGCCTCGGCTGTCCCCGGAGCCGAGTTGCGGGTGGTTCCCGAAGCCGGGCACGTCTGGAACCTCCAGCGGCCCGAACTCTTCACCCGAACGGTCATCGAGTTCGTCGGGTAGGGAACCCGGGAATTCGGCTCCTGGCCCCCGCCAGGACCAGGAGCCGATGTCCCCATCCGTGCGACGGCGCGACCCGCCAGCGGTCCCGGGTCCGGGAGAACCCGGACGCACCGGAGCCGCGGAAGGCCGCGCTGACGGCGGTCGACCTCTCAGTCATGTGCGTGATGCCGCTGTGGTCCGCGGTGCCGACGGCTCACTCGGTCACGTCCAGGCCCGCGATGACCTTCGTCGGGCGGATCCGCACCACGAGCTCGCCGGGCACGCCGTTGCGGCGGCCGAACTCCTCGGCCCGCTCCTCGCCCATGTAGCGGGCGGCGATGGCGGTCGCCGTCCGCAGCAGCTCGTCCGGATCCTCCGACACCTCAGCCACCCCCTGGACCTGCACGAACGCGTAGGGCGGCCGTTCCAGGTCCACGCTGAGCGCCACGCGGGGATCCCGCAGGATCGACCGCCCCTTGGCCGAGGCCTTCCCGGTGTTGAGGACGATCTCGTCGCCCTCGACGGTGAACCAGACCGGCGCGACGAGGGGGCGGCCGTCCGAGGCGGTGTAGGCGAGTTTGCCGGTGCGGGTGCCGTCGAGGAGGAAGGAGCGGACGCGCTGATCACTGAGGGAAGTCATGCGCTCACCCTAGTGCTCCGCCGTGCGCCGCTCCAGCCCCGCGGCTCGCGCGCCCACGTCGTTCTCGCGTCCTCCCGCGTCGGTCCGGAGAACACGGCCTCGACCGGCACCCCCAGGGCGTCGCCGATCGCGGCGGCGGGCTCGACCGGCATGGCCTCCAGAACCGGGCGGGCCGCCAGGAGCGCCGCGGTGACGCGTTCCTGCCGTTCCAGGTCCGGGACGGCGGCCGGGGCGATCCGCAGCGGCGATCCGTCGGCGCCCGCGTACCCCGTGCACCAGCGCGGCGCCGCCCCGGTCGCGGCCCGTATCCGGTCGGGCGCGTCGGCGTGGGTGACCACCAGCGCGTCGACGCCCCCCGTGGCCTCCAGCGCGTACCGGTGCGCGACCAGGTCGAGGTGGCCCACCCGGAACCCGCCCTGCCAGGGATGGGTCCCGTTGTGCCGTTCGGGCAGCGCGGCCCCGAGCACGGGGTCCTCGGTGACCAGCGGCCCCGCGCCGTGGCGGGTGGTGTAGGTCCGCACCACGCCGATCCGCCGCGCCCCGCCCTCCTGCCCGGCCTCGGCCATCAGGGTGAGCGGGTTGGCGGTCGTGGTGGTCGACCAGGTGGTGTGCGGAGGGAATCCGTGCCACTCGTCCAACAGCACCCCCTGGGCCCCCTCGAACACCACGGGGGAGGCCGCGAGCAGCCCGGGCAGGTACCGCTCGTCCACCAGCCGCACCCGCTCGGCGAAGGCCCGGTAGGCCGGCAGGCACTCCTCGACGTCGGGGAAGTCCTCACCCCGACCCGCGTGCTCCGCCAGGTACGCGGCCAGCCGGACCAGCTTCCCCCGCAGCCGGGCCGGGTCCGCGCAGTCGCCGACGGTCGGCGCGTCCTCGGGGTGCGCGAGCGCGTACGCCATCGTCTCGCCGACCCCCATACCGCACGACCCGTGCCGTGCCGCGCCGCGCGCCCGCTCGCGCACCCGGTTGACCGCCTGGTGCCACGGCGTGCTGATCAGCGCGCGGCGGTCCACGGTCAGCAGCGCGAACGGATCGCGCACCCCGAGTGACACCAGGTGTCCCGCCTCGGCGGCCAGCGCGAACGGATCCACCACCACGAACCGGGACAGATGCGTCGGAACCGGGCTGTCCGGCGCGAGGGTCCCCGCGCCGAACTGGGCGAACGTGTGGTGCCGACCGTCGGGCGCGACCACGTTGTGCGCAGCCTGGGCGCCCCCGTTGGCGCGCACGACGGCGCCGAAGCGCCGCCGCGCGCACAGCAGGTCGACGGTCACGCCCTTGCCCGCGTCGCCGAACCCCAGGTCGACGACGACGGCGTGCTCGTCGGCCCACCGCCGTGGCGTCCCGGTCACAGGCGGTCCACCCCGCCGCCGGCGGTCCCGCGGGTGAGCCCGTCCGGCGCCTCGGACACCACGACCGACCCCCGCGCCTCCGACAGCGGGCGCAACGCCCTGCCGACCACGTCGCCGGCGTCGGACCCGGCCTCGGCCAGGTCGTCCAGGCCCTCCTGGAGGTCGATCGCCTCCTCGCCCAGCCCGACCGTGACCGCGATCGTCTCCGACACCGCGTCCAGGTCGTCCAGGTAGATGACGTTCTGGCCGAGGTGTCCGTCCCAGAAGCCGCGCACCCTGTCGTCGTTGAAGTAGTGGCTGCCGGTGGGCATGAGGTAGAAGACCTCGAACTTTCGCCGCAGCTCGGCGAGGATCGCCGGGAACGGGATGTTCTCCCCGACGTCGTCGCCGATGACCTCGCGCACCTCCCGGGCCTTGACCGCCCCGTAGGCCATCTCGTCGCCGATGATGAACAGGTAGCCCCGTCGACCGCGCTTGTCCAGGCAGTCCATCGCGGTGTGCCGGGCCATGAAGTACATCGCCAGCTCGTAGGACTCGGTGGCCTGGCCGCCGCCCCCGCCCTCCAACAGGATGTTGCCCAGGTCGTCCTCCAGTTCGTTGCCGGACTCGAACTGCCCGACCTGGAGCGGGGCGCGGTCGCAGGTGGCGTCGCCGATCGCGCCGAACATGATCTGCGGGTCCTCGACGTAGCCCTTGCGCAGCAGCAGGCCGAACAGGTCGGGCAGCTTCGTCTGGAGGATCCGGGGCACCCGGCCCATGGAGCCGGTGACGTCGAACAGGACGGAGATGGCGAGGGAGTTGGGGTGGGCGTCCGAGTCGCGGCTCTCGCGGACGGTGACGCCCTTGGGGTCGAGCGAGTCGTGGACCTTCCAGGTGTGCCGGGGCGCGGACGCGGCCACGTCGTCGGTGTAGCCGAAGTTGCTGGAGCCGACGGAGGCGTTGTAGGCCTGTCGGGCGTGGTAGGCGTCGGTGGACCAGTTGCTGCTGCCCATGAGGGGCTCCTTCGCGGTGGTGTGGGTGGTCGTGGAGATGGGGACGGGCGGGGCGGGTGCGTTCGGCCCGTCGGTTCCCCCGGTGCTTCCGGGGCGGCGGTCAGGACGGTTCGGGCATGCGGAAGTGACGGAACCGGCGCGGGCCGAACACCCGCTCCAGCGCCTCGTCGAGCTCGCCCAGGAGGGCGATCCCGTCGACCGGCCGCCGCTCGGGGGCGGGGAGGCGGCAGCCGCGGGCGAAGGCGCGCAGCGGCCGGGGGAGGCGGTCCGCGGTGACGTACTCGACGCAGCGGGTCGCCATGTAGACGTCGGTGGCGGGAACGGCGGGCCGGCGGTCGAGTACCTCGGGCGGGTACAGGTCCTCGCGGTGGGGGACCATCGCCGGAACGTGCGGCGCCGTACGCGTCGCGCCGACGGTCACCGAGTAGCACCAGTCGATGAGGACCAGCCCGTGCTCCCCTGGGTGCACGAGCACGTGCTCGGGCACGACCGCGCCGTGCACGACCCCGGCCCGGGCGGCGTTGCCGATCGCGACCAGCAGCCGACGCCACATCCACGCCGCGTCGCGCGGGTCGATACCGTCCGGATACGCGCGCCGCACGTCGGCCAGGCTGTGGAACCCCCTGAGCCGCCCCAGGACGTTGCCGCGCCGCTCGACCCCGGTGGCGGCGTCGCGGTGGCGGATCCGCTCGACCAGGTCGGGGTAGAAGGCGCGGTGGCGCTCGCGGCCTCTTTCCCGGATCCTGCCCAGGGCCTCCGCCTCGGCCATGACCAGGTCGTTGTCGCGGTGGGACCGGGGCAGTTTGAGCACCGCCTCGCGCCACGCGCCGTCCTTGTAGCGCACCTCGTGCAGGTCGGTGATGTCGCCCCGCGCCAGCGGACCGGAACCGTGGCGCACGTGGTAGGTGTGCGCCCTGGTGACCAGGGTGAGGTCGTCCAGTCCCAGGCCGCCCTCGACCATGTCCCGGTACCGCGACCAGCTCGTGGCCAGTCGGGTGAAGGCGGTGGCGGCCTCGCCCGCTCGACCGGCGGGCGCACGGTCGGGGTGGACGTGCCTGGCCAGGCGGCGGTACGCGGCGGTCGCCGCCGGGGGCGGGTCGTCGCCGCCCTCGGGGAGGGGGCCGAACAGCGCGGTGGGGTCGTCGGCGAGCGCGATGAGGCGAAGCGCGTCGTCGAAGGGGGTGGTGGCGTCCTGGTCCGTGCTCATCCGCAGTCCTCAGTACGTGGGGGGCCGGTCGACGCGCGGGGTCTGGGCGCTCGGGGGTGATCGGTCGGTCACTGGCCGCCGCGGAGCAGCGGCGGATGGAGCACGGCCGCGCCGCCCGCCCGGTAGAGCCGGGGGCGCCGTCCGCCGCCGGACCCGCCGCGGTCGGCGAGGTCGCCGGTGTCCTCGACGAAGCCGGGGGTGGCCAGGATCTTGCGGTGGAAGTTGGCGCCGTGCAGACGGACGCCCCACACCGCCTCGTACACCTCGCGCAGCGCGGTGATGGTGAAGGTCGGCGGGAGGAACGCGGTGGCCAGGGCGGTGTACTCCAGTCTGGAGCGGGCGCGCTCGACGGCGTCGGCGAGGATCCGCGCGTGGTCGAAGGCGAGCGGGCGGTCGGACCGGGCGCCGTCGCCGTGCCCGAGTTCGCTCCAGGGCACCCAGGCGGCGGCGTCCGTGCCGCGCCCGACGTGGGGGTCGGGCAGGTCGGGCGCGAGGAGCATGTAGGCCACCGACACGACGCGCATGCGCGGGTCCCGGTCGCGGGCCCCGTAGGTCCGCAGCTGTTCGAGGTGGAGTTCGGAGGGCAGCGCGGTCTTCTCCGACAGCACGCGCAGCGCGGCGTCGGGCAGGTCGGGGTCGGCGGGTCCGTCCGGTCCGTCCTGTGCCCGGACGAACCCGCCGGGCAGGGCCCACCAGCCGCGCCGCGGCGGCGCCGACCGGCGCGCCAGCAGGACGCGGGGCGTCCCCGCCCGAATGGTGAGGGCCACGACGTCCACGGTGACCGCGGTCGGAGCGTAGTCGCGCGGGTCGTAGGCGTCGAGGAACCGGCGTTCGCCGTCGTCGTGCGGGCGGGTACCGCCGGTCTCCATGGACCCTCCTGTTGTTCTCAGGATGAGTTTTTCTCAACCTGAGATGAAACTAGCAGGAGGCTCCGGAGCCGTCCACCCCTTTTCCGTCGGGACGGGTGTCCTCGTCGATTCTGTCCTCGTCGCCGAAGTACGCGTCGGCCTCGGCCCGCGCCGCGGCGAGGTCGGTCCTCGGGAGTCGCCGGTGCCGCTCCACCAGCTCCCGCGCGCTGACCCGGCGCCTTCGGGCGATCGGTCGCACCTCGACGACCGCCACACCGTCGCGGGTCACGTGCACGGTCTCGCCCGCCTCGACCACGGCGATGACGGCGGAGGCGTTGTCCTGGAACTCCCGCTGGGAGATCGTCCTCATGTCTCCAGCGTGGCTCCGGGCGGCTCGGTGCGCCACACGTTTCTCCCCGACGTCTGGGACAGTGGGGCACGGTGCCGACACACCCGTGCGGGCGGGTACGGCGTGACGGACCGCGCCGCTAGCATGGTGCGAACGGACGTTCGAGAAGGGTGGGGCGCGTGCGCGTGGTGGGGATCGACCCGGGACTGACCCGGTGCGGCGTCGGAGCCGTCGAGGGCGCCGTCGGCCGACCGCTCACCCTCCGGGGCGCCGACGTTGTCCGCACCAGCGCCGACACCGACCTCGCGCAGCGCCTCGTCGCCATCGAACGCGGCATCGACGACTGGCTCGACCGGCACCGGCCCGACGCCGTCGCCGTCGAGCGCGTCTTCGCCCAGCACAACCTCAGCACCGTCATGGGCACCGCCCAGGCCAGCGGCATCGCCCTGCTGTGCGCCGCCCGCCGCGGCCTGCCCGTGGTCCTGCACACCCCCAGCGAGGCCAAGGCCGCCATCACCGGCAGCGGACGCGCCGACAAGGCGCAGGTCGGCGCCATGGTGGCGCGTATCCTCGGACTCGACGGTCCCCCCAAGCCCGCCGACGCGGCCGACGCGGTCGCGCTGGCCATCTGCCACATCTGGCGGGGCGGCGCCAACGCCCGCGTCGCCCAGGCCAAGCAGGACTTCGCCCGCAAGGTGGAACTGGCGCGCCGCGCGCGCGGCCGGTGACCCCGTCCCCCAGGAAGGAGAAGGGCGCCCCCGCGCCCGCACGAGATGATCGCGTTCCTCACCGGCCGGGTGGCCGCACGCGGCGCGGACACCGCCGTGATCGACGTCGGCGGGGTCGGCATGACCGTGCGGTGCACCCCCGCCGCCCTCTCGCGCCTCCACGTCGGCGAGACCGGCACCGTCACCACCAGCCTGGTGGTCCGCGAGGACTCGCTGACCCTCTTCGGGTTCGCCGACGACGACGAGCGCCACCTGTTCGAGCAGCTCCAGACCGCGTCCGGAGTCGGCCCCCGCCTGGCCCTGGCCATCCTCGCCGTCCACAGCCCGTCGAGCCTGCGCCACGCCGTGGCCGCCGAGGACACCGCGGCTCTGACCCGCGTGCCCGGCATCGGCAAGAAGGGCGCCCAGCGCATCGTCCTGGAACTGCGCGGCAAACTCGACACCCCCGACCCGGGCGCCGGCGTGCCGTCCACGGCCGACGGCTCCGCCGGGCCCGACGGCGCCTGGCGCGGGCAGGTCGTGTCCGGCCTGGTCAACCTCGGCTGGTCGGCCAGGGACGCCGAGTCCGCCGCCTCCGCCGTCGCCGCCGAGGCGGAGCACACCTCCGACGTCTCCGTCCTGCTGCGCAGCGCCCTGCGCAAGCTCAGCCGAGCCTAGGAACCGACCCCCATGCACGAACGCGACGCCGTGTCCCCCGACGCCCACGGGGACGAACGCCAACTGGAGGGCGCCCTGCGCCCGCGCGGGCTGGACGAGTTCGTCGGCCAGGAACGGGTGCGCGAGCAGCTCTCCCTGGTGCTGCGCGGCGCCCAGCGGCGCAACCGGGCCCCCGACCACATCCTCATGTCCGGCGGCCCCGGCCTCGGCAAGACCACGCTCGCCATGATCATCGCCGCGGAGCTGGGCGCCCCGCTGCGCATCACCTCCGGACCCGCCATCGAGCGCTCCGGCGACCTGGCCGCGGTCCTGTCCACCCTCCAGGAGGGCGAGGTCCTCTTCCTCGACGAGATCCACCGCATGGCCCGTCCCGCCGAGGAGATGCTCTACGTCGCCATGGAGGACTTCCGGGTCGACGTGGTCGTGGGCAAGGGCCCCGGCGCCACAGCGATCCCCATCGACATCGCGCCGTTCACCCTGGTCGGGGCGACCACCCGGGCGGGCATGCTCCCGGCTCCCCTGCGCGACCGCTTCGGGTTCACCGCGCACATGGACTTCTACACCCCCGAGGAGCTCGAACTCATCCTCCACCGCTCGGCGGGCCTGCTCGGGGCGCCCCTGGACGACGACGCCGCACGGGAGATCGCGGGGCGTTCGCGCGGCACCCCCCGCATCGCCAACCGGCTCCTGCGCCGCGTCCGCGACTACGCCGAGATCCGGGGCGACGGCAGGCTGTCCCTGGAGACCGCCCGCGCCGCCCTGGACCTGTACGAGGTCGACGCGCTCGGCATGGACCGCCTCGACCGCGCCATCCTCGACGTCCTGCTGCGCCGGTTCCGGGGCGGGCCCGTGGGCCTGTCGACCCTCGCCGTCTCCGTGGGGGAGGAGGCCGAGACGGTGGAGGTGGTCGCCGAGCCCTTCCTGGTCCGCGCCGGCTTCCTGGCCCGCACGCCGCGCGGCCGGGTCGCCACCCCGCAGGCCTGGGCGCACATGGGGCTGACCCCGCCGCCCGACGCCGCGTTCGGCGCCGCGGCGCCGTGAGCGCCCTCCCGGACCCCGCGCGCCCGGACCGGACACGCGCCCGCCGCGCCACCGTTGCCCCTCCGAGTTCTGACCGTGGGGTGGCGGTGACCGCCGCCACGTAAGCTGGGGGGCATCCAGCCATGCGGGTGCCGGAACCCCGGCTCCCACGTGTCTTTCGACACGGGCGGAACGCGCGGGCCACCTGGAGCGTTGTGTCTCACGGGTGCGGACCGCGACACGACGTCCGGGTCGGCACGGTGAAGGTGGTCGTCGCGGTTCTCGAGCCGACAACGGTCGGCCACACGACGAAACGTACGGAAGGACGCCCCAGTGCAGGGCATTTACACTCTCGCCGCCGAAGGAGAGCCCACCGGGGGTCTCCTGAACATGATTCTGCCGTTCGCGTTGATCCTCCTGGTGTTCTGGCTGCTGTTCTGGCGGCCGAACCAGAAGCGTCGCCAGCAGGAGTCGAAGATGATGAACGCGCTCGTCCCCGGCGTCGAGGTCATGACCAAGGCGGGCATCTTCGCCACCGTCGTGGAGGTCCACGAGCAGGACGTCCTGCTGGAGATCGCCCCCGGAACCCGCATCCGTATGCTCAAGGCCGGTGTGGGCGAGGTCATCACCCCGCCCGCGGACGACACCCCGGTGGAGGACCGCCCCGACTTCGGCGACGACGACAAGCCGAACAGCTGATCTCCCACCGGTCGCACACTCCCCGGTACCGGCCTCGCACGGGGCCGGTACCGGCGTGTCCGGCCCACCACGAGTAAGGTCCCACCACCCATGTCCCACGACCCCGCGACCGCCGCGGCCGACCCCCTCGACGGCCTGATCCGGTCCCACGTCCGCGACGTGCCCGACTTCCCCCAGCCCGGAGTGATGTTCAAGGACATCACGCCGCTGCTCAACGACCGGAAGGCCTTCGGAGCCACCGTCCGGGGACTGGCCGAACCCTTCCAGGCCGGCGGCGTCGACCACGTGCTCGGACTGGAGGCGCGCGGCTTCATCTTCGGCGCCCCCGTCGCGCTCGCGCTGGGCGCGGGCTTCGTCCCGGCGCGCAAAGCCGGGAAACTGCCCTCGGCGACCATCGGGCAGGCCTATGATCTGGAGTACGGCACCGCGACCGTGGAGATCCACGCCGACGCGATCCCGGCGGGAAGCCGTGTGCTCATCGTCGACGACGTGCTCGCCACCGGCGGCACAGGCAGGGCCGCGGTGGAGCTGGTCCGCAGGGCGGGTGGTACGGTCGTGGGATTCTCCGTCCTGATGGAGCTCTCCGCGCTCCGAGGGCGCGAGAAGCTGCCGGACGTGGAGCTGCACACCCTCCTGTCGGTCTGACCGGGGACCCCCGCCGCGCACCCGCCCGCACGGGAATGCGCGACGAATCCCCCCACGTTGAAGCTGGGACGCACCCCTCACCGCGCCCGACCGGCGGCACCGCCGGGCGCGGTCCGGAGCGTACCTGGCGACAGCGTCCCCGCGCGCACGGGAGCGCGGACATCTAGACTGGTGGGAGAGGTACCGCGGCGGCCACGTTCAGCGACTGGCCCTGACAACACGCACGTGCACCGGGCGGGCGTCGGCGACGGCGTCCACGCGACCGGGTGGATCCGCGGGAGGTAGGCATGCCAAGCGAAGTGGTTTCGACCGGGGCGGTACCGGCTCGTGGCGAGCGGCCGGAGGCCACCGGGGACCGGCGCCCCGGCATGCCGGGAGGGCACGCGAACGGCGGCGACGTGACGGCCGCCCACAGACCACAGGGGGACCGCTCGGAGGGCGCCGCGACCGAAGCGGCGCCCTCCGACGTCTCCGAGGCGGGCTCCGGCGGCTCCCAGGGGCCGCCCGGCTCCACCACGCCCTCCACCGTGCGAGTCCGCAGACGGCTCGCCCGACTCGGCGCCCAGCGGGGAGTGACGATGAACCCGGTGCTCGAACCACTGATCAAGACCGTGCGTGCCACCCACCCCAAGGTGGACGTCCGGCTGATCGAGCGCGCCTACGAGGTCGCCGCCCACCACCACCGCGACCAGAAGCGCAAGAGCGGCGACCCCTACATCACCCACCCGCTGGCGGTGGCGACCATCCTCGCCGAACTGGGCATGCAGGAGGCCACCCTGGCCGCCGCCCTGCTGCACGACACCGTCGAGGACACCGCCTACTCCCTCGACGAGCTGCGCGCCGACTTCGGCGACGAGATCGCCGAGCTGGTCGACGGCGTCACCAAGCTGGACAAGGTCAAGTACGGCGAGGCCACCCAGGCCGAGACGGTCCGCAAGATGGTCGTGGCCATGGCCCGCGACATCCGCGTACTGGTCATCAAACTGTGCGACCGCCTGCACAACATGCGCACCCTGCGGTACCTGCCGTCCCGGGCCAAGCGGGAGAAGAAGGCCCGCGAGACGCTGGAGATCTTCGCCCCGCTCGCGCATCGTCTCGGCATGAACACCATCAAGTGGGAGCTGGAGGACCTGGCCTTCGCCACCCTCTATCCCAAGCGCTTCGACGAGATCGCCCGCCTGGTCTCCGAGCGCGCCCCCCGCCGCGACGTCTACCTCCAGGAGGTCATCGAGGCGGTCTCCGGCGACCTGCGCGAGGCCAAGCTCAAGGCGACCGTGCGCGGACGGCCCAAGCACTACTACTCGATCTACCAGAAGATGATCGCCCGCAACTGCGGCTTCGACGAGATCTACGACCTCATCGCCGTTCGAGTCCTGGTGGACAGCGTCCGCGACTGCTACGCGGCCCTGGGCACCATCCACGCGCGGTGGAATCCGGTGCCCGGCCGGTTCAAGGACTACATCGCGATGCCCAAGTTCAACATGTACCAGTCGTTGCACACGACGGTCATCGGCCCCTCGGGCAACCCGGTCGAACTGCAGATCCGCACCCGCGCGATGCACCGCCGCGCCGAGTACGGCATCGCCGCGCACTGGAAGTACAAGGAGGACCGGGTCACCGGCGGCGACTCCAAGAAGGGCGCCTCCGACATGCAGTGGCTGCGCCAGCTCATCGACTGGCAGCAGGAGACCAAGGACCCCGGCGAGTTCCTGGAGTCGCTGCGCTTCGACCTGTCGGTCCAGGAGGTGTTCGTCTTCACCCCGCAGGGCGACGTCATCTCCCTTCCGCAGGGCGCCACCGCCGTCGACTTCGCCTACGCCGTGCACACCGAGGTCGGCCACCGCACGGTGGGCGCCCGGATCAACGGCCGCCTGGTGCCGCTGGAGAGCGCGCTGCACAACGGCGAGACGATCGAGATCCTCACCTCGAAGGACCCCGACGCCGGGCCCAGCCGCGACTGGCTCAACTTCGTCAAGAGCGCCCGCGCCCGCAACAAGATCCGGCACTGGTTCACCAAGGAGCGCCGCGAGGCCGCGATCGAGCAGGGCAAGGACGAGATCGCCAAGGTCATGCGCAAGCAGGAGCTTCCGGTCAAGCGCCTGTTCAGCGGCGAGGCGATCATCGCCCTGGCCCGGGACCTGCGCTACGCGGACGTGGACGCGCTCTACGCCGCCGTCGGCGAGCACCAGGTCAGCGCGCAGAGCGTGGTCAGCAAACTCGTCGACTCCCTGGGCGGTCTGGAGAGCCACACCGAGGACATCGCCGAGTCGTCCCTGCCCACGAAGGCCGTCACCCGCCGCCGCCACCCCGGCAACCCGGGCGTGGTCGTCGAGGGCGACGCCGACGTGTGGGCCAGGCTGTCCAAGTGCTGTACGCCGGTGCCGGGAGACGAGATCGTCGGCTTCGTGACCCGCGGCAACGGGGTCTCGGTGCACCGCGGGGACTGCGTGAACGCCTCGACCCTGGACACCGACCGCATGGTGCGGGTGGAGTGGTCGCCCACCGAGGACTCGATGTTCCTCGTGGCGTTGCAGGTGGAGGCGCTGGACCGGTCCCGGCTGCTGTCGGACATCACCCGCGTGCTGTCCGACCAGCACGTCAACATCCTGTCCGCCACCGTCCAGACCAGCCGGGACCGTGTGGCGCAGAGCCGGTTCACCTTCGAGATGGCCGACCCCGCCCACCTCGGCAGCGTCCTGCGCGCGGTACGCGGCGTGGACGGGGTCTACGACGTCTACCGGGTCCGCAACTGACGCTCAGATGCGGATCGTGGTCGTCCGTACGATCTCGAACACCGGGTGGCGGTGGGCCTCGGCCGCGAAGGCCTCGTCCGGCGCCTCCGGCGGGGCCTCGAAGTAGGGGCCCACGACGAACGCGCGCGACGGGTGGTCCAGGTACTCGCGGAGCACCGGGGCCGCCTCGTCGGCGTCGAGCTCGCGCACGATGGCCAGCTCGATCCACCCGCCCTGCCGCAGGGTCGCGAACCCGTCCTTGCGCAGGTTGCGCACCCAGTCGACCGCCCCGTAGGGCGCGACCAGGTACCGGCCCCGGTCACTGTCCAGCACACTGACCGGGGTGGTCCGCAGGAATCCGGACGTGCGCCCGCGCGTCGTCAGCAGGTGCAGGTCGGGCGGGCACACCCCGTACTTGACGAAGCCACTGACGAAGGCGTTGGCGGTCCGCCGCACCCGCGTCATCTGGAACCGCTTCGTCGGCTCGTTCACCATGTTGCGCAACTCCCTCGGTCGGATGCTCCCTATTCTGGTGGTTCCGAGGGACCGACGGCACCCGAGGCACCGCTCCGCGGGTCACCGGAACGCCGAGACGCCCGTCACGGCCTGTCCGATGCTCAGGGCGTGGATCTCCTCGGTGCCCTCGTAGGTCGCGACCGTCTCCAGGTTCACCATGTGCCGCATCACCGGGTACTCCAGCGTGATGCCGTTGGCCCCGTGGATGGAGCGCGCGGCGCTGGCCACCCGCTGGGCGGCGGCCACGCACGAGAACTTGCCGAGACTCACGTGGTTGTGGTGGCAGTTCCCCTCGTCCTTGAGGCGGCCGATCCGCAGCGCCGTCAGGTTGGCGTGGTTGACGTCCACCACCATGTCGGCGAGCTTGCGCTGGGTGAGCTGGAAGCCTCCGATCGGCCGGCCGAACTGCTCGCGGGTGGTCGCGTACTCCAGCGCCGCCTCGTAGCAGGCCCGGGCGGCCCCGGCCGCGCCCCACACGATCCCGTAACGGGCCTCGTTCAGGCACGACAACGGCGACCCCAGCCCCCCGGACCCGGGCAGGAGGGCGTCCTCGGGCAGCCGCACGTCCTCCAGAACCAGCTCGGAGGTGATCGAGGCGCGCAGGGACAGCTTCCTGTGGATGACGTTGGCGGTGAAGCCGGAGGTGTCCGTGGGCACGAGGAAGCCGCGGATGCCGTCGTCGGTGGCGGCCCAGACCACGGCCACGTCGGCGACCGATCCGTTGGTGATCCACATCTTGGTGCCGTTCAGGACCCAGTCCGAGCCGTCGCGCCGCGCGCGGGTGCGCATCGAGCCCGGGTCGGAGCCGGAGTCGGGCTCGGTCAGGCCGAAGCAGCCGATCGCGTCTCCCGCCGCCATCCGCGGCAGCCACGCGTTCTTCTGCTCCTCGGAGCCGAACTTGTGGACGGCCGCCATGGCCAGGGAGCCCTGCACGGACACGAAGCTGCGCAGGCCGGAGTCGACCGCCTCCAGCTCGCGGCAGGCCAGACCGTAGGCGACGGCGCTGGAGCCCCCGCAACCGTAGCCCTCCAGGTGCATGCCGAGCACGCCGAGGTCGCCGAAGGCCTTGGCCAGGCCCCGGGGGTCGGGCAGGGTGCCCGCCTCGAACCAGTCGGCGACGTTCGGCAGGAGTTCACGGGTGCCGAAGGCGCGGACCGCGTCGCGCACGTCGCGTTCGGTGTCGGAGAGGGTGGCGTCCACCGCGAGGAAGTCGCGGGGGTCCGGGGCGGCGGGCTTGCGCGGGATGTCGTTCATGGGAGTCCCTTCGTGGTTCGGTGTGCGAGTGCGCGGCGTTCGCGTCGCCCGGATCAGGGCAGGTCGGGCTGGTGGACGGCGCCGCGTTCGATCATCGCGTCGACACGGGCCCCGTCCACGCCCAGCTCGGTGAGCAGCTCGCGGGAGTGCTGCCCGAGCAGGGGAGGGGCGGTGAGGGGGGTGGGCGTGCCGTCCATGCGGAACCCGGCGCGGACCAGTTCGAGCGGCCCGACGGCGGGGTGCTCCACGGTGCGCAGGACGTCGTCGCCGCGGGCGTCGGCGGTGCGCAGCGCGTCCAGGACGCCGCGCACCCGACCGGCCGGGACCCCGGCCGCCACGAGCACGCCCATCCAGTGGTCGGCCGGTCGCGAGCGCAGGGTGCGCGACAGTTCCGCCACCAGTTCCCCGCGGTGCTCCACGCGCCCGGGGTTGGTGGCGTAGCGGGGGTCCCCGCCCAGGTCGGGCCGGTCCAGGGCGGCGCACAGGCGCAGGTACAGGGAGTCGTTGCCCGCCGCGACCACGATGTCGGCGTCGGCCGTCGGGAAGACCTGGTAGGGGACGATCGTGGTGTGCGCGTTGCCCGCCCGGGCGGGCTCGGTCCCGGTGACCAGCGCCTGCTGGGTGAGGTTGACCAGGCCCGACAGGGTCGAGTTGATGAGGGAGGCGCTGATGTGCTCGCCGCGACCCGTGGTCCGCGCGCGCATCAGGGCGCCCAGCACGCCCACGGCGGCGTTGAGGCCGGTGAGCACGTCGGTGAGCGCGACGCCCACCTTGCTCGCGGGTCCCTCCGCGGGACCGGTGGTCGCCATCAGCCCGCTCTCGGCCTGCACGACGATGTCGAAGCCGGGGCGCGCGGCGGGCTCGTGTTCGGGCCCGAACCCGCTGACCGAGCAGTACACGACCGCCGGGTTGCGGGCGCTGACGTCGGCGTATCCCAGGCCCAGACGATCGACGACCCCGGGGCGGAAGTTCTGGACCACGACGTCGGAGGAGGCGCACAGGTCCTGGACGGCGGCCAGGCCCTCGGGGTCCTTCAGGTCCACCGCGAGGCTGCGCTTGTTGCGGTTGACCGACAGGAAGTAGGCGGACTCCCCCGGACCGGGCTTCTCGGTACCGGCGTCGGCGGCGCCCGCCCAGGGCGGACCCCAGGCGCGGGTGTCGTCGCCGCGTCCGGGCTGCTCGACCTTGACCACCTCCGCGCCCATGTCGGCGAGGAGCATCGTGGCGTAGGGCCCGGCCAGGACCCGGGACAGGTCGGCCACGCGCACCCCGGCCAGGGGCGGGGGCGCGGCGGGTTCGGCGTGCGTGTCGGACACTGGGGCGCTCACTCCTCGCCGTCGGCGTGCCCGGGCAGCTGGTCGCCGTCCCGGAGCTGGTAGTAGGTCTCCAGGCAGCGGCGGAGCGCGGTGGTGAGGGCGGCGCCGGACTGGCCCGCGTACCGCGTCTGCACCCGCTGGACGATCTCGGCGATGTCCTCGGTCACCGAGGCGCCCTCGACGAGCGCGCGGAAGAACTCCTTGGCCAGGGCGGTGAGGAGCGTGGTGTCCGCGGCGACGATGCGGTCGTCGGCGGTGTCCACGGCGAGCACGACGCCGAGCCGCTGGTACTGGGAGTGGCTCGCCACCGTGTCGGGAAGACGGGCGTAGCCGGAGATCAGGACAACCCTGGGGTTGCGGAACAGCTGCTGGATACGGTCGTCGCCGTGCAAAGCAACACACCTCTCGCTCGCGGGCATGCGAAAACTCCGATGCTCTGGAGTCTCGCGCCTGGAGGGCGGCCGGGGAAGCCGGACACCCGCGGCGTGAGGGCAGGCGGCTCCAGTATGTCCCAGGCTCCGCGGCGGGTGTCAAGCGGGGGTGTGTGCGGGCGCACACCAGGCGGCCGGTGCGCGGGGGGCGGGGCTGTGCTACCTTTCTCGCCAGGTCACGAGTGCCAGCGTCAAGCCCCGGCTTGCTGGCCGGCAACCCTCCTTCCGCGGTGGGGTGCCCCGGGTGAGGACCAGGTCCCGACACGACCGTGTCTGACAAGCGCGGACCCCGAGCTGTTGCCGTGAGGCACCACGTGGGTCCCCCGACCCACACATGAGGTGCATCTTGACCACGGTTCATCACATCCACACCCCGCGCCCGCACGAAGCCGCCGAGTGCTCGATCGTCGCCGCCGACGCCGGCGTCCCCCTCGTCACCGGCGAGCGCGTCGACTACGCCAACTTCGACTACGCGGCCAGCGCCCCGTGCCTGACCTCCGTCGCCGAGGCCCTGTCGGACGCCCTGCCCTACTACGCCAGCGTGCACCGCGGCGCGGGCCACCACTCCCAGGTGAGCACCGACGCCTACGAGCGCGCCCGCCGCAGCGTCGCCCGGTTCCTGGGCACGCGCACCGAGCCCGCCGACGCCGTGGTGTTCGTGCGCGGCACCACCGACGCCCTCAACCTCCTGGCGCGCGCCGTGCCCGAGGGCTGCACCGTGGTCGTCTTCGAGTCCGAGCACCACGCGAGCCTGCTGCCCTGGGAGCACCCCGCCTCCCGTGCGGGCAGGGTCGTGCGCCTTCCCCTGCCCGAGTCCCCCGAGGCCGCCGTCGCCGCCGCGGGGCGGGCCCTGAGCGAGGCCCCCGGCGGACCGACCCTGCTGTGCGTCACCGCGGCCTCCAACGTCACCGGCGAGATCTGGCCGGTCGAGGACCTGGTCCGGGTGGCCCACGCCGAGGGAGCACGGGTGGTGGTCGACGCCGCCCAGTACGTGCCGCACCTGCCGTTCAGCCTCGCGGCCACCGGCGCGGACTACGTCGCCCTGTCCGGGCACAAGCTCTACGCCCCCTTCGGCTCCGGTGTGCTGGCCGGGCGTTCCGACTGGCTGCGCGCGGCCACCCCCTACCTGTCCGGCGGCGGGGCCACCCGACTGGTCACCGAGCACGAGGTCCGGTGGAACGACCTGCCCGCGCGGCACGAGGCGGGCAGCCCCAACGTCCTGGGCGCCGTCGCCCTGGCCGCGGCCTGCGACACCTTCACCCCCGCCACCCAGGAACTGCTGCACATCCGCGAGTCCGCCCTGCTGGAGCGGCTGCGCGCGGGACTGGCCGAGATCCGCGGGGTCCGCGAGCTGAACCTGTGGGGGAGCGACCACACCCGCGTGGGCATCGTGTCCTTCACCGTGGACGGACTTCCGGCCGAACTGTTGGCCGCCGCCCTGTCGGCGGAGTACGGGATCGGCGTGCGCGACGGGCTGTTCTGCGCCCACCCCCTGACCCGCCACCTGCTGCCCGAGGGGCACACGCAGGCGGTGCGGGCGAGCCTGGGCGTGGGCACCACGACCGAGCACGTCGACCGGCTCGTCGGGGCGGTCGCCGCCCTCGTCGGGCACGGCCCCCGGTGGGAGTACGCGGACTGCGACGGACGGCTGGCGCCGGTCCCGGATCCGCGCAACGTGCTCTGAGGCCGCACGGTGCGCGGTTCCCTGCCACGGATCCCGCGCGGATACCACCCAGACGGAGAACCGGGGCACGAATCACCCGACCCTGTGCGACGGATCACTTTCCCGGGGGTAGCATCGGGCCCTGACGGCAGGGCGTGCTACGGACGGTCCCGATCGGATCCACGCGCCGTGCCTCCCGGGAGCGGACCGGCTGGGGGAGCGTGATCGTGACGGACGTCCGAGGATCGAAGGCAGGCCCGCTCACGGCCGCGTCCCAGCGGCCGGATCCCGTGCCGGTCCCCGGGCAGCGGTCGCGCGTCGTCGGCCTCGGCCGTCGGGCGGACACCCGGCTCCCCGACCCCCGCCACGCCGAACGGCTGCGTCTGCACGAGCGCTTCCTGGGCCGCGTCGTCGACTACCTGTGCGCCGACGCCGGCGTGGACCAGTTCGTCGACTGGGGGTGCGCCGTACCCGGCACCGTCGCACGCGTCCGGGAACGCAGACCCGACGCCGCCGTCGTGCACGTCGCGCCGCACGGCACGGCGGGCGTGCTCCCCGCCGCCGACACCGCGGTCCTCTCCGGCGACGGGGCCGACCCCGCCACGCTCCTGCACCGGTTGCGCACCTGCGGCCTGGTCGACCTCGACCGGCCGCTCGCCGTCCTGCTGACCCGTCCCCCCGCCGCCGACACGCCGCCCACGTGGATCGGCGACCTGCACTCGCTCATGCGCGGCGGCGGATTCCTCTGCCTCACCTCCACCGCCCCCCACGCGGCCGTGCGCGACGCCCTTGCCCCGTTCCGGCCCGTGGAACCGGGCGTCGCCGACATCGCCTGGTGGCCCTACCCGGACGAGGACGTGTCCGCTCCGGGCAGCGGTGTCCGGGGCGGACTGGGCCGCGCGGCGGCACGCACGGGGAGACCGGGCCCGTGGCGGTGAACTGGACCGGGGAGACACTGGCGCAGCTCCAGTTCTACTGGGAGTACTCGCTGTGGCCGAGGTTGGACGGCCTCTCCGACGCGGAGTACCTGTGGGAGCCCGTTCCCGGCTGCTGGACGGTACGCCGGAGGCCGGACGGACGGTACGCGCCCGACGGCGCCGTCTCCGAACCCGACCCGCCGCCGGTGACCACCCTCGCGTGGCGGCTCGGCCACATCGTCGTGGACGTGCTGGAGACACGGGTCAACCGGCACTTCGGCGACCGGACGGCCACCCGGGAGACGATCGACTGGCCGAGCGGAGCCGAGGACGCCCGGGCCCGGCTGCACGCGGCCTACCACGCGTGGTGCGCGCACGTCGGGGAGCTCGACGACGAGGCGATGTCCGCGCCCGTCGGCGCGGCCGAGGCGCCCCAGTGGGCGGAGTTCCCGATGGTGGCGCTGGTCCTGCACCTGAACCGGGAGATCTTCCACCACGGGGCGGAGATCGCCCTGCTCCGCGACCTGTACCGGGCCGGGTACGCCAGGGGCTGAGGTGCGAAGACCAGCGGATCCGCCGCCAGCGCGGGGTCAGACCACGTGCAGCGGGTCCACCCTGACCTGGGCCAGGTGCTCGTCGCGGCGTGCGCTGCGGGCGGAGGCGGCTGCCTTCAGCGCACGGGCCAGCGCGCCGACCCCGCCCCGGGGCACCCGGAGCAGGGCGCGTTCGGTGCGGGCGGCGTCGTCCCGGGTCCCCTCCCCGGACGGGGCCACCGGGACCGGTCCGAGCAGTTCGGTCCCCTCGGGCAGGTCCAACTGGTCGAGCAGTTCGCGCACGTGTTCGGGCGCGCCGGTGACCGAGGCCATCGTGACCGCCGGGGGGAACCCGAGTTCGCGCCGGTCGGCCAGCTCGCGTTCGGCGAACCCGGCCGGATCCCAGCGCACCAGGGACTGCACGACGGGCAGGCCGGCGTCGGCCGACACCACCACCGTGCCGCCCTGCCGGACCAGGGCCGAGGCGTTCGCCCATCGGCGCAGCGCCTCCTCCTGCGCCCGCAGGTCCATCCGGTTGAGCAGCGCCCAGCCGTCCAGCAGCACGGCCGCCGCGTACCCGTTCTCGGCCGTGGGCTCGGCGCCCGGGGTGGCCACCACGATCGACGGCCGGTCCGCGACCGCGGACAGCACCTCGTCCCTGCCGGACGTGCGCACGGCCAGCGAGGGGAAGGCCCTGCCCAGCTCCTCGGCCGTGCGCCGGGCGCCCACGACGACCGCGCGCATCCGCGTCACGCCGCACTCCGGGCACGCCCACTGCCCGGCCACCCGGCCGCACCAGCCGCACGAGGGCATGGCGTGCGAGCCGTGCACCGCCAGAGGGCCCCGGCACGCGTCGCACCGCGCGGGCTCGCGGCACCCGGCGCAGGCCAGCGCGTTGAGGTAGCCCCGACGCGGCACCTGGAACAGCACCGGTCCGGTCTGGGCCGCGTCCCGGGCCACGCGCAGGGACAGGCTCGGAAGGCGCGCCGAGCGGGCCGCCTCGTCGCGGGCCAGTTCGCGGTCGTCCCCGGCGGCGCGCACGACCGGAGCCCGTCGTCGCAGCGTGGCCCGGTCCGCCGCCAGTGGGAGCGCCCACCCCGACTCGACCAGGAGCTGGGCGTCGGTGGTGCGGGTGTGTCCGCCGATCAGGGCCCCGGCGTCGGCGCGGTGCGCGCGCATCGCCAGGACCGTTCGCGCGTGCGGGTAGGGAGCGTGCGGATCCACGTGGAGGTCGTCGCCGTCGTCCCACAGCACCACCAGGCCGAGGTCGCGCACGGGGGCGAAGACCGCCGTGCGCGAGCCCACCACCACCCGGACCCGCCCGTGCAGCAGCGACAGCCAGTGCCGGTACCGGGGGGTGGGTCCGAGGTCGGAGGGCAGCGCGACGTGCCGTCCCCCACCCAGACGCCGGGTCAGGGCCGCGTCCACCGCCTCGACGTCGCGGCTGCGCGGGACCACCACCACCGTGCCGCGCCCCGCCGCCAGGGCGGCCTCCGCGGCGACCGCGATCGCGTCGGCCCAGTCGCCGCCCGGCAGGGCGTTCCACACCGCTCGCGCCGCTCCCCCCTCGCGCAGCGCCGAGAGGAAGGCGGGCCCGTCCGGGTAGTCCGCCCACGGGCCGGGGTCCGGTTCCCGCGGGGGAGACGCCTCGTCAGCGTCGTCCGTGCCGGGGGACTCCGCCTCCGCCACGGGCCCGGCGTCCGGCTCCTTCTCCACGCGTGCGCGGCGCGGCGGGACGGCCAGACGGACCACATCGTTCAGCGTGCCCGCGTACCGGTCGGCGACCGCCCGGGCCAGCCGCAGGATCTCCGGGGTGAGCACCGGCACCGGGGAGACCACGGACCGGAGGTAGGACAACGGGCCGGAGAACTCCGACCGCTCCACCCGCTCCGCGATGAATCCGCTGAGCACACGGTGTTTGAACACCACCGTCACGCGGCACCCGGGGACGGCGGCCTCGTCCAAGTCGGCGGGGACGCGGTAGTCGAAGTAGCGGTCCAGGTGGGGGAGCGGGGTGTCCACGATGACGCGCGCGACCGGGAGCCGCTCGGCGGGGCGCCTCGGGGCCGGGCGGCGCGCCTGCTCGGCTCTGGCCCTCGCCGCGGCTCTGGGGTCCGCCAACTCCGCCAGGTCGAAGAGTCCGTCGTCGGGCGGGTCGGACTGTGCTGTCATCACCCACTGGTCTACCAGAAGCCGCGGACACCGCCAGCGGTCCGCGGCGCCGTGCGGCCCGCACGACTGGTAGAACTGGGACCCGTACGGACCGTGCGCTCGGGCGTCACGCGATCCGGGCGCCCGGGGCACGCGGCGGCCCGGAGGCGGTGCCCGGAGCAGTGGAGGGGACCCCGATCATGAAGCTCGTCTTTGCTGGAACGCCGGAGGTGGCGGTGCCGTCCCTGCGGGCGCTGATCGACTCCGACCACGAGGTCGCCGCGGTCGTCACCCGCCCCGACGCGCGCTCCGGACGCGGGCGGAAGATGTCCGCGAGCCCGGTCGCCGAGCTGGCCGAGAGCGAGGGGATCGAGGTGCTCAAGCCGGAGAGGGCGGGCGACCCCGACTTCCTGGAGCGGCTCGCCGAGATCGCTCCGGACTGCTGCCCGGTGGTGGCCTACGGAGCCCTCCTGCCCCAGCGTGCCCTGGACGTGCCCAAGCACGGCTGGGTGAACCTGCACTTCTCGCTGCTGCCCGCCTGGCGCGGAGCGGCCCCGGTCCAGCACGCCGTCCTGCACGGCGACGACGTCACGGGCGCCTCGACCTTCCGGATCGTCAAGGCGCTCGACGCCGGTCCGGTCTTCGGCACCCTCACCGAGACCGTGCGCCCCACCGACACCAGCGGCGAACTCCTCGACCGCCTGTCCGTCTCCGGCGCCGAACTCCTCGTGCGCACCGTCGACGGCATCGCGAGCGGCCAGCTCAGCCCGGTGCCGCAGGAGACCGACGGGGTCTCCTACGCGTCCAAGCTCACCCCCGAGGACGCCGAGCTCGACTTCACGGCCCCCGCCCAGCGCGTGGACCGCGTCGCTCGCGCGTGCACGCCAGCGCCCGGCGCGTGGACCACGTTCCGGGGGACCCGGCTCAAGGTGGGCCCGGTGACCCCCCTGCCCGACGCCGACACCCCCGCCCTCGACCCGGGGCAGGTGCACGCCGACAAGCGCCGCGTGGTCGTGGGGACCAGCACCCACCCGGTCCTCCTGGGCGAGGTGCGGCCCCAGGGCAAGCGCGCGATGGCGGCCGTGGACTGGGCCCGTGGCGTGCGTCCCGCCGAAGATGACCGCCTCGGCCGCTGAGCTGCCGTAGTCTCGACCTGACGTGAACGGGCCTCCCGGCCCGCTCCGGCCAGACCCCGTCCCCGGTTCGTTGAGGCAGAACACCGTTGAGCGAGCAGTCCCGATCCCCGTACCGCCGACCCCGACGCGGCCGGAAGCCCGCGCAGGGCGCAGGCCGGGACGCCTCCGGACCGCCCAAGCCCCGTGATCCGGCCCGCCGCGCGGCCTACGACGTTCTGCTCGCCGTCGAGCAGCGCGACGCCTACGCCAACCTGCTGCTGCCCGCCCAGCTCGCCGACCGGGGCATCAGCGGCCGCGACGCGGCCCTGGCCACGGAGCTCACCTACGGGACCCTCCGCCACCAGGGCACCTACGACGCGATCCTGGAGGCGTGCGTCGACCGCACGCTGGCCTCCGTGGACCTCGAGGCGCTGCCCCTGCTGCGCCTGGGCGCCCACCAGCTGCTGTCGACGAAGATCCCCTCCCACGCGGCCGTGAGCGCCACGGTCGACCTGGCCCGCAAGGTGGTGGGGCACCACCGCGCCCGGTTCGTCAACGCCGTCCTGCGCAAGGTCTCCGCGCGCGACCTGGAGGCGTGGACCGGGGTCGTCGCGCCCGACCGCGGCACCGACCCCAGCGGGTACCTGTCCGTCGTGCACAGCCACCCGCGCTGGGTGGTCAAGGAGTTGGCCCGTGCCCTCGGGGAGCGGTCCGCCACCGGACTGGTCGAGACCGAGCGCCTGCTCGTCGCGCACAACGAGCGCCCCCGCGTCACGCTCGTGGCCAAGCCCGGCCGGTCCACGGTCGCCGACCTGGTCGCCGCGGGCGCGGAGGAGGCGCGCTACTCGCCGTTCGCCGCCTACCTGCGCGCGGGCGACCCCGCCGCCGTCCGCGAGGTCCGCCAGCACCGGGCCGCCGTGCAGGACGAGGCCAGCCAGTTGGTCGCGCTGGCCCTGACCCGGGTGGACGCGCACGGGGACGACGCCCTGTGGCTGGACATGTGCGCGGGCCCCGGCGGGAAAGCGGGACTGCTGGCGTCCCTGGCCGGACAGCGCGAGGCGCGCCTGCTGGCGTCGGAGGTCCAGCCCGCCCGCGCCGGGCTGGTGGCCACGGCGGTCCGCCGCGCCCCGCGCGACGCGGGTCGGGTCGTGGTCGCCGACGGCACCGCCCCGGCGTGGCGGCCGGGGGTCTTCGACCGGGTCCTGGTCGACGTGCCGTGCACGGGGCTGGGGGCGCTGCGCCGCCGCCCGGAGTCGCGGTGGCGCCGCACACCGGAGTCCGTGACCGCCCTGGCCCCGCTCCAGCACGACCTGCTGGCCAGCGCGGTCGAGTCCGTGCGCCCCGGGGGAGTGGTCGCGTACGTGACCTGCTCGCCGCACCTGGACGAGACCGACGGGATCGTGCGCCGCGTGCTCGGCGAGCGCGACGACCTCACCCTGCTGCGCGCCGCCGACTACCTCGACGGGATCCCCGACCTGGCGGCGGGCCCCGAGGGGAGGTACGTCCAGTTCTGGCCGCACGTCCACGGGACCGACGCCATGTTCCTGGCGCTCCTGCGCAGGTCCGAGGCGTGACGGCGGCGGGGACGGGCGCACCGCGAGTCGGGGTCCGGTGCGCCGGGGCGCCGTGAACCGGCGCTCCGGCGCGTCCGCCCAGGCCGGCACGCCTCCCCGCTCGGGCGCCCGCGGGCCGCTGGCTACACTTCGGGTGTGGCAATCCAGATCTCACCCAGCATCCTCAGCGCCGACTTCGCCCGCCTCGCGGACGAGGCGGCCGCCGTGTCCCCGTCCGCCGACTGGCTCCACGTCGACGTCATGGACAACCACTTCGTCCCCAACCTGACGCTCGGCCTGCCGATTGTGGAGTCCCTGCTCAAGGCGGCCTCCACACCCCTGGACTGCCACCTGATGATCGAGGACCCCGACCGCTGGGCCCCCGCCTACGCCGAGGCGGGGGCGGGCAGCGTCACCATCCACGCCAAGGCGGCGGGCGCGCCCGTGCGCACCCTGCGCGAGATCCGCCGGCTCGGCGCCCGCGCGGGGCTGGCCCTCAACCCCGCCGAGCCGGTCGAGCCCTACGAGGACCTCATCGGCGAGATGGACATGCTCCTGCTCATGACGGTCGAGCCGGGCTTCGGCGGCCAACGGTTCCTCGACATGGTCCTGCCCAAGATCCGCAAGGCCCGCGAACTCCTCGACAACCGCCAGTCCTCCGTCTGGCTCCAGGTCGACGGCGGTGTGAGCGCCGAGACCATCGAGCGCGCCGCCGAGGCCGGGGCCGACGTGTTCGTCGCCGGGTCGGCCGTCTACGGCGCCCAGGACCCCGCCGCGGCCGTCGACACCCTGCGTTCCCTGGCCGCCAAGGCCAGCCCGCTCGCATAACGATCCCGGCGCACCGCCCGGGTGGCTCTGTTCACCCGGGCGGCGCCCGTTCTATGCTTCGCGACCGAAGTCATCGAATCCGCTTGGCCGCGGCTCCGTCTTCCCCTCGCGCCCGCGCGATCCGGGGGAGCGGCGCGGCGTGAGCGCGTCGCCAGGCGCGGACCCCTGGAGTGCGCGTTGACCGCTTGGACACCCGAGCACCTGGCCATGGACGCCCTGTGGGAGGCGGAGACCGCCCCCATCCTGTGGGTGCAGGGCTGGGGCGACTGGCTGGTCCTCCCCCTGGGACTCGTCACCGAACTCGGCTCGCAGACGTTCATCGTCCTCCTGCTCGCCCTGGTCTTCTGGTGCGTCCACGCGGGCACGGGCGCCCGGCTCTTCGTGGCCGTGGTCGGCTCCGGCGCGGTCAACTACCTGCTCAAGGCCGTGCTCTTCGGTGCACGCCCCTCCTGGTTCAGCCCGCACGTGACCGCGCACGCCGTCGAGTCCAGCTTCGGCGTCCCCTCCGGGCACGCCCAGTCGTCCACCGTGCTGTGGGGCTACCTGGGCGTGCGCTCCGGCCGCCGCGGCTGGATCGCCGCGGCGGCCGTCCTGGTCGCGCTGATCTGCCTGTCCCGCGTCTACCTGGGTGTGCACTTCCTCAGCGACGTCCTCGCCGGCCTCCTCGTCGGACTGGCGCTCCTGTGGGCGGTCCTGCGCTGGGAGGACCGCGTCCTGGCCTGGTGGCGCGGCCTGCCCACCGCCGCGTGGGTCGGCTGCGCCCTGGCGGTCTCGGTCGCGCCCTGTCTCGCGGCGGCCCTGTGGCAGGGGCTCGCACGCGCCGACTGGGCCGCGCCCGCCGACTGGACGGGCGCGGTTCCCGCCGACCCGGCCGGGGCCTCGCTGACCGGTCTGGCCACGGCGTGCGGCGGCCTGCTCGGCGGGATCGCCGGGTTCACCGTGCTCCACGCGCGCGGGTGGTACCGCGCCGACGGCGCCCTCACCGCACGCGCCGCCCGCTTCGTCCTGGGCGTCTCGGTCATCGTCCTGATCCGTGTCCTCGGCGACCTCCTCCTCGGCGGCCTGACCGGTCCCGCCGAGGCCGCAGCCGAGTTCGCCGTGTACGCGCTCATCGCACTGTGGGCCTCCCTCGGTGCGCCCGAGACCTTCGTCCGCAGCGGCCTGGCCCGCCGCGCGGATCAGGGGGCCAACCCGTGAGTAGCCTCACACCGCCTAGGCTTCCGGCCCAACGACCAGGTAGTATCCGGGCAGTTAGACGACAGTCGAACGCGTGCTCCGGGGTCGGTGAAAGTCCGAACCGGCGGTGACAGTCCGCGACCCGGCCGAAGCCATCGGCCGGTTGAACCGGTGGAATTCCGGTACCGACGGTGAGAGTCCGGATGGGAGGCAGTACGCGTTGGGACGGGTCCGACCGCCGTGTCACACGTGCGCCGTCGGCCCCGACCGCCGTGGACCCGATCCACACCCCTGCCCCGGAGCGCCATAAGGCGAAGGGAAGGCAAGGGCGTGTTCACCGGAATCGTGGAGGAACTCGGCGAGGTCGTGTCCATCGAACCCGCCGGTACCACGGGCGAGTCCCTCCTACTGACCGTGCGCGGACCCCTGGTCAGCTCCGACGCGGGCCACGGCGACTCCATCGCGGTCAACGGCGTGTGCCTGACCGTCGTCGGCCGGGGTGAGGGCACCTTCACCGCCGACGTCATGAAGGAGTCCCTCGACCGCTCCTCCCTGGGCGCGCTGGTCCCCGGCTCGCCGGTCAACCTCGAACGCGCGGCCCGCGCCGACGGCCGACTCGGCGGCCACATCGTGCAGGGCCACGTCGACGGCACCGCGAGCCTGGTCTCCCGCGCCCCCGGCGACAACTGGGACGTCCTGCGCTTCGGCCTGCCCGCCGACCTGTCCCCGTACGTGGTCGAGAAGGGGTCGATCACCGTGGACGGCACCAGCCTGACCGTGTCCGCCGTGAGCGCCCCCGGCGCCGCCGACGAGTACTTCGAGGTCAGCCTCATCCCCGAGACCCTGCGCGCCACCACCCTGGGCGCGCTCGCCGTCGGCGCCGCCGTCAACGTCGAGGTGGACGTCGTCGCCAAGTACGTCGAGCGCATCGCCGCCGTCACCGCCGCCCGCGACCGCGGCTGACTCCGACGGGCGGCCACCCGAGGGCGGGATCCGGGTCGCCACCCACACACCACACCACCCAGTCATCTCCAGGGAGCGGTAATGACCGTCACCGACACCACGCCAGGGGCCACGGACGCCACCGGACCGGCCGTGGTCCTCGACTCCATCGACGACGCGATCGCCGACTTCGCCGCCGGCCGCGCCATCGTGGTCGTGGACGACGAGGACCGCGAGAACGAGGGCGACATCATCTTCGCCGCCGAACTCGCCACCCCCGAACTCCTGGCGTTCATGATCCGCCACACCTCGGGTGTGGTGTGCGTGCCCATGGAGGGCGGCGACCTGGACCGACTCGACCTCCCCCTGATGACCGCCCGCAACGAGGAGAGCCTGCGCACCGCGTACACGGTGACCGTCGACGCCCGGGAGGGCGTCACCACGGGCATCTCCGCCGCAGACCGGGCGCGTACCATCCGCCTGCTGGCCTCCGCCGACAGCCGCCCCGTCGACTTCGTCCGACCCGGCCACATCCTCCCGCTGCGCTCCCGCCCGGGCGGCGTCCTGGCCCGCCGGGGGCACACCGAGGCCTCCGTCGACTTCGCGCTTCTGGCCGGACTCCGCCCCGCCGGGGTCCTGGCCGAGGTGGTCAACGACGACGGCACCATGGCGCGCCTGCCCCGCCTGCGCGCGTTCGCCGACGAGCACGGACTGAAGCTGGTCTCGGTCGAGCAACTGGCCGCGTACCGCGTCGCGCTCGGCCACACCCTCACCCCCGAACAGTCCGCGCCCCCGCTGGTCACCCGCATGGTGGAGACCCGCATGCCCAACCGGCACGGCGAGTGGCGGGCACTCGGGTTCAAGGGCACGGCCGACGGCGCCGAGCACGTCGCACTCGTGTACGGCGACCTGACCGACGGCACGGACGTCCTGGCCCGCCTGCACTCGGAGTGCCTGACCGGCGACGCCTTCGGCTCCCACCGGTGCGACTGCGGCGCCCAGCTGGACGCGGCCATGGCCGACATCGCCGAGGAGGGCCGCGGCGTGGTCGTCTACCTGGGCGGCCACGAGGGGCGCGGGATCGGGCTGCTGCACAAGCTGCGCGCCTACAGCCTCCAGGACGAGGGCGTGGACACCGTCGACGCCAACCTGCGGCTGGGTCTGCCCGCCGACGCGCGGGAGTTCGGCGCGGGCGCCCAGATCCTCACCGACCTGGGAATCTCCTCGGTGCGTCTGCTGTCCAACAACCCCGCCAAGGCCGAGGGCCTGGCGGCGCACGGCGTGCGCGTGGTGCGGCGGGTGGCCATGCCCTCGTTCGTGACCAGGGACAACATCACCTACCTGCGCACCAAGCGCGACCGGATGGGACACGATCTGAGCGGTGTGGCCCAGTAGGATCCGATCCGCCGCCCCGTCAGCCGCCGCTCTCGCGCGTCGGCGCCGGCACCCCATCCGCATCCGAACACAGGGAGTACACATGAGCGGTGAAGGTCGCCCAGCCACCCAGGGGCTCGACGCCTCGGGGATGTCGGTGGGCATCGTCGTCACCCGTTGGAACGCACAGATCGTCGAACCGATGCTGGCCCGGGCCATGGAGGTCGTCAAGGCCTCGGGCGCCGCCGAGCCGGTCGTGGTCCGGGTGGCGGGCGCGGTCGAGATCCCCGTGCTCGCCCAGGAGCTGGCCCGCAAGCACGACGCCGTCATCGCCCTGGGCGCGGTCATCCGCGGCGGCACCCCGCACTTCGACTACGTGTGCCAGTCGGTGACCCACGGGCTCACCGAGGTCGCACTGCGCGAATCCACCCCCGTGGGTAACGGCGTGCTCACCTGTGACACCCTGGAGCAGGCACGCGACCGCGCGGGCCTGCCCGGAAGCGCCGAGGACAAGGGCGCGGAGGCGGCCTGGGCGGCCCTGGACGCGGCGGCGGCGCTGCGCGGACTACGGCGCTGAACCTGGAGCAGTCGGTGAGAACGAGGGAACGACCGGTGGACGAGACGGCGGGCGGGCCCGCGCTTCCGAGGACCTGGCGGCCGCGGGCGGTGCGGATCGTCGCCTACGGGCTGGGACTGCTGGTCATGGCCACCATGGTCGTGCTCACGGTCATCCTCCCCGACGACTGGCGACCGCAGGACCGGGTGCTGCTGGTCCTGCTGGGCGCGGCGATCGCCGCCGCCCTCCACCTGCTCGCCCGTCCCAGGCTCGTCGCCGCCGAGGACAACGTGACCGTGGTCAACGGCATCCGCACCCACGTGCTGGCGTGGCCGGAGATCGTCGACATCCGCATGCCCGTCGGCGAGCCCTGGCCCTCGGTGGACCTCTCGGACGGCACCACCCTCGCGGTGATGGGCATCCAGAGCGCCGACGGGGAGCGGGCGCGCCGCGACCTGGAGGAGTTCCGCGCGATGCTGCACGAGCGCGGCGAGGCACGCGAGCCCGGCGACTCGTAGAGATCTACCAGGGGGGTCCCCGTTTCTTGGCGGAACGGGGACTCCCTTCGGTTTGCGCGGGGCACATACGTTGGTAGCGAAGGTCATATGGGGGAACGCGGAAGGGGTACCGAGTGCGGGACATCCGAGCGGCCGTGGCCGATCTCCACGCCTCTGGTGAGACGTTCGCACTGGCCACGGTGATCGACACCGACAAGAGCGCGCCGCGCGACCCCGGGGCCGCCATGGCCGTGGACGACTCGGGCGAGGTCGTCGGCTCCGTCTCCGGCGGTTGTGTGGAGGGGGCGGTCTACGAGGAGGCCCTGGAGGCCATCCGCACGGGACAGCCGGTCCGCCGCACCTACGGGGTGAGCGACGAGGAGGCCTTCAGCGTCGGGCTGACCTGCGGCGGCACGCTGCACGTGTTCGTCGAGGCGATCAGTCGCGCCACCTTCCCGGAGCTGGGATCGGTGCTCGCGGCCGTCGACGAGCACCGGCCGGTGGCGGTCGCCACCGTCGTGGCCGACCCCTCCGACTCCGGCCGTCTGGGCCGGCGCAGGGTCGTGTGGCCCACCCGCGCCGAGGGCGACCTGGGGCCGACCAGCGGCCGTCTCAGCGACGCCCTGGACGACGACGTGCGCGGCATGCTCGCCCAGGGCAGCACGGGCCTCCTGCGCTACGGCGTGGACGGGCAGCGGCGCGGCGACGCGCTGGAGGTCTTCGTCCAGTCCTTCGCCCCGGCCCCGCGCATGCTGGTCTTCGGCGCGATCGACTTCGCCGCGGCCGTCGCCGACCTCGGCTCCTACCTCGGCTACCGGGTCACGGTCTGCGACGCGCGCCCGGTGTTCGCCACCTCCAAGCGCTTCCCCACCGCCGACGAGGTGGTCGTGAAGTGGCCGCACGTGTTCGTGGACGAGATCGCCGACCAGATCGACGAGCGCACGGTCGTGTGCGTGCTCACCCACGACCCCAAGTTCGACGTCCCCGTCATCAAGGCGGCGCTGGCCACCCGCGCGGGCTACATCGGCGCGATGGGCTCGCGGCGCACCCACGAGGACCGGCTGGAGCGCCTGCGCGAGGCCGGTGTGCGCGAGGAGGACCTGGAACGCCTGCACTCACCGATCGGGCTGGACCTCGGGGCCAGGACCCCGGAGGAGACCGCGGTGTCCATCGCGGCCGAGCTCGTCCAGACGCGGTGGGGCGGGAGCGGTCGCGCCCTGCGGGAGACGAGCGGCCGCATCCACCGCGACACGCTCCCCCTCGTTCCGGCCGGATTCGGTCAGCTCCACAGGTGAACCGAATTCCGACCCCCCGTGAACTGCCTGGTCACGGAGGGGTCGGCGGTATGCGCCCGAAAGCCGCACGCCTCGCCCGCCGCGCGTTCGTCACGGATCGTCCCGCCGCGTGGCATCATCGCGTCATGGTGACTGGGGACACGGCGGACACGGGGAGCGAACGGGCGGGCACGGTCGCGGGGCTGCTGTTGGCGGCGGGATCCGGGAGCAGACTGGGGCGCCCCAAGGCCCTGGTGGAGGTGGGCGGACAGCGTCTGGTCGACCGGGGTGTGCGCACCCTGGCCGAGGGCGGCTGCGTGCCCGTGCTGGTGGTGCTGGGCGCCGCCGACACCTCCGTGCACGGAGCCCTCACGGTGCTCAACCCGGACTGGGCCAGCGGCATGGGCTCCTCGGTACGGGCCGGAATCGACGCCCTGCCCGACACGGTGGACGCCGTCCTGGTCGCCCTGGCCGACCAGCCGCTGGTCACCGCCGAGGCGGTGCGCCGCCTGCTGCACCTACACGCGCAGGGCGCCCGGGCCGCCGTGGCCACCTACGGCGGCAACCCGCGCAACCCGGTACTGCTGGGCCGCGAGCACTGGTCCACCGTGCACGCCATGGCCGTGCGCGACGTGGGAGCGCGCCCCTTCCTACGCACCTACTCGCACCTGGTGACCACCGTGGCCTGCGACGACATCGCCAGCCCCGAGGACATCGACACCGCCGAGGACCTCGCGCGCGTCCGGGACCTGATCGACGGTCCCTGACCCGTCCGCGCACCCGGTTCCCGGCACGGCGACCCCGAGGGGACCGCGCCGGAGGCGTCGTTCGAGGGCGGTGGACGCCGACGACGCGGGGGCGCCGCGAGGCGGACGCCCGGAGGCGGCGCAGCCTAGCCCAGCAGTCCGTCCAACGGGATGAGCACCCCCGAGCCCAGCGCCACCAGCCCCGTCGACAGCAGGACCAGCGCCATGAACAGGGAACCCGCCACGGCCAGCCGGAAGGCGGCCAGGCGGCGGCGGGCGCGGGAGGAGTTGCGCTGGCTGGCCGCCGACCGTCCCAGCAGCACCAGCACCACCGACAGCACCACCGGCAGCCACCACGCGGTCTCCACGGGCTCGGGCAGCAGCCCGGTCACCACGCCCGCCGCGCGCGACAGCCCCGCCAGCACGCCGTCGCGCGCCGACTCCACCAGGCCCGAGTACACCGAGGTGACGAACGCGCTCTCCGGGTAGAAGCCCTCGTCCGGGCGCAGGACCCGCCCCAGCCCGTCGACCAGGCCGAGCAGCGCGGCGGGGTAGGCGAACCGGCGGCACCGGCCCGCCCGCATCGCCCGCTGGATCTGGTTCATCGTCCGGTCGACGCGGCGCCTGGCCCGTTCCTGGGCGCGTTGCGACCGCGAGGTCTCCTCCCCGTTCCGCGGATCCGGGGCCCCGTACCCGTAGGGTCCCGCCGCCGGCGGCTGGTCCGGCCGGGTCGGGGCGGTGGCCGCCTGGGCGCGGCGCCGGCGGGCTCCGTCCCAACGCTCCCTGGCTCCGTCCCAGCGCTCGCGCGCCGCCCCGGACAGCGACGCCCACCGGTCCTGCCGCCGGGCCCGTCCGTCGGCGCGTTCCCGTTCGGAGACCAGCCCCCCGACCCGGACCGCCTCGGGCAGCAGGAGCGCGGCGGTGACCAGGGCGGCGCGGATGGCGACCGTGTCACCGCCCCTGCCGTCGCGCAGGGCCAGGCGCCGCTGTTCGACCCACCAGGGCGCGTGCGGAGCGGCGCTGCGCTCGGTCGGGTGCCACGACTGGCGGCGCAGCACCGAGCGGTGGGCCGAGGCGGAACCGGGGTCCAGGACCAGCTCGACCGCACGGGCCCACGCGGAGTCCACCTCGTGCGGCTCGGGTCGCCGGGGCGCGTCGGCGCCCGATCCGACCAGCCGCTCGACGGTCTCGACCACCTTGCGCATGACCAGCGGGACCTCGTGCTGGACCCGTTCCAGCAGGGCGCACCGGCCGGACCCGCCCGAACGGCAGGACGGGTGCGGGCACCAGTGCTGCGCCGCCAGCCCCACGGCTCCCGCCGCGACCGCCTCGCGCACCACCGCGTGACGGCTCGCCTCGCCGGAGGCCAACGCCAGGAGTCCGTCCGCGCCGATCTCGTGGCCGCGGAACCGGGGCGGCATGCCCGGGACGTAGCGGGCCGCCAGCGCGCTGATGGCCACGTGCGCCAGCTGGGGGCTGTCGTCGAGCCCGGTCAGGTACGAGCGGTCGAAGGTGTAGTCGTTGACCTCGCGGTCCAACCAACTGCGCAGCTCCGGCCAGTGCGTGCGCAGCCACATCGCGCCGGTGTCGGAGCGGTCGAGCAGGTCGAAGGCCAGGCTGGGCGGGTCCTCGTGGCTGGCCCCGGCGAAGACGATCGGGCGGGTGCGGCGCGCGGTCCGGATCTGGGGCCGCTCACCGGCCAGCCACTGGGCGACCTCGTCGTGGCCCCACCGGGCGGAGGGGGAGGGCGCGAGCAGGCCGCGCACGAGCAGGCGCCAGCGTTCGTCGGTGACCGCCGAGACGTCGACCTCGGTGTTGCGGGCGGTGAGCCAGTTGCCGCCGCGCTCGGGGCGGCGGCCGGTGACCAGCTCGTGGACCATGACGCCCAGGGACCACCAGGCGGCCGGGGCCTCGCGGCGGCCCTCGATCACCTCGGGGGCGGCGTAGTCCTCGGTGACCGCCAGCCCTCCGTACACACGGCTCATCGTGGCGCGGACCGCGCCGCCGAAGTCGGTGAGGGCGACCACGGGCGGGTCGAGGGAGCGCAGGAGGAGGTTCTCGGGCTTGACGTCGGTGTGGTTGTGCTGGAGGTCGTTCTGCCAGTGGTGCAGGCACTCGGCGACGGCGGAGACCACCGCGCGGGCGCGCGCGTCGTCCAGCGGGGCCTCGTCCATGACCGTGCGCAACGATCCCAGGGAGAAGTACTCCTGTGCCTCCCAGGCCAGGCTCTCGCCCCAGGAACTGGAGGCGGTGCCGTAGCCCTGGACGGCGGGGGTGTGCGGTGAGGCGGTGCCCCGGGCGCGCAGGCGGTCGAGGAGTTCGCGGTTGACGTCGTGCCCGGGCCGGTACACCTTGAGCGCGAGCCGGCGGCCGGGGGCGTCGGCGGGCTCGGCGAGGTAGACGACGGCCTCGCCGCCCGATCCCAGGTGGCCGAGGATCCGGTAGCGGCGGCGCAGGTCGGTGGGGACGGCGTAGTCCAGGTCGCCCGCGGGCCCGACCACCACGCGGGAGACCACGCGGGTCAGCCAGTCCAGGACGGGGCCCAGGAGCGTTCGCCACCAGCCGCCGCCCGGGCCGTCGGGCGTTCGGCCGGCGGCGGTGCCGCGAGTCCGCGCGGTCCGGGGCTCCGGAGCGTCCGCGCGGGTGCCGCCGGGCAGGACGCCGGTCCTGTCCGCGGCGGGCCCGACCACGCGCGTGGGCGCGTCGTCCTCCGTCTGGGCGGAGCCGGGCCGCAGCACGCGCGTGACCCACCGCGTGGCGCCCGCGGCGGGTCCGGTCCGCGTGGTCGGCGCGGTGGGTTCGATCCTTCGGGTCGGCGCGTTCTCGTCACCGGGTTCGGGCGTGACCATCGAGGTCGGGGCCACCCTTCGGTAGCTGGTCGGGTGAGGTGTCCGGGGGATCGGCTGACCCTTCCACACTAGGTGCTGGGACGCGCCGCGCGCGGTGGGGCCGCCCGGGCCGCCGTTCACCTCCGTACCCCCTTGGACTCCCGGTGGCCCGTGGGAGTTCCGGGGCGCCGGGCACGGAACGGCCGACCGCGGTGCGCGGCGGGAGCGTCAGTGGCCGCGCGGTGCGACGCCGAGCCGCTCGCAGGCCTCCCGGTACATGCGCACGACCTCGGCGCGGATCTGGGCGCGCTCGGTGAGCGGACGCGCCCAGGGGATGCGGACGGCGAGCTCGACGCCCCGCACCGTGACCGCGTAGTCGCCGCCGTCGCCGTCCAGGCCGGTCATCCGGGCCGCCGTGGCCCCGGGATGGCCGCCCAGGGCGCGGCAGATGACGAGGGTGTCCTCCGGGTGGTCGCCGTTCATGTGCGCGGTGACGGCGGTGACGACCTCGTCGGAGAAGGGGTTGGCGGGCACGTGGACTCCCGTGGTCTGGTCGCGGACGCGAGTGGGGGAGGGCGCCGTGCGCCCTCCCCCACTGACGATAACCGAGGCCCCGCCTTTTCGTGACAGTGTGTCGTCACGTTGGGCCGGACAGCCGTTCCCCGCGTCGGACGACCAGGTGTCCGCCCACGCGGCCCGGCGCGGGGTCCCCCGGGCCCCTAGGCCTGCCGGGTGAACTCGGCGTCGATCTCGATCGCGATCTTGTCGCCGACGACCACGCCGCCGCCGTCCATCGGCAGCTCGATGTCCACGCCGAACTGCTTGCGGCTGATCGTGGTGGTGGCGGAGAACCCGGCGCGCTCCAGGCCGAAGGGGTCGAGCGTGGAGCCGTTGAACTCCAGCGCGAGCTCGACCGGGTGCGTGACGCCCTTGATCGTCAGGTCGCCCGCGAGGACGAACTCGTCGCCCTTGGCCTTCAGGCCCGTGGAGCGGAACGAGAACTCCGGGTGCGTCTCGACGTGGAAGAAGTCGGCGGACCGGACGTGGTTGTCGCGGTCGGCGTTGTCGGTGTTGATCGAGGCGGCGTCGATGGTCGCGACCACCGAGGACCGGGTCGGGTCCTCCGGGACGGTGAGCGTGGCCTCGAACTTCTCGAAGCGCCCGCGCACCTTGCTCACCATCATGTGGCGTACCGAGAAGCCGACCACCGAGTGGGCGGGGTCGATGTTCCAGGTGCCTGCCTTGAGTTCCTGCGCTGCCATGGTGTGTCTCCCTCGCTGGCGGGACCCGGGCGAGGTCCCTCTCTCTTGCTTGCAACAAGGTAGCGCAGAAGTATCTTCCTTGGAAGGGGAATGATTCGGCCAGCCCCTCCCGGGCCGCGTCGATAGGATGGAGAGATGGAGAATGCCACCTGGCTCGACGCCGACGAACAGCGCGTCTGGCGCGGCTTCCTCAGAGCCAACGCGGCGCTCTACCACGACCTGGAGAAGGACCTGCGCTCCCGGTGCGGGATCTCCCTCGTCGAGTACGGCATCCTCGTCCACCTCTCCGAGGCCGAGGGCCGACGGCTGCGGATGCGGGTGCTCGCCGACAGCGTCATCGTGTCCAAGAGCCGCCTGTCCCACCAGGTCGCCCGCCTCGAACGCGACGGGTTCGTGCTCCGTGAGCACTGCGACGACGACCGGCGCGGACTCTGGGCCGTCCTCACCGACGAGGGGGCCGCGCTCCTGGACCGGGCCGCCCCCGGCCACGCCGCGTGCGTGCGCACTTTGCTGTTCGACCGGTTGGACCGCTCCCAGGTCGCCCAACTCGGTGAGATCGTCACCGCACTGGAGGGTGAGACCCGCGTGCCCCGGGGACAGGGCTCCCCCTGAGCCACGCCGCCGCGCGGCGGCGCCCGGTAGAGTCGGGCCCTGTGAGCAGACCATCCATCATCGGCGCCCAGAAATTCCGTGACGACGACGGCAGCGCCGACCCCGAGGTCGAAGCGCGCCTGCGCGACCACGCGGCGGGCCGCGTCGGCGACCGCCAGGTCCTGTCCGTGCTCGCCGGTTCCCGGGTGCTCATCCCCGTCGTCGCCGTGGCCACCGAGACGGAGACCGGCGCGGCCGGGCTCACCAAGGACAAGGCGAGCGAGGTCGCGGTCCCGATCATGACCGGCAAGGACGGCCGTCGCGGGGTGCTCGCCTTCACCTCGGTGGACGCGGTCCGGCGCTGGCGCCCCGACGCCCGCCCCGTCCCGTTCACCACCCAGGACGCGTGCAAGGCCGCCGTGGAGGAGGGCGCCGACGCCCTGGTCCTGGACGTCTCCGGGCCGCTGCCCTACACCGTCCAGGGGCGCTTCCTCGGTCTGCTCGCCGAACACGGCCACGTGCCCGAGCCCAAGGAGGACCCGCAGGTCCTCGCGCTCGTCTACCGCGTGACCCACGCCGAGTTCGGGATCGGGCGCGTGCGCGTGCACGACTCCGAACGGGCCGAACTCGGCATCCGCCTCGAACTCGACCGGCGCGACGACGAGGCCCTGCGCCGGGTGGCCGAACGGCTGCGGGCCGAACTCGGCCACGTCCTGCCCGGCGGGATCGAACTCAGCGCCGTCGTGCGGGCCCGCAGGGACCGGGACTGACCGCGCCCGGGTCGTCCACAGGCCGGCGTCGGGCACTGTCGCCGCGCCCGTTTCGACGGTAACTTTCCGACTATGACCACCCCCGCCCTGTCCTCGCTCCCGCCCCAGCTCTGGCTGGTCACCGCCGCCGTCGCGGTCCTGCTCGGGCTGTGCGGAGCGCTGGTCGGCCTGGCCACCGGACGCCTCGTGCACCTGTTCGGGGCCGCCCGCCCGGGCCCGCCCGGCCAGCGCGCCGGGGCGCCGGAGCCGCGCGACTCCCGCCGGGCCGAGGGCGGCGCCGCGTCGGCGGGGGCCGCGGATCCAGGCGACGGCGCCGCCGCAGCCGGGCCGGACACGGTGGCCGACCCCGTCGACGAGGACGAGGGACCGCCCCCGCCGCGCTGCCCGCACTGCCTGGCCGAACTCCGCTTCGTCCGCGCCCTGCCCGCCGTGGCCGACCGCGGCTTCCGCCGGACCGGCCGTTGCCCGCACTGCGAACGGGTCGTGCGCCCGCACCCCGCGGTCGTCGTCGCCACCGCCGTACTCTTCGGCCTCACCGGGGCGCTGGCCGTCCACCAGTCCTCCTCGTTCCCGTTCGGGCACCTGGCCGTCCTGTGGCTGGTGGTCACCGGTGTGCCGCTGGCCGTCGTCGACATCCGTGTCCTGCGGCTGCCCAACGACCTCCTCGCCCCCGCCTACCCGGTGGCGGGACTGCTCGTGACCGCGGCGGTCCTGCTCGCGCCCGGCGGCCCCGACCTCGACGCGGCCGTGGACGCCCTCACGGGCATGGCCCTGGTCACCGTGTTGTTCTGGCTGCTGTGGCGCGTCAACCCCAGGGGCCTGGGCTTCGGCGACGTCAAGATCTCCGGCCTGACCGGCCTGTACTGCGGGTGGACCGCGGGACCGCTGGGCGCCCTGGTCGCGGTCTTCTGGGCCTTCACGGCGTTCAGCCTGGTCGTGGCGGCCCTCCTCGTGTCGCGCCGCGTCGCCCGGCGCGATCCGTTCCCGTTGGGGCCCTTCCTGGTCGCCGCCACCCTCGCCACCGTGCTGGCCGGGCGGCCCCTGGTGTCCGGATGGTGATATCCGATGCCGCGTCCGGCGACGATCCATGGGAGGATCGTGGACATGTTGCGTTGGCTGACCGCGGGGGAGTCCCACGGACCGGCACTCGTCGCGATTCTGGAGGGCCTTCCGGCCGGTGTGTCCGTCACCTCTGACGACATCGCCGCCGCACTGCTCCGCCGCCGCGCCGGGTACGGCCGTGGTGCCAGGATGAAGTTCGAGAAGGACGAGGTCTCCGTCATCGGAGGCATCCGACACGGCCGGACCCAGGGGGGACCGGTCGCGATCGAGGTGGGCAACACCGAGTGGCCCAAGTGGGAGAAGGTGATGTCTCCCGATCCGGTGCCCGCCGAGGAGCTGGAGGGCGTGGCGCGCAACGAGCCGCTCACGCGCCCGCGCCCCGGGCACGCCGACCTGGTCGGCATGCAGAAGTACGGCCACGAGGAGTCCCGGCCGATCCTGGAGCGCGCCAGCGCCCGTGAGACCGCCGCCCGGGTCGCCGTGGGCGAGGTCGCCCGCCAGTTCTGCCGTCAGGCGCTGGGCGTGGAGATCCTCAGCCACGTCGTGTCCATGGGCCAGGTCGAGGTGCCCGAGGGCTCGCCCGAGCCCCGCCCCGAGGACCTGGCCGCCGTCGACGCCGACCCGGTGCGCTGCTTCGACGCCGAGACCAGCGCCCGCATGGTCGAGGAGATCGACGACACCAAGAAGTCCGGCGACACCCTCGGCGGCGTGGTCGAGGTGCTGGCCTACGGACTGCCGCCCGGTCTGGGCAGCCACGTCCACTGGGACCGCCGTCTGGACGCCCGGCTCGCCGGCGCCCTGATGGGGATCCAGGCCATCAAGGGCGTCGAGGTCGGCGACGGCTTCCGCACGGCCGCGCGCCGCGGCTCCGTCGCCCACGACGAGATCGAGCCCGGCCCCGACGGCGTGCGCCGCCGGACCAACCGCGCGGGCGGTGTCGAGGGCGGCATGACCACCGGCGACCCGCTGCGCGTCCGCGCCGCGATGAAGCCGATCGCCACCGTCCCCCGGGCGCTCGACACCATCGACACCGAGACGGGCGAGCCCGCCCAGGCCCACCACCAGCGCAGCGACGTCACCGCGGTCCCGGCCGCCGGTGTGGTCGCCGAGGCCATGGTCGCGCTGGTCCTGGCCGAGGCCGCCGTGGAGAAGTTCGGCGGGGACTCGGTGGCCGAGACCGCGCGCAACCTGCGCGGATACCTGGACTCGCTCACCATCCGCTGAGGCGGCGGGCCCGGCCCGGCGCCGGGCCCACCGCGGGGCGGCCCTCCGCCGGACGGAGGGCGACGAGGAAGAACGGCTGATGTCCCCGCGTACGCGGGGCGGACCAAGGCAGGCGAGTGTGGCCAGAGCGATCGCGGTGCTCATCGGATCCCCGGGGTCGGGGAAGTCGACCGTCGGGCGGGCGCTGGCCGAGCGCCTCGGCGCGGATCTGCTGTGCACCGACACCGAGATCGAGAAGCGCGCGGGCAAGCCGATCGGCGACATCTTCGTCCAGGACGGCGAGGACCGCTTCCGCGCCCTGGAGCGCGAGGTCGTGGCCGAGGGGCTGCGGTCCTGGGAGGGCGTCATCGCGGTCGGCGGCGGCGCCGTCCTGAACGAGGACACCCGCGCCGACCTTGCCGGACACCACGTCGTCTACCTCCAGGTCGAGTTCGCCGAGGCGGCCAAGCGCGTCGGCATGGACGTGGCCCGGCCCCTGCTCGCGGGCAACCCGCGCACCAGGCTCCGCAAGCTGCTCGACGAGCGGCTGCCCGTCTACGAGGCCCTGGCCACCGTCACCGTGCCCACCACGGACCAGCACCCCGAAGAGATCGTCGACGCCATCCTGCCCACCCTCGGGCACGGGCGGACGACGGGAAAGGCCCAGCAGTGACCGTGACCCGGATCGGTGTCGGCGACTCCTCCGGCCGCTACGACGTGGTGGTCGGCAGCGGAATCCTCTCCGAGCTGCCCGCACTGGTCGGACAGGCGGCCCAGGTCGCCGTGGTCCACCCCGAGGGACTCGGCGAGATCGCCCGCCCCGTCGTCGGCGTGCTGGAGGCGGCCGGTCACACGGTCCGGCCCATGCCCGTCCCGGACGGCGAGGCCGCCAAGACCGCCGCCGTGGCCGCCGACCTCTGGTCCCGCCTGGGCCGGTACAGCTTCACCCGCAGCGACGCGATCGTCGGCGTCGGCGGCGGCGCCACCACCGACCTGTCCGGTTTCGTCGCCGCCTCCTGGCTGCGCGGCGTCCGCTCGGTCCTGGTGCCCACCACCCTCCTGGGCATGGTCGACGCCGCGGTCGGGGGCAAGACCGGCATCAACACCCCCGAGGGCAAGAACCTCGTCGGAGCCTTCCACCCGCCCGCGGGCGTCCTGTGCGACCTGGCCACTCTGCCGAGCCTGCCCCGCGCCGACTACGTGGGCGGCCTCGCCGAGGTCATCAAGGCCGGGTTCATCGACGACCCCGTCATCTGCGACCTCGTCGAGGACGACCCCGAGGGCGCCACCCGCCCCGAGGGCAAGCACACCCGCGAGCTCGTCGAACGCGCCGTCCGCGTCAAGGCCGACGTCGTCTCCGGAGACCTCAGGGAGAGCGGTCGCCGCGAGATCCTCAACTACGGCCACACGCTCGGCCACGCCATCGAGCGCGCCGAGAACTACACCTTCCGGCACGGCTACGCGGTCTCCATCGGCATGGTCTTCGCCGCCGAACTCGCCCGCCTCGACGGCCGCATCGGCGCCGACCTGGTCGAACGCCACCGCTCCCTGCTCACCTCGGTCGGCCTGCCCGTGTCCTACGCGCCCGAGGCCTGGCCCGAGCTGCGGGCCGCGATGAGCGTCGACAAGAAGGCCCGCGGCGCCACCCTGCGCTTCGTCGTCCTGGACGCCCTCGCAGCCCCCGCTATCCTCAGCGCTCCCGCACCCGAGCTGCTGGACACCGCCTACCGCGCGGTCGCCGGCGGCACCCGCGTCCCGCGAAGCCACTAGACTGGCCGCAGGAGGGGTGCGCCCCAGGCTGCCCGCCGTCGCTGGTCAGGACGCGGACAGCCGCGGAGCCGCGCTCCGAACCACCGAGCACCGACCGGAACAGCGCGTCCGGTCCCCGACGTGTCACACCCCTGGGAGAGACGACCGAAGTGGCCACGACGAACGACATCAAGAACGGCAAGACCCTGCGACTCGACGGCGTCCTCTGGAACGTCCTGGAGTTCCAGCACGTCAAGCCGGGCAAGGGCGGCGCGTTCGTCCGCACCAAGCTGAAGAACGTCCTCACGGGCAAGATCGTCGACAGGACGTTCAACGCCGGTGCCAAGGTCGAGTTCGCCGACGTCGACCGTCGTGACATGGAGTACCTCTACAACGACGGCACGAACTTCGTGTTCATGGACTCCTCCACCTACGAGCAGCTCGAGGTCGGGTCCGCCGTCGTGGGCGACAACGCCAACTTCCTCCTGGAGAACACCAAGGTCACGGTGGCCACCAACGAGGGCAACCCGCTCTACGTCGAGCTGCCCGCCGCCGTCGAGATGGAGATCACCCAGACCGACCCCGGCGTCCAGGGCGACCGCTCCACCGGCGGCACCAAGCCCGCCACCGTCGAGACCGGCGCCACCATCCAGGTTCCCCTGTTCATCACCACCGGCGAGCGCGTCAAGGTCGACACCCGCACGGGTGACTACCTCGGGCGAGTCAACTGATGAGCGGAGCACGGCGCAAGGCCCGCCGACGCGCGGTCGAGGTCCTCTACGAGGCCGAGGTGCGCGGCATCTCGGTCGAGGACGTCATCCAACGCCGCAGGGCCCAGCCCGAGCCGCCGATCAACGAGTTCACCGAGAACCTGGCCCGCGCCGTCGACGAGCGGCGGACGCGCATCGACGAGCTGCTGGGCGCCTACGCCATCGGCTGGACCCTGGAGCGCATGCCCGTCGTCGACCGCAACATCCTGCGGATGGGCGCCTACGAGCTGCTGTGGGCGCAGGACATCCCGGACGGCGTCGCCATCGCCGAGGCCGTCGGTGTGGCCAAGGAGCTGTCCACCGACGAGTCGCCGAACTTCGTCAGCGGCCTTCTGTCACGCTTGATGGAGAACAAGGCGCAGCTCGCCCTCTGACGGCCGCCGCGGGCGGACGTCGGGACACCGGATTGAGGGGACCCAGGTGACTGACAGGACCAGCGCGACCGCGACCGGCGTCGGCTTCGCCGCGAGCGGCGCGACCGGACCGGGACGGGCGGCCAACGCCGCTCGGACCGCCGTGGTGTGGGACGCGCTCGCGGACCTGTTGGCCCGCCTCGGCGCCGGGCCCCTGGAGATCGTCGACGCGGGTGGCGGCACCGGCGGCGCCGCCGTCCCGCTCGCCGAACTCGGCCACCGCGTGACCGTCGTCGAGCCGAGCCCGGACTCCCTGGCCGCCCTGGAGCGCCGTGCCGCCGAACGCGGCGTCACCGTGCGCGGCGTCCAGGGCGAGACCCGGGACCTCGCCTCGCTGTTCGCCCCGGGCAGCGCCGATCTGGTCCTGGTGCACAACGTGCTGGAGTACGTCGACGACCCCGCCGCGGCGCTGCGCGACGTGGTCGGGGTGACCCGACCGGGCGGCGCGGTCAGCCTCCTGGCGACCAACGCCGTCGCCGGCGCCCTGCACCGGGCGCTGTCCGGGCACATCGCCGACGCCGCCCACCTGCTCTCCGACCCCGAGGGCCGGTGGGGCGAGGGCGACCCGATGCCGCGCCGCTTCACCCGCCAGCAGCTCCTGACCCTGGTCGGCGAGGCCGGGCTGACCGGCGGGAGCGTCCGCGGTGTGCGGGTCTTCGCGGACGTCCTGCCCGGGCACGCCTGGGAGGGCGACGCCCACGCCGGGCAGCACCTGGTGGAGCTGGAGAAGGCGGCGGCCGAACACCCGGAGCTGGTCGGCATCGCCACCCAGCTGCACGTCATCGCGCACCGGTAGGGCGTGGAGCGGGCGTAACCTGGGCCTATGAGCCGACGCCAACTGGAACGCGGCGCCGCGCTGCGCGGAATGGTCGCCCCCGAGGGCATCGTCCCCCTGGGCGAGGACTTCCCCGCCGACGGATCCGGTCCGGACGCGGGCTGCGACATCCTGCACATCGACATGGACGCGTTCTTCGCCAGTGTCGAGCAGTTGCGGCACCCCGGGTCGCGCGGACACCCGGTCATCGTCGGCGGCACCGGTCCGCGCGGAGTGGTCTCCTCGGCCGACTACCTCGCCCGCGCCCGCGGTGTCCACTCCGCGATGCCCATGGTGCGCGCGCTGCGGCTGTGCCCGGACGCGATCGTCTTCCCCCCGGACGGCCCCGCCTACCGGGAGGCCTCCGAGGCCGTCATGGACATCCTGCGGTCCGTGACCCCCCTCGTACAGCCGCTCTCCCTCGACGAGGCCTTCCTGGACGTCTCCGGGGCGCGCAGACGGCTCGGCGGCCCGGTGCGCATCGCCGCGATGATCCGCGAGCGCGTCCGCGCCGAGCAACGGCTCACATGCTCGGTGGGGGTGGCCGCCACCCGGTTCGCCGCCAAGCTCGGCTCCACGCACTGCAAGCCCGACGGACTGCTCCTGGTACCCACCGGGCACGTCCGCTCCTTCCTCGACCCGCTCCCGGTCGGCGCGCTGCCCGGCGTGGGGGACAAGACCGAGCAGACCCTGGTGAAGCTGGGTCTGCGCACCGTCGGCGCGCTGGCCCGAACCGACCCCGACCTGCTGCGGGCGGAGCTCGGAGCCAAGGCCGGAACCCGCCTGTCGGAGCTGGCGCGCGGGGTGGACGACACCCCCGTGGTCCCCGAGACCCCCGACAAGAGCGTCGGCGCGGAGGAGACCTTCGACGCGGACGTGGGCGACCCGGAGGTGATCAACCGGGAGTTGCTGCGGCTGTCGGAGAAGGTGGCACGACGCCTGCGCGCCTCGGGACAGGTGGGGCGCACGGTGAGTGTCAAGCTCCGCCGGGCGGATTTCTCCACCATCACCCGGTCCCGGACCCTTCCGGAAGCCACCGACGTGGGCAGGGAGATCAGCGCCGTGGCACGCGCGCTGTACGCGGCGGCCGGGCTGGAGCGGGTGCGGCTCCGCCTGGTCGGGGTGCGCGTGGAGGGCGTCGTCCCGGCGGAGGAGGCCCCGCGCCAGCTGGCCCTGGGGGAGGAGGAGACCGGCTGGCGGGACGTCGAGCGGGTGATGGACAGGGTCACCGCGCGGTTCGGTCCGGGCGCGATACAGTCGGCGGTACTCGCCAAGCGTGACGAAAACGACGTATGATTCCGCAACTTCCGGGCCCTTCCGAGCGTTCCAACGGTAGGACCGGAGTCAGGGTAGGCAGAGAGGCATGGAAGCCGGTGTTTCCGATACGGAGTGTGGGTACCGGGACCCCAGTGGGTCAGGTGGTCACACAGCTTTTCTTTCCAGTAGGCGCTAGCGCGCCGTATTCTGGGCATACCACTGACCGAGAGACTGTTCATCAGTACCCGCCACCCCAACCGGGGACTGTCGTAGGGAGGCGCCGTGCCGCTCTCTGAACACGAGCAGCGCATGCTCGACCAGATCGAGCGGGCGCTGTATGCCGAGGACCCGAAGTTCGCGAACACCGTTCGGCAAACGAACCCCGCGGTCCATTACAAGCGCTGGATCATCAAGGCCGTACTCGGATTCGTCATCGGTGTCGTTCTGCTGTTGGCGGGCCTCCTGATCGGTAATCCGGTCATGCAGGTACTCATCAGCGTCCTCGGCTTCATCGTCATGCTCGCGTGCTTCCTGTGGGGGGCCAACGCATGGCGCAAGGCGGCCGGAGGCGGAGCCGAGACCGCGGCGCCCGCGGCGGACGCCAAGCAGAAGCGCAAGGGCGCGCGCCCGGGCATGATGCACAGGTTCGAGGAGCGCTGGCGCCGCCGCCAGGAGGGCGAGGAGTAGTCCCTTCCCGGACGGCGCCCAGGCTCCCGCCTCTCGGAGCGACGCGCCCGCCACCGGGAACGGCACGACGAGCACGGAAGCGGTGGGGTCCACGTGGACGCGTGGGCTCCACCGCTTTCTCGCGTGCGCCGTCCACCGAGGCCCCGGCGGGACCGGAGCGCACCCGTGTGCGCGGACGAGCCCCCGGCCCGCGCGGGCCGGGGGCTCGTCCGTCCGTCGCTCAGGCCGTGGTCGGTACCGGCGGGGCGTCCGGTCGCGGGCGGTTCCACGGGGCCAGTGACCGCGGCAGCAGCAGTGCCCGGACCCTCGCGGCCCGACCACTGGCCGCCGCCAACCCCGCACGCGCCGCGGCCAGGTCCTCGCGAGCCCCGGGCATCACGGCCGGTTCGGGGGCGTAGCGCGCCGACTCCTCGCCCAGGGCCAGGCGCCACAGCGCGGCCCGGACGTCGTCCGGGACCGGTCCCCGCGGCGCCAGGCGTTCGGCCGTGCCCCGAGGGCTCTCCGCCAGGTCCCAGGCAATCCCCAGGTCCAGGCAGGTGTCGCGCAGTTCCCGCCAGGCGGCGTGCGCCGCGGGGACCGGTGCGCCCCCCGCCACGGCGGCCGTCCGCGACCCCCGCACCGCGATCCGCACCAGGGCGGGCAGGGCCGCCAGGAGCACCGCGGCCAGAACGGCCCCCGCGACCGGCAGCCACACCGGGACGGAACCCGCGTCCGCATCCGAACCGGAGGCCGCGGCCGTCCCGTCCTCCTCCCCGGACTCGGGCGCCGCGCTCTCCTCGGGGCCGTCGGACTCGGGCCCGGCCGTGGCGGACGGCTCGGACTCCGGGCTCTCGGACTCCTCGCCCTCCGGGTCCGTGCGCTCGTCCGTGGGGGCGCCGCCGGACTCCCCGCTCGTGTAGTCGGGCACCGTCGCGGTCCCCTGCCCCTGCCCCCCGGCGCCGTCCGGGGTCGGCTCGAACCGCACCCAGCCGACGCCCTCGAAGTACAGCTCCGGCCACGCGTGGGCGTCGCCCGAGGACACGGCCCACCGGCCGTCGCCCATCCGCTGCCCTGCGGTGTAGCCGGTCGCCACGCGGGCGGGGATGCCGGCCTGCCGCGCCATCACCGCCATGGTGCCCGCGAACTGCTGGCAGTAGCCGACCTGGTCCTCGAACAGGAAGTGGGCCAGCGGGTCGACGCCCTCGGGGACCGGCGGCGGCGTCAGACTGTAGTCGAACGACCCGTCCCTGAAGAACTCCTGGAGGGCGAGCGCACGCTCGTACGGCGACCCCGCGCCGCTGGTCACCGCCTGGGTCAGCTCCTCCACGCGTGGATCCACGCCGGCGGGCAGGTCGAGGAAGGCGTCGGGCACCGACCGGGCGTTCCCCGCGTCGGCCAGGGCGTCGACCGAGGTCGTGCGCGTCGCCGACTCGACGGTGAAGCTGAGTCCGGTGCGCGGCGCGTCCGTGGTGAACACCATGAGGCTGTCGGGGTCGGCGTACCACTCCCCGGACACGTCCACCGAGCGGGGCCAGTAGGGCACCGGCAGGAAGTCCATGCTGGGCGCTTCGGCGTCCAGGGAGACGCGGGTGGTCGAGGTCGCGCCGTCCGGTTCGGCCGTCCAGCCCGTCGGCAGCGGCAGTTCGTCCGTCATCCGGGTGTCGCGCGTGGCGCCGACCGGCGACATCGTCCAGTTCACGCCGTCGAACTCGTCCAGCACGTACATGCGCAGGTAGTCGGGTTCCTCGGCGTCGGTCGTGTAGGTGAGCACCGTGCGGTCGGAGTCCGAGCTCAGGTCGCGGTTCAGGGAGACGAGCGGGTGCGTCGTGGTGGTGTCGGTCGGGCCGTCGCCGAAGGGGGACCCGTTCGCGGCGCCGTAGATGGCACCGGTCCCCAGCGACGGGGCCGCCAGCGGCACCGCCAACGCCACCAGCACGGCCGCCGCGACGGACACGGTGACGGCCGCCGCCCGCCACAGACCGCCCGGGACCCGGGCGGCGGGGTCGGGGACGGGCATCCCCCACTCCCGCCCGCGCAGCCACATGTCCACGGCCAACAGCGCCAGGAATCCGACCGCCGCGCTCACCGCCGCCCCGGCGGTGACCCCCCCGTCGTGCACCACCAAAGGGACCGCCAGCAACGCGACCAGCAGGGCGCCGACCATGCCGGGGCAGCGCGCGGTCACGGCGAGGAAGTCGGCGGCGCCCACGAGCACGGCCAGGGCCAGCGCGACGATCAGCGCGACGCCCGGGGTTCCGGTGACCGGCGGGGCGCTCACGTTGATCGCGTCGACCCCCTCGTTCAACAGATCGCCCAGAGCGGGGAGCGTCTCCCGGGTGGGGATCAGCCCGAGAACGGCGGTGTCGGCGACGAACAGCGGCGTCAGCAGCACCGCGGCCACGAGGATCTGGAGGAACGGCACCGCGAGGGAGGTCCACCCGCTCAGCCGGTAGAGCGCGGAGGCCCCGGCCACGGCCGTCATCATCACCACGGCCGGAACCCACCAGCCGGTGCCCGTCACGACCGTGCCGAGCAGCGGAACCGCCGCCACCAGGCTGAACAGTGTGGCCAGGGGCATCAGGGCTCTCAACGCGGACCCTCCCGGAGGGTGGTCGGCCCGGCCGCCGGGGACAGGGCGGGGGCGGTCGCCCGCTGCCACAGCGGCGGCAGCTCGGTGGGCGAGGAGACGGTCAGGACCCGCCACCCGGACGCGCTCAGGATCTCGTCGGCGCCGCGGAGGGTGTCGGGGGAGGGCCAGGCGGCGTGGGCGCACAGCACGGCCACGCGCGCGCCGCGGACCCGCGCCAGCGCGGCGGCCTCGTCGGCGGACACCGCGCCGAGGACCGCCACCACCAGGCTGGGGGAGCCGCCCCGGTGGGCGGTGAGCATGTCGACGCCGGTCAGCAGGCCGGGGACGCCGGAGGGCTGGGCCACGGCCAGGTCGTTGAGGACTCCGAAGGCCGAGGCGGAGCGGCCCCGCCCCCACTCGGTGTACAGCCGCAGCTCGTGGCCGTGGTCGACGAGGTGCACCGCGACCGAGGCGGCGACGCTCACGGCGGTCTCCAGCGATCCGGCGGGGCCGTGTCCCCGGTGGGCCCGGAGCCGCGTGTCGACCAGGACCGCGCAGTCCTCGCGCCAGTGCTGCTCGTCGCGCCGCACCATCAGCTCACCGTGCTTGGCGGTGGACCGCCAGTGCACCCGGCGCAGTTCGTCGCCGTGCTGGTACTCGCGGGGGATCGGGTCCTGTTCGCCTGCGCCGGCCATCGCACGGCGGGGGGACTCCTCGCCTTGGAAGCCCCCGGCGGGGCCGAGCGGGGACAGCGGGACGGTCGGCGGCGTCACGAGCAGCGAGGAGGGAGCGCCGACGACCCGGGTGACGCGCACACAGCCCAGGGGGTCGGAGACGCTGACCACGAGGGGGCCGATCGGGTACCTGCCGCGCACGGCCGGGCGCACCAGGTAGGAGACGTCGCGGACCGCGCGCGGCCGCAGGTAGCCGACGGTGAAGCGGGGCCGGGAGCCGAGGGGGACGGGCAGGCCGTCCTCGACGAACACCGACGCGACCGGCCAGGCGGACGAGGCGTTGCCGATCCGCACCAGCACGCGCGCGTCGTGTCCGGCGGGGACCCGCGCGGGGACGACGGCGCGGCTGTGCACGACCCGCGACACCGACCCGATCAGGGTGAGCACGGCCACCAGCGGCACGGCGGTCAGCAGCGCGCCCAGTCCCACGATCTCGCGCTGACCCATCACGAAGCCGACGACGAGCGCGGCCAGGCCGAAGACGAGCATGAACCAGCCGCGGACAGTCAGGGTCCGCCGGGTCGGGGACCGCGCCGCGGGCGGCTCGTGGACCGGGGCCGGGGCGCCGTGAGCGGTCACTGCGGGCCGGGGACGGGGAGGCGGGAGACCAGCTTCGCGACGATCTGCTCGGTCGACAGGCGCCCCATCCCCGCCTCGGGGCCGGGCAGCAGCCGGTGCGCCAGGACCGGCACGGCCAGCGCCTGGATGTCGTCGGGGACGACGTAGTGCCGCCCGTCCAGGGCGGCGTAGGCGCGGGCGGCGCGGACCAGGTGCAGGGTGGCGCGCGGTGAGGCGCCCAGGCGCAGCTCGGGGCTGGTCCGCGTGGAGTTGACCAGGTCGACGACGTAGCGGCGCATGCCGGGGGCGACGTGCACCGAGCGCACCCGGTCGGCGAGGTCGCGGATGTTCGCGGCGTTGGTGACGGGCGCCAGGCCGTCCAGGGGCGAGTGGGCGCTGTGCGCGTCGATCATGTCCAGCTCGGCCTGGGGCGCGGGGTAGCCGACCGAGACGCGGGCCATGAAGCGGTCCCTCTGGGCCTCGGGGAGGGTGTAGGTGCCCTCCATGTCCGACGGGTTCTGCGTGGCCACCACCATGAACGGCCGTTCGAGCCGGCGGGTCTGGCCGTCGGTGCTGACCTGGCGCTCCTCCATGCACTCCAGGAGGGCGGCCTGGGTCTTGGGCGATGCGCGGTTGATCTCGTCGCCCAGCACGATGTTGGCGAACACCGGGCCGGGGTTGAACTCGAACTCGTGCCGGTCCTGGTGGTAGACGTTCACGCCGGTGATGTCGCTGGGCAGCAGGTCCGGCGTGAACTGGATCCGCTGCACCGAGCAGTCGACCGCCCGGCCCAGAGCCTTGGCGAGCATCGTCTTGCCCACGCCGGGCACGTCCTCGATGAGCAGGTGGCCCTCGGCCAGCAGGACGGTCAGCGCGACGCGCAGGACCTCCGGCTTGCCCTCGATGACGGTCTCGATCGCGTGGCGGACGCGGTCGGCGACGCCGACGATCTCGCCGACGTCCGCCTGGACGCCGCCCCCGTGACCGCCGTGGTGTGTGCCGAGTGACACGAGACCCCTCCCGCTCGTCCTGGCTCCGTGTGTCGGTGTCGCTCCGAGGCTAGGCCCATTCGAAGTGATTGCAAACCAAAGTGCCGGAATCACCCCGCTCCGTCCCAGGTCGGAGAGGTCGGATGTGAGACCCCGGGTGACACCTTCCGATCCGTGTCCGTTCAGACGCCCGCGCCCCCGTTCCGGTTCGCCCCACGTGCCCGCGCGTTCCGGTCGGAGGCGACGCCGGCGCGGAGGAACCGCCAGGACACGACACGGCGCCCCACCCGACCTGCACGCTTCTGACCTGCGGTTTCATTGCCGGATTCGACTGCGGTCGCGGGCTGGCGCTGTTGACGGTGGGGAAGAGTGGAGTAAGGTGGGGCAGCGTGGGGAGAGTGAGGTCCCCACCACGGGGTGAGGGAGGTGGCGCTGTGTTTCTCGGCACGCACACGCCTCGCCTCGACCAGAAGGGGCGGCTGTTCCTTCCGGCGAAGTACCGCGACGATCTGTCGGGGGGGCTGGTGATCACCAAGGGCCAGGAGCACTGCCTCTACGTCTTTCCCTTGGAGGAGTTCCGGCGCGTCACCGACGCGCTCAGCTCCGCCCCGGTCACCGCCAAGGCGGTTCGCGACTACGGTCGGGTCCTCTTCGCCAGCGCGTCCGACGAGTCCTGCGACAAGCAGGGCCGGATCACCATCCCGCCGAAGCTGCGCGAGTACGCGGGCCTGGACCGCGAGTGCGTCGTCATCGGCGCCAACACGCGGTTGGAGATCTGGGCCGCGCGGGCCTGGTCGGACTACGAGGCCGAGCAGGAGCAGGCCTTCGCGCGTCTGTCGGAGGAGGTGCTGCCCGGGGTGCTGTGAACCCGGCGACGGCCGCCGGTGTGACCGGCACGACAGTCCACACCCTCGCAAGCCGGGGTCCGGCCGGACCCGCGGACGCGGCACGGGCGAGCTGGCGCGACTTCCCCGGCGCCAGGTCGTCAACGCGAGTCCGCCGAAAGGTGGACAATAGCGGCCGTGTCCGGACGAGGTCCGGCCGGAACCCGGTCGGGCCACGCCGAGGACACCGCGCGACGCACGATCCCGTGCGTCCGCGTGGAGACTTCAGGGGGAGACGGCGACAGCGTGGAGGAACGGCACCGCATGGGGGACACCCGGAGGCACGAGGGCCCGGACGACGACATCGCGGCCAGGATCGCGGCGGCCAGGGCGGGTCTGGACCCCCTGCACGTCCCCGTCATGCTCGACCGGATCGTGGAGCTGCTCGCTCCCTCGCTCAGCCGCCCCGGCGCCGTGTTCGTCGACGGCACCCTGGGACTGGGCGGCCACTCCGAGGCCCTGCTCAAGGCGTGCCCCACCGCCCGGCTGGTCGGCGTCGACCGCGACACCACCGCACTGGAGCGCAGCGCCAAGCGCCTCGCCGCCTACGCCGACCGCACCCACCTCGTGCACGCGGTCTACTCGGACATCCCGCGCGCCCTGGACGAGGCGGGCGCCGCCGAGGCCGACGCCGTCCTGCTCGACCTCGGGGTGTCCTCGCCGCAGCTCGACGAGACCGACCGCGGCTTCGCCTACGCGCACGACGCCCCCCTGGACATGCGCATGGACCGCACCCAGGACCTCACCGCGGCGGACGTCGTCAACACCTACCCGGTCGCCGAGCTCACCCACGTCCTGCGCACCTACGGCGAGGAGCGCTTCGCCTCCCGCATCGCCCGCGCGATCGAGCGGCAGCGCGCACGCGCCCCCATCGCCTCCACCCGCGAACTGGCCGAACTGGTCCGCACGGCCATCCCCGCCGCCACCCGCCGGACCGGAGGCCACCCCGCCAAGCGCACCTTCCAGGGCCTGCGCATCGAGGTCAACGCCGAACTGTCCATCCTCGAACGCGCCCTGCCCGCCGCGATCTCCCGCCTGGCGGTCGGCGGTCGGATCGCCGTGCTGTCCTACCACTCCCTCGAGGACCGGATGACCAAGCGAGCGCTGGCCGCCCTGTCCACCGACACCACCCCCGCCGACCTTCCGGTCCCGCTCCCCGACCGGCAGCCGGAGCTGCGGCTGCTCACCCGGGGTGCGGAACTGCCCACGGACACAGAGATCGAAGGCAACCCGCGCGCCCAGTCCGCCCGCCTCCGTGCGGCCGAACGCGTACGCGCGGCATCGCGGTAGAGCGGTAGGAGAGCAGATGAGTTCGAGTACGGACACGCGCCGCGCGCCCGACCGGGGCGAGGGCGCCGGGCGGACGCGGGCGGCCCGATCCGGCGCCCGTGAGCGCGGGGCCGGGCCGGCCGCCCGCGACGCGGCCGGACAGGGGCGCGCGCCGCGCATCCCGTTCGTCCTGCTCATCCTCTGCCTGCTCGCCGGAGCGCTGGTCAGCCTCCTCGTGCTGCGCAGCGTCATCGCCCAGGAGGCCTTCACCATCACCCGGCTCCAGGCCGAGAACCGCGAACTGGCCTACGCGCAGCAGCAGTGGCGGGACCGGGTCGCGCACCTGGAGAGCTCCGAGCGCATCGCCGAGGAGGCCGAGGAACTCGGCATGGAGCAGCCCGACGAGGCCCCGCGCTTCCTGGACCGGGACAGCGGTGAGGTCCTCGGCGGGACCGGGAGCGCCGAGTGAGCCCGTCGCGTGACCGCGGCTCGCGCGGCCCCCAGCGCCCGGGGGCGACGGGACGGTCGGGGTCGCGGCCCGACAAGCGCCCCCGCAAGTCGTCCAGCCGCCCCGCCGGGGGCGGTCGGCCCAGCGCCAGCACCCGCTCCGGGGGCCGCCCGGACAAGGGCGCCCGCCGAGAACGCGCCGGGGAGGGCCACCGGGCCGCCCCGCCGCCCCCACCGCTGCTCAGACGGACCTTCCGCCGCGGCGACCCGCTCAAGCGCGTCAAGGCCGGCGGTGTGCTGATCGTCGTGATCCTGCTGCTGTTCGCCGGTCGGCTGGTCCAGATCCAGGGCCTCCAGGCCGACACCTTCGCCGAGGCCGCGGCCAACCTGCGGCTCCAGACCATCGACATCCCCACACTGCGCGGACAGATCACCGACGCCGACGGCAACCCGTTCGCGCTCTCGGTGGAGGTGCGCACGGTCTTCGTCGACCCCGAGGAGGTCGAGGAGGGCGAGCGCGACCAGCTCGTCGACGAACTCGTCACCCGCTTCGGCCTGGACGAGGACGAGGTCGCCGCACGCGTGGACGCCCGCCCCAGCCGCTACCAGGTCGTGGCCACCGACGTGCTGCCGCGCGACTGGGCCGACCTGCGCGACGTGGGCCTGTCCGGCCTGGGCTCCCAGGTCGACTACCGCCGCGTGTACCCCGACGGGACCGGCGCAGCCGACCTCGTGGGCTTCGTCGGCTCCGAGGGCTACGGACTGGAGGGCCTGGAGGGCTACCTCGACTCCACCCTCGCGGGAGAGCAGGGCAAGCGCCAGGTCGAGGTCGGCAGCGACGGCACCCAGATCCCCATGGCGGGCGGCCTGGTCCGCGAGCCCGTCCCCGGCCAGGACGTGCGCCTGACGCTGGACCGCGACCTCCAGTGGTACACCGCCCAGGTCCTGGCGGAGCGCGTGGAGGAGCTGGGCGCCGAGGGCGGCAGCGCCATCGTCATGCGCCCCAGCGGCGAGATCCTCGCGATGGCGGACTACCCGACCTACTCCCAGGAGGACATCTCCGACGCCAGCCCGGAGGACTGGGCCAACGGCGCGGTCCACGACACCTTCGAACCGGGCAGCACCAACAAGGTCATCACGATGGGCGCGGCACTGGAGGAGGGGGTCACCACCCCCGACACCGTGTACACCGTGCCCTACGCCATCCAGTACTACGACCAGACCTTCCGCAACTCCAGCAACCGCGGGACCCAGCGGCTCACGGTCAACGGCATCATGGCCCAGTCCAGCAACGTGGGGACCATCCAGATCGCCGACCAGGTCGGCGCGGGGGTCCTGCACTCGTACCTGGAGCGGTTCGGCCTCGGCCAGCCCACCGGACTCGCGCTCCCCGGCGAGGAGGCGGGCATCCTCACCGACCCCGAGGACTGGTGGGGCACCCAGCTGCCGTCGGTGTCCATCGGGCACGGCCTGTCGGTCAACGCCGCGCAGATGGCGTCGGTGTACGCCACCATCGCCAACGGCGGGGTGCGGGCCGAGCCGCGCGTCGTCGCCGGAACCGTGGACAGCGAGGGCGAGTTCACCGCCGCCGAGGCGGGCGAGCGGCGCCGGGTGGTCAGCGAGGAGACCGCCGAACAGCTCGCGCTGATGCTGGAGGCGGTCACCAGCGACGAGGGCACCGCGCCCCAGGCCCGCATCGACGGCTACCGGGTGGCGGGCAAGACCGGTACCGCCAACCGGATCGACCCCGAGACCGGCCGCTACGAGCGCGGCGCCTACACCGCGACGTTCGCCGGGTTCGCCCCCGCGGACGACCCCGAGCTGGTCGTCCAGGTGGTCCTGCACAACCCGCAGGAGTCCTACTACGGCGGCGAGGCGGCCGGCCCGGTGTTCAACGACATCATGTCCTTCGCGCTGCGGTCGATGCGGATCCCGCCCACGGACACCGAACCGCCCGCCGTCCGCCTCTTCGAGGACGAGGCGCCCTAGGACATCCCGTCCACCGCGGCGCGGATCGCGCGCACGTGCTCCGGCCCGGTGCGGCAGCACCCGCCCACGAGCACGGCGCCGGCCGCGCACCAGCCGACGGCGGCGGCCCCGAACGTCCCGGGGTCGCCCGTGCCCGTCCACCGACGGCGCCGGGCGTCCCACACCTCGCCCGAGTTGGGGTAGGCGACCGCGGGCAGCCCCGCGGCGGACACCGCGCGCACCAGGGACGGCACGAACCGGGGCGCCGTGCAGTTGACCCCGACCGCCACGAGCCTCCCGTCGGCGTGCAACGGCGCCAGCTCCCGTGCGACCTCCGCCATCGGTGTGCCGTCGCTGATCCGCGCCCCGTCCGCGCACGAGAAGCTCATCCACGCGCGCACCCCGGGCGTCCCGCCCAACAGCCGGGCCAGCGCCCTGGCCTCGTCCAGAGACGGGATGGTCTCGCACGCCACCAGGTCGGCCCCGGCGCCGGTCAGCAGCTCCCAGCGCTCCCGGTGCCAGCGCACCAGCCCGTCCTCGTCCAGGTCGTAGTCGCCGGTGTACTCCGACCCGTCGGCCCGCGCCGCCCCGTAGGGACCCACGCCCGCCGCGACCAGCCCCGCCCCGAACGCGTCCCGCTCGGCGCGCGCCAGCTCCACCGAGCGCACGACCAGCGCCCGGGCCTCGGCCGCGCCGAACCCCCGGGCCGCGAACGCCGCCGCGGTCGCCTGGTACCCGGCGGCGATCGCCACGTCGGCGCCCGCCTCGAAGTAGTCCCGGTGCACCCGGCGCACCAGCTCCGGCTCCTCCGCCAGCAGCCGCGCCGACCACAGCCCGCCGCCCAGGTCGCGGCCGTAGGCCTCCAACCGCGTCGCCAGTCCGCCGTCCAGCACCAGCGGCCGCCCGCCCACCACGCCTCGGTCCATGGGCCCCTCCCCGCGTCCCCCTCACCGTACCGAGCGGCTACGGCCCGCCTCCCGCGCGCGCACCCGGCGTAACCTGGGAGAAACGCCCACGCGGAGAAACCGCGCCGAACGCAGCGTGGAAATTACCGAGCGGTCGTCCACAGCCGTTAACCTCCACACGTGCCACCGGTAATGCGACCTGAACACACCCAACTCCGTCCGCTGTCCGCCCTCGCGACGCTGCTCGGGCCGGACGCCACACTGCTGCGCCCGGGGCCGGGCGCCGACGACACCGCCGAGGTGCCCGGCGAGGAGGTGCACGTCCGCGGCATCACCCACGACTCACGCCGGGTACGCCCCGGCGACCTGTACGCCGCCCTGCCCGGCACGCGCGCCCACGGGGCCGACTTCGCCGCCCAGGTGGCCGAGGCGGGAGCCGCCGCCGTCCTCACCGACGCAGACGGGGCCGAGCGGGCGTCGGCCACCGGGCTGCCGGTGCTCGTCGTCCCGGACGCCCGGGCCGCGCTCGGGACCGCGGCCGGATGGGTCTTCGGCGAACCGGCCCGGGACCTGCTCCTGGTCGGCACCACCGGAACCAGCGGCAAGACGACGATCACCTACCTGGTCGAGTCGGGTCTGCGCCGGGCCGGGATGAGCACCGGCCTGGTCGGCACCGTCGAGATGCGCGTCGGGGACGAGCGCGTCGCCTCCTCGCTCACCACCCCCGAGGCCACCGACCTGCACGGCCTGTTCGCGGTGATGCGCGAACGCGGCGTCACCGCCGCCGCCATGGAGGTCTCCAGCCACGCCCTCGCCCTGGGCCGGGTCGGCGGCACCCGCTACGACGTCGCCATCTTCACCAACCTGTCCCAGGACCACCTGGACTTCCACTCCGACCTGCGCGACTACTTCGAGACCAAGGCGCGCCTGTTCACCCCCGAGTACTGCGACATCGCCGTCGTCAACACCGACGACCGGTTCGGCCGCGCCCTCGTGGACATGGTCCGCGGCGACGGCGTCGTTCCCGTCACCACGTTCGGGGTGGACGGCTTCTCCGACGCGGCTCCCGAGGCGGGCGGCACGGCGGCCGACTGGCGCGCCGTCGACGTCCGGCTCGGGGCCACCGGCAGCACCTTCCGCATCGTCGGCCCCGGCGGCATGGAGGCCGACGCCTCCGTCGCCCTGCCCGGGCCGTTCAACGTCTCCAACGCCATGGCCGCCATCGTCGGCCTGGTCGAGGCGGGCCTGCCCCTGGAGACCGCCATCGCCGGCGTGGCCGCCGCGCCCGGCGTGCCCGGGCGCATGGAGCCCGTCGTCGTCCGCGAGGTGCCGAGCGCGCTCCAGGACTTCACCGCGATCGTCGACTACTCGCACAAACCGGGCGCGATCGAGGCGGTCCTGACCTCCCTGCGCACCACCACCCGGGGACGGCTGACCATGGTCGTCGGCTGCGGCGGCGACCGCGACCGCGCCAAACGCCCGCTCATGGGCGAGGCTGCGGCGCGCCTGGCCGACCACCTGGTCATCACCAACGACAACCCCCGCAGCGAGGACCCCGTCACGATCGCCACCGCGATGCTGGAGGGGGTGGCCAAGGTCCCCGAGGAGGCCCGCGCGCGGGTCACGGTCGAACTCGACCGCGCCGAGGCGATCCGCCTGGCCGTGGCCGGGGCCCGCAGCGGCGACGTGATCGTCGTCGCGGGCAAGGGCCACGAGACCGGTCAGTACGTCAAGGGCGAGATCCTGCCCTTCGACGACCGCGAGGTGCTGCGGGAGGCGTTGGAGGACCGGTGCGGCGTCAGCGCCCGCGAACGTCTGGGCGACGCCCTGGAGCACGTCCACAGGGCTCCTGACGAGGGGTGACGGAGATCCGGGTCCTGACGTGACCGGTCGGGGGGGGGGGGGGGGGGGGGGGGGGGGGGGGGGGGGGGGGGGGGGGGGGGGGGGGGGGGGGGGGGGGGGGGGGGGGGGGGGGGGGGGGGGGGG